>LCKG01000001.1 GCA_001001285.1 Parcubacteria group bacterium GW2011_GWC1_45_13
ATGATGGCTTCAGTAGTTAAAGTAACGTCATTGGTAGCGTTAGCAAAAGCGAAAGGAACTGACAGAAGCGCAGCGAAAACTTTTAAATAAATTTTCATAAGTAATTTTGCAATTATTTACTTGTCAAGTTTACTTGCAGGAACCTTTTTCCCAAATAGCTACGACGAAACCTTCTCCGCTACGACTTCCTGTATCGGTAGTGGTACCCCTATCATTCGCGCCGATGTACATTCTCCAAACGGTGCTAGTCGCGCTTACCAACTCAATACAGCTTCCTTTCTTAGTGCCACTGGTATCAAGATATGCAGTTGTAGTTCCAGTGCCAGTTGCGGAGAATTCCGCCGCCGGAGTAGCAGTGCCATTCGCGCCGATAAAGTTATCAGTCGTTAACTTGCCATTTACCGTTAAAGTTGACGAGGCGCTCAAGGGTCCGGCTACGTTAAAATTAGCCGCTACGGAAGATGAGGCGGTGGAAATAAAGCCTGCTAAAGTAGAAAGGCCGGTAACGCCGAGCGTGTTGCCTAATGAAGTAGCCCCAGTTGCCGTAAGAGTGCCGCCGGTACTTATATTGGTACCGATGGTTGACGAATAAACTATGCCGGCAACAAGCAAAACGGAAGCCAAGCCCGCAAGTGTGATAGCGATAGACTCTTTTTTGTTTATAAAAAATCTGTTCATAAATCTAAATCAATAAAAGCTTATAAAATAAAGCATCGACGCTTTAAAAGACTGAATTCAGTGTAACAGAATAAAGATATAAAACACAAAACACCAGCCTGTGGATAAGTTATGGATTCCGTCCAGCTTTAATTTCTTCTATAAATTGCTCCCCTTGCTCTTTAAATTGCGGATTTATTTCTATGGCTTTTTGCAGTTCTTTTATGGCATTCTGCCTTTCCCCCAACTGCATAAAAGTCGCGGCCAGATTCACGCGGTATTGGGCGTTTTGAGGCTCTTTTTCAATAAATAAAAGCCAGATGTCTCTTACTTTTTGAAAATTCCCCGCTCGGGCGTAGGCCGTAAGCAAATTTTGGTCTTTAATGATTTTCTTGCCGAAAGTTTTCATCAGGACTTCCTCGGCGTAGTCGCTTTGATTATTCAGTATGGCGACCAAAGCCATATTTTTAGCGGCTTCGCCGTAAGCCGGGGCGAAATCATAAGCCTCTTTTAAAACCTCAAAGGCTTTTTTATTGTCTCCTTTGCTTATCAAAATATCGGCCATCAAAAAAAAGATTTGTTGTTTTTTAGGAGATAATTCCTGCGCTTTATCCAAAATTTTAAGAGCGTCATCTATCTTTCCGCCCTTTAGATAAAGTGCCGAAAGAAAAAGGTATGACCGGGCATCTTTGGGGTTGTCAACAATCTGGCGCTCCATTTCTGAAATTGCTTTCTGTATGATTTTAATTTTAAGGTCGTTAGAAATATCAAAGGTAATAGCATTGCTGGCATAACTGCTAAATTGCTCTCTTGCCTCGCCATTGCCGAAAGTTTTGTATTCAAAAACTTTATCAAAATCACCCAAAATCACATCCACGTTTTGGGCCGAAACTGCCATATCTTTTAAAGCATTGAGGAGCGCTTCGCTTGCTAAAAGAGGTTTTATATTTACGAAGTACAAAGAAAAGATCACCGCGACAGACACAATGACTACAGCAATATATTGAAAAGGAGAAGCACTCTTTGACGAATCCATTTGCGGTAGAGATTTAATTTCCAAAAAATGGATAAACCCAAGTATTGCAAAAAACATGAAATAAGATGTGAGATTATCAAAAACAAACAAGTTATGAAAAAAATAGGCGGCGAAAAGCGCGGTAAAAATAGCTTTGGCCAACTTATCCTGCTGTTTCTTCCAAAGTGTATAGAGACTCAAAATAAAAACGCCCAAATAAGCCAGAAGTCCCAAAATACCGCCGTGAATCAGCCAATCAAAAATTACGTTATGCGCCCGATCAAACCACGGCTCCTGCGGCCAAAGTTGGGGCTTGTAATATTTATTGAACACCAAATTAAAATTTTCCGACCCCCAGCCCAAAATTGGATGTTCCTTAAATCCTTCCAAAGCCATGCCCCAAATAGTGAACCGCGATTTAATTGTTTGTTCTTTCAGCGAGATATCGGTAAAACGTTTGAGCACATAATTTTTGTTGATGAAATCCGTATTCTTTAAAACAAAGAAAGCCCCTAAAAGCGTTAAAACGACGCCTATAACTCCTCCGGATAAAATTTTAGAACGCCGATCCCCCTCCAACCAAACCTTAAGCAAAGTGAAAAGCGCCGTGCCCCCCAAAAGACCCAAAATCGCGCCGCGAGTCGCGGTAAAAAAAACAACCGGGATTTCCATAATGATAACGAAGGCCAGGATACTCCGTATCCAGATTCTTTGCTCCCCGCCTGCCTGCCCGACGGCAAGGCGGGCCAATTGGCGGGCAGGTTTAAATAAAAAATAAGCCGCGAGAAAAATATTAAAAATCAAAAAAATGGCCAGATAAGTAGAGTTTCCCAAAGTAGCGTCTAAACGATCGCTAGATTGATGAATCTCCAATTTACCCATGAATTGAAGATAAGAATAGGCGGTAATTATGAAACTCACCGCGATAGAAGAATAAAAAAATCTCCGCCAATCGGTTTCATTTTTAAACATGCAGATCAAGATTATAAAGTATGCCAAAAGATGAAGATGTGTCACTAGCCCCTCCATTCTCTCGTAGTTTGACCAAAAACTGCGATATGGATTTTCGCCGAAAATCGTAGAAAGCGTTAAAACCCCCACTATAGCCAAAACTGCCCAAAAAATCGGCGAGGTGCGCGGGCGGTATTTTTTATCAAAAATGGCAGCGATTGCCCACAGAGCAAATAAAATTTCAACAACTATGCGGAAGAAAAAATTCTTGCCGGTAATGAACGGGAAAAATAAGTCGCCCACTCCCGGCAGAAACATATTTGCAAAAAAATTGCCGGCCACAATTAGAGATAGTGCTGGCAAAATAAAAAGCCCGATTTTGACTATTTTAACAATGATGTCTATTGTTTTCTGCGACATGTTATTTATGATATAAGTCTTTCCTTAAATACACAAATTGGTGATATTCAAGATTGGGAATAGTGGAAAAATATTTTTTATATAAAATGTAATTTTTAAATCTCAAATCATTGGAAATTGATTCCGCTTCCGCGCCATATTCCAACTTGTCTTTATTTTCGCTTGTAAAAACTATTGCTCCCGGATTTTTTAAATAAAAATAATCAATTTTTTCTTTTGGAGATAAATTGCCGCGCGCCAATAACGGGTCATTTAGCGCCCCAAAATCTACGGTTTTAAGTTTTGAAAAATAAGGCATCGCCCCGGCGTCTGTGTAAACTACCAGCCATTCCGATGGCGGAATAATATTTTTTAATTCTCGGCCGATTAAATTATGTTCAGTTTCCTGCAAAGTAAGCTGAACGCGGGCAAATTGCATTTCGTCTTTCAATTTAACGACTTGAAATAAAATTTGGTAAACGCTCAAAACCAAAAAAAAACAGATTGTCAATTTGTACTTAAGAGTTTTTTTATTTTTGAATTCGTTTAGAGCTAAAAATCCCAAGCCGAATAAATATCCTAAACCCAGCCAAAATGCCGGCATAAGCGGAGTATAAAAACGCGTGGAAAAATTGGTAAGCAGGTGCGTGCGGGCCAAAACGGCAACTAATAAAATCATGAATATAATCGCGCCCCAAAAAGCATTAAATATTTGTGAATTTTTGAATTTTACCCACTCGCTTTTGATACGTTCCCACAGCCAATCGGCTTCAAAAGACAAAAGTAACGCCGCGGCTAAAATAGGAATTGCAAAAAATGTTCTCAAAAATCTGGAGATATCAATCAAATTATCAAGGGATATGCCATTGCCTTCCTTGGCGTAAAAAGTATTTGGCAAAAGCGCGCCGTAGTAATTCGCCCTCCAAATAAAATAAATCAGCGCCGGGAAGAAATAAAAGAAAAGAAATTTCCAAAACCAAAATTTAAAATCTTCCCGCTCATTTTTAAATTTAGAAATACCGGTTGCGATTACAAAAGCCGTGGCTAGTGCCGCACCTTCCGGCCGCACCAAGTTCGCAAAAAGCAAAGATAAAAATAAAGGCGTTTCTTTCGCATCAAGCAAAAAATAAAAAGAAAGCAAAATAGCATTAATGAAAAGCGAGGTTTCCAATCCACTTAAAGCGTGCGTAAACAGTATGGGCGAAGTGGCATAGAGAAGCAAGATAATGCCCGAGATTAAATCTGGTAAATTTAATTTTCTTAAACAAAGAAAAAGCAAAAGCCATCCCGCAAAAAACATTAAAATGCCTGCAACATGACTTATGGTAATCGGTGAAAATCCGAGCTTTATAAATCCTGCCAAAACCACCGTCCACAAAACTCCGGTATATCCTTCAATCGGAGGTTCTCCAACATTCCAAGTAAGCACTCCTTGATTGGCGAAGTTTTCCGCGTATCGGAAAATAATATAAGCGTCGTCTATGGTCCATTTCGGGAAAATAATGAAAATCAGAGCGGAATAGATAAGACCGGAAGTTAAAAGAATTTTTGACAAAAATTTATAATTCATTTTTTTCTAAAGCTAAATTTATCGCGTTAATATGATTTTTAATGTTTTCCGTGACGTCTATAGGAGAGACATCCTGGCAATATTGCTCTCTGAAGCCGTTTATACTTATCTTACCAAAACTATAGAGATAACTAATAATTTGCTGGCTATCCACAAAAAGCCCGGCTTTTATAACCTCAAGCGCGATACTGCAAGATCGGACGTCGTTTATTTTAAAAACACCCGGGCAATCGCGATACCAGGCATAACCGAACGCTAGAGAAGGTTTGTTTCTAAGCAACGCTTCCCAGCCAGCAGTGCCATTTACGGAAGCGACGCACTGGGATTTATCAATTAGCGTAAGACTGTCAGTTTCTAAAGGAATAATCTGCGTGTTAGGCAAATCTGCTATGGCTTTATAGTAACCACGGTAGCGGTAGCTGAAATAATCCAGGCCTCTGGGTTTCCATTGCAAAGGATGTTCTTTTACGTAAATTAACCATCCGGCCGGCAAAGCCGCTGAAAGTATCTCAATCATAAGCAATTGATCCACGAATACTCCGCCCAATGGGCTAGTGGTGCATTCAGGTTGGTATTGCAAAGGGACGTAAACAAATTTTTTGGAAAGATCAGCAGGTTTTGCCAAACTTAAATACTCCGTTTTTTGGTTGGATCTGAATTTTCGCGGCAAGTAAGTGATTATTTTTGTAAAAACAGACAAATCTTTAAGTACGGTGACCGTAGTCCAAAAAGAACGCGCTTTTACTTTTAAAGCTTTGAGCCCGGAATACTTTTCTGAAAGCTCGACAATGTCTTGCGGCCGAATATTCGCTTTAAAACTAATCTGCGCATCATAATAGGCATGGATGTCCGAGGGTAAGTCTTCAACAGAAAAATGCTTGTTTTCGTTTTTTTTAAGTTCCGTTTTCAAAAAGCTGCTGCCCACGGCGAAATCGCTGATCACCAGACACCGATCGTTCACCCGCGTCAGTTCAAAAATAATCGTTTTTATCCCATAAAACTTGGCTAATCCATAAATAACAAAGTCGTAGACGCTGTGAGGTACATTTGGGAATATAATCGCGTCCGGTTTTAATTTTTTAACTACTCCGTCCCAGTATCTTACATAATCATAGTAGAGATGCTTACGTTCATTGACAGACATATTCTCAAAAGTTTTGCTCATCATTGTGAGCGTTTCCGATTCTGTACCTAAAAGTTTTTCCAAAAGTTCGGCGCTTGGCGGGTCAAACAAAAAATTTCCGACCTCCTTAGCCGGAATAGCTTTCAGGGCATCGTCGTGGCTATGGAAAATAGTCCCGGAAAAATCTTGGCTGCTGATTTTTTCGCGTGAATGCGCGCCTACCCAATATACAATCTTATGCTTTTGTTTAAGCGCTTTTACAACTTCGGCAAGGCCGAATTCTTTTCCGATCCAGGTTATTAAAAATAAACGCATAATCTAATTTTTTAAATTATATACTCTAAAGAAATAAGAGTCTTTATTTTGGAGAAGCTCCGCGGGCACGCCCTCTTCAATAATTTTCCCTTCATCCAGTGCGATAAGCTTATCTGAAACTTTCACCGTGGATAAGCGGTGAGCTATGGCTAGAACTGTTATTTTTCCTTTTAGACTCTCGATTGATTTTTGTATAAAAATTTCCGATTCGTTATCAAGGGCGCTGGTGGCTTCATCCAAAACCAGAATCTGGGGATGTCTCGCGAGGACTCTTGCTAAAATAATTCTTTGCTTTTGCCCGCCCGAAAGTAAAATCCCCCTCTCGCCCACGACAGTTGAGAATTTTATGGGAAGCGAATTTATAAAATCGTAAATATTGGCCTGGCGCGCGGCCTCTATCATATCTTTTTCAGTAATCGCGTCGCTATAAAATTTTATGTTGTTTTCAATCGTATCGTTCAATAAAAAAATCTCTTGCGAAACATAACCGATATTTTTTCTCCAGTCTTCCATACGAATATCTGCTATATTTCTTCCATCAATTAAAATCTCGCCATCCTGCGGCAAGTAAAGCCGCAAAATCAAATCCACTATTGTGGTTTTTCCAGCTCCGGAAGGACCTATCAAACCAACCATTCCGCCTTTATCTATAGAAAAAGAAACTCCATTTAAAACATTTTCTTCTCTATTTTTATAAGAAAAACCAACATTTCTGAATTCCAACTTTTTTTGAAAATGGAAGCTTGCTGTGCCCAAATCACGCTCTTCGTGTTTTTTTGCTTTATTTTTGTATTCCAATACGCTAGCAAGGTAAGGCACTTGCGCGTTAATGGTATGCAAATTGGATTGAGCTTGCTGAATATAGGCAAAAACTTTATTTATAGCGTAAACTATCACGGCGAACGCGGCGAAATTAAAAGCAGTCATTTTATAAAAAAATATAAATACGGCAATAACAAAAATTAAGCCGACCGGCTGGAGCAAGGCAGTAGTTGCGTTTCTTAACGCTGCCACGCGCAAATTTAAATTCTTTATTGCCTCAAAATATTTATTGCTTCGCTCTGTTATTTTTTCTTCCACAAAAGAAGCTTTTACTGCTTTCATTCCCATTATATTTTCGTTTACGTAATGCGCCAATTCTTTGTAAAGCCTGCCCATTTCCGCTGAAACAGCTATATTTCTGCGGAAAAGCGGTTTTAAAGAAAAAAGCACTATTCCTCCAAAAGCCATTGTAAAAAGTGCCACAATCCAGGAAATATTCACAACCAAAAGACCGTAAGCAATTAAATTGGCCAGAACTATTATAGAAGCGCTGATGTAAGTCAAAAGTTTAGAGCTCTGGTCTACGTCGTTGGTCAAAGATTGATCTAAATATCCTACTTTCTCCGCCGAAAGATATGGCCAATCGGCTTTTAATATGGCTGAAAAAAGTTCATTTCTGATTTTAGTTTCAAAAGAAGCGGTTGCGCGCGTAGCTACGTAGTTAGCCCAGAAAAGAATGGCCGCCTTAATTATAAAAAGCAAAATTATAAAGACGAGCAAAGAAACCAGAGTATATTTTAAATGCGCGTATAAAAAAAACTTTTCAATGGCTCGGGAAATAAAATCCACGCCGGGTGCCTGGTCTTTATTTAGAAAAGAGAATAAAGGAATAATAGCGTTAATTCCAATGCTTTCCAAAAATCCACTAACAAAAGAGAGGATTGTTAGTAAGATAATCTCCGACTTATATTGGCCGAATGCTTTTTTAAATAAGTTGAGTAGATTTAATTTTTCGCTAAATTTGGTGAGCATCGGCTTCTTTGATCATGGCTTCAAGCTGGATCTTAGAAAGCTTAGGTGCGTATTGGGACGACAAAGCCTTGCTTCCAACTTTTACTTGAGCGGCCAGATAATGTTCTTTATACTGGCTACGGGCCACTGTTTCGTGCGGGGTCAGAATATACATTTCTCCAGATTCCAAGGCTCTGGGTACTTCGTAATCAGCCAATAATTTTTCGTGGATTTTTTCACCAGCGCGTCTGCCGATTGTTTTTATCTTGATATCTGAAGATTTTTTACCAAAAATAGGGGCGTAATAGTTTACCGCGGCTTTAATTAAGTCAACCAAACGAATTGCTGGCATTTTCAGTACAAAAATTTCATGCCCGCGCATCATATTGGTTGCCGAAAGAATCAAATTTACAGCTTGTGGCACAGTCATCACAAAACGCGTCATTTTCTGGTCTGTAATTGCCACCTCGCCGTTAGCCGCGATTTGTTTCTTAAGCAAGGGCAGTAAACTGCCGCGGCTTCCCAAAACATTTCCGAAACGCACGCAAGCAAATTTCGTTTTTTTGTCTCCCCTGTAATAAAAAGAAGATAAAAACAATTTTTCGGCCATAAGTTTGGACACGCCCAAAATTCCTTCTGGCTCGGCTACTTTATCCGTGGAAATTCCAATTACTTTTGGAATTTTTAAATCTCTAGCTGCTTCTATGATATTCTGCGTGCCAATAATATTGGTTTTTACCGCTTCAAAAGGATTATATTCGCACATAGCCACCTGTTTCAAAGCAGCCGCATGAAAAACAACGTCAACTCCTTCCATGGCCATTCTTAAACGATCTTTGTCGCGGATATCTCCAACCACGAAACGCAATCTCTCATTTTCAGTGCCCAACTCATTCATAAGCTGGTAGTGTCTGTCTTCATGGCGAGCGAAAACACGGATAACTTTGGGACTAAATTTTAAAAGCTGGTGCACAATTTCAGAACCAATGGAGCCAGTGCCACCAGTTACCAAAATATTTTTATTTTTAAACTCGTTTAGCATATTTTTGTATAACTTCCGCTAATGTTTTGGAAATATATTCTATGTCCGCTTTTTTAAGACCTATATAAAACGGCAGGGCCACTGCACTATTACTAACCGCTTCGCATACCGGAAAGTCACCCGGTTTGAACCCGAAAGATTTTTTATAAAAACTCAAAAGATGAATTGAAGGCAAATATGGTTTCGTGCTTATGCCAATTTCATTAAGATACTCAATAACTTTATCCCGATTCACTTTTTTACCCGCCTTGCCGTCAGGAATGTTTTTTATGCGAACAACGTAAACAAACCAGGTGTGAGTATTATACTTGTGCACTTGCGGAACTTGAACTAAATCGCTATACGGCGCTAAAAATTTATTATACCAACCTGCTATTTTTCTTTCTTTGAGCAGCCAGTCCAACTTTTCCAATTGCGCTAAGCCAACCGCGGCGCTCATTTCGTCCATCCTGTAATTATAGCCGAGATATTTATGGTCGAGCCACTGCATATTTTCGGACCGTCCCTGATTGCGCAAACTAGCGCATAGCCTATAAATATTTTTGCTGTTTGTCACAATTACCCCGCCCTCACCGGTAGTCATCTGCTTATTGGGATAAAAAGCAAAAACAGCCGATTCGCCGAAAGTACCCGCTTTTCGGCCCTTGTAAGTTGCTCCGAGACTTTCGCAAGCGTCTTCTATAACTTTCAAATTATATTTTTGAGCAATTTGTAAAATAGGATGCATATCAGCCGGCTGGCCGAAAATATGCACTATTAAAATTGCTTTAGTTTTTTTTGTAATAGCGCTTTCAATTTTATTTGGATCAATGTTGTAAGTTATAGGATCAATATCCACAAAAACCGGCTTCGCGGCGACATACAAAATTACATTGGCGGAAGCCACAAAAGAAAATGGGGTAGTAATAACTTCATCCCCCGAGCCAATTTTGGCCGCCAAGAGCGCCAAATGTAAGCCAGCGGTTCCGCTGGAAACCCCGCAAGCATACTTAGTACCTGCAAACTCAGCGAATTTTTTTTCAAACGCTTTCAATTTGTGGCCCATGCTTAAAATCCCAGAATTCAAAACTTCCATAACATATTTTTTTTCTCTGGCTGCAATATACGGATGGGCGCTGGCGTAATGTTTGTAGTATCTTAAATAATTTTTATAAGCTATCTGTAAGCCATCGTGCAAACTATAATTAAATTTATAATTTGTGAGTTTAAGCATTTTTTTATTGTCTCCTATGCTGAACTTTTTTTCAGGCGTGGGGCTGCCAACTTTAAAATATACCTCTTTGCCGGTAATATTTTCTACCATTCCAATCAAATCCCGCACAGTGTATCCCTTGCCGGTAGAAACATTAACCACTTCGCGCTGGTTTTTTTGTTTTAAAAAAATAAAAAATTCTATTAGTCCGGCCGCATCTTCAACAAATACATAGTCCCTAACTATTTTATTACCATCTCCACGGATAATAAAATCGTGTCCGTGTATAAGCGATAAAAAAATATTGTTAAGAATGCCGAGATTTTTTATATCTCCATAAACATTGGCCATTCTTATAACCGTTAATGAGCATCCAATTGTTTTCGCGAAACGAGAGATTTTTAATTCTTCCTTATATTTGCTCCGTTCATATTCAGTGGCCGGCATAGGTACAACTTTTTCATTCTGCGGGCGAGGGGAATCCGGATAAATAAGCAGAGAGGAAAGATAAATAATTTTCTTTAATTTTTTAGACGCTGTGATTTTCGGGATTAAAACGTCTCTAACCGCCGTCCCCGGCTGAGTCAACACCACAATTACTTCGGCGTCTAAATAATTGCCTTCATTGATATTTGAGCTCCCCACCGACGTAATCTTACAATCTTTCCTCGCAGAAAGTTTTTTAGCAAGATGTTCTCCTATAAAACCGGTCCCGCCGAATAATAATATATTCATATAAACAAAAATTTATTTGGCCACTAGATAATTGCTTAGCACCAGAGCATCTAAGCCGCAAGAATAAAAAGTACGAATAGCGTCGGTTGGACTGCAAACTATTGCTTCCCCCTTTAAGTTAAAAGAGGTGTTCAGCACTATTGGCACTTTTGCTATTTGCTCAAATTCGCTAATAAGTTTGTAAAAACGCGAGTTTGTTTGTTTGCTCACCGTCTGCAGTCTGCCAGAACCATCTATGTGTGTTACCGCCGGAATAATTTGCCTTTTTTGCGACCTGATCAGAAAAACCTTTTCCATAAACGGCACCCGCGCACTTTTATCGCACTCAAAGTATTCCGCTACGCGCTCCTCCAAAATTGACGGGGCAAATGGACGGAATGTCTCACGGTATTTCACCGCTTTATTAACTTTGTCCTTCATTAGAGGATCCCGTGGGTCCGCGAGAATAGAGCGGTTCCCCAAAGCGCGCTGGCCAAACTCCATGCGCCCCTGAAACCAGCCGACGATTTTTCCGGCAGCTATCAGGCGCGCAGTATATTTTTCTATATCGCCGATGTATTTATAATTCACCTTGTATTTATCTAAAGCTTCTTTAATTTCCCCATTGCTAAATTGCGGGCCGTAATAATTGTGCGCTTGCTCTTCGCGCTTTTTTTGGCCGCCGATGTGATGATACGCATAAAGCGCCGCGCCCAAAGACGTGCCACTGTCATCGGGACAGGAAGATACAAAAACATTTTTAAATTTTGTCACATTGGCGATTTTCCCATTAAATACGGAGTTCATAAAAAAACCTCCGTTGACGACAAGGTTTTCCATGCTTGTTTTTTTATGGAGCCAATTTAACATGTGAATAACGGTTTCCTCCGATACTCTTTGCAGCGCGTTTGCAATCTCGTAATGCCTTTCCGTAATCGCGGAATCCGCAATGCGCGGAGGACCGAATAATTTTACCATTTTTGGCGCATACAAGGCTTGCCGATCGTTTAAATAATAATGGAAATAGCTTAAATCAAGTTCAAACGTGCCGTCGCGATTTAATGAAACGAGATTTTTCATTTTTTCGTAATATTTATTTTGCGGAAAGTCGCGGGCGGCAAGAGCCATTACTTTCCATTCATCTGAATGCGGAGCAAATCCCAAAAAATCAGTAAAGGCGCCGTAAAACAAGCCCAAAGAATGGGGTAGTTTTACAAGTTTTAATTCCTCTATTTTATTTCCCTTGCCGACAAAAAATCCGGCAGTATCCTCTTCACCTCTGCCGTCAATTGTCAGTATCGCGCTCTCTTTAAACGGAGAAAGAAAAAACGCGTTGGCTGCATGAGAATTGTGATGGGTCACGTAAACAATTTTAATATCGTTTTTAAGCTGTTTTAGGGACTGCTCAACATAATCAACCTTGGTTGTTTTGGCAAGTGATAAAAGAGCGTGAGGAACGGTGTGAAAATGCTCCCCGCGCCAGCGAAGCACCTGCCCGAATCGCATGCTTGACGGTTTAATATGAAGTCCCGGATTCCATCCTAAAGCAACGATATCAATGTCTTCCAGACTGCATCTCGCCTCTTTTAAGCAATACTTAACAGCTTGCATAGGAAACCCTCTATAAAGTTTCTGCCTGTTAAATCTTTCCTCCGGCGCTCCGGCAATCACTTTACCGTCTTCCAATAAAACCGCGGATGTTATAAAAACATCCGAGCAGATTCCCAGTATTCTGGTTTTTTTTGACTTGGTTTTTGGCATATTGCTAGTTTTCCGGCAATTTTCTTAAAATTTTAACCGGCGTCCCCGCCGCGATAACATTCGGCGGCAAATCTTTGTTTACGAAACTGTGTGCTCCAACAATAGTATTTTCGCCAATTGTTACTCCGGGCATTATTGAGCTATGAGTTCCAACGCGGCAATTTTTTTTAAGAGTAATTTTCCCCTGCTTATTATCAATTGTTGAATAAGAATAAAGCGAGCAATGCGAACCAACTTGCACATCGTCTCCTATTTCCACGCCGTAGTGCGCCGCGATTAAAGTATACGCGCCGATATCGGTGTTTTTGCCAAGTTTCAATCCTTCGGGGCGCAAAACCAGCCAATTGTATTTGGTCGGCTTGCCATGCAGAATCTTAGGCGCTTTCCAGTTTTTGAACCTCTTTTTCGCCACATAAATTAAACGTATTTAGCCTTATTTTAGTCACAAAATCATATCTCTGCCAAGCAGAGTATCTTGCGGTATGTCCCGCGCCGCGGTTTTGCCGAGAATATTTTTAAACTCCCTTGGATGCATGCCGGTGCCGGGGCGTTTGATGGTTAGATTTTCGCGTGTGAATTTTTCGCCGGCTTTAATATCACGCGTCGCAACAATACTCTTTCTTGCAACAGACAAATACTGAAGCTCGGGTTTTAACGGCTCCTTTTTTCCGGAACCCATAATGATTGGGGTTTGTTTGAGAGCTGCCACCATTTCTTTAAAATCTTTCGGCTCCATGGAAGCAACTTGGTCCGGCCCCGGCATATTTCTATCAAGCGTGAAGTGCTTTTCAATAATGCACGCGCCTAAAGCCGCCGCCATTATCGGCACTTGCGATCCCAAGGTGTGGTCGGAATAACCAATGAGCACGCCCAGCTCTTTCATGAAAGTTTGGATGGCGCGCAAATTTACATTTTCCGGCGCCAATGGATAATCCGTCGTGCAATGAAAAATAAGAATTTGGTCGTTGCCGGCGTTTTTTACCGTTTCCACCGCTTCTTTAATTTCATCCATAGTGGACATGCCGGTTGAAATCAGCATTGGCTTGTTTAATTTTGCGGCGTATTCCAAAAGTGGCAGATTGGTAATATCGCCGGAGGCAATTTTAAAAGCGGGGAAATCGTAGGATTCCAGCAAATCAACCGACTCATTGCCACCGTGCGGCGTTGAAAGCAAAATAATCCCTTTTTCTTTCGCGCGGCTAATTAAAGTTGGGTACCACTCCTCTTTCAGTTCCAAGTTTTTTAACATATCAAATTGCGATTCTTCTTTGCCGGTGTTCCGTTTTTGATAATCGGCCATCTTGCCGGCCTTGGTCACCAACTGCTCTGTCTTCCAAGTCTGAAATTTAATCGCATCCGCTCCGGTTTCCGCCGCCGCGTCAATCAATTTCAAAGCCAAATCTAAATTGCTATTATGGTTAACCCCGCCCTCCGCGATAATAAAAGGCGGCAGACCGTAATTAACTTTGTATCCGCTGATAATTAAATCTTTCATTGTAATAATCTTTAAACTAACAAAATATAAAATCAGTTGCAATAAAAAAGAGAGCTATTTCTAACTCTCCGCCCCCTTTCCTTTTGCAATATAGTTTTACCGCCTTATTGAGATTAGCGTCGCGCCAATTATCGTGAGAAAGATCCCCAAGAACGCCCAGGGATCAGTTTTTACGTGGTCGAAATAATCGGGCATCCACTTGGCAAGCAAAGCCGCAACGATAAAAACTCCCACGCTTGCGACATTTGCAATAGCCACCGGCAAACCGGGATTTGGCGCGCTGTCCACCGCCCTGAATATTTGGATGTTCGCGACGCCGCCGAGGATAAGGCCCAACAATAGAATAGTGCACGCTACCCGCCAAGAAGGCAAAAGCGAGCCGAGCGACGGCGCTCCGAAAAGTCCGGACGCGATAGCAATCCCAAGCGCGAACCAGGTTAAAAACACTTCCGGCCTTACTTGAAAATTGCGGTTGAAAAATCCTATTGACAGCCACGCCGGCACGAGAAAAATCATGGCAATCACAGACTGCCAAAACCAGTTTAAGTTTCCTTTCATACTGAACTCCTTTCTCAATGAACAATTTTACTACAAAAAAAATGTAGCACGGCTACAATTTTTTGTCAAATTCGTATGCAAATGGTTAATAAGTTATCTGTTTGGTGAGCAGTTTGGAATTTATTTCCAAATCCTCCAGAATCTTGGCGACTCGCGGGCCGGTTTTGCCGTCGCCCCATGGGTTTTTTATTGTTTTAAGCCCCGCCAAATATTTTTCATCATGCAAAGATTTCTTTATTGCTTTTTTAATTTCATTTCTATTATAGCCGACATTTATAACATTATCTCCGTGCTGGCGGCCAAGCTGGCGCGTGCCCACATTCACGCACGGCGTTTTAAAAGATGACGACTCAATCATTATAGCGCTGGAATTTCCAACCCAAACTGAAGCTTCCCGCTCCAACCCTAAAAAATCCTTGTGTTCCATGTGCGGAAAAATATGTAAAAGTTTATTTGATTTTTCCTTTTCAATAACCTCTATAATTTTTCTGCCGCCCGGGTCAGTATTGGGATAGATTACAACCGCTGGCAAACCGAAAGATTTTACCGCGGACAAAGTCTCCTCCATTTGTCTGCCGGCTTCTTTAAATTCTTCGCTTACGGCGTGCTGGGTTACCAGAATTATTTTTTCGCTCGGATTAAGATTTAATTTTTTAAAAAGTTCCGCGCGTGATGGCAATTTCTCGTTTAAAATCACATCCAGCACCGGCGCGCCAACAATATGAATCCTCCATTCATCTTCGCCCATTTTTTTGATGCGCTCCGCTGATTCCTTGGTGGCAGGCAGATGCAGATGGGAAAGTTTAGTAATAGCGTGCCGTGCCGGCTCGTCAACGGTAAAAGTTTTATCGCCCCCATGGAGTTGAGCAAGGGGTATGCCAAGATAAAGACATGTCTTGGCCGTAGAAAACATTTCCACTCTGTCGCCTAAAATTAAAACCATGTCCGGCTTATCTTTATTTAAAACATCCGCCAATTTCTGCGAAAATACGCCGGCGAACTTCGCCATGCCCAAACGGTCGTCCGTTTTAAAAATCGCGTCTATGCTTTTGGCGCTTGGAAAATATTTTCTAACTTCGTTGATTGTTTCGCCAAATTGGGGCATCAAATGCATGCCGGTAGCGTAAACTTTGAGAGACAATTTACCGCTTCTATCTACGGCTTCAAGCACGGGCGTCATCAGCCCGAAATCCGCCCGATTGCCGGAAATATAAGCTATTTTCTTCATCACTATATTAAACCAGAAAATAAAGAGCGCAGTAACTGTTTATCACTGCATTAATTGGGCAAGTTATTGACTTTTTTAATAGAATAATTTACAATCAAATACAGAAAAATCTGCCTTGAGGGAGGATTGAAATGCAAAATAACATGGAGGTGCTTTATTCCTACGTCGTGGGAGGCTCGATTGTTTGGGGCATTGTAAACGTCATTAAAAAGAAATTTTTAAATGAGGGCATACATGAAGACACAGTCGCTGTTTTATTCGCGTTAGGCTGCGGGATTTCAGCGCTTTTGCTGGAATTTGCGTTCAATGGAATAAACACTTTAAAAACTAGTGTGTGGACCTCCGCGTTTTTACTGCCTTTTGCGGTTACAGCGGTTCTGAACATTTTTATTTTGTACGGAACCGTGCTCGCAATGAAATATGAAGATGTCTCAATTGTTGCCCCGCTGTCTTCAAGTATGCCTATGTTCGTGATAGTAATGTCTTACGCGCTTCTTGGAGAATGGCCGACATTCTGGGGGAGAATCGGGATTCTCTGCATAGCGTTAGGCGCATATCTCTTGTATCTAAAAGGCGCAAAATATCCCCTTCCGATGTGGTTGCAAACAATCACTCCAGAAAAACGTCATGACGGAATTGCTTTTTTGCTAACCCCTTGTCTAAGACTGGCCTCAAGCAAAGGAGCTAGATATGCTTTGGGTGTAGCTTATCTTGGAGCGGTCGCGGTCAACTTTGATAAGCTCGCGGTCTTAGCAACAAACCCCATGATTTTTTCCAGTCTTGCCTTTCTTTTTGTAGCCTCCGTGATATTTTTGAGTTCTAACGTTGCTGGCAATTGGAAAAACCCCAACATAGTTGTCTTCTGGAAAATCTTTGGTCTGGGACTTTTCATGGGCATCGGTTCGGTGATGATGAACGCTGGATATTTATATGGGATTGTGCCATATGTCGGGACATTAAAAAGAGCTCAAATTTTGTGGACAGTTGTGCTCGCTTGGTTTTTTTTAGGCGAAAAGCATGGCGCCCTACGCCTCGTCGGCGCGGCGATTATTTTCGCAGGAGCGACATTGATTCTTTTCTAACTCTTGACCCCTTAGCATCCGCCGGGGTCTTTTTATTTTTCCGGAATTTTTATGATGAGCATGCGCGCGGTTTTTGAGGCAGTGTGCGCGTGCGGCTGGCCTGCCGGGACATAAAGAATATCTCCGAGCATTCTTTCATATTTCTCCCCCGCCCGATTCAAGTTTATAAAGAGTTTTTAAATTTCGCAGGTCTTCCTCAAAAGTATAAGGATATGGCGCGCGGCCGTAAATCGCTTCTAAAAACGCTTTGATTTCGTCGTTGTACATCTCTTCTGCGTTAATATAGCCGGTATGAGGGTTTCCTTTCGGCACATCTATTGTTTCAGTAATTTTGCTTTTCGCGTCGTATATTTTAATAATATGGTCCAGCCATTCCCATTCTAAAACCCCTTCGCTGCCTAAAATTCTGGTTGTGCGAAAAGGCTTGCGGGAAATAACATCAATCATAATGTTGCCGACAACTTTATTCGCGTATTGCAGATTAGCCGCAATTAAATCGTCCGCCTCCATATCCAAATCCGAAATCTTGCCGATATAACCAGAAATTTTCCCAACTTGTGAGCCGGTGAGCCAATTTAACCAAATCAATTCATAGGGCAGCATTTCGCGGCAAGCACCGGTCTCTTTTTTTGAAAAATAAACGTTGCGGTAGTCCTCCCAGGGATGCCAATCCGGAAGATATTGCCCCATATGGTGCTGGAACGACAAAATCCTGCCGATTTTGCCCGAATCAATTACCTCTTTCATCATCTTAATCGGCAAGAAAAATCTGTAAGTGCATGAGGGAGCCATCACAATATTTAAATTTTCCCCGCCAGAGGCGGGTCTGCCTTCGGCGGAAAAAACATTTTCATATCCATCGTCCGAAGTAGTCACTTCAACAAAAAAATGTTTTTTCTTGCCAATCGCCCAGCGGATAAAATCCCCATGCTTATTCGGAGGCGTGGAAATAATCACCGAGTCAAAAGCTTCATCAGAAATTTTATTTAAACCATCAATAGTTTTTATGCCGTATTCTTCCTCCGCTTCTTTCCGCCTTTCCGGCGACAAATCAAAACCAATGATATTTTTTTCGCCATTGGCAAATAAATTGCGGATTCTTCGCTTGCCCATGGAGCCTAGCCCTATCTGCAAAAATGCCGGTTTATTTTCTGGCATGTTAATTTATCTGATGCTTTAGTTTCCATTCGCCGTTCGCGCCAGCGCGCTCCCACAAATGAGGTTGCCGGTAGGAATCTATAATTCCCCAAAAACGCTTTTCATCAATGTCCAGATATTCCAAAAATTCCTTGAAATATTTTTTGGGAAATTCTCCGTCGTATCTTTTTACTAAAGCCGCCCCTTCTTCCCTTGTAATATGGCCGTCGCGGATTTCATGCGCCGCGTCAGACGTGGCGCGCCCGATGCCGAATTTTATAAAAGCCAGATAAAAATGGAATCCGTCAGTTTTATCGTCCAAACTGGCGTATTTTGAATAAGTGCCTTCGGATCTCCCGCTTTCGTTTACCGCAAAGCTGGTGTGTTTCTGCGCGTAATAAAAATTTTCCTGCGGCACCCATTTTTTATAGTAAGAAAGCCAATGCATTCTAGCGCCTAGCTTTTTAATTTCCGGCAAAGGCGGCTGGCGGTATAAATCAAACGTTTTGTCTTTAATTTCATTTTCGTCAAACACGCCCATCTTCAGCCCGGCCCGCAGTAATTTATCAATCCCCGCTCCTTTAAAATGCACTTCTTCCCAATTTTCTATCGTTTCGTAGGACTTGTCGGCGTCCTTGGTTGACCCGCCATATTCGGCTTCTCCGTTTTCACCGTAAAAAATTAAAGGAATCCCGAATTTTATCGCCATATTGAAAGCGTAAGCTTTTTGCCCGAAAGCAAACGGTTCCCAGGCATCACCCTTAAGTTCAAAAGCAATTCTGGCAAGTTTTCTATGTAAAATTCCGTTGGGAAAACAATTGATTGTGGTAAATCCAGATTTTACAAAATTCTGGAAATTTTTCCAGCCGATATCGGTATAAATAAACGGCGCCCAAGTCACGACCAAGGGATGCATTCCGTATTTTGTTTTTAAAATATGCGCGGTGTATCCGCTGTCCTTGCCGCCCGAACCGGGAACAACCACGTCAAAACTGCCGTCTTTTGAGCGGTATTTGTCGCATAAAGCAACCAATTCCCTTCCGCGCTTTTCCCAGTTAATTTCATGATGTTTCTTCCAAGCGTACTGGCAAGCGCTGCAAACGCCGTCCGCGCCGAAAGTTATGCGCGGCCGCTGATTGGATACAACACAACGCGCGCAAAATTTTACTTCTTTTGGCTGCGATTCCAATTGTTTGTCCAATTTTTCCATAATATCTGAATATTATAGTAATATAACTTCAATTTTCTGAACAAAGCAACGCTACCATTTTCGCAACGTTTTCCACGCTTGATGGATAGCCGGAATCATTTTTTTTAGAGAGAAATTCGGATATCTCTGCCGGCAAATCTTTGTTTAAACCTCCCCGCAAAAAACCCGGCGCCACTTCGTGGACCCAGATATTATCCGAAGCCAATTCCTTGGCCAGCGCCCGCAAAAGTCCGCTTAGAGCGTATTTAGCAGTAACATAAGCGCCCATTTTCCCGTAAACTGAACCTGATTTGGCGGACGAGGAAGTTATTCCGATAATCACGCCTCCGCTCTTTTTCATGTAACTTGCGCAAGCCTTCATAAAATTAAAACCTCCAAAAACACCCGCCTCAAATTGCCGCCTAAACTGGCTGCCAGAAAGCTCGCGCAAAAAAGAACGGTTAATTTTTGATTCGGCGGCGTGGATGCATGCGTCAATTTCTCCGAAATCCTCCGCGATTTTTTTTATGGCATTATTAACTTCCGTCTCGTCCCGAATATCGCAACGGTAAGCTTTATGCCCTTGACCGTTTAAAGAAGCAATAATTTTTTCAACATCACTTTCAACGGCGCCAAAATAAAGCAGCGCTACTTTAAATCCGTCTGCCGATAATTGCCTCGCGATAGCGCTGCCCACATAGCCGGATCCGCCTGAAATCACGGCGGTTTTTTTATAATATTTGGACTTTTGCCGTTCCATAAGCAGCGAGCTTTTTTTTATTTTTAATCTCTATGGCAATCTCAATAATTCTCGCGGCATTGCTTTTATGCTTCACTCTGCCAGTAACGGTAACTGTATCCCCAATATATACCGGATTTTTGAAAACCAAATCCTGGCTTAAGTACAAGCATCTTCGCCCCGGCAGATAAACGCCGACTAACCGCGAGCAAAGCGCACCTAAAAACATCCCGTGCGCGATGCGTTTTTTGAATTTTGTGGACGCCGCGTACTTCGCATCCAGATGAAGAGGGTTTATGTCGCCGCTTATTCTGGCAAATTCAATAATATCCTCGTTAGTGACAGTGCGTTTAAACGAAGATTTGTCGCCGATAGACATTTGATCAATGGATTTATCAGCAATATTTTTCATAGTGCAACGCCTTTTGATTTTATAATATTTTTAACTTCTCCCAAGCTTTTGGCGTTCAAAACTTCATCCATAGTAAAAGAAATATCAAATTCTTTTTCCAGCTCCGAGATAAAAAACAGATAATTCATTGAATCCCAATCCGGAACATCTTTTGGCGTTATATCATCCCTAACCTGCCCGGCGGGAATTTTTAATAATTCTTGAGCGATTTGATTAAATGTTTTCATGTAAATTTAGTTAATATTGCCGCATAATTAAGCGCTATTTTACTATCTTCTAATTTACCCTTATCTTTGTCAAAAATATTTTGTATATATTCTTTTTCAATTTTAAGGCCGCTTAGAGATATGTGATCCCTAATCTCGCTTACGTTTTTATAAAGATAGATGTGGTCAATGAATGCCGCCCACGCTACCGTAGTAAGAAATATCTTGCCGGTATCAGACAGCAGCGCCCTTAGTTTGCGCAATACCACGACAGGATCTTCAACATGCTCCAAAAACTCTGCGCATATAATGCGCTCAAAGATATCCGCGCTCTCGAATTTGTGAAAATCTTCATTAAAAAGCTTTACCCTGCCTGCAAGCCGGTTTATCCTGAAAATATTTTCCGCGAAATCCGTTGAGGCTGCGCTTAAATCAACCCCCGCCCCGCTCCAATTTTTATTTGTCAATAAAAATTGTGTAAGAAACATCCCCGAACCCACCGGCGCATCCAAGCATCTGCCTGTCCGGCCGCTTTTACGGACAAACTCTTTAAGAAAAAAGTTAAACGCGCGATGATGCGCCGCCCAGAAAATCTGCGAAAAATAAAGCCCCCATAAATATCCCTGCTCCAAGCCTTCAATTTCCCGGAACGTTGAATATAAATATGCCCCATTTTTTTCAAGCGACGCCTGTAATTTCAGAAATTCAATATTTATTTTGAGCAGATTATCCAGTTTTTTTGCGTAAGTATTCCAGTCAGAGTTACAAACTTTTAACGCATCCTGACACAACTTTTCCGCCAGGGAATAGTTAAATGGTATTTGTTCGCAAAGGCTAAAAATGTCCCTATAAAAAAATGTGTTTCGTAGATAACAGCATGTTTTATAAAAAAGTGGGTATTTTTTTTCTAAAGAATTTTCCAGCATGGTTTATTTTTACAATAATCTGATGTTTATCCACGAAGGCGGATTTGTAAAGCCATCGATTGACGCCATTTTATCATTAAAATATTTTTTTACAAATTCTTCGGCAGGATGGTTTTGGCCGCTTTTTTTAAACCCTATTGTGATTTTCTTCGCGCCGGTTCGCTGCGCTTTCTGTGAAATAGCGTGCAAAAAAGCGGTTTCCACGCCGCGTCCGATAATCCGGCAGCTCATAAGCAATGATTTTATGTGCCAGTTTTCCCCGGCGGTATTCGCCAAAGCGAAAATTACAATTCCGTAATCGCCGAATTTATCCGCGGCTTTCGCGTGGAATATTTTGTGATTCGGGCTTAAAATATAACCAATAATTTCTTCTTCGGTAAACGGCTGTTTGTCTATATTAAACTGGTTCGTTTTTTTCGTCATTTGAGAAAGGCGCGAAGCGGCGGAACGGTCGTTTTCACTCACGTAAATTTCCATGCCTAAATCCTTTAAAAAGCTTTCCTTGGTTTTGTGGCTTTTTTCAGCCTCTTTGCGAAGGCGTTCGGTAACGTAATAATTGCCGCGCATTTTGTCTTCATCGGTAACGGCTGTTGTTTTAAAGTAAGGCAGAGATATTAAAAATTTTGTGTAATCAGACGGGTTGGCGGGCATTTCCGGAACCTCCACTTCAGGCAAAAACTCGCGGACCATGGCGCGATTTGCGGGGTCATCATCAAGAAATACAATTGAATCAAGGCCGATATTAATTTCTGAAGCAATCTCTTTTAAATTATCCGCTTTATCGGCCCAGTTTATTCTGAAAGCTGCGAAGTGCAGCTCTTTGAGAATCATATTCGGGTGGGTTCTGATAGCCCGCATAGCTTCGTCGTAATTGTTCCTGCTGTTTACGGCTAAAATCACGCCATTGCTCTGCAAATCCAAAAGGGCTTGCTGGAAAGCAATAAAGCTCGCTCCGGGATTGGAAAGAGAAAGTTTGATTCCGTCTAAGCCGTCTTCGCCTATAATTCCTCCCCACAGGGTGTTGTCCAAGTCTAATACTATACATTTTTTCATCTGATTATTTTTTTATAGCGATTGCCAAGGCCGTATTATTTGTGTGCGTTATCGAAATCAACATTGATTTTATTTTTTTATTTTTTTCCCAAACTTCGGGAGCACCTTGCTTATCACGCCTAATTTCAAGCGTTAAGAAAAAAGTTTCTGTCGCGCCTAAAGCTTTGCTTGCTGACTCCTTGGCAACAAATGTCCCTGCCAAGTGAGGCGCTGGGTCGTGATAACTGAAACAGTGCTTTATTTCGCGCGTTGTAAAAACCTTTTTGATAAACGGATGCTGTTTATTTTTTCTGAATTTTTTAAACCGCGCGATATCAATTATGTCTACACCAACTCCACTTATTGCCATAATATATTTTTTATAGCATTTATATTATACTATCTCAATATGCTGTTCAATTCGCTTGAATATCTGGTTTTTTTTCCGACAGTCGTCGCAGTTTATTTTATCTCACCGCATCGCTTCCGTTGGATGCTGTTGCTTGCCGCGAGCGCCCTATTTTATATGGCTTTTGTTCCGGCCTATATTTTGATTTTGGGCGTGTTGATTATCGCTGATTATTGCGCGGGCATTTTAATTGAGTCGGCGGCCGGGCGAAAAAGAAAATTCTATTTGTTTATTATCATCCTGCTCAACGTCGGATTTCTGGCATTTTTTAAATATTACGGATTCGCAAAAGAAAATCTGGAAGCGCTGGCAAATTTTTTGCGTTGGAATTATTCTTTGCCAATCCTTTCCATTCTTTTGCCCATCGGCCTTTCCTTTCATATTTTTCAGGCCATGAGCTACATAATAGAAGTTTATCGCGGAAAACAACCGGCAGAAAAACATTTGGGCATTTACGCTCTTTATATAATGTTTTTTCCGCGGTTAGTCGCCGGTCCAATTGAGAGGCCGCAGCATCTCATACACCAATTTCGTGAAAAGCATTTTTTTGATTACGAAAAAGCAAAAAATGGGCTTATTCTGATAATGTGGGGCATGTTCAAAAAAGTAGTCATTGCCGACCGCGCGGCGGTTTTGGTAAACACGGTTTATAACGACCCTTTTCATTTTTCAGGAGTTCCGCTTATCGTAGCCACCGTATTTTTCGCTTTCCAGCTCTATGGCGATTTTTCCGGCTACTCGGATATCGCTGTCGGGTCCGCACGGGTGCTCGGGTACGATATAATCAACAACTTCAACAGGCCGTACGCCTCAAGGTCTATAGCCGAATTCTGGCAAAGATGGCATATATCCCTGTCCAGCTGGCTAAGAGATTATTTGTATTACCCGCTCTTATTTAGAAAACCAAAAATAACTCCGGCGCGCGTTTACGCCGCGCTGATGGCCACGTTTGTTATTATCGGCCTTTGGCACGGCGCTAATTGGACATTTGTAATTTTCGGAACCATTTATGGTTTTTATCTGGTTTTCGGCCTTTGGACAAAAACAATCCGCCTAAATCTTATAAATTGGCTTAAACTAAACCAATTTCCAACGTTGCTGAAATCAGCGCAAATTTTTACAACATTTTCTCTGATTTCTTTCGCGTGGATTTTTTTCAGGGCCGAAAATCTTCATGAAGCTACATATATCGTCAGGCATCTGTTCACGGGGCAACTTTTTGTAAATCTGCCATTAATCGCGCTGGGGGGAATAGTATTAATGGAAATAGTCCAATACATCCAGGGCGAGCGGGATATTTCTGAAATTTTAAAAAACCAATCTGCTTTATTGAGATGGAGCGCATATCTTTTTATTTTTTGGCTAATCATATTTTTCGGAGATTTTGGATTAAAGCCGTTTATTTATTTGGTTTTTTAAAATGAAAAAATTTTTAATTAATCTGTTAATTTTTGCGGCAATAAATTTATTTTTGGCTGTTGCTTATTTGGTAATTACGCAAAACCTGTATTCTTATCACAACTGGGAAACGAAATCGGTACTGCTCGCTGTTCCAAAAAACAAAAACTACGACCTTGTAATTTTGGGCGCCTCAAACGGCAGGAGCCTTTCGGACGCCAAAAATCATCTGTTGGTTGAGAAGATTTTGGGCAAAAAAATTTTTAACCTATCCAAGGCAGCTGCGGGGCCAATTCCGGAAAAAGCCTATCTTAGATACTTTTATGAAAACGGAAACAGCGCTAAAAAGATCGTGTATTTTTTAAATCCTTACGCTTTTTATTCCGACGCTTGGAACGAAAAACTTGCCTTTTTAAATGCCGAACCGCTGTATTTGAAATTTTTTGAAATCGCGGTAAAAAACGGCTCAAGCAAAGAAGTTCTATTAAGTTACGTTCGCTCTAAATTTACGCTATCTTGGCTTGCCGGCATAAAACCACTGCCAGAAAACAGCGGCCCGGACGATGAGTTGACAAAAATAGACAGCGAGCAGGTCCAAAACCAATTGAAGTTTCTTTATCCGAACGGATTAGACAAAGCCGCTTTTAGCCGTTATACCGACACCCTCAAAAAAATAGTCGAGCTCGCGCATAAAAATAATAGCGAATTAATTTTTGCTTTCCCTCCGACATTAGTAAATGAACAGCCAGGCAAGGAGGAAGTTAAAAATTTTGTGCTTGCGCTCGGAAAAGAAAACGCTGGTGTTCGTTTTTTTGATTGGTCTCAAACTATTGGAGATATCCGCCTGTATATGGATCTTGACCATCTAAATGCCGCGGGGGTGGGGGTCTTCGCCAAATTAATTGCCGAGTCTCTTTAAATGTTCTATATTTGCGATGTCTCTCATCGCTTCTTCAAAGTTAGAAAAATATTTGCCGTTTTTTACGCAATTCAAGAAAAATTTAATTTCTCTTTGATACATTTTATTGCGGTCTTCGGTATCCGAAGAATCCCACAATAAACCGCCTTTGGAACCTATGATTTCTAACGACCTTCTGCCGGGTATGCGCAGATAATCCTGATGCACCGAAACCACAACGCCGGTTCTTTTGCCGATAAACACGCTTTCCGCGAAATCTTCGGTATTAATTTTTAAATCGGATATTTTTCTCACCAGCGCGCGCTTGGGAATTAAAACATCGTCCAAAAGCCAGGCCGGGTAATTAATATCATGCACCAAATCAAGCATTACCCCTCCGCCCATGTTTTTCTTGGCAGAATAAATTTTGCGGTAGTCCCTGCCGGGCCGCCATTCCTTTAAATCTTGCCCCACGGACGCGCGCATGTAATAAATGCGGCCGAGCTTTCCGTTTTTTATAATATTTTTAATTTTAAGAAATGGCCCAAAAAAATGAAAGCAGTACCCGATAAAAACGCTTATCCGGCTCTTCCTTAAAAGCCTCTCCAGTAAATTTAGGCCTTTTAAATTATGCGACAGCGGCTTTTCCACAAAAAGCGCCCGCGGCCTTAAAGCAACGCATTTCTTGATGGTCGCGGCGTGTTTTGCGGTTTCATTGGCAATAATAATGCCGTCATACGGACCGGATTTTTTAAAATCTCGCCAGTTTTCAACCTGATGCGGCAAATTCACGTCCTTCCTTTTTGAAAGCACGACGATATTTTTTGTGTGCCGCAATAAATTTTCATAATGCCGCTTGCCAATAGAACCGAATCCTATAAGTCCTAATTTCATGTTATTTAAAACTTTTTATCTGATTTTCCAGCGCTTTTTTGTTCTTAAATAAAAATTCAGCCAATACCCATTCCTCCGGCGTATCCAAATCAATGGAGCGCCATTTGTCACAGACGACGGCTTTGGTGTTTTTTGTAAATACGGATTTTTCCTTCAAAAGCGCCGAAGTTTTTACGATATAAACAAAACAGCCGTTTAAAAGATAGGCCGGGGGCCATTGCTGTATATTGCTGGATTTGCTTGTTTTTTTATTGGCTAAAATAATATTGCTTTTATTATCTAAATAATAAAGTCTTGGATGCGTTGGCGCAATAGTAAGCACGGTAGATGCGTTGGTGCGTTTCATCAAATTCCAGCAGGCCTGAATGTCGCGATGTTCGCGAAGCGGCGAAGTAGTTTGCAAAATCACAATATGCGTTGGCGCGTAACCTTCGTCTTTTTTTAAACGATTCAACAAATGAATTATCGCCTCAACAACCTGCGCTTTGTCTCCGGCAAGATGCTTCGGCCTCAAGTAAGGCGCCTCCGCGCCGTATTTTTTGGCAACAGAAGCGATTTTTGGAGAGTCTGTGTCTACAATTACCCTGTCAATTAACTTATTAGATTTTGCCTGCAAAATAGTATGGGCAATCAGAGGCTTCCCCAAAAAATTCCGGATATTTTTATTCGATATTCTCTTTGACCCTCCCCGCGCGGGTATAATAACTAAAATTTCTTTTTTCATTAACTTACTTTATATTTTAACTTCCATTCGCCGTTTTCTTGTTTCCAAAGGTGCGGGTCGCGGAAAGAGTCCACAATTTCAGTGAATTCTTTTTCCGTCATGCCGATGTAATCTAAAAATTCGGGGAAATACCTTCTGGGCAATTCGCCGTCAAATCTTTTAACTAGCGCGATACCTTCGTCGCGGGTGATGTGGTGGTTGCGGATTTCCTGCGCCGCGTCCTGCGTCGCGCGTCCGTAGCCAAATTTTATGTAAGTCGTGTAGTAAAAATATCCGTCGGTTTTATCGTCAATGCTGTTATATTTTGAATAAGTGCCTTCGGTGCGCATTGGGTTTGCCTCAAATCCCGCATGTTTGACCGCATAATAGTAGCATTCTTGCGGTACCCATTTGATGTAAGAACTTAGATAATGAAACTCGATATTGTTTTCCTTAATAATGCGCTGGTCCATCGGCAAATAAATCTTTAGGTCGCCGTAATTTACTCCTTCTTTGATATGCTCCGCAATAGATTTTCCGCCAAGAAAAATTTCTTCCGGCTTCTCATCAGGATTTAGGTAATTAGTGCTAAATCCAGAGCTTCCGCCCTTATCTCCGATTTCCGATGAAAATCCTTTTTGGTGTATGGAGATATTCGCTCCGTATTCGCCGGGATGATCTCCGTAAAAAATAAGGGGGATATTGAATTTTACGGCCATTTTGGGAGCAAATGTTTTCTGCCCTAAAATAAACGGCTGGAATGGGTGCAATAAATTAATAAAAGCGTTGCGCGTAATTAAACGATGGATTTTGCCGTTTGGAGTAAATAAATAATTATCAAACCCGCCGATATGAATCCAGTTTTGAAAATTTTTCCAGCCGATATCGGTGTACAGATGAGGCGACCATGTTACGGTTAAAGGGTGCATTCCATATTTGTATTTCAATATGTGGGCAGTATAGGCACTATCCTTCCCTCCGCTGCCTGGAACCAAAACATTGTATGACCCGTCGCTACTTCTGTGCTTTTCCAAAAGTTCCAACAGTTCTTTTTCCCGCTCCTCCCAATTGATTTGATTATTTTCTTTAGCCTCGTTAAAACGGCAGGCCGAACAAACGCCTTCTTTGTCAAATTTAATGAAATCGTGCTCCCGCGCCGCGGTATGCTTATATTCATTGCTGGAAGAAGGGCGCGTATTCGGCATTACGCATTTTTTGCAAAATTTTATTTCTTCCGGCAGTCCGTATTTAGCCATCGGTATGTTATTTTTATATTGTATTAATAAAATTTTTAATTATTTTAAGCCCAATTTCTCCGCTTTTTTCAGGATGAAACTGGCACCCGTAAATATTACCATGTTTAATGATAGAACAAAATTCCAGCCCGCCATAAGTAGTCAGACCGAAAATGTTTTCTTTTTTATCTGGCGCTAAAATATACGAATGCACAAAGTAGACATCTAATAATTCTTCGGGGATAGAATCCAAAATAGTTCCCTGCCAAGAAGCGCCTTTTGGCATATAAATTTTATTCCATCCCATCTGCGGAATTTTTTCATTGTCCATCAAGCCAGAAAATCGCGCTACTTTGCCCGGCATTATATCCAATCCGTTAAAAATCCCGAACTCGTGCCCCTCCGAAAGCATAAGTTGAGCGCCTAAACAGATGCCTAGCATTGGTTTATTTTGAATTGCGAAATTTTTCACGGCATCAACTAAATCGCGGACCTTAAGCCCTCTCATCCCAGCTTCATATGACCCCACGCCGGGCAAGACTACAGCGTCAGATTTTAAAATTGCCTCCGCGTCCTCGGAAACAGCCGCTTCAATGCCGCAGAAATTGAAAGCTTTTTTTAAACTTTGCAAGTTGCCTACGCCGTAATCAATAATTGTTATTTTTGGGTTAGCCATATTATGCCATTCGCACATTAATATCTTTTTCTTTTAGATAATTTTTTATATCCCTTATGTTAAAATCTTTATAATGAAATATGGAAGACGCAGAAATA
Organism: Parcubacteria group bacterium GW2011_GWC1_45_13; assembly: GCA_001001285.1. Taxonomy (GTDB): domain Bacteria; phylum Patescibacteriota; class Minisyncoccia; order UBA11713; family 2-01-FULL-45-33; genus GWA1-44-29. Next base: position 28,828 of record LCKG01000001.1, read on the forward strand.
GCATCAGCGCAGTTTTCGGCCACGACCCGTTCAATTGACTTCAGATCTCCGGCGCCGCCGTGCGCTATAATCGGAACCGTGGCAAAGGACGCAATTTGTTTTATTAAATCCAAATCGTAGCCGCGCCTCGTTCCGTCCCGGTCAACTGAAGTGATTAAAATTTCGCCCGCTCCAAGTTCTATGCCGCGTTTCGCCCATTCAATGGCATTGAACCCCGAACGCTCCCTGCCTCCGTCCGTGTAAGCCTCGTAAGAGCCGTCCTGCTGTTTTTTTGCCTCAATGTAAAGCACAATGCATTGCGAGCCGAATTCTTTGGCGGCCCGGCTTAGAAATTCAGGATTGCGGACAGCAAAAGTGTTGATAGCCACTTTGTCAGCCCCCGCCCTAAGAGCGTTATTGATATCTTGAATGCTCCTGATGCCGCCGCCCGCGGTGACGGGAATAAAAATATTTTCAGTAACGGATTTCAATAAATCAAAGTCTAAGTTTCTTTGGTAAAGCGACGCCACAATATCCAGATAAATCAATTCGTCCGCTCCTTCTTCATAATAGCGCAGCGCCATTTTTTTTGGGTCGCCAACGACGCGTAGCGCCTCGGTATGCACCGGTTTTACCACATTCATGCCTTTGATATTTAAAAGCGGCAGAATACGGATATTTTTCACACTAATGTAACTTTGAATCGGCTTCATTTGTTTTAAAAATAACGATGAAAATCTGCTTTTTACTGCAAAGACGATTTGCGTATATCGGCCACGCTCTGGCCTTAATTTTAAAAGAGAAATACGGCGTAACCGACTTTTGCGGATATGTTTCTTTGCGTTCCGGTTTGGAATTTCTAAAATCCCAGAAAGACATCCAATATACAGGACTCCTGCTTGATGAAAACGTGCACAATCAATATAAAGATGAGCCGTTGGACCTAGCTTATTTAAAAGAGCTTGAAAAAAATTACGGACTTCCAAATCTCTGGCGGTATATAGAAATGGATAGAACCATCAGGCACGGTCAGCTGGTAAGAGAATATCCCCATGATGCCTCGCCCTATTCCCATGAAGAAATGATGCGGCTTATGCAAGTGAAAATAAAAGCCATATTAAAATTTCTAAAAGAAGAAAAGCCCGATGTAATAATTTTTTCGGTTATTGCCGATTTAAGCGCCTTATTTCTTTATCAGGCCGCAAAAAAATTTGGCATTAAAATATTGCTGATAAAGCCGTCGAGAATCCAAAGCCTTCACACCCTTACCGAAGATTATCGTTATTATAGTCACGTTGATAAAACTTTTAATGAGCTCCAAAACGGAGAAATGGCTTTGCCGGAACACCAACTGCTGGCAGAAAATTTCCTGAAAAATTTCCGCGCCAAACCCTCACCATATTCATACCGCGATACGCCAGCCGCAAAGCCGACCACGAGAAAAAAACAGTTTGCGTTCTTGCGGCCGCGCCAAGCCATTGTTTCTTTGAAATGGACAGCTCAAATATTTACCGATTATTTCCGCAATAAATATAGGCAAGATCCTTATACCGTAAAGCCATGGCACTATATAATTGATACAATCAAAAGAAAGGCGCGCGTGTTTAGGGGTTTTGATGATTTGTACGACGAACCAAATTTTAACGAATATTATGTATTCTTCCCACTGCAAGCAGAACCGGAAATGGACATAACGCTGCCTTCGCAATTCTACACGGACCAAAACTGGCTGATACAGCAAGTTGCCAGGGCTCTGCCGATATACTTTAAAATTTACGTTAAAGAGCATCCGGCAATGTATGGATATCGCCCAAGAAATTTTTACAAAAAGCTTAAAAAAATCCCGAACGTTAAGTTAATCAGACCAACAGAAACAGGATTCAATCTCATCCAAAACGCCAAAATTATCACTACGCTTGTCGGAACATCCGGCTGGGAGGGAATGCTTTTAAAAAAACCGGTAATAACTTTCGGGGATGTTTTTTATAACAAACTTCCCATGGCAAAAAAATGTGATAATATCAACGATTTGCCGTGGCTCATTAAAGAGCAGCTTGAGAATTTTATTTACGACGAAAAATCTCTCGTGAATTATATTACCGCTATTTACAAAGAAAGCGCGGATGTAGATTTAATAAAAATTTGGGAGATGGAAGGCGGCAGCCAAACAGAAAAACACAAGGAGCAGCTTTCGGCTTTGGCAAATCTTATTGCGTCAAAGCTCAACCCTTGAATCTAATCAGGCCTATGCCTGCCCAGTTTTGACCCCAATTCTCAACAAACTCTTTGTAATCGTATTTATTTTTTATTTCGTTCCAAAACTTGTTTATTTTCACCCTTGACCCGGGTTTGTTATGAGGAACAACATCATGAAAAGCCACTATTCCCCCTTCTCTGACTAAAGGGCTGTAAAGTTCAAAATCTTTTTTAACTCCCTCGTAAGTATGATCCCCGTCTATGAATAAAAAATCGATCGGCCTGTTATTTAGTATGCTTTTGATTCTTTTTTGCGTTTCAACGCTGTGTGAGTCTTTTCTAACTAAACGTATTGTCTGCCGCCCGCGAGCAAAGGATTTGTACAAAAATATTTTCCAAAACGGATAACCAGCGCCAAAATCTCCGGCAGGCAAATCTAAACTAATAATCAAAGAATCTTCGGGAAGCGCCTTGGCAAACAGCATTAAAGTCCCGCCGCGCGCCGTTCCAATTTCCATCAAAGTTTTGGGCTTTTCAGAAGCAACGAAATTCAAAAGCGAAGAAATCTCGCTTTTGACCTGCCAGGGCGCGAAATAACCCCGGCAACCATGGAAAGCGAAATCAATCAAATAATTAAGCTCTTTTGATTTGGCGCTCCGCGCCTTAATAAAGCAAATCGGCAAGCGCAAAAATTGAGCAAAAGCGGCGTTTAAACAGTACCCGTACGCTTTTTGCAAAAAAGTGAAAGTCCCTTCTTTTTGCAAAACCGAACGCGCGGTTTTAAATTTTGATTTTACGCTCATCAATATTTAATTTGTTTCATTGTAGCATATAGCTGCGGGGTCCAGTTGGTATACCGCAGTTCGGAAATTCTTTTATAAGCGTTTTCTGACAGCTGTTCCAATAAATTTTTATCATCGGATAATTTTTGTATTGCCAAAGCAAGATTTTGCGGATCGTCAAATTTAAAAACGACAGCCGCGGAACCGGCCTGCCAAGCCGTCGCGCTGCCAGCCGAGACTATGCTCGGCAGCCCCCGCGACATAGCCTCAATTAGGCCCACAGAAGTAAGTTCGCGCCTCCACCTTGGCACAATGAAAATATCAGAACTATCTAAGATTTCAAAAAGTTGAGCGCGCGACAGCCAGCCAGAAAAAGTAATGCGCTTCTCTAAACCAAATTCTTTAGACATTTTTTTTAATCGTGCCTCGTCCGCCCCGCTCCCCGCTATAGTAAGATGATACTCATCTTGGCTAGAAAGCAGAGAAAAAGCGTAAATCAATAAATCAAACCCCTTGGTAGGTATGAGCCGGCCAACAGCGATAAGTTGTAGCGGTTTCTGATTGAATGTTCTTTTAGCGCCATGCCGGAAAATTTCACCGCACTCCGGGCTTATCAGCTGATATTTAGCTTCCAAGCCAAATTTATTGTACTCCATCTGCAATATCGGCGAAGTAAAAGTCGTTATCTCAATAGCATTCGCCAATAACATGCCAATTGATTTTTCTGCAATAAGTCTTGCGCATTTTTTCAATTTTTTCAAAAAAGTATTTGCAACGTCTTCATCCGCGAGGCCAAACTCATAGACGGGAACGTCTCGAGAAAATGATCCTAACTCACGATTGAAAAAAGCCACAATTGGAACCCGCCCGCCCAAACGTTTATACAAGCCGGCGCCGTAAAGAAAAACGTGGCCGTCAACATGGAAAAAATCGGCTTCCTTTTCATATTTTTTTAAAATTTTATAAACAGCCCAAGAAATTTCTACAAGTCCGGTCTTGATTATATTTTCCTCAATAATCTGATAAGGCTGGGGCCCCGGAATGAGGTTGGATTTAGAAAAAGCCGTGACACATTTAACGGAGTTGCCCAATGCCAAAAAAGATCTTGCTTTTCTGTCTATATCGAAAACCGACCCTCCGGACGTCTGGAAATTTAATTTAGAAGTAATAAAAATTATTTTCATTTTGCAATTTTATACAAATAGATATTACCTGCCTGTCCGGTAGGCGGGTTGGAAACTATAACCTCTCGAAGGCCGCCGAGAACTGATATGTCCCACTCCGGATAAAGATTCTTATCGTGAACAATGTAATCTATCCCGTAGGATTTCAACAAATCTTCAATGCCATTTTTTCTTTTTTTAATAATTGAATATTCCAAATCGAGCTCATAAAGCATCTGCTCTCTTTTTTTTAAAATTTCCGGGTCGTTATTAATCAATTTTTTATAATAATCAGATATGGTAAGCCCGGATGAAAGACCCTCTAACGATAAGTAAATATCCCGATAAGCAGATTCTTCTTGATTTAACTTGTACCGCGGATTTCCTACTTCCCTGACATAATCTGACAAACTGTCTCTTTTTTGTTTGTTTATATATGTATAAACGTATAAAGCGTCTTTGATTCTTTTAATGGGCACGTTTACCGCACTGAAGGGGTTGCTCCAAAAGAGGTCATGGGGCGTGTAAACTGTGAATAGATAACTGTTATCACGTTCGGCCGTAAAAATAACTCCTCCATCATTATTTTTATTTAAAATATCTATAAGCTGCCGGTAATTTTGCCGATATATTTTTAGATCATATCCGGTTAACGTTGCCTTATATTGTCCGATAGCCGTATTAATATAAACTGCGATTAAAAGAAAGATCAATATAGCTTTTTTAAATGAGAGCATATATAGGCTTACTATAATCGCCATCGGCACCAAAAAAACGTCGCGGTAATGCGCAGGCTGCAAAATTTTTCCTGTGATTATTTGCTGGTTCATCACGGCCCAGCCGGTTAAAATCAAAGCTAAAATCAGTGGCCAATTTCTCTTTTTTTCTATCTCGCCCTCGCTGTCTTTTGGCCGGGCATAAATAAACGCGGAAAATAAAAGCAACGGAATCAAATTCACCATATTAAACATAGGCGTTCTGCCGTAAGATGCTCCAAAGAAATAAAACAGCTGTTTGTTTAATTCTGAATGAAGAGAAATATAAATGCTGTAAAGATTATATGAGCCAATTATAAGCCCAAAAAAAGTAATAAACAGGATTTTCTTAAAGCGCTCTTTATCACCCCTTATAAAATACAAAAAAAATAAAATTAAGTTGAAAGCTAAAATATACGACCACGCATACAGATAAATATAAAACAAAAGTCCGAAAGAAAACGCGGTTAAAATCAAATATTTCCATCTCCAAACTTCCTCGCGCAAACTTTTTATCAGTAAATTCAAATACGCAAAAGTGACTAAAGAAGGAATGTAGGGAGAAAAAGCTTGGCCGTAACCATTAATAGAAAACCAGAGATGCGGTTGAAGCAATCCGTATCCGCCAACCACCATTAACGATGTTGTTATGGACAATAATTTATCGCTTGAAAGCTCAAGAGCCAAAAAATATATCAGCAAAACCAAAACAAAAACGCCCAAAAAATTATAAAACGCGTAAATGGTTGTGATATCCGCCTTGTCCGCCAAGCCCAATAAGCGCAGTGGGGTTACGAGCATGTATTCGCTGTAATTAAAATACGGATCCTGGCCATCTTTTCCTTCTCTGAACGTATAATTGCCAAGGCCGTGCCCCTCCAAGACCTCTTTTCCGCGAGATAAATACCCCAATTCGTCGCGGCCATAATTGGCTATGTTTATTCCGCGATATCGGTTCCCGGCCATAAAAGGAAAAATTATCAGTGGCGAAATGATTAGCGTCGCCATAATTAATCCATGGGCAATAATAGCTTTGTGATTGCGCAGCTGCAGCACGTTAATAATTTATCTGATAAAGATAAATATTGTTTAAAGAAACAATTTCTTTAAGGCCGCTGATGACCGATAAATCCCATTCCGGATTCTTATTTTTATCCCAAACTATATAATTTACTCCGGCTTCTTTTAAAATATTTTTGATACCGTTCGGTTTGCTGATGATCCGCCGATACTCCAAAGCGAGCTCAGTAAGAAATATTTTGCGCAAAGAAATTATGTAAGGATCGCCCGCCAGCGCCTTCTGATTATAATCCCAAAATCTAAGTCCGGATTCGTAGCTTTCAAGAGATATATAACTCTCAATATCGTAATAAATGCTCCGATAAGCCGCGCTAGGTTGAGGGGCGCCTGGGCTCATCAGCTTATTTATGTAGCCCGTGAAATCGTTTCTGGATTTTTTGTTCAGGAAGAGATAAACATAGAGAGCTTCTTTAAATCTTTTCAGCGGGGTATTAAACACATCTACCGTTTCATTCCAAAACAGATCGTGGGATGTATAGACCGTAAGCAAAACCCGATAAAGGCCGTCTGAGGCTAAAATTACGCCGGGGTCAGCGTCCTTATTTAAAGCGTCAATAATTGTCCGATAGTTTTGGGCATACTCTTTAAAAGGCGCTATATATTGGAAACCGCGATATTGCTGAAAAGCGGTATTCGCATACGCCAACAAAATTAGAGTTATCAAAAAAACTTTTTTATATTTGTCCCACGGAATAAACGAGTGCGCTACATATATGCCAACGAGAACGGCGAACGGTATAACAAAATTAAAAAAATAATGCCATGGCTGTATAGATTGTCCCGTAACTATTTGTTGGTTTAAAACAATCCAGTTGGCCAAGGCGAAAGACAGCAATATCGGCCAATTTACGCTTTTGGGATTTCTATACCAAAAAATCAGGGGCGCCAGCAAGGCGGCAAAAGATATTTTACTAAAAACAAATGTTCTGCCGTAATTGCCGTGAGCAAAAAATATAATCTGTTTCCCAATCTCCGATTGAGACATCAGAAACATCTGGATTAGCACATAGGCCCCGATGAGCAAGCCTGTGAAAGCGGCGATAGCTATTTTTTTGGCTTGAGTAAAATCTTTTCTCAAACAATAAATTAAAAATAAAGGAGCTGTAAAAGCATAAGCAAAAGTCCAGGCGTAAAAGTAAATATAAAAAAGAATCCCTAAAGAAATCCCGGCTCCGACGAGATGCAAAAGTTTATCGGACTTCAAGCTTTTAATAAATAAATTTAGATAAATAAAAATACCCAGCATGCCATAAAGAGGAGCGACTGGACGGCTGTAAATATTAAATTCCGCGCCGGCAACGCCAAATAAATACGCGGCTGGATAGAGTTTGACTAGAATATAGCCTCCGACAAAAAATAGAGCGACCGCCGAAGACAAAAGCTTGTTTCCCGATAATTGCAGGGTGAAAAAGTAAATCAGTAAAATTAGAATAAAAGTGCCAAGAAAGCCGAACCCTCTAAAAACAGTTGTGACGTTAACTTTATCCGCAATGCCGAGCAACTTAAATGGCTCGACAAAAAAATACGGCACATAAGTTTGATGAATGTTATACCAATTCTTACCCTCACGCAGAAGGATATTGCCCAGCCCATGACCCTCTAATAATTCTTTTCCCATAGCTAAATACTGCAATTCATCTACCGTGTAATCTCCCGCGTTAATTCCCTGGTATGAATCCTCGGTAAGGAGCGGATAAAAAATCTGTGGAGCAAAAATGAGAAAAACCATGATCAGCCCGCTTATCAAAATAAGCCTGTGCGCGGCGGCGAATCGGAGCATTTTTTTAAAATTGTCCATGATAATCCTCTTTATTCGAAAATGGCGCTTTTCTCCGATTCCAGTAACTTTGCTCGGAACGATCAAACCTTTTAATAAGAAAAAGCGTGCCGAAAATTTTAGCCAGAACGCTTATCGGTGTCAAAATAAAATAATAAATAAAAATGTAAATTAAACGGGCCATAAAAATCAGGTCTGATCTTTCTTGTTTAACAGATAATTCCCCAAGACCAAATAATCCATCTTGGTTCTCATAAAACACCTAAACGCGTCCATCGGGTCACACACGATTGGTTCGTCTCTTACATTGAAAGAAGTGTTAATAAGCGCCGGAACCCCGCATTGACTTTCAAATTCCGTCAGCAGCTGATGGAACAAAGGATTGGTTTCTTTATGCACGGTCTGCACGCGCGCGGAGTAATCAATATGCGTTACCGCAGGAATTTCTGAACGAACCACTTTAAGCTTATCAAGGCCGGAGAGCTTAATATCATCTTCGGACACGGCTAATCTTCTCTCTTTTTTTACCGGGAATGTGAGCAGCATGTAAGGACTGTCGCAATTTATCTCAAAATATTCAGCCGCTTTTTCAGCTATAACCGCAGGCGCAAACGGGCGAAAACTTTCTCTAAATTTAATTTTTAAATTCATTATTTCCTGCATCTTAGGCGATCTGGCATCTCCAATAATCGAGCGGGCTCCCAAAGCCCGCGGGCCAAACTCCATGCGCCCCTGAAACCATCCGACAACGTTTTGATCAGAAAGCAATTTAGAAACCGTTTTGGGGATGGCACCGGCTATATAATGGTAAGGAATTTTATTATCGTCGAGGAAGCGTTTAATCTTTTCGTCGTTATATTCCGGTCCGAGATATGAGCCAAACTGCGCGTCACCCGAACCATCCGCATTCCTTTTATTGCCGAGGTATTGATACCAAGTAAATAAAGCGGCGCCCAGCGCTCCTCCCGCGTCCCCGGCGGCGGGCTGGATCCAAATATTTTCGTAAGGGCCTTCTCTTAGAATTCTGCTGTTGCCCACGCAATTTAAAGCCACTCCGCCAGCAAGACAAAGTTTTTTGATGCCGGTCTCACGAAAAGCGTGGTGCGAAATGCGAAGCATCGCTTCCTCGCAAACTTCCTGGATAGAGCGGGCCAAATCCATGTGCAGCTGGGTTAATTTTGATTCCGGCGCCCGGGGAGGAGCGCCAAAAAGTTTATGGAACTTATCGCTGGTCATAGTCAACCCTTGGCAATAATTAAAATATTCCATGTTCATGCGAAACGAACCGTCAGGTTTAAGATCTATAAGCTTTGAAAGTATCAAATTCACATATTGCGGATTCCCATAAGGCGCGAGGCCCATTAGCTTATATTCCCCATCATTGACCTTAAAACCGGCGTAGTAAGTAAATGCCGAGTATAAAAGTCCCAATGAGTGCGGGAATTGAATGTCCGCAATAATCCGCAGTGCGTTGCCGTTGCCAATTCCGTAACTTGTTGTCGCCCACTCGCCCACCCCGTCAAAAGTAATAAAGGCTGCCTCCTGAAAAGGCGAAGGAAAAAAAGCGGAAGCGGCGTGGGACTCGTGATGCTCTGGGAACACAATGTCTCCCGAATAGTTTAACTCTCTTTGAATAATCTCCTTGAGCCAGAGTTTTTCATCAAACCACAACGGCATCGCTTTAAGAAACGACTCAATGCCCGCCGGCGTATAAGCGCAGTAAGTCTTTAAAATCCGCTCAAATTTCAAAAATGGCTTATCGTAAAACGTGATAAGATCAAGATCTTGGCTGCTTAATCCGCTATTTGACAGACAAAACTGAATCGCATGCTTAGGGAACGACGGATCATTTTTTTTTCTGGTAAATCGTTCCTCTTGAGCTGCTGAAATAATTTTTCCGTCCCGCACGAGGCATGCAGCGCTATCGTGATAAAACGCAGATATGCCGAGTATATTCATATGACGTGTTGTTTTTATTCGCTGCCGGCACTATAATCTATTCATTATAACAATCTAAATCGCGTATGCAACTATTTTTAACCATTTTCTTTTTCTTCTTGATAATCGAGTGGTTACTAAGAATAATCGCGCGGCTAAAAAAAACATTTTTCGTAAAAGAAGTTTTCAGAAAGGACTTTCTGGCTGAAGAATACCAAGATTATATCCGGCGCGTTGAGGATTGGACCAAGCCGATGTTTTATTACCTTCCCATCGGCCTGCGTCTTTTTAATCTTAAAAATCCCATACCGGGCCGCGTTGAAAATAATTCTCTGGGGTTTCGCTGTCCTGAATTTACGCCGCCAGATCCGGACACGCTCCGCATAGCGCTTCTAGGTGGGTCTGCAGCGTGGGGGTCCGGCGCTTCTGACAACAGCGCGACTATAGCAGGCCAGCTGGAGAAAATGCTTAATCAAAACCGCTCTTTTCTCGGAACATACAAAAAGGCCCAATGTTATAATTTGGCGCAAATTAATGGCTATCAAACTCAGGATATTCTGACACTGCTGTTTTTTTGCAATAAAATCAAACCGAATATCGTTATATCCTTCACCGGCTGGAATGAACTAGTTGCCATGGAAACCATGAAAAAAGAAATTTTAGAGAAATACGAAGTTTTCTACATGAGTGAAATGGAAGGGTGGGAACCGATAAATATAGCGGGCAATAAAACAAAATTGCTCAAAGACGCGCTTATAGCATGGCTCAAAGAACATTCCGAGCTCGCCAGATTAACAGAGAAATACGCTTTGCGGTCGGGAGAGATTCGCCGCAGTATGCCCATTGATAAAATGATTGAGGTGGGAACAGTTTTATTTAAAAACCACCTCAAAATTCTTCACGCGGTATGCCGCGCCTACAACGCGCGGCATTTGCAATTCCTGCAACCGTACTTGTATAGAAAAAAAATACTTGCCCCGGAAGAGCAGAAAATAATACATCTCTATGATGATTTAAGGCCTGCACACAGAGGAAAAAAGACTGGAGATTTTCTGCGCAGCCATAATATCTATTCTTCCATGCTCGGCGAAATACAAAATAGTCCCGATTTGTTCGGCCAAACTCATGATCTCTGCGACCTATTCATGGAAGAGCGGGACGCAAGATTTTATACCCTTGTGCATCTTAATGACGCCGGCTACAATGAAGTGGCCAGAAAAATACACAATTTTTTATGAAACGCCTTATCATTTTCTTATTAAAACTGCTGAAAAAAATCTTTAAGGGCCCGAAAAAAGAACAATACGTCCGCGGAAGAAGCGACGAAATTTATCCTTTGTATTAAATTACCCTGTATAAATAAATGTTGCCGGACGATGCGGCGCCCTGAAGCCCTTGCACAAAATTCAAATTCCACTCCGGATAAAGATTTTTGTCCCAAATTATGTAATTTACTCCGTATTTTTTTAAAAGTCCGTTCATGGCGCTGTTGTTTGCCAATTTGGAGTAGTTCGCCGAAAGTTCTGCGATTAATTTATCTCTTAAGGGCCCGATGATTGTTTTATCATTAACCGCCTTGCCGGTATAGTCATAATAATCCAGCCCCGACTTAAAACCCTCAATGTGCCGGTAAAGCCCCTCATACAAAGAGACGCTGTTTGTATTTTCTATTTCGCGGCGCAGATAGCCGGAAAAATCTCCACGCGCGTCTTTGTTTATGTACATATACGCGTATAGCGCATCGCTGAAGCGGCTGAACGGCGTTACACTCGCAACCGCCGTCGGGTGCCAAAACAAATCATGGTTTGTATAAATTGTAACCAAATAAGCCAGATAGTCGTTATCCGCAAAAACGACCCCCGGATTTGGGTCTTTTTGCAATTCCGCAATTATGGGCCGGTAGAGCTGTTCGTATTCTTTTCCCGGCAAAGACGTAAAAAAGGACCTATACTGCCCAAGTGCGCCGTGCAAAAACACAGCGGCCAGCACAAACGCAAACAGCCATTTGCGCCACGCGAAATTATCCAGCAGTTTCCATAGCATATACAAACCGGCAAGAATGGAAACCGGAACAATGAAATACCAGTAGTAATGCCCAATCTCCACAACCCTGCCGGTAATTATTTGCTGGTTTAAAGAAATCCAGCCGGCCAAAATTAATCCGAAAATCAGGATAACGTTGGGATCGTTTCTTTTTTTATAAAAAAAGAATAACAGCAACGCCAGCGTAGCCGCGCCAATCTTGCTAAAAATCGGCCCATAAGTCTGGCTAGACCAGCTGAAGTAATAAATCTGCCGGCTAAAATCGGAATTAAACAGCGTCCACATCCGCATTAAGTTGTAAAATCCCAGAAGAAGCCCGATGCCGGAAATAAATATTATTGAACGGGCAAAAACCCAATCGCGCTTCCAAAAATAAATTAAAAACAGCGCGCCGTTTAAAGCCAGCGCAAAAGTCCAAGCAAAAACATAAATATAAAACAAGAGACCCAAAAAAGTCGCGGAAAGCGCTTTATACGCAAATCTTTGCGTTTTCAGCCAAAGCGCCAGAAAGTTCAGATAAGCAAAAAACGCCAGCGAACTTATATAGGGATACATTGGTCGCCCGTATATATTAAAGTCGTTATAAAAAAATTGCCGGTAGACAATGTGGTAGCCTCCGATCGCAAATACTGCCGCAACAGCGGACAAAAGCTTGTTGCCGGAAAGTTGCCAAACAAAAAAATAAGCAAGTAAAATCAAAATAAAAACTCCGATAAAATTATAGATGTTATACAGAATTACAACGTTGATTCTATCAGCAAGCCCCAGAAATCTTATCGGCGCGGTAAGAACCCGCTCGTTATACATAAAAAAAGCATCCTGCTCGTTTTTGCCCTCCCGCAAAAACACATTGCCGAGCTTGCGCCCCTCCAAGGCCTCTTTGGCACGGCTTAAATAAAAGTGGGAGTCGGTGCTGAAATGCGGGATATTGATGCCCTGATAATTCTTTGAAACAAATGGGAACACCAAAAGCGGCGCCTCAATTAAAAGCGTCAACAGAAGCCCCAAGATAATAATCAAGCTGTGTTCACGCATTTAAAATTTTGGCTATCTGCGCTACTTCTTCCTTTTTCAAAAATGGATGCATTGGAAGAGAAAAAATTTCTTTGGAGTGTTTTTCTGCGTTAGCAAATCTGCCCTTATAGTTAAAAATCGGCTGATTGTGGAGCAGGAGAGGATAATGAATTAATGTTTGAATATTCTTCTTTTTCAGCACTTTCATTAGAGAGTCGCGGTTTTTTGCGCGCGCGACAAATAAATGATAGACATGTTCGTTTTCATTATTTACTTTCGGCAAAATAATGTTTTTATTTGAAATCAATTTCCCGTATAATTTAGCGGTGTTTTTTCGCTTTTGATTCCATTTATCTAGATATTTCAATTTAACGCTTAAAATTGCCGCTTGTTTTTCATCTAAACGGCTGTTGATGCCGAACATCGCGCTGGTTACCCGGTCGTGTGCTCCATAAAAACGCAGGGCGCGCAATTTTTTATAATGGCCTTCGCTATTTGTTGTTACGGCTCCTCCGTCGCCGTAAGCGCCCAGATTTTTTGTCGGATAAAAACTAAAACAGCTGAAATCCCCCCAGCCGCCGACTTTTTTGCCGTTCCAAACAGCCCCGTGGGCCTGCGCGCAGTCTTCTATTAAAAAGAGCTTGTGCGCTTTCGCAAGAGCCCTTAGCTTTTCCATATCGCAAGCCCGCCCATAAAGATGCACGGGCATTATCGCTTTTGTCCTTTTATTTATAAGCGCGGGGATTTTATTTATATCTATCAAAAAATTTTCATCGGAGTCGCAAAAAACCGGTTTTGCCCCGCTCATTTTAACCGCCATAGCGGTCGCCAAAGCGGTGTTTACCGGAACGATTACCTCGTCTCCCCGGCCGATGTCCAAAGCAAGCAAACTCAAATAAAGAGCGTCCGTGCCGGAAGCGACGCCCACGGCATATTTTACGCCGCAATACTTCGCGAAATTTTTCTCAAAATTTTCAACCTCCGGGCCCAAAACAAAAACTCCGCGCCTCAAAACTCTGTTGATAGCAGAATCAATTTCTTTTTTTATTGACTTATATTCCCTAATAAAATCTACGATTTGAATCATGTTATGAATTTTTAAAATTGAGTAAATACACATCGCACATAAACCATATAGCCAATTCTTCGCTCGGCGGAAGTTTAGTTCCGCTAAGAGCGTTTTAACATTGCCGAGATATTTGGCTATATTGTTTAAGACGCCCTGCCTGCTGATGCCACAACTAATTCTGCTTTGGGATTGCATTTATAAAGTTCTTCCAAAAAATTCTCAAGCTCTTTTTTAGAAAAAAGATAAAAAACTTCGTTGGCCACCATTGCATCAAATTTAACTTTTCTCCAGTCCGCTACATCGCTCAAATCGGGCAGAATGTCATAACCCACAACATTATTTGGCAAAAGTTTTTTTAGTTCGCCCTTTCCGCAGCCGAAATCCAGCACGCGCTTATTTTTTAAGCCGCCGATTTTTATTATTGCCTTTAAAATTCTGCGGAAATATATCCCTTTCAGGCCAGCGTAATAATCCTCATGAAAATCTTTTGCCATTTTATATTAGCTTAGAAAACTCATCATAATTCCTGATATAATCGTCCTCGTTATAATAATCGCTGGCGACTACCAATGTAACACAATCTTTAGAAAATTTACTCATTGAATGCCAAACTTTTTTCCTAAGTAAAACGCCCTTGGCGGGGTTATTCATAAAAATGCTCCATTTTTTGCGCCCGTCATCCATAGAGAGTTCAAAAGAGCCATTTAAGCAAAAAATGGCCTGCTCTAATTTTTTATGTGCGTGCATTCCGCGCACGACCTTTGGACTTACGACATTGCTGATAATGTAGAATCTCTTTATGGCAAATGGTATTTGTTTTCGCGCTTCGCCAACATATAAATTCCCTCTACCGTCTTTTTTGAAAATAAGTTTAGTATTCCACACTATGCTCGCCGGTTATAATTTCAACATTACTAATCAAAGGATTATTTTTTAATATTTTTACTACTTCGGAAGATTGGAGAACATCCTTTAATTTAATGGAAAAACTATAACTATTGATATCCACGCCGTGCGTCCGCACTTGCAATAAATTCAGAGAATCCAAATATTCAGATAGGGACTGGTTTACCGCCTCAACATTAAATTCATTTTTGGCGTTAAAAGTAAGTATTAAACCAACGCCGCTCGTCATGCTGCCGACATTAAATCGATTAAGCGCCAGAAGAATCAATGAAACCATAAACGTAGAGATTAACGCTATGGAATAATTTCCGGTACCAATGGCAATACCGACAACCAGCGCAAAAAATACAAAAGCTATGTCTCTCGTTTCTTTTAAGATAGTCCGGAAACGAATCAGGGAAAAGGCTCCGAGCAGCGCGAAGGCGCCAATCAGATTATTTCGCACAATCATCATAATTACCGTGCCCAAAACCCCCACCATTACCGTAGTAGATATAAAAGACGACGAATACGAAAGGCCTTTATGGGTTTTTTTGTACACCGCCGCTATCGCTATTTGCAATAAAAAAGAAAAGATTATATTCAGCGCTATAACGGCTGGACTAATCTCGACCGAAGCAATGCCAAATAAATTATTCATAAATTATCTCATTAGAGGATTACATCTATTAAGTACGTCGACTGATTTTGTATATTTAGAAAATGGCTCGCGGGAAAGATTAAATCTGTAAATCATATCCTTAAACCACCAAGGCATCGCTTTTTGAAACTTAATCTCCATGACGATAGACTCTTTGCAAACCGGGGCCATATTGATATTATCCACAAAATCATTCCATCTACAAGTCTCTAAATCGCTGTCAACCGTAAGGCGGACTCCTGAAAACAAATTGTCCTTATAAGCGTCTCTTTTATATCTGACAATTATGTGCGGCTGATAATTTTTTATTAAAGATAAATATAAAAAATCTTTTTGGCAAGAAAAAAGGTCGCCCTTCTCCAAAAAAATTTTTAATCTGTCTTCGTCAATATTATGCCTTTTTTTATTTGTACTCATGTCACGCTTCTCCTTAATTTCGAGCCACGCTGTTTTAGCGTCATTAAAAGTCTCGCAATAACTTCTTAGCCGCAGTTTTCTTCTGTATTTATTGCCCGCAAGTTTGTCATAGTAGTCGCTAAGCATTGGGGTATCAAAGTAAAGGCTCGTAACCACATAGTGGCCGTTGCTTGCGGGGTCGTTCCTGATTCCTATTTTATTAAAATAATTTTTTAAAATGGGTGCTACGGCAGCATCAAGAACATATTTAAATTCGAAACGATTGTCATTATTCATATATCTGTTGATTATAATTCCAGCGAGTTTAAATTATTAACATGAATTGTAGGATCTAATTTTGATCCCGTTACCTCATTGAACATTGTAAATGATGCGTCCGCGCTGTCAACCGCATAAGGAATCTGGGCGACTACAAAAAATCTCTTGCGGGTTACCTGAAGAATTATAGGGTTACCAGGCCCGTTGCCTGTTCTGTTAGAATAAAGCATTAAATTCAATCCCTGCGCCGACAACACATTATTTTTGTATTCCAAAACAGAGTTTTTTTTGTCAGCCGCGTCAAATATATTATTATTATTCGCGTCTTCGTACAATTGAAAAGTGTGCGCCGGATTAAGATTTCGCAAGGATATTTTAAATCCGTTGAAATTTATCGGACTTGCTCCTTTATAAGTAAAATTGATGGCTATTGCGGCTATGGAAGCCGGCCGCAGTGAAATGCCGACAGACGCCTCCGCATTGTCCAACTGCTCGCGCAAAAACGCGTAATTGCTCCCAATGGTGGAACGGTCAGCATCTATTTTCGCTTCAGTCCGGGCGTTGCTGTTAAACTTAACGGAATCGCTAAAAATGGCCGAATCCACCCTATCCGCAATAGTGTCAAAATGAGCCAAATCGTCAGCAAGATTATCGTCGTTGCCCACATAGGCCCAAAGGCGCTTGTTGCGCTCAAGCAAAAATTCGGGATTAGCCAAAATGCGCGCGATTAAAGGATTATTATTGAAATCCATCCCATATATTTTTGCCTCGCGCGGCCTGCCCAAGGTAGCAGCCCAGTCATATAAAAAAACATCCCACGGAATAAAGAAAAATTTTCCTTTTTCGCGGTTGAAAAACAGGCGTATATTATGACGGGCATCTTGATGCGTACTGCCGGCAAGCAAGGAATGAATATGCCAGCTATAAAAATTGTCAGCGTCTATGACAGTAAAAATTTTGTTAACAAATTCGTCATTGGGAGCGTCGTTAATCAAATACAGCAAATATTCCAAGTCGGCGTAATTATTTTCCTCTCCGACAACGCTCACGTACTTTTTCCAGAACGCGGTTGAGGTGAAAATGGGGTCGAGAACGCCGATTTCTCCGTATAAATTTCCGTTATCAGTTCCGAAATGCCTTTTTAAAAATTCTTTTGTCCATCCTTCTTTTTGCAAATATACCATCTCCGGGCCGTCGTTAATTTTTAAAATCACGAATTCTCCTTCTCCGGCGGGCGTTGGAAGGCCCAATTTTTTCGCGCGATACGGGTTTATGAATCCATCTTTAAATTCGGGGAGAACTAATTTAATCTCGGGATAGCCGTTAAACAATTTTCCGTCTGTAAATTCTATATTCCACGCTTTTTTCTCAAAAAGCCAATTCGGATAGGTGTCGCCTCTAGGGCTAACCTTGACGTTTCTTTCCACGCCATCGTAAACCAATTTAGCTGGAACCTTGATTATATCATCTTCGTCTAAAATCTGGTCGGCGGTATTCGGCAACGCGTCTTTGAGTTTTTGATAATCATTATCTTGTATATACAATTTGTATATTGACAAAGAGTGGGAACGAAAGGAATACTTTAAATACGGAATATTCCTTACAGCGTCTATTGTATTTCTGATAGGCCTGGGCAAGCCGGCAATAACTTGCGATCTGGGAATATCGTAAAAATAGGCATATATGAGAAACGTGGCCAGCACAAAAGCAAATAACGAAATCCCGCCCCAAACGTAAAAAATGATGGACTTTTTCATTTGATATTTATGATATTTAAAATTGATAATTTATCTTTTTCATATTCAATTCTCACCCCATCCAAAATATTGCCGTCTATGTTGGCAACCCCTCCTCCAAATACAGATTTTTTTTGGTAGGCGGCAATCCCCACGCGGGAATCCCGTATAATATTTCCGACAATCTCAGCTTCCGAAGAATCTTTTACCGCAACGCCAATATCGCAATTACTTATCAAATTATTTTTTATAATCGGCTTGGAACTTTCTCCAACGCTAATTCCTTTGTCCGTGCAGCCGTTTATTTCGTTATTTGTTATTGATACGTCGCTCCAGCTTAGGTCTATGCCGTCTCCGCCCACGCCGTAACCGTTATTGTAAAACTTGTTGTGAGCCACGACAGTTTCCGGCGGACTCCAATCAATGTCTACGGCGTCTGAAAAATTATCGCCAAAAAACGAGTTAGTGACGCTCGCTTTCCCGTATTTGATGTTAAGCGCGTCGTCGTCTCCGGCATTTTTAAAAATGGCGTTAGTTATTTCAACATCGGCATTATGAAACGCAACCATGCCGGTAAACACTATGCCCTTTATCAAATCTCCAGACCCCCCGTTAAATTCTATGTTATTTAGAACGCTTTTGCTGTCCGCTGTATGAACTACTGCGAAAGACCCCCAGGCTTCATAGGGCGAAACTCGAAGGAAGCGGATTGGCGCTCCGTAACCAGTGTCCGCAATTATCGGGCTGTAAGAAACAATAGAAATTCCTTTTTTAAGATAAATGACCGTTCCCGGGTCTATAATTACCCGCAAATAAGGCGGGATAATAATGTCATTTGCTATGACCTGAACGCCGGAAAGCGCCACGGTGTTTTCTCCCCGCCAAGCGAACATAGAATTTTGAGCTACAAACTCGCGCGCGCCGGAACTTAACGAAGCGGCGTCTTTCTGCTCCGCGCTGTGTTGACCGGCGGGCCGCGATATCAATTCAGCTGCAGAAAAATTATCCGCTATCGTCCGCCGAGCATCTTTAACTTGCTTTAAAAAAATAAAATTATTTTGTTCTTTTCCAAAATCGCTCAAGAACGCGCCTCTTGTTTCCTTATAAAGAGAGTCGTAAAACCGCAAATCGTTACCGGCTTGCTCTTGTATATATTCTCTTAAGATTTGATTGCGCTTTTCTCTGAATTCCGTTATTGAAAAAATTCTCTTTGCCAAAATTGACTTTTCCGAATAATCATCTTGAAAGCGGCGGAGGCTCATATCAGCGAACACCATCTCTAATTTACCGGTGGCAGTATTGAAAATCATTTCCGTAGTTTCAAAATCTTCCCCGGCATACCCGGACAAAATAGCCAGCGCACTCCATTTATAAAACTTATCCAAATTTATCAGTAATCCTATGGCCGTTTTAAATGCTTCGTCATCCGCGCCGGCAACTGCTTTCATTAAAGCCGCGAATTTTTCCGGGTGATCGGTAATGCGCGCGATCTCGGCATTATCTGGCACCCTTTCCCCCCGTTTAATTGTTGAAGTCCAAGAATCCGACACAAGAAAAATTCCGCGATCCGACCCGTCAACAAATATTTTCATGAAACGCGCCCCCGGCGTTAAAAGGCCCAACTTTTGAGCCCGGTATCTGTTTAGAAGGCCGAAATAATAACTTTGTTCTGACGGCGAACTCAAGATTTTGTCGACATTTCCGCGTGAGGAATCAATGCGCAATTCCGGCAAGCTGTCATTAGGGAATAAAAGATAAGGGAAAAAGAAGACATCCGGAAGCTTGCTTAATGAACGATAAAAAGGCGAGAGAGCAAACAATAGCGCACCAAACAGCAGCAACAAAATAAGTTTATTTCTCTTCATTTTTTGTATTTAGTTGAAAACAGCATAAGCTCAACCCACAAAAAAGCCAGGCGCCACAAAGTCAGGAACACGCGCTTGAAATTGAAAAACTGGGAAGTGCCGTAAATGCGAAAATAGTGCGAAACCCCAACTTCCGCAAAACGAAAACCGGCATTCTGGATTTTTTTTACAAGTTCTATGGTGATAGTTCCGGTGTCACTCTTAAGTTCTACGACATCAAATACTTTCCGCCGGATTAAACGAAAATCGCAATCAGGGTCCTTAATCGGCATCCAAAATGCCCATCTCATCGCGTGTTGATACAACCAGCCGACAATAACGCGGTGCAAAGGGTCGGCTCTCTTTATTTTATAACCGTTGACAATATCCACATCGTCCGTCAATTTATTCCACAGCCGCGGCAATTCGCTCACGTCGTATTGCCCGTCGCCGTCGGTATAAAAAACAAGCTCTTTTGTTGCGGCTCCAAATCCGCTTCGCAGCGCTCCGCCGTATCCTCTGTTTTTTTCATGCAAAACCAATTTAAATTGCGGTATTTCCCCTTTTAATTTCAAATCCATCAGCAAGTCCCTGCTGCCGTCCGTTGAACCGTCGTCTATCACTATAATTTCAAAATCATTAGTTAATTTTTCCGCCACCCTTTTAGCGTCCAAGACCAAGGTGCCGATAGTACCTTTGTCGTTGTAGCAAGGGAAAAAAATAGATAAAGATTTCACGATTCAAGAAATTTATTTTTCATAAAATTGCCCGCCTCAATTAAACTGTCGGGGGTTCCCGCATCAAACCACGCTTTTTTAAGCAAAACCGACTTTAATTTGCCTTCTTCAATATATTTGTTGTTTATATATGTAATTTCATATTCTCCGCGCTCGGATACCGGTTGTCCTACCATTTTTCTAAAAACCGAATTGTCATAAATATAAACTCCGGTGACAGCAAGGTTAGATTTTGGGCTTTTTGGCTTCTCTTCAATTTTTAAAACATGCCCAGTAGCATTCACCGCAGCCACTCCAAAGCGATGCGGGTCTTTAACTGCTTTTAAAAAAACTGTCGCGCCTTCCTTAAAATTAGCAATGTGCTCGCCGATGTCGTCTTCCAAAATATTATCTCCCAGATAGAGCACGCAATTATCGTTGCCGATATAATCTTTCGCTATCCAAAGTCCTTCTGCGATGCCGGACGGGCCGTTTTGGATTCCGTAAACTATCTGAATCTGCTTGCCGTTATTTTTTGAAATAAAATTCTGCCCCGATCCCAGCAGGTTGACGAAGTGCTCAACCTGCCGAGGCGAAGTCACCAGCATGATCCTGTCTATGCCCGCCTCAACAAGCTTTTCAATGGCATAGTAAATGATCGGTTTATTATAAACCGGCAAGAGGTGCTTATTGGTAACCAACGTAAGCGGGTGAAGCCTGGTGCCGTCGCCTCCGGCAAGAATTACTCCTTTCATATTTTTATATGCGGATTTACGCCGCTATTCTTATTTAAAACGCTTTTAAGCCACGGCTTGTTTTTATCGTACCATTTTATCGTGTGCGCGAGCCGGCTTTCCAGAGAATGCTTAGGTTGCCAGCCAAGCCGCCTTAATTTGGAAGAGTCAACAGAATAACGGCGGTCATGCCCGGGTCTGTCTTGTACAAAAGTTATTAAGTTTTCGGGCTTTTTAAGCGTTTTTAAAATCTCTCTGGCAATTTCTAAATTGGAATATTCCTCGCCGCGGGAAACCGGATAAACATCGCCGACCGCCCCGCGCTTGAGCAACATAAGCAGAGCGGCTGAATGGTCATCCACATAAAGCCAATCCCGCATATTTTTTCCATCGCCGTAAAGCGGCAATAATTTACTTTGCATTGCGCGCATCGCAAAAAATGGTATTAGTTTTTCCGGATACTGCCTCGGCCCGAAATTATTTACTGAACGGGAAATAATCACGGGTAATCCGTATGTTTTAACATACGATATGGCTAGTAAATCGCCGGCGGCTTTTGAAGCGGCGTATGGAGAATTTGGTTTCAACGGAGAACGTTCATGAAATTTTTCTTTGGATTTCAAATCCAAATCTCCCCAAACCTCGTCGGTTGAAACATGAATCATTCTTTTAATATTTGGAGAATGCTTCAGCGCTTCTAAAAGCGAATGCACGCCTAAAACGTTGGCGCGCAAAAAATCGCTGTAGCTGCCATGAATGGACCTGTCCACGTGGGTTTCGGCGGCAAAGTTTACAACAAAGTCCGCTTGCTTCATTAAGCGCTTCACCAAATCGGTATCGGCAATATCTCCTTTTACAAATTTGTGGCGGTTTGCCGGAATTCCTTTTAGGTTTTCTTTGTTGCCGGCGTACGTAAGCAAATCCAAATTTATGACTTTGGCTCTATTAAAGTTCTTAAATAAAAAATGTATGAAATTAGACCCCATAAATCCGCACCCGCCGGTTACAAGAAATGTCATATCTATTACAACTTAGCAGAAAAATCTAAGGTTTGGCAAGCAAAAGGTGGAATGTATTGAAATAGAGAGGGCGCAGTAGAATGCGGTATAAAATTAAAAGAGGAAGTGCGAAATTCCAAAACTTTTTTTTGATTTTTTTTTCTCGGATATCCGAAACGGAAAAACCGGCCGCGCGGAGAAATTTAAAAACTCGTCCGTAAGTATAATAATGCATCGTGGCCAATTTTTGCCGGCCGGCCGAGCCGTCGTTTTTAGTTCTGCCTAAAAAATTTAAAATCGGCTCGGTCCAGCTTCTCGGCATCCAATTTATAAAATACAAGCGATAATGATAATCATAAACGCCGAATCTGTTGTGAAAGCTTATATAGCACTTGTTTCCCGGCTTTAAAACCCGGAAAATTTCACCGCAAGCCCTTCGCGGAAATTCAATGTGCTCTGTCACCTCTGCGCAATTTACGAAATCAAAATAATTGTCCGGAAACGGCAAACTCTCAGCGCTTGCCTTTACGACTTTTTCAAAAATGCGCTCCGGGTTTAACTCAACTCCATGAGCGTCAAACCCCAAATCAGCCATCTTACGCAAAAAATTGCCCATGCCAGAGCCGACATCCAAGACCTTGCCGCCAGGTTTTATAAATTGTCCGCAATATTCAGCGTGGCTCATTTTTTAAAAATAAAGAACTTATAACCTAGAAAGTTGCATAGGGCGGAGGTCGGTATAAGAACCAAAAGCGCGAGATTCGCCCAAATTTTTAAATCAAAACCGGAAGGGGCGCCGATAGTATTTATCATAAGATGCATAAACAAAAGCCCCAAAAGAGACGTGGCGATTGTCATGCTAAAAAATTTTGCGTATTCTGCGCGCGCGTTGGCTAAATTGTTCGCTTTAAAAATCCAGAATTTATTCCACAAAAAACTTTGCGTTATGGTTATCGCAAAAGCTATGATTATAAAAACGTCCGCCAGCCAACCCCTGGCAATGCCCGTAATCAAAATGAAAAAGTTGAAAATGCCCGCGTCCAGAAAAAAATTGAAGCACCCGATGAGGCCGTATTTCCCCAATTCCAGCAAAACCGGCCGCCTTGCCGACATCAAATAAATCAAATAAAAACCGGCAAGTGCGGCCGCCGGCGCAAAAATTAGCCAGACAGCAACAAACACCGGTTCAAAAAAATTTATATTTTTTAACGTCGGCAAAGTTAAAAGCGCGATGGCTTCTCCCACAATTGCTGCCCGCAATAGATCAAATCGCATAATCAAAAAAAATACTTGGCTATTTTCAATATCCCCTGCTTCCAAGGCACGCGATGGGAAACTCCGGTCTGGTTTTTGAATTTTTCCAGATTGGCCAAATACCATTCGTAATTCCTGACCAGCGCCTGCTTATTTGAATACTTCGGACGGAAACCCAAAATTCTTTCCGCTTTTTCTATTGAAACAAAAGAATCTTTGTGCGCCGTCTCATACACCCATTTATAAAGCGGGGAAAGCCTCAAAATCTCCAGAAAACGCAGCGCCCAAATCATTGGAGTCGCCGGGAAGCCGATGATTTTTTTGCCGAACCTTGCGCGGTCCAAAACCGCCTGGTAATCTTCGCGCATCGTCGTAAATTTTTTCGCGCCGATATTAAAAACACCGTTGGCTTTTTCTTTCGGTAAAGTTGCCGCAAGCCAAATCGCCTCGCAAAGGTCCTCAACGTCCAAAAGCTGGTAGCGATTTTTGCCGTTGCCGATCATCGGAAACCCGTGCCCCGTGCTCGCCCAATCGTAAAAAAGCGCGAACACGCCCAGCCGCTCCGGTCCTATAAATGATTTAGGGCGCAAAATCGTAACTGTGAACCCGTCTTTTTTGGCATTTTCGCAAAATTTCTCCGCCATAATCTTCGCCTCACCGTAAGGCCCGACTCCCTGAAGTTTGTCGTTTTCATAAATCGGGTGGCGGTCCGGAATGCCGTAAACCGCCGTGCTGGAGATATGTATAAATCTGCTGACGTTATGTTTTTTGGCGCTTTCTATAACATTTCTCGTGCCGCCAATCTCCGTGGATAAAATATCTTTTTTAGAATAAAGCGGGAGCGCGGCGGCTGTATGGACGACCACATCAACTCCGTTTACGGCTCCGTCAACCGCGACTTTATCCCGGACATCGCCTAAAACACTTTCAACACGGTTTTTTTCCGGATAATCAAACGGCGCCAAATCTAAAATTCTTACCTTCTGCCCTTTTTTGAGCAGAAAGCGCGCGAGATTGATTCCCAAAAATCCTGCGCCTCCGGTGATTAAATATTTTTTTACTTCCATAATATAACTGAAATAAAATCGTCAACTAAATAAGTAAATTTCACAAAAAGCGGTTCTTTGCCGGAAACTTTTCTTTTGATTTTAATGAATTCCGCGCCGATATTTTTCGCGAATAGGCCGTCTGTTAAAAACTTATCGCCGATCACTATAACTTTTTTACCGGCCATATCAACGCCTTTTGCCGCTTCGCGGCTCGGCTTTTTTATATTGTTCCCTTTGTTGCTGATTAAATGAACTTCGTTTTTGGCCTTAAGCTCCGCCAGCTTATTTAAAACCTCCTGGTCCATCTCCTGGTCTCCGTCGGGCCGCAAGGTTCCGTCAATATCCAAAAAAATAACCACGCCGGACCAAGGCATATCCAGTTCTTCAAAAAATTTATTTGGCATATAAAATTATGGCGGCGGAAACAATCAGCCAGACAAAAACAACTGCCAACAAATTTTTATCCAGCAAAAAATCGTCCGTCGGGCCATCGTCGCTACGCGTTTTTATGTTTATCAAAAATAGATACCTAAAAAGCCCGTAAAGCACGACGGGAATCGTAACCATAAGAAGCTTGCTGTGCTCGGAGCTGAAAGTGTAAAAAGCGTAAGTGATAATGGCGGAGGGCAAAACAATGGAGTTCATCTGGTCAAGTAGGGCTAGGGAATATTTGCCAAGCCCTTCCCGCGTTTCAGCTTCCTCCGCGTGCATAAGCTCGTTTTTTCTCTTGGAGATCGCCAAAAACAGCGTAAGGAAAAAAGTTGAAAGAATCAGCCATTCGGAAAACCTGACATTAATTGCGACCGCCCCGGCGATGACGCGGATAACAAATCCCAATGCGATAACAATCACGTCAATTATCACGAAACGCTTAAGATAAAATGAATACAAAATATTAAGCGCCAAAAATCCGATAACGGCGAGCGCGAAAAAATTATTTATGTAAAAACTCCAGAAAACAGCCAGCGCGCCGAAAACCGCGGCGGCGAAAATGGCTGCGGACGCCGGAAGCTTTCCGGAGGCAATCGGCCTTAAGCGCTTTTGCGGATGCCTGCGGTCATACGGCGCGTCCACCACGTCATTTATCAGATAAATCGCGCTCGAGGCGAGGCAGAAAATTACGAAAGCTTCAAAGACAGCCGTAAGCTTTTCAATATCCGAAAACTGCTTTACGAAAATTATGGCGGCAAAAAGAAAGAGGTTTTTAATCCATTGCTTCGGCCGCATTGAGATTATAAGATTTTTGATAACGCTTCCGCCCATTAGATTAACAATTATAGTAAGATAATTTTGACTATTTTACAAGCTATTGACCGAGGTCGCGCGATCTCGGCATTTTTTATTGCTTACTTCATCAACTCAACCACTTCTCAAAATCAGCGAGGAATTGGTAAATTATAATCCGACAGCCGCTTTAACATAAGAAATAAAATTTCTTACTTGCGGCAAATTATTTTGTAAAACATCGTAAACAACATCTATCCTCAAATCGTGATAATCATGCGCCAAAGCGTTGCGAAAGCCGACAATTTTGTGAAAATCGGCCAAAAACTCGTTTGGTATAATTTTTTCTTCTCCCAAAATATCCAGCGCTTCGCGCATTGTTGTCGGCTTGCGAAAATTTTTATAAGCCACCACCGCCTCTGCCAAATCTATAACGGCTTGAGCCACAATATAGAGCTCGCGTTCAGTCGCGCCCTTAATCATTAAATTGGTTTCCAAATCATTGAGTGAGTACTTTTTGTAGCCTTCAGCAATTTCCAGATGCTTGATGATATAACTAATTTGATTTTCTATAACTTGGAGATTGCTCATTTTGCGCGGGTTAAATTATATTTTTTAAGCAGATAAATAAAATCAAAATATTCATTAAGGGTTTTTGGCTCTAAAAGCAGCCTGTTTGGTTCGCGCTCAAAAATTATCTTGCCGCCGGAAATAATTTGATATTTGAGTTCCGGCGATTCAATATCATTGATGCTATGAACATCAACTTTATCCGTGGCGAGTATTCTGGAAATTTCCGAAGAAAAATAGAAAACCATCCGCCCTCTTTTTATTGGGTCGTTTTCCATAAAATAAATTCCGAAATCATAATCGCTCTGGGGCCCCGTTTTACCGCTTGCTTGCGAGCCAAAAAGATAAACAAGGCCGACGGCCGGTTCGGCATTAAAGACATCCGATAATTTATCTTTTATTTCTTCAACAGCTTTATTCATATAGCTTTTATAGTAAAATAATTGCGCCCAATTTACAAGTTTTATTTATAACTTATATTTTTTTATCTCGTCCGGGGATAAAAATCCGGGCCTTTGCTTGCCGTAAACAGCCCTTACTTTATGATTGGCAACAAACCGGTTCATCAAAGAAGTCAGATAAAATTCGCCGTTAACAGGGTGCGGTTCGGGTTCATAAGTAAATATATCGCTATTTACAACCATAGTGCCGGCTACCGACATATTGGATGACGGATTTTTTGGTTTTTCTATAACTTTCAAAATATGCCCGTCATCCGAAAAAGTAGCCTCTCCTCCTTGCTTGGGATTATCCGTTGGCGCGCAAAGCCAGCTATACTCATGATTTAAACAATCCGCGATTTCTTTACGGCTAGGCATATCGTCTCCGTACGCAACCAAAAATCTTTCGCCAGGTGAAAATAAATCCTTACAGCAAAGCAAAGCAGTTCCAGAACCGTTTAAAACATCCTGCACAACGTAGCGTATTGCCTTGCCTTTATATTGTTCTCCAAAATGCCGCTGAATTTGTTCCTTAAAATAACCGACAACGATTATAACTTGGTCAACTTCTTCCGGCAAAGCGTCAAAAATATAATCCAAAACGGTTTTATCGCCAATGCGAAGCAGTGGTTTGGGTACCGATAAAGTAAGCGGGAGCATGCGCCTTCCGCCACCGGCTGCTAAAATAACAGCTTTCATAAGTTTTTAGATAATACCACAGTTGACTTTAATTGTAAAAATCTGTAGCATCTAGATAGCAATCTTTGTAAATGTAGGAGGAAAGTATGTCCAGAAAAAATCCAAGGGTTTTATTGATATATCCGCCCAATCAGCTTATGAGTATTGAAATGCCACGCCCAGACGGTTCATTAGGGCCGCTTTACCTCGCTGGAGCGCTTCGCCGCGCAGGAATTGAAGTGGATATTTTAGACGCTTCCGTTGGCGGTCCCACAGATAATTTAAAAGATACATTTTTCAGAAGAGTAAAACAACCCAACGGACTTACTCGGATCGGTATGACGCCTAAACGCATGGAAGAATATTTGGCTGGGGGGTTTTATAATATTGTTGGGATTCACAGCAATTTCACCCCTCAAACAAAAATGGCGCTGGAAGTCGCTAGCATTATCAAAAAAGTAAATCCGGAAATGTTGGTAGTTGCTGGCGGAGTCAACGCCCGGGCAATGGCTGAAAGGATGTTGACTCAAAATACCATTGACTTGATTGCTGTCACAGAGGGAGAAAAAACCATCGTAGAAATAGTAAGAGCCTGGCAAAACGGCTCCGGATTTGGCGAAGTAAACGGAATCGCGCGCCTCGAGAACGGCGAACTCGTGATAAACTCGCCTAGCACCATCACAACCAATCTTGATGAACTGCCGCTGCCGGCATGGGATTTGCTGCCTTTTGCCAAATACGATGAGATTAATTCCCCACCGCATGGCAGCATCACCTCTGCGAAGCGGCGCCGTTATGCGCCCATGATGACTTCGCGAGGATGCCCCTTTGAGTGTCTCTACTGCCACATAAGCGAAGAGAAAAGCGCCGAATCAACCAGCGGAGACATTGGGTCCTTGCGCTTAAAATCAGTAGACAGGGTCATGCGGGAAGTTGATATCCTGCGTTCCTTGGGAGTAACGCATCTTTATTTGGAAGACGACAGCTTGCTTGCAAAAAAAACCCGCGTGACCGATTTCTTTAAGCGAATGGCTGAAATGGGAATGAAAATGAGCGGCATCAACGGAGTAAATCTGGTTCATTTTGGCGAACCAACAGCCAATAAAAAGTTGAGACCGGATAGAAAATATTTAGAGATTATCAAAACGTCGGGATTTGATGAGATCGTTTTCCCAGTAGAGTCAGCAAGCCAGCGTGTCTTGGATAAATATGCTACCGGAAAACTTAATCATGAGAGACTGGACGTTGTAGAGCTGGTACGCACAGCCGTAAGCATAGGCATCACCTGCCCCATAAATATGATGATGGGGTTCCCGGACGAAACCGAGGCAGAAATAATGCAAAGCGTTGAATTGGGCAAACAGCTAATTAACGCTGGAGCTCCGTATGTAACATTTTTCATTCCTATTCCATTTCCTGGAAGTAAATTGTTTAACATAGCCATCAAAGGCAATCACCTTGCACCGGACTTTGATACCGACATCATGAACTGGCAACATCCAGTCATGAAAAATACGATAGTGCCTCCGGAACGCGTTGTTGAATTAAGACAATGGGCTTGGGAAACAGTAAACACGAGTTCATACAAACAAACAAGGACGGAAAGGAATGTTAGGGCGGTCTAGCAAACCGCTCTTTTTATTTTAACTCCCGCAAGATTTTTTTGGCTGCGGAGACGCAAGTGATAACTTTCCCGCTGAAAATTGAAAAACAGCCGAATCCGTGGAAAGCGACGACGGTCGGCCGCGCGTCGGTCCCGGCGGAAGCTGGTTCGGTCGGCAGAATAACAAACATTGATTTGATATATTCGCTGTTTTTTAGTATTGGGAACCATCTTGAACACCTTTCCTTCATTTCCTCCCAGCGTGGCGCGGGGAGTTTGCGAATTTTATCCAAAGAAAGACTTTTTAAATTTACATAGCTTTTATGGACCGAGAGCGGCACATCCCCCAAAGTGTATAAATTGCCATGGCTATCCATCGGCAGAATTGTGGCAAAGGGACCGTCCATAATGGTGACGGCGCATTTATCACTGGTCTTGAGGCGCACTACAGCCAGTTCTTTCAGCCGAAAATTTAAATTTTTCAACGGAAAGCCCAGCCAATCGCAAAAGTTATTGTACCGAGCGTAAGTAGCGTTAATAACACAGTCAAATTCTTCCGAACTTTTCGAGCCGTTTTTAGAGTTAATAATCAAAGTTTTCTTCCCATCCTTATTCAGCCGCGCTGATAAAATCTCTGAATTAAGTTTTAGTTTAACATTCTGGTTGCCGCGAAGTTCCCTGCTAACCAAATTTTTCAATTTTTTATAATCATAAACCGCCTCCGGAGTCCGGACGGAAAGACTCACCGTGTCGCGGTTTAAAAAGATTTTCGGCGGGTAAGCCCTTTTTGCGGGCAAGCCGTTTTGTTTACAAACTTTTAAAAATTGTTTCGCGGAAACCAGCGACCCTTTTTGGGAAACGCAATAATAGCTTGGGAATCCGGAAGATATCGCCTCGCGATAAACTGACTCAAAATCGCGCCTCGCTTCACGGACCTCTTGTATAGTTTCTGGGCTTCGCGGATAATGATATCCGTAATGGTGCCTGTATTGGTTTGCCAGCGAAGCCTCGGCGAGCAATCCGGATTTTTTTTCAAATAAAGTAACCGGAAAATATTTTCCGATAATAATAGCCGCTGTGGCGCCAAAAATGCCTCCGCCGATTATCGCCACACTGGGGGTTTTCGGCCGTTGAGACTGCTTTGCCGCTTCCACTATTTCAATAATCCGCGCGCCGATTTCTCCGTCCGGATAAGAAATCTTCCTGCCGCGTAAAATATCGATAAATAATGTTAGCTCTTTTGCCAGCGGCTCCACAGTTACGGGGCGGGTAAAATCACAAATGATTTTTTTGTCTCCAGACATCACAAAATTTAGCGTCCTAATTTTTTGGTCGTTCCTCCAACCAATTTTAAAATGCGCATCGGCACCGTTTGGATAGCGCAAATAAACATCTTTTAGGTATTTTGTGCCTTTGCTCCAAATTACCTTTGGTTTTTCGCCAAACAAATAATCCAGAACGTCAAACCAGTGAAGCTCTTCCAAAAGCGGGTCATACCCCTCATAAGTTGCGATAGGGCTGATAAATTCGCCCTCAATTTGTTTCAGATTCTTAAATTTCGGCGCTAGCGATTTTAGTTTTTCGGTCAGCGGATGAAATCGGTAAATATGGCCGACCATCAAAATTTTTTTATGTTTTTTCGCGTAATCCCGCAATATATTTGCTTCTTCAGCCGTTTCCGCTAACGGCTTTTCAACAAACACGTCGGCATAGCGGAGGCATTTTTTTATCAGGGAAAAATGGGTTTGGTAAGGAGTAACTATATCCACCGCATCCGCTTTTTTCAAAAGGGACGGTTTTAAATCGGTGAAAATCGGCATGTCGTATTCTTTTTGGAGTTCTTGTTGATTTTTCTTTGTTTTAACTACAACGCCAGCCAGAGTTAATTTCCCTTGTTTTTCCAACAAGAGCAAATTACGGAGATGTTTTTTCCCGAATCTCCCGGCACCGACCAGCAATATTTTAGGTTTTTTCATTTTTTTGAAAAACGCGTAATGAAAACTACTTTTAACAAATTAATGCCGGCCTCCATCATGTTAGAAAATTTTATTTTCGATCCTCCGGTCTTTCGCAAGCCGTGAGAAACAGTAACTTCACAAACTTTCGCTCCCCTGCTTTTTGCTATCGCCGGCAAAAAAATCTGCATTTGCCCCCAGAGCCTGAAATCTTTAATAAACTTGCTACGATAGGCCTTAAGCCCGCATCCAAAATCATGTATGTTTGTCCTCAAAGCCAAACGCGTTAATAAATTCGCAAAACGCGAAAACAAAATTCGCGGCATTGCGTCCTGCCTATTTTGGCGCCGGCCTACCGCCACATCGCATCCTTCAGATATTTTTCCCAGAAGTTTCAAAATATCTTCGGGATCATTCTGCAAATCCGCGTCTATAAAAACTATAATTTCCCCATTCGCGGCTTGCATGCCTGTATCCAGCGCCAGAGTCTGGCCGCGATTTTTTGCGCAGGAAATCAATTTGAGGGGCTTTAAGTTTTTGGCTTCTTTTTCGGTATTGTCGGTTGAGCCGTCGTTCACGAAAATAATTTCAAAGGCATCTTTTTGCTTTCCCATCGCCTCCACAATCCGGCAATGCAATTCTTTTATAGTTTTCTCCTCGTTAAAAACAGGGACAACAACAGAAATCATATGCCTGATTATATAGAAAAACAGCCGTTTTTCAACTCAACCATTTCTCAAAATCGGAGAGAAATTGGTTTACGACTTGGTCGGTTTTGAAGTGAGAAATCATGTCTGGGAAAAATTTGGGAGGAACAGTCACAATATGCGCTCCGGCCAAACGCGCATCCCTTACATCCACCGCTCCGCGCATGCTACCGGTAATAATTTCAGAAGGAATCTTGTCCTGATCAAAAATCTGCCGGGTAGCCTGAACCACTTTAAACGGATTAAAATCGTCGCCATCAAGCGCTTTTTTATTTATAGCCTCATCGCGCTCTTTAGTCATGGCAGCGTCAGTTCCTCCATCACGAATTCTACCCCAAAACAAACTGACATATTTCGCGCCTGCGCGAGCGGCCATTACCGCTTGTGTCACATTCATGCAGGCGGTGCAATTTACCGAAATGCCCGCTGCGCTCAATTTTTTAATGGTTTCCAGCTCGTCCCACCCAACCTGAACCTTAATACTCATCTCCGGATATCCAAACTGTTTTATAAATTTCTGGGCTTGATCCAAAATTGTTTTTTGGTCGCGCGAAAATACCTCCACGCTCAAGTGAATCCCGGGCTGGTATTTTTTAATTAGATCAATAATTTTTCCGATATGCGCCTCAAAAGACGATTTTGGCTCTTTCGCCAAAAGCGAAGGGTTTGTGGTAATGCCTTGAGCAAACCCCCGCTTTAAACTCTCCTCAATATCTGTTAAATTCGCGCTATCAATGAATATTTTCATATATATATTCTACAGCTTCTGATAAATTTGTCACATGAATGTCTGCGGCAATATCTTTGTTTTGCGAATCATCTATCAAAATAGTTTTGCATCCCGCGGCTTGGCCGGCTTTTACATCGCTTTCCGAATCGCCAACTATAAATGAATTTTGCAAATCAATCCCCCATTTTTTCGCCGCTTCCAACAACATGCCAGGTTTCGGTTTTTTGCATTCACATCCGTCGTCCCTCCCATGCGCGCAAACAAAAATATCATCCAGCGGAAGTTTTTTAACGTCAGCCATTATTTTATCGTATTCTAATTGGGACATATTTTCATAAATCACGTCAGGCTGATTAGTCACTAAAATTTTTAAAAAACTAGATCTGCCCAGTTCTTTCAAAGCCGTCGCAACGCCGTTTTTGAGATGAAATTCGTCATGCCTCCACGGAGCGGTCCATCGTACCTGCTTGCCTTTCACAAAAAAATTTTCGCCGCGGTCCACGGTATCGTTTATCACTCCATCGCGGTCAAGAAAAACCGCCCGCCTGCCTCGCCAAGCCAAGGCGGGCCTCAAGACAGTATCGGTTTTTGGACTGATTCCCATTTTCCTTCGGTCATTTTTAATTCCGGATGAAAAACTATGGCATGCCAAATAACGGCTTGCCAGGCCTCGGCGTGCGCCGTAACATTTTCCTGGTTGACGACTGGGACAAGAACACAGGCGTCGGCCATTTTCGCGGTGTACCCGCCGTCCCGGCTGACGATGCCGACAATTTTCGCGCCCACTTCTTTCGCATGATTCAACGCGTGCACAATATTCGCGCTCACGTTTTTTTCGGCGTTTCCTCCGCCCACGGAAAGCACCAACACCGCGTCGCTCGGCGTTACGTGGTTATGCTTAAGCCAACCCACAAAAACAGAGTCCCAACCATCATCATTTACTCTGGCGGTGAGCTCCGCGACATTATCTGTTGGAGAATAAGACTGGATATGGGCAATTTTCCGAAAATCGTTTACAGCATGCGATGCGTTGGCGGCAGACCCCCCGACTCCAAGAATAAAAAGTCGTCCTTTTTTTTCTCGCACATCGCGCAAAATTTCAATAGTCTTATGTATTGAGCCCTGGTCTATTTTTCCGGCGATTTCCGCGACCTCATTCAAATACACCGCTATATGGTCTTTTGACATATATTTTTATAACGCGCTAGTAACCAAAAAGTATCCCTTCTTTTTTAAGCTGGTCGTAATTTTTATCTAAATTTTCTTTTAAATTCTTAAACTGGCGAACCCATTTCAAATATTCGCTAACCGCCTCCGCAAGCGCATACTTCGGCCTCCAGCCCAATGCTTTTAATTTGTCCATGTCCATCGGCGAATGCCTCGCGTCACCGGCGCGAAACCTGTTGTTCAAAGACGGCCAGAACGGCACTTCCGCCGCGTTTGAAACCATTTCAGCTAAATCTATAATTTTTGTATTGTTCCCGCTTCCGAAATTAAAAATCTGGAAATCAGCTCGGGAATCCTCCAAAACCTTAAGATAGGCGCTAGCCGTGTCTCGCACATCAACAAAATCCCTTGATTGCTGGCCGTCCTCGTTAATTTTTATGGGCTCATTATTTAAAACATTAACAGCGAAAGCCCTTAGCGCACCCGAGTAAAAATGCCTGAATGATTGCCTTGGCCCCAATGCGATGCTCACGCGCGAAATCACGCTTGAGACGCCGTATTTTTTGCCGAGATTCATTAAAAGCTGTTCGCTTGCCAGCTTTGAAATGCCGTATGGAATTTGAGGGAAAAGCGTATCGTCTTCCTTTTCTGGAAGAAAAGTCAGAGTCTCGCCGCAATCCTTGCAGATATAATCCCAGCGGCGATTTTTTAAGTCGTTTATGGTTCTCGGCTCCGGATAAATTGAGCCGTGATTTTTGCATCGGTATTTGCCGTGCCCATAAACTGATTGCGAAGACGCAGCAATAATTTTTTTAATCGGAATCTTGTTTTCAACTACAGATTCAAACATCAAAGCGATGCTCTCAACATTCGTGCTGACATAATTGCTGAAATCCGGATGCTGGTCCATGTAAGCTGCGAGGTGAATAACCGCTTCCACGCCGTTCAACGCTTTTCGCCAATCTTTTTTAATCCGTACGTCGCCTTTTAAAAATTCCGCCTTTTTATTGAACCATTCCGGTAATTTGCCGTTGTGCGTCGGCGGAGCCAAATTGTCCAAAACCCGGACAGTATAACCGTTGTCTATCAGCGTGTCCACAACATGCGAGCCAATAAACCCCGCTCCTCCGGTAACCAGCACATTTTTAGTACCATTTGCCATAAATCTAATTTTGCTTGTAAACTTCTTCAATTATTTTTAAAACCTTGAGGGCATCAGCGGCGTTTGGTGAGGGCGTTCTTTTTTCATCTATTGATTTAATAAACTCTTTAAGTTCCAAACGCAAGGCGTTGTCCGCGTCTGGATTGCAAATAATCTTTTTTTCTTTCAATATCTGCTTTTTATGGTCGTATCTGCCGATTGTTAAAATTTCTCCATTTCCGTATCTACGGCCAAAGCCGTCAATAGAACAATAACCCTT
This sequence comes from Parcubacteria group bacterium GW2011_GWC1_45_13, assembly GCA_001001285.1. Lineage (GTDB taxonomy): Bacteria > Patescibacteriota > Minisyncoccia > UBA11713 > 2-01-FULL-45-33 > GWA1-44-29. The sequence goes on from LCKG01000001.1 coordinate 63,671, forward strand.
GCTCCCAAAAATTTCAAACGAAAAAATCGGTTTCCACTCGGTTATGCCGACATGCAGTGAGCCGATTTTCCCACGTGGCGTCTCTAGCAAAACGAAAGCGTTGTCTTCCACTTTTGTTTTCCAAAAAAGATTGTTTTTCATGCCCGCGACTTTTTTTACAAGTTCTCCGAAAAACCAGTTAATCAGGTCTATGGCGTGCAAACCTTGGTCCATAAGCACTCCTCCGCCGGCTAGCTTTTTATTCATGCGCCATTCTCTGCCATAGCCGGGCCGTCCCGGATGCCCGTGCCTGATTCTAATGAAATCAATTTCTCCGATTATGCCGCTTTCAACAATTTTTTTAGCGCGCCTTATTGAATCAAAAGAGCGGTAATTAAATCCAACCATTAAACGCAGATTTTTTTGTTTGGCAAGTTTAAGCAGTATTTCCATTTCTTTGGCAGTGCGGCTGCCTGGCTTTTCCACAAAAACATGCTTTCCCGCCAAAAGCGCGGCGCGAGCCAAAGAATATAAAAACTTATGCGGCGTGACGATAAACACCGCGTCCACTCTTGATTTAAACGCATCTTTATAATTTTTTGAAAAATCCGCGCCACAATCTTCGGCTACCTTCCTAGCCGCTGGCAAATCTTTATCAATAACGATTTTGAGCGATGCTTTTCCAAATTCGTTTATAATTTTCGCCCAGCGCGTTCCCATGCGGCCAGCTCCGATTATCCCAAAATTATATTTTTTACCAGTCATAACCGCGATCTTCAGGTTTAATTCTACGCCAGTTATAAATATCCGATTGTTTAAGCTTTTCCAAATGGTTTGAAAACTCTTGCCACTTGTCCCAAACGGCACTAATGTTCTTGCCGGTTATTCCGTTGGATTTTCCCGAAGCCAAAAAGACAGCTAATTCCGCGGCTTTTTCAGGAGACACTGTTTTCATCTCGCCTTTTGTCTGTTTCAGCGCCGCTTCGTATTGGTCTTTGCCGGCTTTTTCAGCTCCCGCTTCTACCAAATCCCTGGTGAGGCCGGAATTAACAAGACCTGGAGAAATTGCATTTATTTCAATCCCAAAATCGCTAAATTCTTTTGATAACGATTCTACAAGCCGTAAAACCGCTCCTTTGGAACTTGCGTAGGAAGTAAAATTCGGCAGAGGAGCGTCTCCTCCTCCGGCAAAAGCGATAATTTTTCCATTCCCGTTTTTTTTGAGCATGGGCAAAGCGTATTTTATGGAAAGCATCATGCCATACAAATTAACTTTTATGGCATCCAACCATTTCTCCGCGTCGCACTGTTCTAGAGAGCCTATTTCTCCGTAAGTTCCGGCGGCGGTTACTAAAATATCAAGCGATCCAAATTTTTTTTCAACCAAATTCATAAGGGTTTTAACACTTTCGGGACTGGCGATATCAACCGAATAATTTCCGGATCTGCTGGCTGTTATAACTTCGCATCCTTCTCGCTCAAAAAACTCGGCGGTGGTTTTACCTATAGCGCCGCTTCCTCCAGTAATTAAAGCTTTTTTATTTTTTAAAATCATAAATTTTTTGATATGCCGATTCCCTGATAATGAAATCCTGCCTTGCGGATTTCCTGCTCGCGCTCCCAAAAGATATTTTTTGCATCAAAAAATATCTTTGGCTCTTTCATTATAGGCGCCATCTTTTTAAAATCTAGGTCCCGATATTCAGAGCATCCGGTCATTACAATCAAAGCGCTGCTACCTTCAACCATCTTATAAGGGTCGTCATAAAATATACATTTAGCTGTGGCCATAACTTCTTCTTTATTTGCCAACGGGTCATGACAGCGGATTTCTTTAACCATAGGCGCCAGGTCTCTGACAACCTGTACCGAAAGAGAGTGCCTCAAAGTTGAGGTTCCCGGCTTATAAGTCATACCTAAAACACCGATGGTCGCTTGGCTTAAATTTTTGATTTCCCCCTTTAAAAAATCTGCCAACAGACGCCAGCGCTCTTTATTTTTTGTTACCGCTCCGAAAATTACCGGGAGTTTAATTTTTTTTGCTTTAGCTTTGTCAAGCAACACAGCTAGATCGCGCCCCAGCGTGCCTCCGGAAAAACCGATGCTGGCGTCCAAATAAGCTGCGCCGCCTATCCGTGAATCGCTTTTAAGAGCTTTCGTAACCTCCAAAACGTTGGCTCCGTATTTTTCACAGACGTCGGCAATATCATAAATAAAACTCAAAGATGTGGCCAGAAAAGCGTTGAGAGCGTGCTTGGCCATCTCCGCGGACGGAATACTTATTGTCTCTATGGGCGCGCCAAGCGGCGAAAAAATATTCTCAACAATTAGTTTCATATTCTGGGCATCTGTGCCAACGATAATACGCGCCGGTTTTAAAAAATTTTCCAGCGCTTTGCCGAGCTGTAAATTCTCCGGCTGGTAAGCGTAGCCGAAATTGAGGCCGGGGCGGAGGCTGGAAACCAACGCTTTCAACTCCGCCGAACTGCCCACAGGCAGCTGGCTGGAAAAAATTAATGCTGTTTCTTTTTTAAAATAAGAAGCCGCGTCGGTTATCATCTGTTTTATATTGGAAATATCAGGCATATCGTTTCTGTCAATCTCCGTATCAATAGTAAACCAGAACACATTGCGCTTTTTTAAATCGTCCAAGTTATTTGTATAAGCCAGCCGCCCGCTTAGCATATTTTTCTTTATCAATTCCGGCAAACCCGACTCATGGACCGGCGGCTCGCCGGAGTTAAGAAGGCTTACGGTGTTTGCATCGCGATCGTAGCCGATGACATCGTGCCCCAGTTCGGCTAAACAAGCCGAGTAAACGCTGCCCAGATGCCATAATCCCAGGATGCCGATTGCATATTTTTGATTCGCCGCATTAAACATATTATAAAATCATAGTTCGCGGCTTGTTCACTAAAACCTGCGTGCCCGCTGAATCCACGGAAAACTGAACCTCCCGCAGGCCATACTGGGAAAATACTCTGCGGACAGTTGGCTGCGCTCCTTCTCTGCAATAAATTAAAAAAAACCCGCCGCCGCCTGCGCCGACAATCTTACCGCCAAGCGCCCCGGCCTGCTTGGCTTTTTCGTAAATCTCATCAAACTCATCATTGCTTATTTTTGCGGACATTTTTTTCTTTATATGCCAGTGTTCGTCCATTAAACTGCCGAATTCATCCAGTTTGCCGGCTTCAAAAACGTTAAAAATATTTTGGCCTATTTTTTTGGTTTGGTGTTTAAGTTCTAAAGCGCTTTCTTTATTCTCCCGAATATCAGTTTGCTGCTCTTTTAAAATATCCTCGCTGGAGCGGCGCACTCCCGTATAAAATAAAAGTGCTCTACGTTCAAATTCCCGCTGGGTCGCTATGGAAATATCGGCGTTGGAAACAGTAACGGCTCCGGAAGTATCAATGTCCAAAACGCAAAAATTGCCGAAAGACGCCAGATAAAAATCCTGTTTGCCGTCCGGCAAGCCAGAGTCACGGGTGGCAATGTCAAAAGCCTCTTCGGCCAGATGCCGCCGGGACATATTTTCTCCTTTTAAAGTATGTAGGGCGTTTAAGAGCCCTACCAAATAACTGGCAGAGCTCCCCATCCCCGTTCCATCCGAGACATCTGCTTTTGAAGAAATTTCAATCATTTTTGCTATGCCGGTTCGTTTAAGAGCTGCTTTGGCTAATCTATGTTTCAGATCGTCAATATTTTCTACTTCCTCGCTTTCGCGATATTTCAGGCGTATCAAATCGTCCACGGGTGGGCGAATTACGCCAATATACATGTATAAATTAATCGCCACCGCGAAAATAAACCCGCCGTGCTTTTCATAATAAGCAGGCAGATCTGTAGACCCGCCTCCTAAGGGCAGACGAAATGGCGTTCTGGTTAAAATCATAATAGTTTTTCTACACGGCTAATATCCGCCGGAGTGGAAATGCCGCCAACTGGCCTTTGGGCTTTAACCGCCATAACTTTTTCTTTTTTAATTAATTGATTTAACATGCTGGAAAAATAAAATTCGCCATTAGGATGCTGTTTCGGTTTATACTGAAAGATTGTTTGATTGAGCACCATTAAACCGTTGGCTATCAAATTACCTACTGCGCGTTCTGGTTTTTCAGACATTTCTTCTATACTGCCGTCCTTTCTTAAAGTTGCCACCGCGTGATTCCATGGATCTGGGACTTCAAAACACAAAATGCTCAAAGGATAGGCTAAACAATTAATGAAATCTTCTTTGGTTAAAAGTTCATCGCCTTGTACCACCATAAATCTTTCATTTTTTAAATAAGGTTTAGCGGCAAGAAAACTGTAGGCATTACCCAAATCGGACCCTTCAGCATAGACCACAGGGCGGCCGTGAAATTCCTTGCCGCAATGCTTTTTAATTTTATCTTCAAGATAACGCACAGCTATAATAGCTTCGTCAATTTCCAGAGGCAGCGCTTCAAAAATATGGTCCAGAATAGTTTTACCGGCAATTTTTAGAAGCGGCTTGGGAGTATCAAGCGTAAGCGGCCGCATGCGCATTCCCTCGCCTGCCGCCAATATAACGACTTTCATGGCTATTTAGTCTCCAAGCGTTCCTTAATAATATAAGGCGTTTTTCTGTTGGTCTCAAAATAAACCCGCAGCATAAGCTCGGCCAGAAAACCGATCATGAAAAATAAAATCCCTGCCAATATAAAAAACACGGCAAGAATAGGTAAAGGAGTTTGCCCAAAATTGCGAAGGCCCGCCAATTTAAGATAAACGGACACAGCGCCGACAATCATGCCCACAAAAATAGCTGCCGCGCCCGCGCCGCCAAAAAATACCAAAGGGCGTCCGGTCATGCTTGATAAAAATTTAATGGTAAGCAAATCGCAAATATCTTTCACCGCTTTCATAAAATAATGCTTGGAGACACCGAAAGCTCTCGCGTGATGCCGAACCGGAATTTCCGCGACTTTGGCTCCGCGCATATAAAGATATGCCGGCAAAAACACGTGCATCTCGCCATATAAATGAACTGGTTGAATAATATCTCTACGATAAGCCTTAATAGCGCAAGCAGAATCGTGGAGATAAAGCCCTGTCACTTTGGCAGTGAGCCAATTGGCCAATCGCGACAAAAGCTTTCTGCTAAAAGAGTCGTGCCTATCCTTACGCCAGCCGGAAACAACATCGTATCCTTCCCGAATTTTGGCAACCAATTCGGGAATATCCGCCGGATCGTTTTGCAAATCCGCATCCATGGTAATAATAATCTCGCCTTGGGCATCGTGTATGCCGGCGTCCAGACCCGCTGTCTGGCCAATATTGTAAGCCAAGGAAATAATTTTTATTGGTGAGAGTTTTTTTAATTCGTCCAAAGTTCTGTCAGTAGAAGCATTATTTACGGCAATAATCTCAAACGGCTCGCCGAGACTTTTTAAAACCGCGAGCGTGCGCTTGTGCAACTCACCAACATTTTCTTCTTCATTATACGCAGGAAATACTATGGAAATCATAGTCTAATGTTATTGTATTTCCTAATAAAATCAAGGGTTTGACAAAAATAAGTTTATTTGCTAGCATTTTATCCAGAAAATCTAGTTTGGAAAAAGGAGGAATCGCTCATGCCTAAAGGTGTAATCAGAAAATATCCCGGGCGGATATATCCCGGCGGATTGAAAGTGCTTTATGGAGGAACAAGAACAGGAATAAGGCTGGATCGGCCATGGCAATTGCCCATTCGGACTGACCCAGTAAAATGCCCATTCTGCAGAGGCGAAGAAAAAGTGCTTAAAACTTTTGATAACGGCTGGCTTTTGTTGGAAAATCGCTTCACACCGCACTCCTATCATAAAATGATCATTCCTCCGAGCTGTTGGTCGGAAAACAAGCTGCGAATACTTGGCGGAGTGAAAGAAATTGAAAAAGCACTCTTCGACGTCTGCTCCTTGATTAGCGATGTCAACGCAGAAATGTGGGTGCAAGCTTATGTTGGCGCGCTCGCGGGTCAAAACATTTCTCATCTGCACTACCACGTGTTAGCGCCAGAGCGTTTTGATTCGACTGACAGTAGTGCAAAACAATCCGAAGCACTTCTGAATGTCCAGAAAAACGAGCAGGCCTTAATAGACCTTCTTGGAAATTCGGATAAAATTTTCCTTAACGACTACGGTATAAAAGTGGTTATCGAAAGCATATTCAGAGCAGGCCAGTGCTTTGTGGTTAGTACCGGTGGAGGCGGTTTGATGACACAACCGCCAGATGTTCTGGCTTGGGCTTTTTCTAAAACTGTCCAAGCTTACGCCAACGCATTCCGTAGTAAACAAGGACTTGCACCAGACTTCCAAATATTCTTTAAGTTTCTGGGAACAAGTTTTGTTTACGGAAGCTATCTGCCAATTTTGAACCACCAAGGCACAACAGAAACAGTTGGAGCGATTCTGTCGGGAGGCCCATTCGTTCATCCTTGGACGCCGGAAGAAACCCTAGAAGCGTTACAGAAAGTGAGCTAAAGCTGCTGAACTGCCGAGCAATGCGCCTGCACGCTCGGCTTTTTTTATCTCCTTCTTCCGAATAAAATCAAGCTGGTGCCAAATGGCATCGGTAAAAATTTATCAATTTTCAGCAATAGATTTAAAACTCTCCCTCTAAAAGTTTTTCCAGCGGTAGCTGAATTTATCGGATAGGGCTTTCGCAAAATTTTGCTGAAGAGAACGCAAACAGGTATCAAAGTAAATCCGAAGTAGCGAATTTTTTCTATTTTGATTAAATTGGTTTTATTTATTAATTTTTTTAGTTGGTCTCTGCTGTAGCGCCTGAAATGCCCCAGCTCGTTATCGTGAAATCCAAAAAGCGATTGCATAGCCGGCACCGTCAAAATCAGACTGCCTTCCGGGCGCACTAAATTGGCAAGTTTATTAGCCGCCTCTTGATCATCTTTGATGTGTTCCAATACATCATGAGCTATAACGCAATCAAATCTTTCGCCTAACGGAAAATCTTCTATAGAACCCCGCTGAAAAGAGCAAGAAGTAGTAAATTCTTTCGGCATAAGCTTCTTTGCAAGGTCAATATATTCCGGCGCGGGATCAATCCCCAAAACTTTGTGTCCGGCCCGGGCAAGCAAAAAAGAAAAATCTCCTGAGCCACACCCGGCATTTAGAATTTTCAGAGACTTTTTTCTCTTCAAAAAATCCAAAATAATTTGATATTTAGCGTTGGCGTAGGGATCAATATGCCTAACAAGCAAATCTTTATATTGATATCTATTTTCTATCATAAAATTAAAAAATATTTTAGAAAAACGTGTAAAACAAAACTTGCGTGACAACTATTTGAAACAACATCAAAAATAAAAATGGATTAAATAAAGATTGATTTTCTTCTTTGAACAATTTATTAGGGAACATAAGAAAAAACGGAAGAATAAAAAGCCATAATCTTTCCACGTTAGCCTGAAAGACGCCGACAGCCAAGAAAAACAATAAAATCAATACTCCGCTCTTAAAAAGTATGTTGCTTTCTTTAAATGTAGTTGGCCAGCCCTGAAAAAAAACATAAACCAACGGTAGGCCAAAATAAATCAAAAAATTTACAATATTCATAAAGACATAGAGAAAATAAATCTGCGCCGATTCAAAATTGCTTTTGACTGCTTCGCTGTTAGCCAGCCGCGCTGAAAAAAAGTTGTCTATAATAGAATAATCCGACCATTGCTTTATGGCGAAAAAAAATAAAATAAAAACAGCTAATGCAAAAAGTATCCGCAGAACTATCTTAATACGATCTGCAACAACTGCTTGTTTCAAGCTTAGCCACGCCCAGAAAAGAAAAAACGGACCTAAAAGCAAAAAAATAAAATTAGAAAACAACGCTAAAGCCGCGGCTAAACTTCCTAAACCTGAAAACCAGATATTCTTTCGCCAACCAATATATAAAAGCGTTATAGCACTCCAGACTAAAAACATAAAAACGCCGTCCATTGAAGTTGCCGTCATCATTACCACGCTCGGCACAAATATAAAAATTTCCAGCGCCCTTCTGACCTCCAATTCGTCTAAAAAATATTTCCATAGAAAATAAAGTGGCCATAAAGTTAAACCAGCTATAAAAACAACCCACAGCGCCTCACCGAAAAACCCGGCATTAAAATATTTATAAACAAAATACAAAACCAGCGTGTAACCAGGCGGATGAGTTATGCTGTGTTTGGCTAAGCCTGGAAGCAATGAGATATAATTATGCAAAAAATCCTTTGTCGTCTCCACCTTGTTCATATTGCCGCTGTATTCCCAAAATGTCCGGGTAAACGGATCAGCGATGCTTTTTACGCCCTCGCGAACGCCGGCAACGCCCAAAGAAAAAACTAAAAAGACTAAAAATAAACTCGCAAGAAATTTATGAGGCGAAAACGCTTCAATCTTTTTGCGAAAATATAGAAACACAAAAAAAGCGGCCAAAGCTATAAGCAACCATATTAAGCTTGTTAATTTAGGCGAAGGTATGGCATAAAAAAACAGAAGCGCCGGAATGTATTCTTTATGAAACAAGCCTATTAAAAATTTGGCCCAAACGATCAAGCCGAATGCTGATGCAAAAATTAAAAAAAGGTGACGAGCATCTTTATTCGTCCAAAAATAACGATAATACAAGTAAACAAATAGTGAAACAAAAACAAATAAATAGACAGTAGATTTAATAGCAACAATTAATTTTGCTTCCAACATTTTTTATTTTTTCCAGCCGATAAACGCATGATTCATGCCCCACTGCGTCCAAAAATATTTTTTGGTTATATCACGAAATCCGGCGCGCTTAAGCCTTTCTATAATTTCGGCGTCCGGCAAGTAATAATCTTCGTTTTCGTGCATGCCGCGAACTGAATCCACGTCGTAATGCGTGCCAAAAACGCTATCGTATACAGCGACAATCTTATGAATCAATATGCCAGCGAATGCGCAAGGCATAGTAACAACTATGTTGCCACCTGGATTCAAACAACGATTGGATTCGGCGAGTTCCTTGTCCCGCAATTCTTTCGGAACATGGTTTAAACTCGCAATAAAAGTCACGGAATCAAAAGAGTGATTGGAAAAAGGGAAATTTTCCAAACTTGTCACAATATTTTCTTCCGTCAAACCTTCGTAAGGAAACACGTCCACCCCCACGCCATTGCCGTTCAAATATTTTTGAACAAATAAATTATATTTGCCGCACCCCACGTCCAGACAGCGTCCGCGAATTTCTTTGGCCGCATACTCAAACCTCTCCGCCTGTGTAGAAGTCAGTCCCCACTTATTCACTTCAAAAAGCGCAAGTGCGCGCAAAGGCAACGCGATAAAATCCTTAAATTTTTGTGTTCGGCTTCTTTTTTTCATACAAAATATACTTGCCGTTATCAATTTTTATACCATATTCGCTTCTAATAGGCGAATAATTAGTTAAATAATAGTTGCTTTCCCACGGGCCGCTTATAATGTAAGCGGGGAATTGGCGCGTCGAGAGCAAGTCCGCGCCGAAAGTAATATGCGGATTTGCGCGCAAATAATACCAAATATCTTCGCGATTTAATAAAAAGGATATCTCCGGAATGTCTACAACTAGAATTCCTGTCCCAGGCGGAACAGCCTGGTTTACATCTTCTGCAAATTGCCGTGGGGTACGGTCATAATATAAACTGGCTTGAGTATTCACCACCAAGACAACAATTTGGGTCGCAGTTAAAGCGGCAACTACAATCATCTGGGCATTCCTTTTGACCCAAGCGTAAGCGCCAAATCCTTGTGCAATGCTTCCCAGCGCCGGTGGAAATAAAACAAACAATAAAACGTGCGCTGGGAAAAAATAGCGGTACCAGCCTGCGGTTTTTAAATAAAAAATAAAATCAAGAACAACAAACACGGTTAAAATAATTTCCAGCCTAAGCCATTTGCGCGGCTTGATAAAAATTTTGGAAAGAAAAAAGGCCACCAAAAGCAAAGCGAAATGAATTGGCGTGGACTCCTTGAAAAATCGCAGAAAATTAACCAAAATAGTGCCCTCCGCATTGTAAGGATTACGATAAAGCTGTAAAGTTCTTACTAAATAATCAAAAGTAAAATTGGACGGCAAAAGCGTGTAAAACCAAATCAAAAGCGGAATCGCTATTCCCGAAGCCAGCAAAAACCAACGTTTGTAATTTATTTTTTTATCTGTCTCGCTGGCAGGCAGGTTTTGCCAGGTAAACCAAATCTCGCCCGCCATCACACTGGCAGCCAAAAGCAAATAAAGCGATTTTGTGGCGGCTCCGAAACCCAAAAGCAAGCCAGCCGCGAAAACGCGCCAAGGTCGCTCGCTTTCCAGAAACAATAACCCTCCCAAAAAATACGTAAGCCCAGGAATTTCTCCCAAAGCGCTTTTGCCATTGCCATAAAGCGGCAAAAAGGTAACCAAAAGAGCCAAGCTCATAAGTGAGTTTCTCGCGCCGTAATATTTCGCGCATAGAGAATAAAACAAATACGCGAAAATAAACAAAAATATAAACATAACGACCTTGGCTTGCCACAAACCTATTCCAAAAATTTTAAAAGAAAGCGCGATCCAAAGCAGCAACGGATAATTTGTTGTTATTAATAAAGAGCGTTCTTTTATGAATTCGTTAGGGGCAATTTCCAAACTAAATACTCCGCGAGTAACTAAAGATTTTGCTATGCCTAAATTAATGCCTTCATCAAACCAAGGAGCTGGGCTGTCCGGAAACCCATAAAATACCATATAAACAAAAATGGCTGTGATAATAAGGAGTGTTAAATTATACGAGTTCTTCATTTTATTTTATAACGCCCCAACCAAGATTTTATTTTCATCCGCAAAATATCTTTAAACATAGAAAACGCGTCTTTTACAAGCCGAACACTGGTAGCTTCGCGATGATAAAGCGCAACCGGAAAATCTTGAAATTTCAAATGATTTTCTTGAGCAATAATCAACATCTCAATATCAAAAGCGAAACGGTCTACAGTTAATTTCTCCGTGGCCAGTATAGCGAATTCTTTTTTGAACATTTTTACTCCACACTGGGTGTCTTTCACGCCAGGCAAAATTAAAAAACGCGCAAGGCCGGAAAAAAGCAAACTGGACAATCTTCGTGTCAGTGTATATCCGGCGTAGCCACGCGACAACGAATGGGCACGCGAACCGTATAATAAATAAATATCTTTATTTGAATTCATAAATTTATACATATCGCTGAAAATCTCCATGCCGTAAGAAAGGTCTGTATCCGTAAAAACAATGTAAGCGCCTGAGGCAGCTTTTATGCCGGCGCGCACAGCAAAACCTTTCCCGCGATTTTTTGGTAAATTAATGGTGTAATAATAATCAAGTTTGCCCTTAAATTTTTCTAAAATATCAGACGTGGTGTCATCGCTTCCGTCGTTTACAACTATAAGCTCGATTTTGTAGGGCTGCCCAGAAATCCAAGCGCTAAGTTTTTCCAAAGACTGCTGCAAAATCTCGGCACCGTTAAAAACAGGCAAAATAATGGATAATTTTATGTTGTCCATTTAGTTGCCTTAACGATCATTAAATGAAATCCTAGCCCGGCGAATAAAAACATAAACGGCTGGAGGGGTATTATAAACCTACTTCCGTCGGCGCCAAAAGCTCCCGTACTGCCAGCCGTAAACATAATTATTCCAACCATGGCTAAAAATATAATAGAGTAGGCGCGTTGTCTTTTGTAAAACAAACTTACCAGCATTAAAACGTAAACGATCACCCAAAAAAACCACCCTAGTGCCGTCAAAAAATAAACGGATGTTCCCAAAAAACCTAAAAACAAATTGGGAATTTTCGGCTTAAGAACATAATCGGCTAAATACTGATAATAATTAATGAGGCGTGATTTTATGGCCAGAGTAGTATGGAACTGTAGGTAAGCCAGCGGACGCTCTTTAACAATTTCAAAAAAATGATTTTTATAAAATGGAACATTCATAAAATCACGAGTAAAAGTTTCCAGATTAGGATAATTGGATGGAGGAATAGGATATGACAATTGAAAACCTTCAGCATCGGCGAATTTCTGAACAAGTATGTCGTAAAGATTATACCAAGAAGCGCTAGTGAGTTGCCAAGTGTCAAATACTATTTTATTTCTAAGCAACCACGGAAAAAGCACCGCAAGAAATATTAAAATCGTAATGACTATTTGCCGCCATGGCAAATGAAACCAACTCTTCCAGATTTTCCAATCCTCAAAAATCATTAAAAATAAAAACAATGGCAGAAAATACAAACTGGTCGGCCGCGTGAGTGTAGCTAATCCCAAAATAAGCGCGAAAATATAGTAGCGCTTAAGAAAAAAATAATAACAAGACAAAACAAATAAAAACGTAAAAAGATAATCTGACATTAAAAGATTGTTCCAATAGATGGATGCCGGCTCCAGAGCCGTTAAAATAGCCGCAAAAAGATTTACGCCATGAGAAAAACCGAGTAATCTGCCAATGCGGTAAATAAAAACACTAATAAAACCAGCCATGATATTTTGAACAAAAATTATCCAAAAAAGTGGCAGTTTCAGTAACAAAAAGCCGGCCACAAAGAACGTATAAAGCGGCATGCGGTAAGCATCCGACGTATACGGAGGGCTTATATTTAAACTAAAAATGCGATGATTAATTAAATTTTCCGCACCGCGGAGATAAAAAGAAAAAGCATCCGAATGGGCGATAAAGCCGTGCTCGCCAAAAAATAGCAGTACAAAAATAGCATAAAGAAAACGTAAGCCAAATGCCAAAAGAAAAATGAAAATTTCTGTTTTATGTCGTTTCAACCAAAGCCAAAATTTTTCTGACATAATATAAAAGATTCTAACATTTAAAAAAGCGAGAAAAAAGCCCCCTCAAAGATTGCGGAGGCCGAATTCAATTTACTGTTTTTAAAATATTTTTTGGCAATCCTGCCTGTCCCATAGAGTGCTCGTAACGTATAGCGGCAACGGAGGGATTGAAAGGTATTTTTAGTTTTTGTCGGATGTCGCGTTCTATAAAATCGCGCATCTTCACCAATTCGTCGGCCGTAAGATAATCAGTATAAACAAAAGATTGGTAATCGCCTTCCGGATTTCCTTTGTAATATTCAGCTATCTTGGTGTAATCAATCTCCAGTCCGTAGAGCCTATCGCCGGTTTTTCCATAAGTATAAATCCACGCTCCAGTTTTTTCATCAAACACAGCATCATCGTAATACGGCGTCCCGGGATAAGTAGTGATTATGGTGACGTCAAAGTCATCCGGCTTGGCGTTTATCAACCATTCATAAGTTTCCATAACTGTCTCGGCTGATTCCCCAGGGTGCCCGATGGACATTAGCGCCTTCACTTTAATGCCGTATTTTTTCGCAATTTCCAGGCATCTGGTGTTTTCTTCGCGCGTCGCCCGCTTGTTAATATTAGTCAGAATACGCGGCGAGCCGGACTCAAAGCCAACCAAAATCTGACAAAATCCCGCTTCACGCATAGCCGCGGCCTGCTCTTCGGTAAATAACTGGGCCTTGATGAAGCCGCGTAATTTCCATTCTTCGCCCATTTGATTCTCTAAATCTCTTATGGCCCACATCAATTTTATCATCTCTTTATTTACATTGAGCTCATCGTCATAAAGCATAAATCCCTTCACGCCGTAGGTCTCGCGCATAAACTTCATTTCACTGATGATGCTTTCAATTGATCTGATGCGAACCCGCCGCAAAAATGGCGATGCTCTGCCGCCGCAAAATCCGCACTCAAAAGGACAGCCCAACTGGGCAATCAGACTCAGCGCGCGTTCTCCGTCAATAAAATAATGATAGCTATCTACATCAACTAAATGGCGGGCGGGGTATGGCATTAAGCTTAGCCTTTGGCTATCCAAAAAAAGGTGCGATTTTGGATCATCGGCATCAATTAATTTGGGCGTATTCTCATCCAGAGCCAAAAAAATTGCTTCCTCTCCGTCGCCGGCGACCAAAATGTCAAAATTACAAAGCAGCACATCCTTGGCTCTCGCCGCCCTGCCCAAAACTTTCCTTTTCAATTCTTTTTTATGAGCGGCGTTAACCAAAGTAACATGAGGCCCCCCCAAAATAATTTTGGCATCGGGATGCGCCCGATGTATAACGCCAGCTATCTTGGTAGCCGCGGGCATCTGCGGAGTGGTCGCGGTAATGCCAAAACATTCGGCCTCGGAGCGCGAAGCGTGAGCTAGCATAATTTCTTCGTAATTTTCAATCCCGGAAAGGTCCAGCTTTTCTAGCGATATCTTTTGAGTTTCCAAAACAGCAGCGACTTTTAAAATACCCAAACTCATAAAAACGCGCTCGTCGGAAAGAAACACGGACGGCGAAGTTATCAAACAAACTGGGCCAATACTCTCCATTTTCAGCCTCCTTTCAATTAAACAATGTGAGAACTCTTTTCAAAGCCTACTCTATAAATCTGCATTTTACAATAGTCCATAAAATTAAAAACCCATGGCGCCAATTAATTTTTTTACCTTCTTTGTAACTTCTAGGATAATAATGTATGGGTACGTCTATTGTTTTATATCCCTTTTTTAAAAGCTTGCAAATAAGTTCGTTGTCAAAATCAAAGTTATCTGTTCTAACATCAATGGTATCGATCAGCCGTTTAGGAAAAACTTTGTAACAGGCCTCATATTCGCCAGCGTTATTCCAGTAAAGCCAATTAGTTGTCCAGGTAATTAATTTATTACCAAACCAACTAAACCAATAAAACGACTTGTGTTTTCTCTCATCGCTTTGCGGCTGTATTCTTTTACCCAGTACCGCTACGCTAGCGTTATTTAGAACCGGTTTGAGCATCGCGGGATAATCCTGCGGATCATATTCTAAATCTGCGTCCTGAATAATCACAAAATCTCCACTGACTTCCTTAAAACCCGTGCGAATAGCAGCACCCTTGCCTTGATTTTTTTCTTGATAGACAATCTTATATTTATTTAATTTTTCCAAATCCCGCAAAATGTCACGCGTGCCATCAGTTGAGCCATCGTCTACTATAATAATTTCTTTTTTAACGTCGCCCAAATCTACAGCCTCAATCCGCCGGAGAATTTCCGAAATCGTACTCTTTTCATTATAGGTGGGGATAACAATAGACAATTTCGCCATCTCTGGATTATAAACTAAATTTTATATATAGTAAATTTAATTATGTTTAAAATTTCATCCCAAAAATGGCTTATTTTTATTTTGGTTTTGGCATTCCTGATAAGAATCGCGGGCGTAAGCTATGGACTTCCTCTTTGGCTGGTTGATGATGAACCGCCTTTCGTGTTGGCCGCGCTTAAAATGCTTGAACTAAAAACTCTACTACCGGTCTTACATCTGGCGGATTTTAAAACTGTTCTTTATTATCCGCCATATTTTTCTTATTTATATTTGCCGTTTTTTGCGGCGCTTGTAGCGGTAAAATTTTTATTTTATAAAGGCGCCGCGAATCTTTTTGCCGCATATCTATTGAGCGATCTTTCGCAATTTTTTATAATTGCGCGAGTAATAAATATTTTTGTGGGCGCCGCTTCGGTTTATTTAATTTATAAAATAGCAAAAAATATTTTCGCAGACGAAACTCCGGCTCTGTTTGCCGCTTTTTTTGTTGCAACCAGTTTAATCCATACCGCGATATCCATGACCAGCCGGCATTGGCTTTCCGTGTTTTTCTTCTCCGCACTAGTTCTGTTTTGGCTTTCGCATCCTGATTTATCAGAGAAAAAAAGATATTTCCGGGCGGTATTTTTCGCTGGCCTCGGCGTGGGCGTTGCTGTAATCAATTCTCTATTGGCGATCCTCATCGCGCTTTGGTATTTGCTTTATGAAAAAGGAATGGCTTTAAGGCTTTTTAAAGAAAAATTTTTCTATCTACTTTACGCAATTTTTGGCGCACTTTTTACGCTCCCATATATTCTTTACCCAGAAAGCCTAGGTTTTAAAGCCGATATTACCGCCGAAACGGCAAAAACTATATTAGGCGCTGTCACCAGCCCGATTTTTTTCACAAAAACCATAGCGGCATCCGAATTTATTCTGATCGCTTTCGCCGCAGCTGGCCTCATATTCTCTTTCAAAAAATCCAGAAATGTTTTTTGGACTTTTGCGGCGTTTATTTACGCTTACAGCATAATTTTTTATCTGGTTTTCAGGTTTGAACCTAGATTTTTTATGGGGCTCCTGCCGTTTTACGTAATTTTGGCGGGTTATGGTTTTTGGGAATCGCAAAAATTAATATCAAACCGAATTCTAGCCAACGTTTTCGCGCTGATACTGTTAGTGCCTTTGATTTTTACTTTGCGGCTTGACTGGTTGGCGATAAAAAACGATTCAAGAACTTTGGCGTTAACATGGGCGGAAGCCAACATCCCAGCCAGGTCCAAAATAATGGTTTTAGCCCGTCTCACCAATTTGCCGACAAATAAAGCAGCCGTGGCCGAACAGGAAAAATTAGATCCGGCTTCTTTAAGAAAAGTGAATTTAGCCCAAGCTGAAATTGCCGAAAACTCGCCGGATTTTAAATCTTTCCATGCGCTTAATCTTCGTGATCTTTCAAATGAATCTTTTTACGAAAACATAGATAGTTATGTAAAACAAAATCATTATGAATATCTATTCATACAGCTGGCTTACAGAGACAGCGAGCGCTTCAAAAATATAACGAAAAATGCTACTTTACTCAAATCATACGCTGGCGGAGATTCCAGACTTTCTCTGGCCGAAAGTCAATTTATAGCGAATCCTCTGGGCTTATTTAAAATAAGCGAGCTTGGCCCGCGAATAGAAATATATAAAATAAATCAATGAAAATTATTGTAATCATTCCGACTTTCAATGAAAAAGAGTCTGTGGGAGGGCTTTTGGAGAACATCGCCGGAAAAATATTTAAAGAAGTCCCAAACCACCAAATAGGAATTTTAGTTGTCGACGGCGCCTCGCCTGATGGGACAGCTGACATTGTAAAAGCCAAATCTGCAATTTATCCGAATCTTAATTTAATAGCGGAGAAAAAAAAACGCGGCATCGGCTCCGCGTATATCGCTGGGATGAAATACGCGATAGAAAAATTGGGGGCGGACGCTGTTATAGAATTTGACGGCGACGGCCAGCACAACCCCGAAGACATAAAACGGCTTGCTGCCGAATTGGATAAAGGATATGACTATGTCATCGGCTCTCGATATATTCTGGGAGGTAGCGTCCCGAAAGAGTGGGCTCATTGGAGAAAATTTTTAAGTAAATTCGGCGGTTTATTCGCCAAAATAATTTTAAATCTGCCAACCAATGACAACACTTCCGGCCTTAAGCTTTCGCGCGTGAAAAATTTAGCGGAACGCCTGCCGCTTGATGAAAACAAGGTTTTATCAAAATACTACGCTTATAAAATCCATTTTCTCTATGAAATGATAAAAATGGGCGCGAAAACAAAAGAAATCCCAATTAAATTTTTAGAACGCCGAAATGGCAGCTCTAAAAGCACCTTCCGCGACATTTTTGACTCTCTTCGCGTCGTGCTTGCGCTAAAATTCAGAAATAATAAAAGCCCCCAGCATAAATTAAGCTAGAGACACAGAGAATTTTATCCGCAACCATCAACCATACAACTTGTGCTTGTTATACTCTTCATGTTGATGTTTTGCCCGTCGCCAGCAAAAATTTTCCCAAGGTCCTATGAAGAAAATATGGATTAGTGCCCATACTCCAAACAAAAAAACAATACACCACGCAAGAAAATACATCACAACCAATCCTACTCCTATATTCTGCAACATAAACATTCTCCTTTTTTCATATTCTGATTTCTGCCTTAATTATACGCCTATTTGTTTATAAAGTCAATAGCACGGTGAGCGCGGTTTGACCAAGTGTGGTTTTGGACTTTTTGGAGGGCGTTTTTAGCAAGCTGTTCAGCTCTAGTCGGATCTTGTAAAATCTCTTTAATTGCCCTCACTAAATCTGCCGCATCGTTAGATCTGAAAAATAAAGCTTCTTTTTCAGTCAAAATTTCACGGAGCGACGGCAAATCGGATGCAACAATCGGTCGGCCGGAAGCCATATATTCAAAAAGTTTTAAGGGCGAGGTGTGTTCTTCGGAAATTTTGGACCCTTTTTTATTCGGTAAAACCAAAACATCTGCCGCTTTCAAATAATATGGAATTTCAGCGTAGGGTTTGTGACCTATTAATTTAAGATTTTTAAGATTTATGGTGTAAGATTTTAGATTTGAGATTTCCTCCTCTGAACCTCCAACGAGCATAAACAAAAAATCTTCTCTAAAATTTTTCACGGCTTCCAGTAAAACATCTACACCTTTCCAGTCATAAAGATAGAAACTTCCGGTGTAGAGAATGTTTTTTTTATCTTGCGGCAGGTTTAATTTTTTTCTTGCCTCTTCTTTAGAAATCCTAATGTCAAATTTTGCTAGATCTACGGCGTCTGGCAGAACCAGAATTTTATTTTCTGAAATGCCGAGTTTTATAAGCTCGTTTTTGGTAAAGCTTGTGAGCACAAAAATCGCCTTGGCCTTGCGCCAGGTTTTTTTATGTAGTAAACTCGGCCTAGCCGGTAAAGAATGCACTTCCATGCAAAAATCTTTAAAAAACAATCCTGCCCACTCTTCGCGCGTATATAAAATATCATAATTCTTAAATAATAAATATATTCTAGAAGCGATTAAAAATATAAGCGTCTCGGCAAAGAATCCGGATTGGCCCAACTCCAGCGCAATAAAATCCAACGTCGGCAATTTAGTGATTTTAAAATTCTTTTTGACTCCGTAATAATCAAACGGATTTTCTTTAATATTATTTAAGCGCCTAGGCAATACCAGCTCAACATCAATCCCTTGGGCGGTAAAAGCGTCGCACATTTTCATAATCTGAATTCCGTGCGCTTTTTCAGTAGGGATTCTAGCGTTGGCAATATAAACAAGTTTTTTCATAATTTTACTTTGTATAATTTCGCCCAAACCTGAAAATTAATAATCGTCCATAAAATCGTGAGGTTATATCTTCTGCCTTCAACGTGATCTTTTAGGATTATATCAATATTTGCCCAATTAAATATCGGCGCGGTTTCGGCATAATAACTTTTAGAAAGAATGTTTTGGGCTAAAGCATTAATTTTAGGGTTCCTTAGCCACTTCGCCGCGGGGGAAAACCATCCGCGTTTGGGTTGATGCATCAAAAAGTCCGGAATATGCCCGCGGAACGCCTCTTTTAAAATGATTTTTGTATTGAACGCCCCGACTTTATATTTTCTTGGGATTCTTGCCGCGAATTCAACCAGATTTTTTTCCAAAAGCGGCACTCTCGCCTCAACCGCCGAAAACATCGACATCTTGTCCGTGCGGGCAAGTGACTCGTCCGCGAGCCAAGCTCGCCTGTCCACCGACATAAAAAGCTCCTCAAAAGTTTTAAACGGGTTTTTTTGAAAATAGTTTTCAGCAAAAAAAGATTTCGCAATATTTCCTCCAAAAAATTCTTTCTGTAAGACCTCTCTCAAAATCGGATCTTTTTGAAACATAAACCGCGCGAACCTGTCCGTTTTTTCCGGCAAAAAAAACTCCGGCAAAAAACTCATAATGCGGCTTATGCGGTATCTTTCATAACCGCCAAAAAGTTCGTCGCCCCCGTCGCCTCCCAAAACCACGTCCACTTTTTGGTTTTTGGTAAATCCGGCTAGTTTCATCATTGGTATTGCGGTCGGGTTGGCAATCGGCTCATCTAGCTGAAAGAAGGCTTTTTCAAAAAAATCCGGGATTTCTTCCTCTTTTAGCAGGACTTCGTGGTGGCGCGCGCCGTAGTGCGCAGCGGTGCGCTTTGCCAAATAAAAATCTTGGTTGAATTTTTCTTCATCGTCCTTATTCGGAAGGCTGAACCCGACGGAAAAAGTGTCTATGTTTCCACGAACCGTGCTCATCGCATCCAGCACGACGCTGGAATCAATCCCGCCGGAAAGATAAAGCCCAATCGGGCGGTCGGAAATCAATTGTCGCTCGACGCTTTTTAAGATTTCGCCCCGCACATCCTCCGCCAAATACTTAAATGGCCTGTTAAAATATTTTACATCCGAAATTTCCCAATACTTTGTGAGTTTCAGCTCCCCATTTTGGAAAACTCCATAATGCGCCTGCGGAAATTTATGGATTCCTTTGAACATAGTAAGCGGCGCCGGCACATAAAGCACGCGCAAATAATGGTTAAGGGCTTCGCGGTTTAGTACTTTAGGCACATCGTGCTCTAAAATCGCCTTAATCTCCGATGAAAAAATGAACTTGCCGCCGCCCAAAAAATAATAAAGCGGTTTCACGCCGATATGGTCGCGCGCTAAAAAAAGTTCCCGTTTCGTTTTGTCCCAAATAGCAAACGCAAAAATTCCATTAAGTTTATTTACGGCCTCCGAGCCCCATTTTTGATAAGCTGCCAAAATTACTTCCGTGTCGCTTAAAGTTTTGAAATTATAAAAATCCGCAAGCTCTTTTTTTAAATCTTTAAAATTATAAATTTCTCCGTTAAAAACAACCACCAAATTTCCGTCGCCGGACGCCATTGGTTGATTCGCCGCGCCGCTTAAATCAATTATGCTTAAGCGATTGTGGCCGAGCGAAATTTTATCGTCAAAAAAAACACCTGTGCCGTCGGGGCCGCGATGCCGCGTTGCCCGATTCATTTTCAAAATCAAGTTTTCATCCTTAAAATTAAATCCGTTTATTGCGCACATACAAAATTTGCTGCTTAGTAAGTAAATACAAAATATAAAAATGCTGCCACAAAGTTAAAAACTGAATCCGCAGCGGCATTGAATCTTTAAATCCGTAAAGAAGATACATTTTGGGAATCCTGTATAAATACCCGGCAATGATGCGCAATCTCCTGTAAACGCACCAATAAAAAAATTCGCCCCAAGGCCCTCCGCCGGCGGCATCCGCCTCCCAATTGGCATACATTTTTTGGTACTTCCAATAATTTTCTACGCGCTCTTTTGGCCAATGAAAGTCATAAAAACTCTTAAGCGCGCCGACTTTATATTTTTTTTGATCAAACATCAACCGATCGTGCACTCTGCCCTTAAAATACGGCTTTATTTTTCTATTTATAAGCCTTGTCTGATAAGAAGGATAGCTTGCTTCGTGCTTAATTTCTTTGCCGTCAAGAAAAAGTCGCGTTGGCATGCGATAAACAAAAAATGGTGAGGCGGGATCAGCTGTGATTTTTCGGATCTCTTCAACAACTCCGCGAGAAAGCGCGTCGTCGGAGTCCATAAAAAAATACCAATCGTATGAAGCCGCGTCCATGTTTCGTTGGCGAACATTCGCTTTGTCTTTCACGCATCGCAAATTGGGTTCGTCGGAGTCATATTGCTTCACTATTTTCACGCCGTACTCGCGCGCGATGTTTAAAGTATTGTCTGTTGAATTACCATCGCAAACGACAATCTCGGCAAAATCTTTCACCGAATCCAGGCAACGACGCAAAGTCTTCCCGGAATTTAAAGTCAGAATGCCGATTGAACAGGGTATTTTATTCATAAATTTTTTACTATCTTCTCTACCAAATTATCCAAGTTATGATTCTGTATTATAATTTGGCACAAAGACAAATCTTTATTATAATTGGTCATTTGCGCAATTTTTTCTGCCACAAGATTGGGGTTTTTTGGTATGATTTCAAGCGTGCCGCGAAACACTTCGCTGGTAGTCACAACCGGCAATCCGCAGGCCATCGCTTCTAAAACGACTTTATCAATACTGCCAGTTTCACTAGCGTGAAGGAGCATGTCGTGAGAATTATAAATATCAGGCATCTCATTATAGGTTTTTGCGCCTAAAAAATTTATGTTTTTTTCTAAATCACCCTGAAGAATTAAATTTTCCAGCTTTTTTTTATAAACAAGATCGGCAGACGTAACTGGCTCTCCTACTATATCTAGCATTGCGCCGTGACCCCTTTTTAGTAAAATTGCAACGGCCTTAATCAAAAATTCATGATTTTTAGATTCCGAGATCCTGCCGACGGAAAGCAGTTTAAGTGTGTTTTCCCCGCTCCTTAAAGCTTCGCGCTTCGGCGCGAAGCGGTTAGTATCAATCCCATGGCCGGTTATAACTATTTTTGGCGAGTTAAGGCGGCAGCTTTCCGGAGAAGCCGTAAAAATTTTTGTAACAAGTTTTTCGGCGATTCTCAATGAAAACGTCACCGATTTGTGAGTATACCATAAATAGACGTTTTTTCTGTAAATCGCCGCCACCGGCCAAACCAAAATAACCCATGCCGGAATCATGTGGACAAAGACGGCGTCTGCTTGCGACATGACAGAAAACAGATATTTATAAAAATTTATATAGCGCCTGATTCTGCCAAAAATTTTTTCTTTGCCAAAAGAAAAAACCTGAACATTTGCCGGCAAAGCATGTTCACCTAAAAAACTGCATAGAACAAAAACGCTATCTGCTTTCTCCGCAAATTTCTCTAGCCACCGATGAAAAAATCCCAAATTACTATCCTCTTTATCAACTTTTTGAGTAAGAATTAAAAGATTCATTTTTTATTTACGCATATCTCAAAACTTCTCTTATATAACCTTAAATATTCGCCTTTTGTTTGAGAAACGAGCGGCTTGGGAGCAGGCAATTTTTGGTTTAAAGCGGCAACTATTTTTTCTTTCAAATCATTTTTATTGCCGACTTTGAAAATATTTTCCGGTTCTAAAATTTCTGGAGCGATACCGACGTCGCTCGAGATAACTTTTGCCCCGGCTGCCACTGCTTCAATCAAGGTTCGGCCATAACCTTCATAATATGAGGCTAGCAAAAATAAATCACATGTTTTGTAGTAAGACGCCAAATCTTCAGTGTATGGTTCAAATTTAATATTTCCTTCCAATTTTTCACTTTTAACTTTAAACTTTAAACTTTCTAGTTCCGGGCCGTCGCCGACGATTAAAAGAAGTGGGAGGGTTACTAACTCTTTCATAGCCTCAACCGCCAACCCAATGTTTTTTTCTTTTGTTACCCGCGACGCCATCAAAATAACAAACCGCCCGGGATATTTTTTATGCAAATCGGTTTTGATTAGCACATTTTTAATTTTTTCAGTGTCAACAAAAATAGGAAGAACCGTTATATGCTTTACGCCGTACGCCGTAAGCGAATTTTTAATTCTCTCCGAAACAACCCTGATGCAATCTGCGCGTGGAACCAAAAACTTCGCCAACCGAACCCGCAATTTATTTTTAAACGATTCTGTTTGGAAATACGGACTAAAAATATCCGAATGAATCTGCATTTGCCACGGGATTTTAAATAATTTTGAAAAAACCCAAGCCAGAAGAGAATGTTCCATGTCTTGTGCTGTAATAATGTCGTAGCGATTGCGCATTAACTTTAGACCGCGAAAAAATCCGGAAATAAAATTAAAAATGTTTCCACAAGCAAGCAAAATATCAAGCCCGCCCAAGACAGCTCTGTATTCCGCCATTCTTTTCCCGACATCCGATTTCAGATCCAAAACCCCCGGATCCCCGCTTATCATTAAAACTTTCATATTAAAATTTTTACAGTTTCTTTTATCATTCTCTCTTTTGAAAATTCGCTGGACTTTTTCTTGGCATTTTCGGAAAATTTTTGGGCAAGAATAGGATTACTTAAAACATCTAAGATTTTTGATTTTAACGCTTCCTTATCATTAAATTTTATTAAAAAGCCTTCTTTGCCGTCTTCAATCAATTCCGGATTTCCTCCGGAATCTGTAGTAACAATCGGAACGCCGAGCGCCATCGCTTCCAAAATCAGATGCGAAAATCCTTCGTAGGCAGTGTTTAAAACAAAAACATCCGCAGCGGCCAAATATTCCAAAACTTTTTCGTGAGGCAATGTGTCAGTCAATGTTACTTCTTCCTCTAATTCTAAATTCTTAATTCTAGATTCTAGATTCTGTTTCTCCGGCCCATCGCCAATAATCACCAATCTTGCATCCGGAACTTCTTTTAAAATCTCCGGCATAATCTCAATAAGCGCGTCAAAACCTTTCCATGGAACCAGACGGCCTGCAGAGACAATGAGTCGTTGACCGGGTTTGGCGAAGCCACCCTGAGCGAAGCGAGGAAAGCGAAACAACTCATTGTCTTGAAAGGCATTATAAACCACATAGATTTTTTCAGGCCCGATTCCCCATTTTGTCACAACCCCTTTCAAATACTCGCTTGGCACAATGATTTTATCTGCACGATTGGCAACCAAACACTCAATTTTCCGAAAAAGCTCCACCTCCCAACGATACCGATTTTTTAAAAAATCATCCAAAACTTTCTTAACACCGAACCGCTGAACGCCTTGCTCCCATGCGTAGTCACCAACAATTTTTAGCAAAAATTTTTTGCGCAAAATTTTGGCGGCTAGCATCGCCGGAAACCCAACGCTTACCGGATCCTGCGCAAAAATTACGTCTGAGTTTCGTCCCATCCAAAACGT
The DNA here is from genome assembly GCA_001001285.1 of Parcubacteria group bacterium GW2011_GWC1_45_13. GTDB lineage: Bacteria > Patescibacteriota > Minisyncoccia > UBA11713 > 2-01-FULL-45-33 > GWA1-44-29. The sequence continues at coordinate 88,122 of LCKG01000001.1, forward strand.
TTTTAAGCCGTATGCGATATGCCGCAGGATTTTTGGAAAACGCCGAATGTTACCAAAACTTAAAACTCTCACGCCAAAATTTTCTTTCGAAAGTTCGTCCAACAAAATTTTGCTGTAAGTAGCCGGCCCTCCGACTTCCGGAGGAAAAATTCCGGTAGCAATTAAAACCCGTTTTTTGATATTGAGCTCGTGGCCGAAAATTTCCGCGTAATTTTGAGCGATTTTATCCCAAGAGAATCTCTCCTCAACCATTTTTCTGCCGTTTTCAATAATTTTTCGCGCCAGCGCCTGGTCCGCCAGCAAAATTTTTATTTTTTCAGCCAAATCTCGCGAGTCACTAACTTTAACGAAAAGCCCCGTTTCGCCGTCTTTTATAATATCCAAAATCCCGCCGATCGGCGTGCCAATTATCGGCACACCCGCCGCCAAAGCCTCCACAAAAGCGTTGCCCATACCCTCCGAACGCGAAGTACGCGCAAAAACATCCGCCTCGGCTAAATACTTTGGGACATCGTCGTAAGCAGCTTCTCCGAAAAACTTAACAGCGCCGTCCAAACCCAACTCGTGCGATAATTCTTCCAGATTTTGACGTTCCGATCCGTCGCCAACAATATGCAGTGTGATATCCGAAATATATTTTTTAAGTTCGGCAATCGCTTTAATTAAAATATCCACGCTATTTTTCGGGACAAGACGGCCAACGGTAATAATGGTATTTGGCTTTTTGCGGTTTTCTTTTTGTGCCGTAGAAAATTTTTCAATATCAACCCCGTTGTGCAAAACTACGCCCCCGCCGATATAGCCATAATGTTTGCATAAATTCAGCAAATAGCTTGAAATTGCCGTAACATAATCCGCTTGCGTAAGAATCAAACGAAATGCCAAATTCATAAAGCCAAGTCGCCCTCTCGCGACCCTTTCGTCTCCGTAACCGTATTGGATTGTAAAAACCAAAGGAGTTTTCGGATAAAGGATTGTCAAAAATCCGGCAGGCGCGGCACCGAATGAAAAATCCATAACCCAAAAAACAATTTTGCCACGGCGTTTCTTTAATTCCCGCCAAGCCGCAAACCAGCCAAAAATTAAAAGCCAAAATTTATCAAAACGATTTCCAAAACCAATTCTGATTACCAATCCTTCCGACCTTTTTTCGCGCGTCGGGAGTTTACCATCCATTCTTGAAGTAAAAATAAAAAAATCAAACCGATTTTTTAGTCGCTCTGCGACTTGCTCAATTGCCACCTCCACGCCCCCTATGAAAGGGTGGTAGGATGTGGAAAACACAAAAACCGCTGGCTTTCTGGCATTTTCATTCATTCAGTAATTATAACGCGCATAGCTAGTTTTTAGTTGTATATATTCTCAAAAGAAAAAACATCAGGCCGCCAAAAATACCCAAGCCTAATCCGCCGAAGAGCCAAAAATATTCATTGACTGAAAACGACGAATGGTCATCACCGAGCGTCAAAGCCACTTCCGGAGACGCGGCTCTGTACTCCTGAATTTTTGGCGCCGCCTCCGCGGCGCTGGAATTGCCAGTTGGAGCGGAAGGTATTTTTAACGATGGTTTCTCATTTTTTGCGCCTGGAGTCGCTTCGGCTACAACCCAAACGTCATTATTAAAATTCAAACTTTCTTCTTTTGCAAGCACCGAAGCCGGGTAATTCAAAGAAGACATCAGAGAGCCATTTGGATAAATAAATTTTATTTCTCCTCCGTAGGCAGGCAGTAAGAATCCTAGAGTCGTGGTGCCCAAAACCAGCGCCGCGTAAGGAGCCATAAACGTATTCTCTGAAAATATAAATATTTTACCTCCGTATGAGAGTCCGAACTTTGAGATTTCAATTTTCCGTGCTGAATTATTTTTGATTTCAACCCAGCCGTCCGGACCGGTTTTAATTTCGGCAATCAAAAGCGGGCTTGCCGTGACAGCAATATTTATCGTATCCATGGCAGAATACTCACCAGAAGAAACGCCCAAAGAAACGGCGTATGCGCCAGGATAAAGGAAAGCGTGCCCAATTTTTTTGCCGTCTAAAATAGGTGAGCCATCCCCGAAATTCCACGAGAATCTTGCGCCGTCCAAGGGCTCTCCTTTTAAACCCTCGGCAAACCCGTCAAAAAATACTGTAGCCCCGGCTATCGCAGAGCGATCCTCGCCCGCGTAGGCTTTGATTTGCGCAACCGGCTTGGGGGCAACCGAGCCGCTGATTTGAGTTTCTGAAACAGATACATCCGCCGAACCGCTTTCTTCAGCTTGCGGCGTTGATTCCGAGGCCAGGTCGGATATAGCCCATCCGGCTACGCTCGCGCGCTGATTGAAGTCGTTCAACTTTAAAATTTTCCCTTCGGCTCCCGCGGAAATATCAACAAAAGCTCCGGCGGTCCAGATACCAGCGCTTGCTGCAGTGGTCTCCCAAGTTTTTTTCTCGGAACTCCCCGAATTATGGTATCTTACATAAGAAACAATTGTGTCTTTAGAATGAGTCGTGCTTGAAAAAAGCGCAAGCGAGCCGGAGGAGTTGCCCATATTGCCGGAGGCTACCGGAAAATACAAATTTACCTCATTGTCCGCGCCGCTTGCGCGGAGGTGAATTTTAACTGATGCACCGACATTCAAGACAAAGTCTGGAAAAGTAAAGTAGTCAATGCCATCCGGATATAAATGCCAGCCGGACATGTTTATAGAAGATCCGCCTAAATTTTTTATTATTACATATTCCTGGCCGGTATCCGTACCTCCAGCCGGGTCGAATAAAACTTCGGAAATAGCAACATCGCCAGCGGCCCCATAAGCAAAATTGGCTCCGCCAAGCAACGCCATCGCTAACAAAAAACGCCACCGAGTCATTAATGGGAGAGTAACTTTTTCTATAAATTAAGTCCAACGCCGAAGAGAAAACGCGTGAGTTTTGTTTGGGTTTTATGCGGCAGAGAGTAAAGGAAATAGCGCGAGGCGGTGATTGCCGAAAACATGCTCACCAAAATTCCCAAGCCCAAAGTCAGCGCGAACCCGCGGACAATAGACGTGCCGAACCAATAAAGAATCACGGAAGTAATAAGACTTGAAACATTGGAATCTCTTATTGAAGTCCAGGCCCTACGGAAACCTTCGGCCATGGCCGTATCCAAAAATTTTCCGGAACGGATTTCTTCTTTCATTCTCTCAAAAATTAAAATATTCGCGTCAACCGCCATACCCACTGACAAAATAAATCCGGCGATGCCAGCGGACGACAGCGTTACCGGAACCAATTTAAACAAAAGCAAAATCAAAGCCGAGTAAACTCCCAAGGCCAGCACAGCGATAAGCCCAGGCAGGCGGTACCAAAAAATCATAAAGAGCATCACCGCGATTGTCCCATAAAGCGCGGCATGAAAGCTTTTAAAAAGCGCGTCCCTGCCCAAAAAAGAGCCGATGCTCTGCTGGGAAATTAAAGTGATTGCTACTGGCAATGCTCCGGCGTTGAAGCGTCGCACCAACTGCCGAGCTTCATCCACGGAAAATTTTCCGGTAATCTGCGCCTTTCCTCCGGTGATTTTTTCCCGCACCACGGGAATGCTGATGGGAGCGCCATCCAAAAATATGGCAACCGGCTCCCCCACGTTTCTTGCGGTAATTTCTTCAAAAATTTTCGCGCCGTCATCGTTGAATTCCAGAGAAATTTCTGGCTCGCCCAAGTTTTGCGCGAAATTCAAAGAAGCTTTTTTAAGATATCTACCGGTTAGATTTGTAATGATAAAATCGGCTATGGCTCCGGTGGATGAAGCCACCCCGCCGGACTTGTCGCGCTTTAATTCCTTAAATTCCAAAAAGGGAGTCTCCCCGATTATTTTAATCGCTTCCCTTATGTCAAAAACACCGGCCAATTCCACAATCAGTCTCCGCTCTCCTCCGACATTTTCAGTCTGTACCACGGGCTCCGCGACTCCAAAAAGATTCACTCTCCGCTCAATAATATCTCTCACGCCGGCCATGGCTTCCGCGATCTCTGAAGAAGCGACAGAAGAAGTATCGGCGCGGTAAACCAAATGCGTCCCGCCCTGAAGATCCAAGCCCAGCCGAAAGGGACGCTCCCACCAAGAATCGCGGAAACCCAAAAACTCCGCCACATTATAAAAACCGGCTGCAAGCCCCACAAATAAAATAATAAGCGCCAGAATTCTGATTTTCATATTTGAATCTCCTTACCATTGGTTGTTAATCTGCCACCCTGCCATTGCCCGCGGTATGCCTTGGTTTCCCCCTTAACTTCAAAAAACATCGCGTTGACATACCGTGCGCCCATTTCCAGTTTGACATCCACTCCCCCAGCATTGTAAATCGCCGGGTGAACCGTGCCTGAATATCCGGGATCCACAACCGAAACCCTAGTAATAATTCCGGAGCGGTGCAGGGTAGTGCGAGGTTTAACAATTGATAAAAGATTGAGCGGCATATTGAATTTTTCAATTGTTTCCGTCAAAAAATATTCTCCCGGTTTGATCGTTACGGATATAGTATTCTCTGGATCATATTTCGCCACCAATTCTACTTCCGGAGTTGAGCGTTCCAAGACCCCCAAAAATCCCTCACCTTTTAATTTAAAAAGTTTGCCCAACCGCAAATCAAACCCGGCTCCTTCGGGGTTATTGAGTTCGCGTTCAGATAAATCTTCTACTAATTTGGCCTCTTTGACCAAACGATGCAATTCGGAAATTCCTAGAATCATATGAAAATTATATTAGCATAAAATATTTATTAAAAAAAGAAGCCACGTCAATTACGAGGGCTTGCAAAATAAATGCTTATCTTTTACAATGCCAAAAGAACTAAAAACGACCCTTAACAATAGGGGGTTAAAATGAATAAGAACAATCCTCAAAATAATGCTTCTTCCGAGTTGGTGCTCACGCTCAGAAAAAAGATTGTCCGTGATTACGGAACTCTCAATAAAATCTTGAGAGGACTTCGCTTAGCCGGCTATAAAATAGTGCTTACCATCGGTTCTTGGGACATGCTGCACATTGGGCATGTCCGCTACCTTATAGCTGGGAAGGAGAAAGGAAATATTCTTGTGGTGGGAACCGACAGCGACCGCGTGGTCAAAAAAACAAAAGGCGCGCACCGTCCCATCATTCCGGAAGATGAACGGATGGAGATGTTGAGTTATCAGCTTCCTGTGGACTTCGTAACCAGGATCGACGATGTGGACAAGAAAGGGCAATGGAAATGCGGCCTTTTGAGACGCATCAAACCTGACGTATTTATAGCTGTGAAGGGAGATAGTTATTCGCCAAAACAGAAACAGGAAATAAGGAAATACTGCAATAAACTTGTAGTGCTTCCGCGGCAAGCAGAAAACACCTCAAGCACCGCGATTATCCAGGAAGCCCTCAAAAAGAATCTCTCCGTGATGATGTCGTTGCTTGACACAAGAGGAGGTAAATCATGAAAACTTTTCTGGTGCTATATATTCCGGTCATACACGAAGGCTACCTCAAACTTTTCGAGAAATACTCAAAAGAAGTTGAGGGGCTCTTTATTCTAGGGGAAAGTCTAGTAGAGGAACATAAGTACCTAGAACGAGAAATTCGTGCGATAAAAAACCCCTTGGTGGCAAAAAAAATGGTTGAAGCTATCGGGTGCTTTCAGAAAGTAGAAATTCTGGAAAGCTCCTCGGTGGGAATTCTGGAAAGTTGCCGGGTCATTACCGCCCAAGAAGGCATCACCAAGCGCTTCGCCGACAAATACCTAAGCGATAATGAGGTCAGCTACGATTCCTCCTTTCTCCGATGGGATGAAAGCTATGTCATCTCGCGCACCGACATCAAATATGACCGCGAGTCCGATTTTCTTTTCGATAAGGAGATGATGTGGCGCGCCATAAAGGAGGGAAAGAAAAGCCCTGACTGGTGGCGCCAGGTAGGAGCAGTTGTAGTGACAAAAAACGGGAAGGAGATTAAAGCTTATAACAAAGATCCGATAAGCGAGTATCGTCCCTACGCTTTCGGCAACATCAGAGATTTTGTTAAAGCAGGAGAGAAAAGCGAAGCTACACCAACCATTCATGCCGAACAGACCCTCATAGCCGAAGCAGCCAGGGAAGGATTTTCTCTAAGGGGCGCCAAAATATATGTTTCGGTCTTTCCTTGTCCGACTTGCTCTAATCTGATTGCCGAATCCGGCATAGAGAAGTGTTACTTCGCTTCCGGCAATGCTTACGCAGATTCCGAGGATACTCTTAAGGCAAGGGGAATTGAACTGATATTTGTGACATAAAAAGACCCTGATGCGCGAATCTCGCGCGTCAGGGCTATTTTTTTATCCGATGGGAAAGTTAACCACTTTCCCCTTTTCCGGGACAATCAGATGGAAGTGAAGGTGCTTAACTGTCGCCCCGGTGTACTTGGTGTCTCCGAAACGAAGCGCAACGGCACCGCCTTGGATTTTGAATTGTACACAAGCCAATTCCACCAGCTCTCCCACTTCTTTCAGATCATTCGGCGATAACTCCCAAAAGTTTTCCTTGTGAGTTTTACCGATCAACAGTAGGTGATGTGCGGCATTTTCATACTTCCAGCCAACTTCGGTGAGAAACCATTTACCGCATTCAAAAATGGTCGGTTTCGGATGCCACCGAAAATTCTCCGGGCAAAAAGGACACTTGCCTTCTTTTTTAATTTCCTCCAGCACCGCGCGATAGTCATCACTCTTCGCATAACGTGGATTAACAAAATCTTTTTTCAAGACCATCACCTCCTTTTATTTGCGTTGGTAGACGACAAACTCATAATCATACGGATTCTTTGCGTCTTTTTTATGTTGCTCCCGGCTGACTTCCAACCATTCTGCAGGATCAAGTTCCGGAAAAAAAACATCGCCTTCAAAAGAGGCCTTGACCAAAGTCAGATAAATCTCGTCAGCGGAGAACAGTGCATCTTCGTAGACCTGGCCTCCCCCTAAGATAAAAATCTTTTCTCTGTCAATGGTGCGAGCTAGTTTCAAAGCATCTCCAAAGAACCGCAATACTACACAGCCATCTGCGGATTCTCTCGTAAAATTCTCATCTCGACTAAGAATAATGTTAGTTCTCCCAGACAGTGGCTTGCCGAGCGACTCGTAGGTCTTTCGCCCCATAATAATAGGGTGACCCATAGTTAACTCTTTGAAGCGTTTTAGATCCGCAGATAGTTTCCAGGGAATTTTCCCGTCTTTGCCTATAACGCGATTTTGATCCAGTGCAACGATTATGATAATTTTTCCTCTAGTCCTCATCATTATTACCTCCTTACTTATATAGCTACTGGTATTCCTTTGATTGGCGGATGCGGATCGTAGTTTTCAAGAACGAAATCGCCCAGCTGAAAACTAAAGATATCTGTCACTTCGGGATTGAGTTTTACCTCTGGCAGTGGTTTTGGTTCCCTTTTAAGCTGCATTTTTGCGTATTCAACCTGGTCAAAATATATGTGAACATCAGAGAGATGATGAACAAATTCTACTGGCTTCAAACCCACAACCTGCGCGACCATCAGCAACAAAAGCGCGTATTCAGCGATGTTAAAAGGAACACCTACAAGGAGATCGGCACTTCGTTGCCAAAGATTTAGGTAAAGCCCGCCTTCCGCCACGGCAAATTTGAATATCACATGGCAGGGAGCTATAAACACTTTATCAATATCTTCAGGATTCCAAGCCGAAACGGTCATGCGCTTTGAATCAGGGTTTGTTTTGATCTCATCTATTACTTTACTGATTTGGTCAATTGTCTCTCCGCCGCGCGGACGACGATTAAGCAAGGAGTGAATTTCGTTGATTTTATCCTCATCATTTCCATTTCCTTCCACAATTTCGGCGATTTTATCAACCAGGTTATTCTCCCGTTTCGGCCAGCGTATCCATTGCGGACCGTAAATCCGCCCAAGTCTTCCCGGTGGAAGTCCATAATCAGCGCAAATTTTCGGAGTAGCCCATGGATCCCACAGATGAACACCATCCTTATGAAGGTCGGCTATGTCATCCGAACCGGACAAAAGCCACAAAAGTTCCGCCCGTACAGCTTTCCAAGAACCCTTCAAGCTCCTTGTCGTGATAAGCGGAAAGCTATCATCCATCCGAAACCGCATCTCATACCCCGGGTAAACAATAGTGCCCGGACCTTGGACGCTCGTCGTTCTTTTCTTCCCTTTGGTCAGAACTGTGTCTATCAAATTCAGAAACTGTTCCATGATTCTTTCCTCCCGTGTTTTATTAGCGTTAATATTCGGTTTTAATCTTCCCAAAGCCTAACAATTTTAATAAAAAAAACAAGCCCCTCTGCTATAAGAAGGGCCCGAGAGCTGTGATGGCCGAGGATAGCACTTCGTCTTTAGGCCTGTCAGCATTGATTACGCAAATATTGCCGAAGCGTCCGTTCTCGGCCAACCACATATAGTTGGCGCGGATTTTCTCCAGCACTTTTTTTTCAGACCAATCAACAAACCGGATTCCTTTCCGCTCAAGACGCTCCAAGCAAACATCCGCAGGCGCGTCCAAAAGGAGCGCGATATGCGGATAAATCATATGTTCGCCAATTATCTCATCGTTCATCCGCTCGTAATCTTCCACCTTGCCCTCAGACATACCGTCAGCCAGAGTTAAGAGCCAGTAGTTTACGGTAAGCACCCAGTTGCCCAGCTGAAGATGAGGCTTGATTATGCTGCGGATATGGTCAAACCGGTCTTCAATACGCAACCGCTGAAGTTCACGGTTTGTCCCCGGGAGCGGCATTTTTCCGTCAAGAATTCTTTGAACACGATGTCCTACCTGCCCGCCGGTGGGTTCTTGGGTCAATAAAATATCCAGCCCTTTTTCCGTAAAACAAAGCTCAATCGCATTGGCCAGCGTGGATTTGCCTGCACCGTCAAGTCCTTCAATGGCAATAAACCGCGGCGTGTTTTTCATATCGCCTCCTTTGGTTAAAATCGCAAAGAAACCTCCAATAAGAGGTTAGCAGGATTATTCAGTCACTTCAATCCCCATTGAGCGGGCGGTGCCTTCAATAATTTTCATCGCCGCGTCTGTATTATTGGCGTTTAAATCCTCCATTTTCCGTTCGGCGATTTCGCGGATTTTCGCGCGCGAAACCTTGCCGACTTTTCCGGCCAAAGGATTCGCCGCGCCTTTTTCAACCCCCACTGCTTTCCTCAAAAGGTCGGAGGCTGGCGGAGTTTTTAATTTAAAATCGAAAGTCCGGTCTTGGTAGATCGTAATTTCCGCCGGAATTATGTCGTCTCCCATTTGGACGGTCGCCGCATTGAATTTACTCACGAATTCGCCGATGTTGATTCCGTGCTGACCCAAAGCCGGGCCGATCGGCGGCGCCGGCGTGGCTTTACCAGCCGGTATCTGAAGTTTTAATATTGTTTTGATTGCTTTGGCCATTTTACAACTTTTTAACTTGTAAGAAGTCTAACTCCACCGGAGTCTCGCGGCCGAACATTGAGACAAAAACTTTCGCTTTGCCTCTGGCTTCGTCAATCTCGTGCACTTTTCCTTCAAAATCTTTAAACGGTCCGTCAATTATGCGCACGGGATCGCCTACCGAAATATCAATTTTATGAACCGGCTCGTCTTTACCCATTCTGGAAAAAAGCGAATCAATTTCTTCTTTGGCCAAAGGCACGGGCGTGGTGCCCGAACCCACGAAGCCGGTGACCCGCGGGGTATTCCTGACAACATACCACGAAGCGTCCGTCACTACCATCTCCACCAAAACATAACCTGGATAAATTTCTTCCTCAACCACTCTGCGCTTGCCGCCTTTTATTTTTATTTTTTTTTCCTTAGGCACCACCACCTGAAAAATTTGGTTTTCCATTCCCAAAGACTCAATCCGCTGGCGGAGATTTCTTGCGACCGCGTCTTCATAGCCGGAGTAGGTGTGCACGGCGTACCAATTTTTCCCGAATTCTGAAGTTTGTTTTGCCATAATGATTTAAATAAAAGTCTGCAGGATGCTGGTAAAAATAAAATCAAAGGCGCCCAAAACCGCCGCCACGCCCAAAGAGACTAAAATCACGGTCGCGGTGTAGCGCAAAGTTTCGGCTCTGGTGGGCCAGTTCACTTTTTTCATCTCCAGCCTGGTTTCTTTAAGATAGTTGGCAAGTTTTTGAAACATATTTAAATTTTAGCACTTTTAAAAGCCCCGGAGGGCCTTATATTCAGATACTACTCCATTTAAAAAATAAGTCAAATCGTTGACAAACATAACCATACATGCTAATCTGTTTTTAGAAGAAATTTCTAATCAGGAAGGAGATCTAGATGAATACTGTTCTTATCTTGGGTGCGCCAGTCGTTAAAGAAAGACAATACGTCGCTTTAACAAAAAAGATTATTGAGTACTTTAAAGTCTGCGGGCTCCAAGAAGTAATTGTCTTTTTCCCGCGAGATCTGATGAAATGGGATTTGGGAAAAGAAATGACGGTTTGCATATCCGGCCCGTATCTCGATTTTGACAGAGGATCAAAACAGGCCTTGGCCGCCGCAGTTGGTTTGATAGTTCGACGGGCATTTGAGCCAAAGAAAATCTCTTGCTCTGTGCAATGCGAACCAACACCCGGCGAGGGGCACTGGTCCTATCCCCATTCATAGTGTTTCCGAAATCTTCGTCTTCAGCCGCGCTTTCATAGGCGGCTTTTTAAATTAAATCCGGATTCTTCACCGCTTTGGCGTGCCCCGCACCAATCGCTTCGCGATGGTACGGGGTAAACGTTTGTATGTGTTAGATGTCGAGGTTTTTTACTGCCTTAGCGTGTGTCTGAATAAATAATTTCCGGGGTTCCACTTCGTCGCCCATCAGAACGTCAAAAATATGGTCGGCGCCTTTGGCGTCGTCAATCGTTACCCGCCTCAAAACGCGCTTGGCCGGGTCCATGGTTGTGTCGCCTAATTCTTCGGCGTTCATTTCTCCCAAGCCTTTGTAGCGCTGGATGTTGGGACTATCAAAACGCTTTACTATTTTATTTTTTTCTTCTTCCGAATAAACGTACATGATTTCTTTTCCTTTTTGAATTTTATAAAGTGGCGGCTGGGCAATGTAAATGTATCCTTTTTGAATCAACGGCAGATAGTATCTGTAAAAAAGCGTGAGGAGCAGCGTGCGAATATGCGCGCCGTCAACATCAGCATCGGTCATAATAACAATGCGGTGGTATCTTAATTTTGAGAGATCAAAACTTTCCGCGATCGCCGCTCCCAACGCTATGACCAAAGTTTTTATTTGATCTGAAGTCAGCATTCTGTCCAAGCGGGCTTTTTCCACGTTCAAAATTTTTCCGCGCAATGGCAATATCGCCTGAAATCGCCTGTCTCTCGCTTGCTTGGCCGAGCCGCCGGCCGAATCGCCCTCCACAATAAAAATTTCAGACTCGGCGGGATTTCGTGACTGGCAATCGGCCAATTTTCCCGGAAGCGCCAGGCCGTCCAAAGCGCCTTTCCGCAAAATTGTGTCTTTGGCGGCTTTGGCCGCTTTTCTGGCTTTTAGCGCCAGGATAACTTTTTCCAAAATCGCCCGCGCGTCTTGTGGGCGCTCTTCCAAAAAAGCGTCAAAAGATTTCCCGAAAACATCGTCAACGGCCGTGCGCGCCTCGGGGTTGCCGAGTTTGGATTTTGTCTGCCCTTCAAACTGCGGGTTTTTAAGTTTTATGGAAATTATTGAAGTGAGCCCCTCCCGCACGTCTTCACCTGTGAGATTTTCTTCCGATTCTTTCAAATAGCTGTTTTTTCTGGCATAGGAATTGAGCGAGCGAGTGAGCGCTGTCCGAAAACCCGTGGAATGCATTCCGCCCTCGGGGTTTAAAATATTATTGGCAAAAGCCAGTTCCCTAGTCTGCAGGTCGTCAACATATTGCAAAGCGATTTCAACCAAGATTTCCTCGGATTCTTTTTGAGTGTAAAAAATCGTGTCGTGCTTCGGCTGGAAACCCTCGTTTAAATATTTTACGTAGGAAGCCACTCCGCCTTCAAAATAAAAAGAGTAAGATTCACGCTTCGCTTCGTCTTGTTCTCTTTCGTCGGATATAGAAATTTTAATGCCTTTCGTTAAATAGGCTTGCTGGCGCAATCTCTCCAGAATTGTTTTCCAGTCAAATTCGGGAATTTTGCCATCCCCGCCTTGACTAGGCGAGGCAGGTTTTTGCGCAAAAATTTCCGAATCTGGTTCAAATATTATGGAAGTTCCGGATTTTGCGCATTTGCCAACCTTCTGGACCTTGGATTTTGGCTTGCCTCTTTGGTATTCCTGCGCCCAGTGTTCGCCTGCGCGGCAAACTTCCACGCGCATCCAGGAGGAAAGTGCGTTCACAACCGAAACTCCCACGCCGTGAAGTCCTCCGGAAACCTTATAACCGGCCCCGCCAAATTTCCCTCCGGCGTGGAGTATGGTCATCACAGTTTCTAAAGCGGATTTTTTTGTTTGTTTGTGAACTTCAACCGGAATTCCACGCCCGTCGTCCACAACGCGCACGCGGTGGTTCGGCAAAAGCGTCACCAGAATATTTTTAGCGTGCCCCGCCATCGCTTCATCTATGGAGTTGTCCACAACTTCCCAAATCAAGTGATGCAGGCCGTCTACACCTGTTGACCCAATATACATTCCTGGGCGCTTTCTTACCGGCTCCAAACCTTCCAATACAAAAATATCCTTGGCGGTATACGACCCCCCTTCCCCCCCCTCTTTTTTGGGCTTAATTTTCCCGCCTTGCCGGCGGGCAGGCCTGGCTTTTTTAGGCATAAATCTTATCTAAAGTTATACCCAAATCTTAGCACAAAAATCCGCCAAGCACAAACCCCAAAATTTGACATAAACACCGCTCCCCGCGTTTTTTTATTTTCATTTTTCCTAACTTCGCAAACCGCAAATTAATCCGCGATCGCGTATTAATTTGCACTTTAAAGAAATTGAGGTTATTTACTGATGACAATAATTCTGCCTTTCCAGACCTTAAGAAATTCCGGCAAATTTAAAAACTTAAATTCACCTTCGACGGCGCGGTAAGCGTTTGGATCGTGGAAATAAAATCCTTCGGGGGCTTCCCCGCTTCCTTTCAGCCCGACAATCAAAATAATGTGCCCTCCGCCAGCGTTTTTTACTGAAGCCAGAACCGGAATATTTTTTTCTAAATTTTCTGTTATAAACCCGATTCCGTCCTGCTTTTTATCTTCCAGCCATTCTTTTCTGAAAGAATTTTTAAATCCGTGTTTTTTGGCCAAATCAATAAGACCCTGATGAATCCAACCGACGCCGTTCAAATACGCGCCGAACGCCAGTCCCTCTTTTGTCAAATCATCCAAATTTATTTTTTCTGGGCCCAAAAATTCCATCGCCATCTTAAACGCGCAAGTTCCGCAACTCCGCGATTTCCATTCGGGGTCTAAAACATCCAACCGCTGGGAATAATAAGGGACATTAAGTTTTATCACCTCAATTCGGCGTTAAATTGTTTTTTGGTTTCGGAGTAAATTTGGGACATTATTTCATCAACTTCGCTTGAAATCAAAGTCCTCTCGTTGCTTCTGAAAATTATCCGGTAGGCGTAGCTAATTTTACCTTCCCCGAACTTTTTGGAGCTTTCATATTTATCAATCAAACTTACTTCTTCAACCAAATCTCCTCCTGCCTTGTCGGCAGACAGGCCCAAATCCCTTATCAAATCAAAATAATTATTCGGCACAAAATCGTTCGCGACGACAAAAGATATGTCTCGCGTAATCGGCGGATATTTGCTCACCGGAATATATTTATTTCCCAAACGCAGTTGCTTTGTAATCCGCGGGTCTTCCGACCAAAAAAGGCGGATGTCGGGCAAATTCATGCTGACCATTGCAAGGCGTTCCAGGCCTGGTCCGAAAGCCCAGCCGTTGTATTCATCGGGGTCAACGCCGAAATTTTTCAGCACCGCGCCCTTTACCACGCCCGCGCCCAAAACTTCCAGCCAGCGGCTTTCAACTTCTATTTCCATTTCCAAGCTAGGGTCAGTATAAGGAAACTGGTCGGTGTTGAAACGATATTTAACGTCTTTACCGTAAATCGCCCTTGCCATCTCTAACAGCACGTTTTGTAAATCTTCTATTGTGACAATGTGGTCTTTTTTGCGACATAAATACCAGCCGTCAATTTGATGAAACACAGGCAAATGAAAACGATCAATTTCGTCTTTACGATAGACCTTGCCGTAAGATAATGCGCCAACCGGCTGGCCCATTTCTATCTTTCTTTTCACGCCGGGCAAATTTAAATGATAGTACCACATCACCGTGGTATGGGTGCGCAAAATATGTCTGCTATCAACAAAATATGTATCCGAAGAACTGCGCGCAGGATGATTTTTAGGAAAATTAAACAAGTCAAAACTAATTTCTGCCGAAACGATTTCCGGAACTTGGATTTTATCAAAATCGGCGAATCTCGGAATCTTTAAAATCCGGCCTACAAGCTCGTTTATCGGGCTTTCTTCGGCTCTAGACAAGTCCGGCATTTTCAAAAACCGCAAAATCCGCTTTGCTTCCGCGTCAGTTCTTTTCTCAAGAGATTTTATCAGCCCCGCCTCTTCGGGAGATTTAATTTCAATATTGGACATGTTTTTAATCATTTAGTTCCGGATGCCAATAAATTTTTTCTATTTTACGCGCGGGAGTGCCATCCGGGTTGGTGCCGTAAGTAACATGGTGCTTCCGAGGGCATTTATCAGTAAAAGAGTTGCTGATTGCCTCCGCGCCTCCGATATAAAAACCTGTGTGTGGGTGCTCTGTCCTATCTTCGAACCTTACCGTCTTCCAAACAATAACCGCTCCGGGCTTTAATTGGGCAACTTCGCGCCATCCGTTTTCAAGCATATCTTTAACTGTTCCGGAAACTGTGGCATGCGGCTTTTTAATAAGCTCCTGATTCAATAAAACCGCTGACGCGAAAACAGCGCATGATAAAGCGCCATCCTCAAGAATATCTTTTTCCACGCCGTCAACATACGCGTATAAATTTCGGAAAAGATAATTGTTCCCGCCTTTGATTGAATTTTCTACAATCGCTAAAAGCGACTTGAGTTTTTTAATGCGGATATTATGTGTTGGCAGCGGATGATTCATAATATTTTTAATAATACTTTATATTGATTTATTCTTCAATTTTTGCTTAATTTATTGTATATTTGTATGATAAATGCCGGCGTAGCTCAGTGGCAGAGCGAGGGACTCATAAGCCCTAGGCCGCAGGTTCGATCCCTGCCGCCGGCAAATGCGAAAATTATGCGGGCGTGGTGTAGC
>LCKG01000002.1 GCA_001001285.1 Parcubacteria group bacterium GW2011_GWC1_45_13
TCTTCACTTCGTTTCGGTACATCAAGGTTGGTAAACCAAACTACGCTTTTTGGGAAAGCATACTTTTTACCATCAATAATTTTGTAATAGCTTTCATAGTGATCTGGAATTTGGAATAAAATATTTTTACCATTTAAACTTTGTCCGAGCCACATTTTATTTTCTTTAATCAATTTAAAGATTTCTTTATAAGTAATCGCATTTTGATTACCCATAATTAAGAACTTTTTCTTGTGCTTTACGAGTTGAGCAACATATTCGCGGAATAAAGAAAATGGGGGGTTGGTTATGACTATATCGGATTGCTTGAGTAATTCGATGCATTCGTCGCTCCGAAAGTCACCACTACCACGCAGAGGGGTTGCGGTGTTCTTGTCGTGTTTGAGCAAATACTTAACATCATCAAGATTTATCGCTCCATCCTTGTCGATATCCGGCACTTCTGTAATTTCAATTTTGAAAGGTTGTTTGCCTTTTGATCCAGCCACTTCAAATAATGGTAATTGCCCTCCAACAATCGGTGAACCGCTGTAGCTTGTAGTGATGAGCTTCTTCAGCCCGAGAGCGTTGAAATTAGATGCAAAGTATTTGAAAAAGCTGGGTATAAAACTCATCCTTTTTAGCGGAGTTTGCTTTGCGTAGGTCTTTATTTGAAGATTTTCTTTTCATAACTATTTCTGTATTAAATCATCAACGCCAACGCCTAAACCTTTGGCTATCCTGCTTACTGTTTCAATACGCGGGTCGGGCGTTGCGCCGGATTCAATTTTTGTGAGTGTATGCAAAGTAACACCAGCAAGCTTTGATAACTTGTCTTGAGAAATACCGAGTTTGTTGCGGTATCTCTTTATATTTTTTGCGATGGTTGATAATTCTTTTGACATTGTAGTAAAGTTTTACTATGCTATACTTAACTTGGGTTTAGTATATAAAATAATCAGCGTTTTAGCAACCTAAATAAAAGTTATGACTACCTACTTTCTCTACGCCCGCAAATCTACCGATGTCGAGGACAAGCAAGTCCGATCTATTGACGACCAAATCTTGGTATTGCGTTCACTTGCTAAGCAAGAAGGGCTAAATATTATTGAAGAGTTTAGAGAATCAAAGTCGGCAAAGATGCCCGGCCGTATAATTTTTAACGAAATGATCCGGCGCATACAGCTTGGCGAAGCACAGGGAGTTATCTGTTGGAAGATTGACCGTCTAGCCCGTAATCCAGTAGACGGCGGACAAATTAGCTGGCTTTTACAACAAGGCGTGATTCAGCATATACAAACACACGACCGCAGTTTTCTGCCTACCGATAATGTTCTTATGATGTCCGTTGAGTTGGGAATGGCCAACCAATATATACGAGATTTAAGCGCAAACACCAAACGCGGACTATGGGAGAAGGCAAGGCGGGGAGATTTTCCCGGCCCTGCCCCTGTCGGGTATCTGAATAATCCACGCACTAAGACGGTTATGATAGACAGGCGTAGAGCACCTATAATCAAATCTGCTTTTGAACTCTACGCCGAAGGCAAATCACGCCTCACAGACATCGCATATTTTATTTACGACAAAGGAATTAAAACTCAACGACGCAAGGGCGGAGAGGGTGGCAGAAAAATATCAGACGACCATGTTAAACGGATACTCACCGACCCATTTTACTACGGGCATTTCAGCTATGGCGGTGATATATGGAAAGGCAATCATACGCCGATTGTTTCTAAATCTCTTTTTGATAAAGTGCAGGAAGTCTTAGAAATTCGCGGACGAGGGCAGAAGGCTAAAAAAGACCCGCAAGCCCTTTGCGGCTTGCTCCATTGTGGAAATTGCGGATGCTTTATTACTGCCGAAGTGCTGACAAAATATCAAAAGAACGGAAATATCCACCGCTATGTTTACTACCATTGCACGGGTAAACGCGGTAAATGTTCAGAGCCATACATACGAGAAGAAACATTGGCCGCGCAACTGTCCGATATTCTTTTACGCTACACACTTCCGCCGGAGTGGGCGCATGAGTTAGGACGCATGGCCGATAAAGACGAGAAGGAAGCCCAAAGCGTGGCGGCGTCGTCCGTCCAAGAACTGCGGGCAAAGGTGGCCGATATAGACGGCGGGGTTAGCCGTCTTACCGACCTCTATGTTGAACAGGACATAGATCGCGACGCTTACCTAACGAGGAAGCGTGCTCTTATGTCCGACCGAAAGACGGCGGAAGAACAGATAGCCCGTCTTGAACGGAACGCTACCGCTTGGCTCCAACCTATGCGAGAGTGGATAAACGACGCTTCATTACTTGAAGAAATACAAAAAAATGACGACCTCCCCTCCAAAAAAATCTCCCTCCAAAAAATCTTCGGCTCCAACCTCACACTAAAATCGCGCGAAGCGCGCGGTATCCCCAAAAACCAATGGCTTTCTTTGGCTCACGCCAAAGAAAATTTTGAACCTACCCGGTGTAAACGGGTCGCTCTACCACTGAGCTAAGCGCGCAAGAAAATAAATATTTATTTGCGTAACAATATATTAGCAGAATTGACCAATCGTGGCAAAAAGGCTAAGCTATTTTTAGCGTTCTGTATTATTACGCGAAAGGAGGCGCCACAAAAATGGAAGAACGAGAAAGCGAAGAAATGGAAGAAAACAATGTGCCGAAAAGAAAAAGTTCGATTGGTGTTTATTTGCGCGAAATCGGACGGACGCCTCTGCTAAGCAGAGAAGAAGAGGTTGCCGCGTTTATTAAGCTGGAAGAAGCGAAAAACGATTTTGCTCTAGCCACTAAAATTCGGGACAGCATAATAAAGGCCAACCTGCGCTTAGTGGTTAATATCGCCAAACATTATCCGAGAACGCCTTCGATGAGTTTGCTGGATTTAATACAAGAAGGCAATTTTGCGCTAATGAGGGCTATTAGCAAGTTTGATTATAGGCGAGGCAACAAACTTAGCACGTACGCCGGACCGTGGATCAGGGCGTGGATTGCGCGAGCTTTAATTGACCAGGGATGCGTCATCAGGGTTCCTGTAGGCCAGGCTGAAAAGATTAAAGCAATTTATCGCGCCTTTGGTGTTTTAGCACAAAAAAATGGCCGTAAGCCGACAATGGAAGAGCTTGTCGAAAAGCTCCAATTGCCGATGGAAACGGTTGTTGATATGTTGGCTACGGTGAAAGAACCAATCAGCCTGAATGCCAAAGCTGGAAATGATGAAGTCTCCGAAGTAGGCGATTTCGTGGTAGATGAAACAGCGCCTGCGCCCGGATTTTTAGCGGAAGAAAGCCAGATGCGGGAGTTGGTGAATCGCGGGTTGGATGGGCTGAAGCCGCTACGCGACGCAGTTATTTTGAAGATGCGCTCCGGAATCGGATATGCCCATGACTATACTCTAGAAGAAATTGGGAAGCATTTTGGCATAACGCGCGAACGGGTCAGGCAGGTGGAAGAAAAAATGAAAAAAAAGCTGAGGCGCTTCTTACGTCGCGAAAAGCTTCGTCTAAAAGCGAAATTTACGAGCAACCCACAGAAAACTTGAACGCCGCGGCCTCTCGGCGTTTTTATATTTATTCTAGCGATAAATTCGGCGAATGAGAGGATTGAGCCTTGTGACTATTTCGTAATTCGTGGTGCCGGATAAATCTGCCAATTCATCCGCTGTGATTTCAGCTTTGCCTGGTTGGCCAATTAGCACCGCGGCGTCGTTCATGGCGGCGTTTGGTATTTTAGAGACATCAATAATAATCATATCCATTGAGACGCGACCCAATATTTTCGCTCTTTGCCCCCGCACCAGTACGTGGCCGACCGTGGAGAGCGCGCGGGGATAACCGTGCCAATAACCAATCGGACAAATCGCAATCCGGCCCTGTAGCGCCAATTTTTCGGTAAAATCGTAGCCGATTCTGCTTCCGGACGGCAAATTTTTGATTTCACTGATAACTGTTTTCCAGGACAGCGCCGGTTGCAGATTTAATTTCTCGGCGAAGCTCGCTGCTACTTCGCGCGAAGGCCAGAGACCATAGAGGCCGATGCCAATCCGCACCAGATCAAGGTGAGTTTCGGGGAATAAAATCGCACTGGAGGTTGCGGCAGCGTGCGTGAGCGGCGTAAAACCAGCGCGTTTTACCAGTTCAACTGCGCCATTAAACAGCGCCAACTGCTTCCGGGTGTCAGTCGGGAAGGCCGGATTTTTTGCGGAGGCGAAATGTGTGTAAATGCCCTCAAAATTTTCCGGCGCTATTTTATTTTGCTTTAAAATTTTCAACGCTTGAGGCATTTCTTCGGGCAAAAAACCTTGGCGATGCATGCCTGTGTCTACTTTCAGATGAAATTTCAGATTGTATTTTTTTAGCGCCTTGATGCCGACGAGAGTTGAGATTGTTAGACTGACTTTATGTTTTGCTGCTCCGGCGAATTTTTCCTGCAAAGTGTGACCAAGCGCCAGAATAGGAATTTTAATGCCAGTTTTTCTTAGCGCCTCGCCCTCTACGATAGAATCCACGCCAAGCCAATTGACGCCGAGGCCGACCATTAATTTTGAAAATTGAAATAAGTCATGGCCGTAGGCGTTGGATTTTACCACTGCCATCAGCGCGGTTTTACGCCGCAAGAGAGAGCGGAAAAGACGATAATTGCACGCCGCTTTTTTAGTATCAATTTCCAGCCAAGTCCGCAAGCCGCCAGTTTCTTTGTTTAAAAAATTTCTTTCCAAATTTTAATTTTAATCTAGCATAAAAAAATATTTTTTGCTAGCATGTATTTGTCATGCCGGAGTAGCTCAGTGGTAGAGCGCATGCCTGAAGAGCATGGCGTCGGCAGTTCGATTCTGCCCTCCGGCATAAAACCTCTTTGCGCCCATAGCTCAGTGGTAGAGCGTTTGCATGACACGCAAAAGGCCTGAGGTTCAATCCCTCATGGGCGCACCACAAAAAATTATGCCCGAACTTCCTGAAGTAGAAATTACAAAAAGAAAACTTGAACCGCTTATTAAAAGCAAACGGATTTTGAATTTGGGCGGAAAAAAGATTTTGAGGATAGAGCGCAAGGGTAAGGCGATTTTGATTTATCTCTCCGGCGGTAAAATTTTGGGATTCCACCAGCGGATGAGCGGGAAACTACTTATTGTACGACGCGGCTGGAAGGATAAGCACACTCGACGTATTTTTCATCTTTCTGGTGGCAAGGATTTGGCTTTTCATGATGTCAGGAGATTCGGAGTTATCTGGTACGGACCAGTGAAAAAAGTTTTGGACGACCCGTATTTTAAAACATTGGGACTGGACGCATTAAAAATATCTTTTGGTGAGTTCAAAAGAATCTTAGGCGAGCGGAGGGCCGGAAAACTAAAACCATTTTTTCTCAACCAAAAAAATCTGGCCGGGGTTGGCAACATTATTGCGGATGAAGTTCTTTGGCACGCAAAAATTCATCCGGAAAGAAATATAAACAATTTAAGCGATGCGGATATTAAAAAGTTATATGTCTCGCTCAAGTTTATTCTAAAAAGAAGTATTAAACTCGGCGGTTCCACTATGCGCGATTGGTTTCATCCCGATGGCGGACACGGCGGCTATTTTAAAAAACGCTATACTTATGGCCGCGAAGACGAAAAATGTTTCCGTTGCAAAACACAAATAATCAGAAAAAAAATAGCCGGCCACTCTTCTTGTTTTTGCCCAAAGTGTCAAAGAGAGCAATAGAGCTTGCGCGATTATTTAATTGGATGGTAAACTTAATTTAATACCAAACATGTCGTTTTCATTAATCACGCTTTGGATTGATATAGCGGGAGTGATAATAGGGTTGTTTTCAATTTGGATTATCATACAGATCAAGACGCAGACAGGGGGAGAATCCACCCGCGGGCTTAATTTATTTGTTTGGGGTATTGTTTTAATGATCTTGGCGTTTACGGACAGCGTAGTTTTTTTGCGTCTTTCTTTACTGCTTGCTTTTCCTGTGCCGCCTATAGACATTCATCATATTTTGATGACAATTGGGATGCTTTGTTTCGTTTTTGCGGCAAAAGATTTAGCGCAAAAACACTGACTGTTTTGTTCTATAAAAAAACGAGGCATTGCCTCGGGCGGGCCATCGGATAGTGGCAGTCCGCACCCTTGGGGTGGGTGCAGCCCCAGTTCGATTCTGGGTGGCCCGACCAATAACTCAAAAACCATCAGCGCGGATGGTTTTTGAGTTTGTTTAATCGTTTACGTCTGTGAGACTTTTCCGAATTTCTTCCCTCAACTCGGGAGTGTCTTGGTGGCCGTGGTCGGAGACTGCGTGCTTTACCGCAGTGTCCAACACTTCCTCTGCGGTGCCGGAGATGTAGAGAGAGCAATTTTTCTCGCTCGGCATCAATCGGCAATCCGCCGCTTTTCGATTTGCCATGTGATTAAATTTTAATTAACAATTAATGCGACCTTTATTTTATTGCTTTAGCTTTCAATTTCAAATGCTTTCCGGCTTTTAAGCATCTTGTGCAGATTTTTACTCTTCCGCCCGAAGACAAGCGAGCCCATTGGAGGTTGGGATATTTTCTGGATCTTTTTGTGGGGTTATAATGCCCGCGGAGCAGTCGGCGTGTTCCCATTATTACGGATCCTTTTTTGCAAATTGGGCATGCTTTCGCCATAAGTTTTTATGGTATCATTAATGCATCTATGAATCAAGTTCTGCAGTTTATTTTTCAAATCGCAATTTTGATACTTTCCGTAATCATCCACGAAGTTTCCCATGGCGCGGTGGCTTACGCCTTGGGGGATTCTACAGCCAAAGATGAAGGCCGGCTCACGCTAAATCCCATAAAGCATTTGGATCTTTTCGGATCTATTTTACTGCCGGTGTTTACTTATTTAATGGGAGGATTTATTTTCGGTTGGGCGAAACCGGTACCTTATAATCCATATAATTTAAAAAGACCGCGCTGGCTTGGGCGGATTTCGCCGGACGCTTTGGTGGGCGCGGCAGGACCTATGAGCAATATTTTGTTGGCGATTACGTTCGGTTTTTTTATTAGGTTTGGCGGCGCTTATACTATTTTCCCGTCGGCGTTTTTTCAAATCGCTTCTTTCATAATTTTTTTAAATTTGGTGCTCGCGATTTTTAATTTGGTGCCGATTCCTCCCTTGGACGGCTCAAAAGTTCTCTTCGCTTTTCTTCCGGGGCGAGCTTATGAAGTCGAGCATTTTATGGAAAGATACGGTATTATTTTGCTTTTGATATTTATTTTTCTTTTATCCGGCATCATAATTCCCATTGCTGATTTTCTTTTTCGCATCATCATTGGTCTGGGGGTTTGACCTCTTGTTATTTGTTTGTTAGCATAGCTCCTACAATGCCAACCATTAATCAATTGGTAAAAAGAGGCCGGAAAAAGATTCAATATAAAGCCAAGTCAGTTGCTCTGGCCAAAAGTTTTAACGCGCTTCAAAACCGGCCGAAATTTTATCCTTCGCCTTTCAAACGCGGGGTATGTCTCGCCGTAAAAACAATGACGCCAAAAAAACCCAACTCTGCTTTACGTAAGGTAGCTCGTGTGCGCCTCACTAACGGCATGGAAGTCACCGCTTATATTCCAGGCGAAAAACATTTTTTGCAGGAGCACTCGGTCGTCGTTATACGCGGAGGCCGCGTAAAAGACCTTCCAGGGGTGCAGTATCACATTGTCCGCGGGGTTTTGGATGCAACTGGCGTTGAGGGTAGAAAACAGCAAAGATCGAAGTATGGGGCTAAGCGGCCAAAACAATGAGGAGAAAGAAAAAAGAAAAACGAGAATTAGTTTTAGACGCGATTTATGATTCGTCTTTGATTTCCAAATTAACCAACCATTTGATGTTTTCCGGTAAAAAATCCACCGCTCAAAAAATAATTTGGGGAGCTTTGGAAGAAATAAAGAAAGTTAAAAAAACGGAAAGCCCCGTGGAGGTTTTGGAGAGTGCGATAAAAAACGTAACACCAATGGTGGAAATCCGTCCTAGGCGTATCGGCGGAGCGACTTATCAAGTGCCTCGGGAAGTCCAGCCAGACAGAGGCTTTTCTCTGGCTTCCAGATGGCTTATCAGCGCAGCGCGCGCCAAAAAAGGCAAACCAATGGCTAAAAAATTAGCTGAAGAGATTTTGCTCGCGACAAAAAACGAAGGCGCCGACAGGGCGTTCGCGCATTTTGCGTGGTAAGTTTTTTATGGCACGCGAATATCCATTGGAAAGAGTGCGCGATATCGGGATTATCGCTCACATAGACGCTGGAAAAACGACCGTAACCGAGCGGGTGCTTTTTTATACAGGAGTTTCGCATAAAATCGGCGAAGTGCACGAAGGTGAGGCGGTAATGGATTGGATGGAGCAGGAAAGAGAGCGCGGGATTACCATTACCGCTGCCGCCACAACTTGTTTTTGGACGCCGACTTATCTCGGCGCGTGGAATAACGCGGATGAAAACGCAGAAAAACGCGGAAAAGAAAACGAATATCGCATTAACATCATAGACACACCGGGGCACGTTGATTTCACCGTTGAGGTGGAGAGGTCTTTGCGCGTTTTAGACGGCGGCGTGGTTGTCTTTGACGGCGTGGCTGGAGTGGAGCCGCAGTCCGAGACCGTTTGGCGGCAGGCGGACAAATACAATGTACCCAGAATTTGTTTTATAAACAAACTGGACCGGCTAGGCGCATCTTTTGAGAAAAGCTTCAATTCCATTTTGGACCGCCTGACTCCAAACGCCGTTGCTGTCACAATTCCAGTTGGTCTGGAGGGAGATTTTTCAGGCGCGATTGATCTTATGCGGATGAAATGTATTACATTTGAAGGCGAACACGGAGAAAAAATCGTGGAAAGTGAAATTCCAGAAAATAAAACAGTTGAGGCAGAAAAGTGGAAACATAAATTAATTGAGCGAATCGCCGAACAGGACGACGCACTTACGGAAAAATACTTGAATGGCAAAGAGATTTCTTTAGACGAACTTAGAAAGAATCTTCGCGCTGCGACTTTATCATATAAACTTGTCCCGGTATTTTGCGGGTCGGCTTTGAAAAATAAAGCGGTGCAGTTGATGCTGGACGGCGTGGTGGATTATCTCCCGAGCCCACAAGACCTCCCGCCGGTCAAAGGAATCGATCCAGAAACCGGAGCTGAAATTTTTCGTGAGCCGAAAGACGAGACCCCTTTTACCGCTTTGGCTTTCAAACTTCAAACAGACCCTTACGTGGGTCAGCTTACTTATTTTAGAGTTTATGCCGGCACTTTGCCGGCTGGGTCGTATGTTTTAAATATGCGCACCGAAGATAAAGAAAGAGTGGGAAGAATTTTGCGCATGCACGCCAACCGCCGCGAGGAGGTTAAAGAAATGCAGGCCGGGGATATCGGCGCGATTGTCGGCTTGAAAAATACAAAAACTGGAGATACGCTTTGCGATCCCGGGAATCCAATTCAACTTGAATCTATAATTTTCCCGGAGCCGGTGGTTTCTTTGCGGATTGAACCTAAAACAAAAGCCGACCAGGAGCGTATGGGCTTGGCGTTGCACAGGCTTAGTGAAGAGGATCCGACTTTCAGAATCAAGGGAGACGAAGAAACAATGGAGACGATTATTTCCGGAATGGGCGAGCTCCATTTGGAAATTATCGTGGACAGGATGAAGCGCGAATTTAAAGTCGGAGCGAATGTCGGGCGGCCGCAGGTCGCTTACAAAGAAACTATTAAAAAAACGGCGGAAGCCGAAGGAAAATATATTAAACAATCTGGCGGACACGGGCAATACGGCCATGTCTGGCTCCGGGTTGAACCGCAGGAACGTGGTAAGGGATTTGAATTTCTTAATGAAATAAAAGGCGGAGTTATCCCGCAGGAGTTCATTCCGGCCGTGGAAAAAGGAATAAAAGAGGCGCTTGAAAAAGGCGTTATAGCTAGTTTTCCTTTAGTTGATATGAAAGTCGCCCTCTATGACGGCTCATACCACGACGTTGATTCGTCGGAAGCGGCTTTTAAAATCGCGGGTTCCATTGCTTTGCAGGAAGCCGCCAAGCGCGCCCAAGCTGTGCTTTTGGAGCCGATTATGAAAGTTGAGGTTGTGACACCAGAGCAATTTTTGGGAGACGTAACCGGAGATCTTTCTTCCAAGCGCGGAAAAATTGAGCAGATGTCGGAGCGCGGCAACGCGCGCGTGGTGGATGCGAAAGTCCCGCTTTCAGAAATGTTCGGGTATGTGACAAAACTTCGGAGCATGACGGAGGGGAGGGCGAGTTATTCTATGGAGTTTTCGCATTATGAGGAGGTTCCGCAAACCATAGCTGAGCTTATTAAGGAGGGTAAAAAATAGCCCTCACACACTACTACAAACAGCCAAAAAACCTTTGTAAAATAGAGACATTTGCTATGCTTTCTAATCAATAGCTTCTTTTTTAATATTTTAATGGTATTATAAGTTTATGAAAAACCCAAAAGGATTTACATTAGCGCAAATTGCAGTCACGCTGTTTTTGGTTACTGTTATTTCCTTGGCATATTTTGTTTTCGAGAATAAAAACATGAGAGAGCTTGCGGGTGGTAGTAAAAACAAGGAGACAAAACAAAATTTATCTTCGAAATTTTGTCCTACAAAAAACACTGAAGACGAAAAACCTGACCCTAGACTAAAAATAATCGCCGAAAAATATGAGCAAACGCTCAATATGTACCCGGGGACACTTAACGATCCGCAAAATATGTTGATAATAGATAAAGAAGTTTATATGGTTGGCTATAATTCGCAACCGAAGAATTATGGAGCGATACCTAATAGACCGGAATATTTTATTGCAAGAACTAATCTCGACGAAGCGCTTAATCCGAAAACCATGGCTTACATTGCCGTTGAGGTTGCAAATCAAGAAGGAACGCTTTCCTTTTTGAAAAATGATGACTCTACTATTTTTTATGTAACAAATCCGTACGCCGCTGATGATGCCGGTGGCCATTTGCATGCTTTTGATTTAAAAACTCATAAGGATAAATTTACTTTTGAAATTAAAAGTTACTTTGACATATCCCCTGAGTTTATTGATAACAAAATTTATGTCTATGATCGTTTTTTTGGTATTTACACCCTTGATAAAAATAATGGCAAGATTTTGTGGTCTTACAAAATGCCTTCTACCGGACCGTTGGGTTATTTGAGGGCGCGCCCCATTTTAAACAACGACCTGGCATATTTTGGCACCGCCCAAGGTTTTATAATTGCTTTAGACAAAACCACAGGAGCAGAGAAGAAAAAATTCGAAACCAACTACAAAGGTTTTGGTGGGGTTTCGTCTTTAAACGCAGCAGGTGAAACATTGTGTTTTTATGGTGGAATGGACGGCGTTGGTCCGGCTGTTTTGAATACAAATACTGGAGAAATACAGTATCCACAAATTTTTGCGGATCAAACAAAAGCAGTTTCTCAATACGCGAATATGGAAATAAAAAATTTACAAAAATACGAAAATAAAAAATATGGTTTTGAACTCAAATATCCACCCGAAGTTAAAATCGAAAAGCAAAACGGTGATTTTATAAGCTTTCTAACCAATCAGACATTCGATGTTGACAAGGGCATTTTAGCTAAGGCGGGTATTTTTATCTCAGCAGAAACAATTGATTATAATGACGTGATTAAAAAACTATTTCGTGGTGTAACCTCCAAAAAAGCCGACGAGCAAATCGGAAAATATATTTGGACCAAGATATTATCTGGTGGGATGGTTGAATCTATCGACTATTTTTTATATAAAAACGGCATTCTAATCAATTTCGGAATGCCTGCGGCTGGAGAAAAAGTTGAACTTATTATGAAACAAATGATTTCTACTTTTAAGTTTTCAAACGACTAACATGGAACAAGAATCGCAAGAAATAATTTTGTCCGACAAACTGCTCGCCGAGGATTTGGATTCCGAGCCAGAGTTAGATGAGCTTCCGGTGTAGGTTTTTACCCACTTTACCACGTTAGAAACAAGGTTTCTAACGGGGTTGACAGCGTTTTAGCTTTCATATAACATACCCTTATGCGCAAAATGCGTATTTTTATTAGTTTATTTCATTAAATACTATGGCGGAAAAATTTGAGAGGACAAAGCCCCACTTGAATGTGGGCACAATCGGCCACGTTGACCACGGCAAGACCACTTTGACGGCGGCTATTTTACAACTACGCGCACATCGACGCTCCGGGGCACGCCGACTATATTAAAAACATGATAACTGGTGCGGCGCAGATGGACGGGGCTGTTTTAGTGGTATCGGCCGCGGATGGCCCGATGCCCCAAACCAGAGAGCATATTCTTTTAGCGCGCCAGGTGGGAGTGCCGGCGATTATAGTTTTTCTAAATAAAGTTGACACGGTGGACGATAAAGAACTGGTTGATTTGGTGGAAACGGAAATCAGGGAACTACTTACTAAATATGAGTATCCTGGCGACAAAACTCCGATTATCCGCGGTTCGGCTTTGAAAGCCCTAGAATCTAAATCCGCCGATGACGAATGGGCCAAACCGATTTTGGAATTGGCAAAACAGTTGGACGAATATATTCCAGAACCTGTCCGCGACATTGACCTGCCGTTTCTTATGCCGGCTGAAGACGTTTTTTCAATTGAAGGCCGCGGCACCGTGGTTACCGGAAGAATTGAGCGTGGAAAAGTTAAATTAAACGACGAAGTTGAAATCGTGGGACTCCGAGACACTCAAAAAACCGTGGTTACCGGCATTGAAATGTTCAACAAGCAATTAGACGAAGGCATGGCCGGAGACAACGCCGGGATTCTGCTAAGAGGCGTTAAAAAGGAAGACGTGGAGCGCGGACAAGTAATCGCCAAGCCCGGATCTATTACTCCGCACACCGACTTTGAAGCCGAAGTTTATATTCTCACCAAAGAGGAAGGCGGACGGCACACGCCATTTTTCACGGGTTATAAACCGCAATTTTACATCAGGACAACTGACGTAACCGGAGACGTAACTTTGCCCGCGGGGACGGAGATGGTCATGCCTGGAGACACGGTTAAATTCACTGTAAAGTTGATCGCGCCGGTTGCCATGGAAGAAAAATTACGCTTCGCGATCCGCGAAGGAGGCAAGACCGTCGGCGCGGGAGTTGTAACCAAGATTCTCAAATAAAACTAAAGATTAAGCGATGCCGAAGAGCCCATTAAAAACCAAAGAGAAAGAAAAAGAAAAAGAAGCGGAGGAAAAGCAAAGGTTAAGAATTCGCGTGCGGGCTTACGACCACAAAATTTTGGATTCGTCCGTAAAACAAATTGTGGACACGGCTTTAAGGTACGGCTCGGAAATACATGGGCCGGTGCCTTTGCCGACGGAAATTAAAAAATACACCGTGAACCGTTCTTCTTTCGTGCACAAAAACGCGCGAGAGCAGTTTGAGATGCGCGTGCACCGGAGATTGATTGACATTTTAAACCCCACGGCGAAAGTCGTGGAAGCAATGACTAACCTCAATCTTCCCGCTGGCGTGGATATTGAGATAAAAATGTAACATGAAATTTATTCTCGCGAAAAAAATAGAAATGTCGCAGGTTTTTGGCGACGATGGGAAGGTCCGGCCGGTTACTTGGCTGGAAGCCGGGCCGATTTTTGTGACCCAGAAAAAATCAGCGGAAAAAGACGGATACGTTTCCGTGCAAGTCGGCTTTGGCGCGAAAAAAGAAAAAAACGTCAATAAGCCACAGAAAAAATTGGGGAATTTTGCTATGTTTAAGGAGTTTAAACCTTTAACTTCCGGCACTTCGCTTCCGGAAGTGGGGGATAAAATTGATGTTTTGGTTTTTAAAGAAGGCGACGCTGTTAATGTTTCCGGAACTTCCAAGGGTAAGGGTTTTCAGGGCGTTGTGAAGAGGCACGGCTTCGCCGGAGGCTCGCGCACTCACGGGCAGAAGCATTCGGAAAGGGAGCCTGGCTCCATCGGCGCCACTTGGCCGCAGAGGGTTTTAAAAGGCAGGCGCATGCCTGGGCGGATGGGAGGCGAGCGTGTCACGGTACGGAATCTTAAAGTAATAAAAATCATTCCCGAAAAAAATCTTTTGGCCGTTTCTGGCGCCATCCCCGGAAACCGCGGCAGTTTGGTGGAAATTAGGGGGTAGCCGATGTGGGCTTGACAAGAAAACCGGTATTTGTTAGGCTTAATTCAGAGAAAATTCAGTAAAGAAAAAAGAAAGGAGAGTACACAAATGGAAAAGTATTTTTTTGGGTTTCTTGTGCTTGCGCTTTTATACCTGGTTTTTTCTTCATCTTCTACGGGCGATGAAGTTGGAAAAGATCACTACGGGCACTATGTCTGCTGGGGGCCTCGCTACCATCGTGTCTGTTATCGGAAATCAGACATTATCGTAGAGGAGATTGTGCATCTTAATGCATGGTTTCCTCTTCCCTTTCACTTTCGAAAAAGTTATAAAGTGAAGGAGAATGACGAGGTTATTAAATTCAGGGATTTTGGGAGCGATTTGTACACCACTTTGAAATGCTTACCAGGTGCAGCGGAAGCCGCGCTGGAAGAAGGGCGATTGAGGTTAGGTGTATACCAAAGTCGCGCTAAGACTTAAGGAACAGAAGAGGGCTACTGGGTTGCAAGAGCAACCCTTTTTATTTTATGAGAATGATTGTTTTAGGCGCCATCCCCGGAAACCGCGGGAGTTTGGTGGAAGTGAGAGGAAAACCCCCCTTGCGGGGGGTTTTTGGTTATGCTAATATCTAAATCACTTGTGAGAAGCGAACAAAAATATGATTTAGGAGGATAAAAAGGATTAGAATCCAAGGTTTTTAGCCGAGGAGGTTCTACCTCCTCGTTTTGGTTAAAGTTTGAAAATAGAAAATGAAAGTCAATACATATAATATAAAAGGAGAAAAAGCGGGGACTGCGGAATTGCCGGAGGGGATTTTTGGAGTGGTTTGGAAACCAGCTTTGGTAAAACAAGTCTTTGACGGAGAAATGGCAAATAAGCGCCGCCCTTGGGCGCACACTAAAACCAGAGGCGAAGTTCGCGGCGGCGGCAGGAAACCCTGGCGGCAAAAAGGGACTGGCCGGGCGCGGCACGGCTCAACCCGTTCTCCTTTGTGGATTGGAGGAGGGGTTGCCCATGGGCCGAGAAACGAAAGGGACTACAGCGTAAAAATAAATAAAAAAATGAGGCGGGGCGCGCTATTTTCTTTGCTTTCCAGAAAATTAAAAGAAAAAGAAATTATTTTGATTGATAATTTTGAAATGGTCAAACCCAAAACTAGAGAAGCGTTTAATATTTTTAAAAATTTAAGAACCGCAGGAGATATTTATAATTTGGGCCAAAAAGGTGGTAGAGCGCTTTTAGCTTTGGCAAAGGGCGACGTTAAAAAAGCGGTTCATAATCTGCCCTTCGTGAATTATATAGAACCGAGAAATTTGAACGTTTCGGTGCTTCTGCAAAATAAATATTTAATTTTGGATAAATCCAGTATTAAAGAATTAGAAAAAATTCACCCCGTTAGAAAATAATATATTATGGCTAAATTTGTAAAATATAGTTTGTTAAAATTTAAAAACCCGATTTTGTCGGTCGGGCTTAGTTTAATTTTCTAACGGGGCAAGTGCCGTTTAATTTATCGCAAATTTTCGGAGGATGGAGAAGGAAGGAAAGTAGAGGACGAAAGTCTTCGCAGCAGCCTCAGGTTGTTGGCCCATTGACTCGTCCTTCGGACGAGTTGCGAGGACGCAAACCCCCCGCCAGCCACCAACAACCTAAGGCTGCTGCTCCGTCCCAAACCAAAAATAAATCCGAGCTTGCGTGGAGATTAATCGTCGCGCCGCATATTTCCGAGAAATCAACCATGCTTGGCGACGGAAAATATGTTTTTAAAGTCGCTGGTTCCGCGAATAAATTTTCTTTAAAACATGCCATAGAAGCAAGGTACGGTGTCGCAGTTGAGTCCATAAACATACTCGCGGCAAGAAACAAAAAGCGAAAGCGCGGCGTGATTTTGGGCGTAAAGCCGGGATTTAAAAAAGCAATAGTGGTATTAAAAGCAGGGCAACACATAACCGAATTTTAATTTATGAAAACTTTCTCTCCAACATCTCCATCCAGAAGACAGATGACCGGAATCAACTACCGGGAGTTTTTGACGCGCCGGCGCCCGGCGCCTGAAAAATCTTTGGTGTTTGGGAAACAAAGGGCCCGAGGCCGGAACAATTTGGGCCGCATCACTACGCGCCACAAGGGAGGGGGCGCCAAAAGACTGTTGCGAATCGTTGATTTTCAATTTGATAAAAAAGATATCCCCGGGCGCGTGGAGTCTGTTGAATACGACCCCAACCGCACGGCTTTTATCGGGCTAGTTGTTTACAAAGACGGCGAAAAGCGCTACATGGTTTTGCCGAAAGACGTCCGTCCCGGGCGGGAAATTTTGGTGTCCAAAAAAGCTCCTATCTTGGCCGGCAACCGCTTGCCATTGGGCGCTCTGCCGCCGGGTACTCTCATTTATAATATTGCTTTGGCTCCCGAAGGCAAGGCGGTTTTGGCGCGTTCCGCAGGAAGTTTCGCGGAAGTAGTAGCTCATGACGGCGGATACGCAACAATAAAACTTCCTTCGAGAGAAGTTAGAAAAATAAAAGACAACGCTTGGGCTTCGGTAGGACAAGTTTCAAATGAAGAAAATAATCTGGTGATAATCGGTAAAGCCGGCCGGTCGCGCCTTTTGGGCATTAGGCCCACCGTGAGAGGCTCGGCCATGAATCCGGTAGACCATCCTTACGGGGGCGGCGAGGGGCGTACCATGCGTGGAACGAGGCGACCCAAAAATAAATGGGGCAAAGGGACCAGAGGCGTCAAAACCAGAAACCGTAACAAATATTCTTCCAAATTTATAATTAGCCGGAGGACTAAAAATTAATTTAAAATTATGTCGCGAAGCTTAAAAAAAGGCCCATACACCGATCCGAGACTGCTTGAAAAATTAAGCAGGTTTAAATCCGGGGGGCGGGATATAATCAAAACCTGGTCTAGAAGATCGCAAATTGCTCCAGAGATGATTGGCTATACTTTCGGAGTGCATAACGGCAAGGATTTTATTTCGGTTGCGGTTACCGAAGAAATGGTTGGGCATCGCTTGGGAGAATTTTCCCCAACGCGCAAATTTGTGAAGCATGGTGGAAAAATGCAGAAAGAATTGGAGATGCAGGCCAAGGAAGCCGAGAAAGCCAAAGCGATTTCCGCGACCGCTTCTGCTTCCGCCACTGGAACGACTGCCATCCCGGCTAAAAAATAAAAATTATGAAAGAAATAAAAGCACATTTGAGATATTTGAGAATGGCACCAAGAAAAATAAGATTGGCGGCGGATTTAATCCGCGGAAAATCAGCCGAGGAAGCCGAAACGGCTTTGGGATTTCTCGCTCGCCGATCCGCCGAGCCTTTAAAAAAGCTCTTGCATTCGGCCATCGCCAATGCCAAGCATAATTTTAATGTTGAAAAAGAAAAATTATTTGTACAAAGCATTAACGTTGACAAGGGGCCAACATTAAAACGCTTTATGCCCCGTGCCCGCGGTATGGCTTCGCCCATCAGGAAGCACGCCAGCCACATTACCATTATACTTTCAGAAAAATAACATGACGCATACATCGCATCCATACGCAATGAGATTGGGAATCATCAGGCCGTGGAAATCGCGCTGGTTTTCCGTTAAGAATTACCAGAAATTTCTGAAAGAGGATGTTTTATTAAGAAAGCATCTTGAAAAAAAATTGCGCGGCATGCTGGTAGATATGGTTGAAATTGAAAGAGCTCCCTCAACGCTCAATGTAATCATAAAAACAGCCCGGCCCGGGCTTTTAATCGGTCGTGGAGGCGAGGGCGTAGAAAAATTAAAAAAAGAAGTTGAGGTATTTTTAAAAAAAATAAGAAAGGCGTCTGCAAAAATAGGCCTTAAGCTCACAGTTGAAGAAATAAAATCTCCAGAACAGCATGCCGGAGTAATGGTTGAAACAGTAGCGCAGGATTTGGAAAAACGCTTGCCTTTCAGAAGAGTACTCAAACATACCATGAGCAAAATAATGTCATCTAAGGGCGTTAGAGGCGCTAAAATCACGCTTTCGGGGAGATTAGACGGAGCAGAGATGGCGCGGTATGAATGGCTGAAAGAAGGGCGAGTTCCTTTGCAAACACTACGCGCTGATATTGATTTTGCCAGAGGCAGGGCGCATTTACCGTATGGAGATTTGGGAATAAAGGTCTGGATTTATAAGGGAGAAATTTTTAACAAAGAAAAAGATGTTGTTGCCCAAAAGAGTAAAATTTAGGAAATGGCAGAGGCTGGCAACCAAAAGAAACCTCAAAGAAACCAGAGGCGTGTCTTTGGCTTTCGGGTCTTTCGGCCTCAAAGCCGAGGAAGCGCTTTGGGTAAAATCAAAACAATTGGAAGCCGCCAGAAAGGCCATGACCAATTATATTCAGAGAGGCGGAAAAATATGGATTCGTATTTTTCCCGACAAGCCCGTTACCCAAAAACCGCCGGAAGTAACCATGGGCGCTGGGAAAGGCGACGTGGCCGGATACGTTTTTCCGGTGCTTCCCGGAAGAATAATTTTTGAGATGGACGGCGTGACTAAAGAAGTCGCCAAAGAAGCTTTAAAGCGAGCTGCGGCTAAATTGCCGATTAGAACTAAATTTGTTTCAAGATAATTTTATGGCAAAGATTAAAATAAAAGATTTAAAAAATAAAGGCGGGGCAGAACTAACGGGACTTCTTTTGGAGGAGCGGGAAAAATTGCTTGCGCTCAAAATGCGCGCCAGAGAGTCCAAGACAAAAAACGTGAAAGAATCCAAAGAGATCAGAAAAAATATTGCTCGCATGCTAACACTAATATGGCACAAGAATTAAAAGGGAAAATAGTCTCAAATAAAATGGCCAAAACCGTGGTTGTGGAGGTTTCTCGCCTAAAAAAACACCGCCTTTACGGCAAGTTTATGAAAATTTCCAAAAAATACAAGGCGCACGCCGACGAGCAAATCCCGGAAGGAACCACGGTTATTATTAAATCCACCAGGCCGGTTTCCAAGAATAAAAAATGGAAAGTAATTAAAATTTTATGATACAACACCGCACCATGCTCAACGTGGCCGATAACTCCGGAGCAAAACTGGTCCAGTGTATTAAGGTTTTGGGTGGAACCCGCCGCAGGTACGCTGGCATCGGGGACATCGTTGTCGTTTCGGTAAAAATCGCCGAGCCTAGAAAACCGGTCAAAAGAAAAGAAGTGCATAAAGCTTTGATTGTCAGGCAGAAAAACGCCTTAAGGCGCCCGGATGGGTCTTACATCAG
Source organism: Parcubacteria group bacterium GW2011_GWC1_45_13 (assembly GCA_001001285.1). GTDB lineage: Bacteria > Patescibacteriota > Minisyncoccia > UBA11713 > 2-01-FULL-45-33 > GWA1-44-29. The sequence continues at coordinate 19,314 of LCKG01000002.1, forward strand.
ATTTGACGACAACGCTGTAGTAATTTTGGACGGCCAGGAGCCAAAAGGCGGAAGAATTTTCGGGCCTATTCCCAGAGAAATAAAAGAAAAAGGTTTTAATAAAATAGTTTCGCTAGCGGAAGAAATTGTATGAAAATAAAAAAAGGAGATATGGTGCAAATAATTTCCGGAAAAGACTGCGGCAAGCAGGGCAAGGTTCTTAGAGTCTTTCCTAAATCTGAAAAGATTTTGGTGGAGGGTGTGGCGCTTCGCAAAAAACATCAGCGCCCGCGAAAGCAGGGCCAAAAGGGCGAGGTGGTGACGTTGCCGACTCCGTTTCATACTTCCAACGCCATGCTGTTCTGCAAAAATTGCGGAAAAGGTTCGCGCGCGGGATATAAATTTTCCGGAGACGTTAAAACCAGAATTTGCAAAAGATGTAAAAACGAGATTTAAATTTTATGTTATCCATTAAAGAAAAATATAAGGAAGCGGTGCCGAAAATAATGAAAGAATTCGGGTTTAAATCGCCGATGGCTGTTCCGCGTATTTTGAAAGTCGTTGTAAATGTCGGTACTGGCAAAATGCGCGATAAAAAAGAAGTGGTGGAAACCGTGGAAAAACATCTGGCGCTGATCACCGGCCAAAAAGCCTCTCCGCGTCCCGCCCGAGTAGCCATCGCTTCCTATAAAACCAGGGAAGGCATGGTTATCGGATACAAGGTTACTTTGCGCGGCGAGAGGATGTATGATTTTCTGGACCGCTTGATTAATTTCGCCATTCCCAGAACCAGGGATTTCCGCGGAATTCCTTTGAAATCGCTGGATCAGGGAGGCAATTTGACAATTGGCGTAAAAGAGCATATTATTTTTCCTGAAATGATCGGCGAAGACGTAAGAAATATTTTCGGGCTGGAAGCTACAGTTGTAACCAGCGCAGAAAAAAGAGAAGAAGCTCTAGAACTTTTTAAATTACTGGGCATGCCTTTTGAGAAAAAATAATATGGCCAAGACTTCAACATACGTAAGGTCGCTAAAACCGCCAAAATTCAAAAGTAGGGTGGTGCGCAGATGCTTCCGCTGTTGGCGTAAGCGTGGTTATATGCGCGATTTTGACCTTTGCAGAATTTGTTTTCGGGAGTTGGCAAATGACGGCCTGATACCGGGCATTAAAAAGTCTTCATGGTAATAATATACAAAATATGACAGACCCAATCGCAGACATGTTAGTAAGAATAAAAAATGCCCAAGCGGCCAAAAAAGAAACCGTTTCTTTTGAGTACTCCAATATTAAACTTGAAATCGCCGCAGTTTTGGAGCGCGCTGGCTATGTGGAAAGTGTTGAACGGAAAGGTAGAAAAGGCGGCAAACAGATAGAAGTCAAACTTTTATACGATGAATCCGGTAGCCCAAAAATTTCCGGCGGCAAGAGAGTATCCAAGCCTTCGCAGAGAATTTACCAGAGATGCCGCGAAATTTATGCTTTAAAAAATGGATTCGGAATAACGATTTACTCCACGCCCAAAGGAATTATGACGGACCGCGAGGCCAGAAAAAATAAATTAGGAGGGGAGGTTTTAATGGAATTATGGTAAAAAATTTATGAGCCGACTTGCGAAAAAACCAATAATTTTGCCAGCTGGGGTATCTGCGAAAAAAGAAGCTGACCTCTGGATTTTTAAAGGGCCAAAAGGGGAACTTAAAAAATCTTTTTCCACTTACATTATTATTGAAGAGCGTAACGGCGCTTTTCTGATTTCTCTAAAAAAAGATTCCATCAAAGACACTTACGCCATGCTGGGCACGACCGCCGCGCTTTTTAAAAATTGCATTAAAGGCGTCCAAAGTGGATTTGAAAAAAAACTGGAGATTGAAGGTGTGGGCTATCGCGCGCAAATTGACGGCAATGACCTGGTTTTATCTATAGGATTTTCGCATCCGATAAAAATCCCGGCGCCGGAAGGTATAACTTTCAAAGTTGAGAAAAATGTTATTACCATAAACGGCGTAGATAAAGAGCAAACTGGTCGGGTAGCCGCTCAAATCAGGGCGGAGAAAAAACCCGAACCTTACAAAGGCAAAGGCATACATTATCTGGGCGAGGTTATTAGGAGAAAAGCCGGAAAAAAAGCAGTTTCAACAGCGTAATAATTTATTATGGCTCAAAAAAGAAAAATCAGGCATAAGCGCGTAAGAGCAAAAATTTCCGGGACTCTCCAAAAGCCGCGCCTTTCGGTTTACCGCTCCAATAAGCATTTGTTTTTGCAACTGATTGACGACGAAAAAAATAAAACTTTGCTCTCTGTTTCTGACAGGGAATTTAAGTCAAAAAAGAAAAATTTAAAGAAAACAGACGCGGCTTATGAAGCAGGCAAACTTTTGGCAAAAAAAGCAAAAGAAAAAAATATTAAAAAAGCCGTTTTTGACAGGGGCGGCTATCAATACCACGGCAGGGCGCGAAAAGTTGCCGAAGGCGCGAGGGCAGGAGGATTAGAATTTTAAAAAAATATTATGGCTAGACCTCAAAAACCAAAAAGCGAATACGAGCAAAAATTGATTGATCTCCGGCGCGTGGCGCGGGTGATGGCGGGCGGACGCCGCTTTACTTTCCGGGCGGCGATGGTCATCGGCGACCAAAGAGGGCGCGTTGGTTTTGGCTTGGGCAAGGCCGCCGATACCTCGCAGGCAATTGAAAAAGCGGTGCGCCGGGCGAGGCAGAATTTGATTTCGGTGCCGCTGACCAAAGACCAATCCATCCCGCACGAGATTTATGCGAAATTCGGGAGCGCCAGGGTGATTTTAAAACCCGCCAAGGCGGGCAAGGGCTTGGTGGCAGGCGGTTCGGCCCGCACGGTGCTGGCCATGGCTGGAGTTAAAAATGTCAGCGCCAAAATTTTATCGCACACAAAAAACAAGCTCACCAATGCCCTGGCAACCCTGGAAGCGCTGAAACTATTAAAAAGCCCTAAATAAATAAATTTTCAAATGATTTTTTGTGATTTTAAGATTTGCAATTTGCCAGCTATAGCACGTATATTGCAAATTGGATTTTTCGGTTTTTGGGTGTGGTAAATTCTATGAAAAAGAAAAAGGCGCCGTCTTGAAAATCAGCGCCCGTTGAAATGGAGAATCTTGTCACGGAGTGTGGTATTAGGCCGTGGATGACCCAACGCCTTCCGCTTTCTTGGCATTCTTTGCAGCTTCCTCTTCGGCCTCCTCTTTCTGCCGAAGAACGGCTGCTCGCACACCGAAAAGCAGTTCATTGTCTTCGAGGCCTAATTCTTCGCGCTTGCTGTCCCAGACAGCCACAATGGTGTCGTGATTCTTCGGGATCTTGGTCTCGGCAATAAGCGGCGCCAGAAACGCTAACTGTTCGGCGTTTTCGACCCGCTCAGTGGCATCCACGATCGTCTCGTGAAAAGGCCGTTTCTTTTGCTGTTCTGCCATAAACATTCCTCCTTTCAAGGAATTTTGTTGGGCACGCCAATAATTTAAACTTGATTTACATCTGATTTAAAGCTAGCATACCTGTTTATTTGTGTCAAGTGCTTGCATACCGGAGGTTTTTAAGCTAGCATAGTTGGCATTATGCAAGTTCATAATTTGTTAAAATCAAATAATAAAAAAGCCAAAAGAATCGGGCGGGGTGGCAAGCGCGGGTCGTTTTCGGGCAGAGGAATTAAAGGGCAGAAATCGCGCTCCGGACGCAAGATTCGCCCGCAAATCCGTGATATTATAAAGAAGATGCACAAACGCCGGGGCTACGGCAGAAATCGGGCTCAATCGGTGAATGCCAGCAAAGCCAAACCGGCGGTGGTGAATTGGGGGGCACTGGATAAGGCGTTTAAGGACGGCGAAAAAGTGACTGCGAAACTTTTAATTGAACGTGGCTTGATAAAGTTGCGGGGAAACAAATTTTCAAAAGTGAAAATTTTGGGTGACGGCCTGCCTCACAGCAAGGCGGGCAATCTTTCAAAAAAATTGGTTTTTGATAAAAATATTTTAATGTCCAAATCAGTCAAAGAAAAAATCGGCTAACATGTGGGAAAAATTCAAGCTTATTTTAAAAGACATTGATCTCCGCCGGAAATTTTTATATCTTCTGGGTTTTTTGGCGGTTTTCCGCTTGATTTCATCCATTCCCATTCCAGGGATTGACGCTTTAAAGCTCCGCCAATTTTTTGAGGCCAACCAATTTTTCGGGCTTTTGAACCTTTTTTCTGGAGGCGCCTTGGGAAATCTTTCAATTATGATGCTGGGAGTTGGCCCTTATATTACGGGTTCCATTATCATGCAACTTTTAACAATGATTTTTCCTGCTTTAAAAGAACTGGCGCAGGAGGGAGGCGAAACCGGCAGGCAGAAATTTAACCAATATTCGCGCCTTTTAACCGTGCCTTTGGCTTTGGTGCAGGGGTTCGGACTGCTCACCATATTGGAACGACAGGAGATTGTGCAGTTTTTGACTTTTTACGAAAAATTCGCCAATGTGATAATTGTCGCGGCTGGCTCTATATTGCTGATGTGGATAGGCGAGCTGATTTCCGAATACGCTTTAGGAAATGGCGTTTCTTTACTTATTTTCGCCGGTATTGTGGCCAGTTTTCCTTCAGACCTCCGGCAGACTTTTTTGGCATATGATGCGTCGCAGTTGCCGACGCTCATTGCTTTTACGGCGATCGCGGTTATAACCGTGGCGGCCGTCGTTTATATATCGGAAGGTGACCGGCCAGTTCCGGTTTACTATGCTAAAAGAATCCGCGGTATGCGCATGTACGGTGGCACAACTACTTATCTTCCCTTGAAAGTAAACCAAGCTGGAGTTATCCCGATAATTTTCGCGCTTTCTATTTTGCTTCTGCCGCAGATGATTGCCAGCTTTTTCGCCAGTTCTGCAAACGCTCTTTTAAAAATTGTTTCGTCTTTTATAATTAATTTTTTCGCGGGCCCATGGACTTACGCCGCGGCGTATTTTCTTTTGGTTTTTCTTTTCACTTATTTTTACACCGCTGTCACGTTTGACCCCCAGTCGGTTTCCAAAAATCTACAGCAAAGCGGAGCTTTTTTGCCAGGCATTCGCCCGGGAAATTCCACAGCTGAATTTTTAAGCAAAATCGTGACGCGCATAACTTTTGTTGGGGCTTTATTTTTGGGCGCGGTGGCAGTGTTACCGCTTATTTTGCGCGCCATGACCGGCATTTCCACTCTGACCATCGGCGGCACAGCACTCCTCATTGTGGTTTCCGTAGTTTTGGAAACGGCCAAGCAGGTGGAGGGACAGCTTTCGCTCCGCGCGTATGAATGATAAACGCTACAACATTGTTTTTATTGGGCGCTCCGGATGCGGTAAAGGCACGCAAGCGGAACTTTTTAAAAAAGTATTGGAAGAAAAAAACGGCCCAGGAAGCGTGCTTTATGTTTATACCGGCGCGCGCTTGAGAGAGCTTGCCAGTCACTCGGAATTTTTTACTGCAAGGCTATTAAATAAAAAAAGCTTAGAGTCCGGCGAGTTAACCCCGAATTCTTTGGCTATTTGGGCTTACGCGACGGAATTTATTCATGGGGTTACCGACAGCAACCACATTATTATAGACGGCTCTCCGCGTCAGGCGCTGGAAGCGGAAGCGTTGGATGAAATGTTTTATTTTTACGACAGAGAAAATATTTTTCATGTTTGTCTGAATGTAAGCGAGGCATGGGCAGGCGCGCGCATGAAAGAAAGGGGGCGGTCCGACGATGGCTCCGAGAGCATTAAGCGCCGTTTCGCATATTATGAAAGAGAAGTTGTTCCGACTATTGAATTTTATAAAAAAGACACAAAACATAAGCTTGTGGAAATCAACGGCGAGCAATCAATAGAAAAAGTTCACAAGGATATTATAAAAGCAGTTGGCTTATGATTATCGAAAACCAAAAAGAGCTTGAGATTTTACGCGAAGGCGGCAAGAAACTTGCCGCTGTTTTAAACGAGGCTGCTAGTAACGCGAAGGAAGGCGTCACGACCCGAGAGCTTAATAACTTGGCCGAAAATTTAATTTTAAAATCCGGAGGCACTCCATCATTTAAAGGATATAAAGTGCGTGGCGTGCCAATACCGTATCCGGGCTCACTCTGCGTTTCTATAAATGACGAAGTGGTGCATGGGCTGCCTAGCGATAGGGCTTTAAAAAACGGAGATATAGTAGGGTTGGACATAGGAATGCTTTGGCCTGCCTCGTCGGCAGGCGGGGAAGGGTTATATACGGATACCGCGCTTACGGTTTTGGTCGGCGGCGGGACAAATAAATTAATCAACGCGACAAAAAAATCTTTGGAGATCGGCATCGCTCAAGTACGCGCGGGAGCGCGAGTTGGCGATATCGGGCATGCCATTCAAAGTTTTTTGGAGCGCGAGGAGTTTGGTGTAGTGCGCGAGTTGGTGGGGCATGGCGTTGGGAGAGCCGTACACGAAGATCCGGAAATACCGAATTTTGGCAAAAAAGGAATTGGTGCAGAACTTGTTGAAGGAATGATAATTGCCTTGGAACCAATGGCCACTGAAGGCAGTCCAAAAGTAAAAATCGCAAAAGACGGCTGGACATGGGTTACTAAAGACAGCTCTCGCTCCGCCCATTTTGAACATACGGTTGTGGTAACTAAAAACGGGGCGGAGATTCTAACCCAAACTTAGTTTGGGATATTTTTTATGCTAGAATAAAAGAATGCCTAAGCCCGATATTTATCTTTCGGTTATTGTCCCGGCATATAACGAGGCGGAGAAGTTGCCGAAAACATTGCGCCGTTTTCAAGAATATTTTTTAGCGCAGGCGTATAGTTATGAAATTTTGGTTGTAAATGACGGCTCGCGCGACCGCACGCCCGAGATTATTAATGAGATGACAGGCGAGATTAAGAATTTGCGCTTCATTGACCGTAAAAAAAATATGGGCAAGGGCTATACTGTCAGGGAGGGGATGCTTACGGCTTACGGCCGAGTCCGCCTTTTTGCCGATGCGGACAACGCCACGGATATTTCCCATTTTGATAAAATGCGCCCGCTTTTTGACAAAGGTTTTGACGCAGTAATTTGCTCTCGTAACGCAAAAGACGCTCCCGGCGCACGGCAAGCCGTGGCGCAGGCATGGTGGAAGCGCGTGCTTGGCAACTTAGGCAATTTATATATTCAATGGATAGCGGTTCCGGGAATTTGGGACACTCAATGCGGTTTTAAGGCGTTTCGCGATTTCGCCGCTGAAAAAATTTTTTCCGCGGCGAAAATAAACAGATGGGCTTTTGATGTGGAAACTCTGGCGCTAGCCAAGCGATTCGAATACAAAATCGGAATCATTCCGGCCAATTGGGTCAACGATCCGCGCTCTGCTGTAAAATTTACGGCTTACTTCCGCACCCTTTGGGAGGTTTTTAAAATCAGGAGATCGTTAAATAAATTAAAGATTTAATTTATGAAGTCTACCATAGAATTTCGCAAAGACATTGTTTCTGGAGACTGGGTTTTGATTTCAACGGACACTCAAAAAAAACCTGTATTTTTTAAAAAGGTGGAGAGCAAACCACTTCCAAAATCAAAATGCCCTTTTGATGATATTAAAAAGTCAAGACAAGAAAAAATTTTGCTGTGGATACCCAGGCCGGGTGGGAAGAATCTGAAAGACTGGTGGATTCAGATTTTTCCGAATAAATATCCGGTTGTGGCGAGTTCTCGAATTTGTCCTCCGTTGGAGAAGTGTGGCATACACTCAAAAAAAACCGGCGTCGGGTTTCAGGAAGTAATTGTGACGCGTTCGCACGAAAAACATTTCGGGCTGATGACCAAAAGCGAAATCGAGCTGATTATTGAAGCATATCAGTCAAGATTTCAAGCGCTTTCCGCAGAACTCTGCGTGGATTATATTTTGATAATTCATAATCACGGATCACGCGCGGGAGCCACAGTGCCGCATCCGCATTCGCAGATTTTCGCCATTCCCATAATTCCACCGGACGTTAGAAGAAGTTTGGATGGCTCTAGAAAGTATTTTCAAGAAAATAAAAAATGCGTTCATTGCGCTATTTTAAAAAGTGAATTAAAAGAAAAGAACCGTATAATTTATCAAAATAAGCATTTTGTTGTTTTAGCGCCTTACGCTTCGCGAGTGTCCTATGAGATCAGGATTTTTCCCAAATTTCATGAGCCGCGCTTTGAAGCGATTGACCAAACACAAAGAAATGATTTAGCTGACACCTTAAAAATAATACTCTCTGAAATTTTTAAAACATTACAAAATCCTGATTACAATATGTTCATCCACACCGCGCCTCCCAAGGAACGCAATGTCGAACATTATCATTGGCATTTGGAAATTTTGCCGCGCCTTGCCACTTGGGGCGGGTTGGAATTGGGGGCTGGGATTGATGTTGTCAAAATTTCTCCCGAAGAAACCGCTAAATTGTTGAGGAAATGAAAAAAATAATTATTGCAAATTGGAAGATGAACCCCCAAACAGCACGACAAGCTTTGCAACTTGCGGACGAAGTTAGGCGAGGAGCTAAGAGTTTAAAAAATGTTGAAGCAGTTCTCGCCCCTCCATTTTTATATATTCCTATTATTTCAAAAATTTTATCTGGCAAATCAAATTTAAGACTTGCGGCGCAGGATATATTCTGGGAAAAGGGAGGGGCTTACACTGGAGAAATTTCCGCCGATCAACTTAAGGCCTCCGGCGTAAAATTGGTGATTGTTGGCCATTCTGAAAGACGCGCTTTGGGCGAGACAAATGAAATTGTAAATAAAAAATTGAAGGCAGTTTTGGGAGCTAGCATGCGGGCTGTGCTTTGCGTGGGCGAGGCGGAAAGGCAAAAAGAAGTAGCGTTTCCAAAAATTATCCGTGACGAACTTCATGAAGGGCTCACGCGCATTAAAAAATCATTATTCCGGAATTTGGTTGTTGCTTATGAACCGATTTGGGCGATCAGCACAGCGGGGCGGGGGCGAGCTGATAATCCCCAAAACATTTACGAAATTACGACAATTATCCGCCGAGAACTTTACCGCATGGTTGGGAAAAGAACCGCTTCCAAAATCTCGGTGCTTTACGGTGGTTCGGTGGACGACAAAAACGCCCGTGCTTTTGTAAAAGATGGAGCGGTGGACGGGCTATTGGTTGGTGGTGCAAGCCTGGATGCCAAAAAATTCATCGGGCTTTTAAAAGAGGTTGAAAAAATACAATGAGAGTCCGCGGCAAAAATATTCTTTTAAGAGTTGATTTTAACTGGCCCTATGAATATAGAGTGGCAAAAACTATCCCCGCAGTACGCGCTCTTTTAAAAAATGGTGCGGCAAGTGTTATTTTAATCACCCACTGCGAAAAAGACGATAAAATCATACATCTGGACAGCCTTCATAAATATCTCAGAAAATTTTTCAAAGATATTGTATTTGTTAAGGGGCCGATCAAAAAAATGCCGGAGGCTTTTTTTGATTGGTATAAAAATCGTGTCGTGCTTTTGGATAATCTAAGATTTAGTCCGGGAGAACAAGACAATACTTTGGTGTTCGCGAAAATTTTGGCTTCTTGGGGCGACTATTATGTCAATGACGCATTTGCCGCTTCACATAGAGAACACGCTTCTATTGTCTTGTTGCCAAAACTTTTGCCGCATGAAGTCGGGCCCCTTTTTAAAAAAGAAGTGGAAAATCTCTCCAAGTTTTTCAAACCAAGGCACCCCTTTTTGGTTGTGATTGCCGGGAACAAATTTGCGACCAAAGAACCGTTGATTTCTAAATTCATCAAAACCGCCGACGCGGTTTTCGTAGGAGGGGCGATTGGAAACGCTTTTTTGAAAAAGCGGGGGGTTGATATTGGCAGATCGAGAGTTGAAAATACAAAAATCCCAAAAAATATTTTATGGCATAGAAAAATTCTGCTTCCGGAGGACTGGGTTACAAAAAACGGCGTAATTTACGACGCTGGGCCGAATACGGTTAAAGAACTTGTAAATTTAGCGAAAAATTCAAAACTAATTTTGTGGAACGGCACATTGGGCCTTTGCGAAAAAGGATTTACTTACGGCACACAGGCGCTGGCGCTTGGTCTTGGCAGATCAAAGGCATATAAGGTGGTAGGCGGAGGCGATACGGTTGCGGTAATTCGTAAAATGAAGCTGGAAAAGAATTTTGATTTCATCTCAACCGGCGGCGGTGCTATGCTGGAGTTTTTGGCCAACGGAACTCTCCCGGGGATTGCCGCCCTTGGCGAGCCTCGCCTTCGGCGGGAGGCTTTAAAGAAAAAATAGGCCGCGCTATACTAATTTAATATGTGGTTTAAAGATGTGGAACATTTTAAGAAAGAGAATGGTTACGAAGTGGGCGGAGCGTGGTATCCTCGGGTCACCAGAATTTTAGAAGTGAAAGCCAAGCCGGGGCTTCAAGTTTTTTTTAAAGAGATGGGGAGTTTTGACGCCGCGGAAGACGTAAAAAATAAATCGGCGGAGGAAGGGACGCTTGTGCATGAGACTGTGCAGAAAATTGCTGTTGGTGAGCGGATTGAAATTCCCAAAAAGATAGAACCAGCAGTAACCGCTTTCCAAAAATTTCAAGACGAAAAACAGATTTTTTTTTATCCGGAATTCATTGAGCGACAGATTTGGTCTTCCCTTCACCGCTACGCGGGGACTGTTGACGCGCTTGCCACCGTTGGTGGAAAATTTGGGGTGTTGGATATTAAGACATCAACCGGATTTTATCCGGAATACAATTTGCAGACGGCGGCTTATGTTTTGGCGCTCCAGGAAAACGATTTAAAACGCGCTTTGGGTTTGCCGCGGGAGATCGAAACCCGCTGGATTTTGCGTGTGGACCAGCAGAGAAAATGCCTCCGGTGCAGAGCGATGCTCCGTGAAAAAGGCGGGAGAAACAAAGTGCGCGCCGCCCGGGCCAACGGAACAAATGGCAATGGGCATTGCGGCGATTCGCATGATGACCACTACTGGGGTCCCGCGGAAGGGATAGTCGAGATGCGCGAGTTTCCGTATTATTTCAAGGACATCAGAGCCTTTTTGGCAGCCAAAACTCTCTGGGAGTGGGAAAACGATTACTGGCTGAAACAGGTTGGGTATTTGAGATGAATAAAAATAAACAAATTATGGTTTTATATCATGATGGTTGTATTGACGGCTTCGGTGCGGCCTGGGCCGCCTGGAAAAAATTTGGCGCACGCGCAGAATATTTTGGCGTTGAACGCGGCCAATCTTTGCCAAATCTTAAAGATAAAGAGGTCTATATGTTGGATTTTTGTTATCCATTAGAGGTTACTAAACAATTACTCAAAATCGTAAAATTACTTACTATCATTGACCACCATATTAGCGTTGAAAAATCTATAAAACTTGCGCATAAATATGTTTACGATCTTAAGCATTCGGGGGCTGTGCTGGCTTGGAAATATTTTCACTCGCGCAAAAAAGTTCCTTTATTACTTAAATACGTGGAAGACGTGGATATTTGGAGATTAAAACTGCCTTATACCATGGAGTTGGGGGTTTCCTTAAGAACCTATTCGCAGTCATTTGGGGTTTGGCATAAGTTGGCCAAAGAGTGGGAAAAAAGTAAAACTCGCAAAAAATACATAAAAGAGGGGATAAATATGGTGCGCTATGAAAATGATTTGGTCAAACATCTTTTAAAGGCCGCGGAAAGAGTGGTTTTTTGCCGGAAAAAGACTCTCGCGATAAACGCACCTGTGTATCTTGCCTCCCAGATCGGTGACGCAATGCGTAAAAAGGGATTTCCGCTCGGGATTATATGGCAAAAAAAGGGGGATAAAATAGTGGTTAGCTTACGTTCCACAAATAAAGTTGATTCAGCAGAAGTTGCCTCGCATTTCGGCGGTGGCGGGCATAAAAAAGCTGCTGCATTTAGATTGCCGATTAATCAGAAATTTCCGTGGAAAAAAGTAAAAAAATAGTATATATAATTCACGGGTGGTGGGGTTATCCTAAAGAAGGGTGGTTTCCTTGGCTTAAACAAGAGCTCGAGAAGCGCGGGTTTAAAGTATATGTGCCGAAAATGCCTGACGCCGGCAAGCCAAAAATAAATGCTTGGGTTTCTAAATTGCGTAAGTTGGCGAAGCGGCCGGATAAAAATACCTATTTTGTTGGGCATAGTATTGGTTTGCCAGCAATACTTCGTTATTTGGAGAAACTACCAGCCAATAAAAAAGTCGGCGGGGTAATTTCCGTTGCCGGCTGGTTTAAATTGATCAATTTAGAGCCCGAAGAGAAACCGATTGTAAAACCTTGGCTGGAAATGCAATTAGATTTTAAAAAAATAAAAACTGCTGGCAATAAATTTGTCGCGATATTTTCTAGCAACGATTTATATGTGCCGCTTAAGGCAAATGCCGATATTTTTAAAAGAAAATTAGGGGCAAAAATTTTTATAGAGCGAAATAAGAGGCATTTTAGCGGCAGCGACGGAGTTAAAGAGTTACCCATTGTTTTATCAGAATTATTAAAGATATCTAAATAAACATGTCTAAAGCCATGCCCGCCGGCAGGCAGGAAAAACTTATTGTCTACACCGATGGAGGCTCGCGCGGAAATCCGGGGCCGGCTGCGCTTGGAGTGGTGATTACGGATGAGAAGGGGCGGACGATAAAAGAATATGGAGAAAAGCTGGGTGTTAAAACCAATAATGAGGCCGAGTATGGAGCAGTGATTTTCGCGCTGAAAAAGATAAAAGCGCTTTTTGGCAAAGAAAAAACAAAAAAGATGGAAATAAATTTTAAAATGGATTCGGAGTTCGTGACAAAGCAACTAAATGGAGAATATAAAATTGAGGAAGAGCGTATGTTTCCATTGTTTATCACGGTGTGGAATTTAAAAATGGATTTTGCTAAGGTTACTTTCAGCCATGTTCGGAGAGAGAAAAATCGTGACGCGGACAGATTAGTGAACGCCGCGCTGGACTCCGATCAAGGCCGACTGTGGCAATAAAATATACACCATATTTTTTGGTCGCGTTTTTGGCGGGGGTCGGCCTCCGCTCATTTTTTAATGTGCCGTGGACAATTAATTTATTGTTAGTGGGAATTGGTTTAGGTTTATTACTTGTTTTTTATTTTTTAAAATTTGACGGCAGATTTTTAATTTTTAGTCTCGCATTTTTAATTTTTCTGATTGGCGTCGCCCGATTTTCAATTTTTGAAAATAAAATCGCGGCCGATCAGCTTCACAATTATTATGGACAAACCTTAGCTCTGCAGGGCAAGGTATTGTCAAGCGCTCTCAAACAAAACAGCTCCCAAATCGTTTTGGAAACCGATTTGGGTCGGCTTTTGATAGTAAAAAGAATTTATCCGGAATATAAATACGGTGATGTTTTAGAAATCTTCGGAACAGTAGCCGAACCAGAACCTTACGCTGGGTTTGATACAGCGAAATTTTTGGCCAAACAACAAATCTTTTCCCAAATGATTTTTCCAGAAATTAAAAAAATTGGCTACTCTCCAAATAAATTTTTAAACTCGCTCTTTTTTATAAAAAATAAATTTGAAGAAAGCTTAAAAAGTATTATGCCGGAGCCAGAAGCTTCACTGGCTTCAGGCATGCTATTAGGTATTGAGGGTGTAATACCGCAGAACATTTTGGATAATTTCAGAAAGGCGGGAGTAATACATATTTTGGTGCTTTCTGGGTACAATATTACGGTTGTGGGCGCGTTTATCATGGCTTTTTTAGGATTTATGCTGCCAGTTTTTTTGGCGTGGACAGGGTCGCTTTTTGGAATTTTAGTTTTCACTATAATGACCGGGGCCGAGCCAGCGGCGGTGCGGGCCGCGATTATGGCTGTAATCGGCCTTTTGGCTATGCGCACTGGCCGGAGCTACGTCGCAGTACTCGGCCTTTTGTGGGCGGCTTTTTTTATGGCTTTTTGGAATCCGATGTATATCCGGTTTGACCGCGGTTTTCAACTTTCTTTTTTGGCGACTTTGGGCTTGATACTTTTTTCTTCTTGGTTTATGAAAAAACTTTGGTTTCTCCCGAAATTTTTGGGTATTCGTGAATCGGCTGCTTCCACGCTCTCCGCCCAAATTTTTGTAACCCCCCTTCTTCTTTCCTGGGGCAATTTAGTGTCCTATCTAAGTCCTTTAGCTAATATCGTAATTGTCGGTTTTGTGCCGACAATTATGTTTTTCAGTTTCGCGGCCGGTATTTTGGGATTTTTCTCGAATTTTTTGGGCGCAACCTTGGCTTTAGTCCCATATTTTTTGATAAAATTTCAAATTTTAGCAGCCCAGTTTTTCGCGAGCTTTGATTGGGCCGTGATTTATTTTAATTTTTGAGTATGAAAATCTTTTTACAACTTCACAAAAATAAAATTCTATTTGGGGGGCTGCTATTTTTGGCGGCGCTAGTAGTCTTAGGTGGATTGTATGTGTGGAATCTGGAGCAGGAGCCCGAGCTTCGGGTTTATTTTTTTGATGTGGGGCAAGGAGAAGCAATCTTCATTAATACCAAAAACGGCGAGCAGATTTTAATTGACGGCGGGCCCTCCAACAAAATCCTGCCGCTTTTGGGCAGGGTTATGCCGTTCTACGATCATTCGATAGACGCCGTTATTTTGACTCATCCGCATGCCGATCATGTCTCTGGGCTGATTGAGGTTTTAAAAAGGTACAATGTTGGAGAGGTAATAGAGAGCGGGGTGGATTATAATACCGCAGAAGCGAAGGAATTCGAAGATTTGATTTCCAAAAAACGAATAAAAAAGATAATTATAAATAAGCCAGCCAAACTCTCATTTTTTAAAAACGCCACTTTAACCTTTTTGTCACCGGATAAATATTTTGAGGGGCAGATTTTAAACAATGTCCACGATTCAGTTTTGGTCAGTGAGCTGGATTTTGAGGGCAAGAAAATTTTATTTATGGCTGATGCTGAAAAAAATCTGGAGCGCTATTTACTGCAAAAAGGAGTTTTAGAGGACGTCGATGTTTTAAAAGTGGGCCACCATGGTTCCAAAACTTCCAGCACCGCGGATTTTCTAAAAACCGTAAAGCCGGAATACGCAGTGATTTCGGTTGGCGCCAAAAACCGCTACGGGCACCCGCATCAACAAACTCTGTCAGGTCTTGAAACCATTGGCGTCCAAATTTTACGCACTGACATCAATGGCACGATTATTTTAAATATCAATG
Source organism: Parcubacteria group bacterium GW2011_GWC1_45_13 (assembly GCA_001001285.1). GTDB lineage: Bacteria > Patescibacteriota > Minisyncoccia > UBA11713 > 2-01-FULL-45-33 > GWA1-44-29. The sequence goes on from LCKG01000002.1 coordinate 34,468, forward strand.
GAGGCCAGCTGACTTTGCAAAAAGAAAAGTAATCTGTTATATTTTTGAAATATGGCAAAACCCCAAGACGAGAGGACGTTGGTTCTGGTAAAACCAGACGGCGTAATTCGCGGTTTGATCGGCGAAACAATTTTGCGTTTTGAAAAACGCGGACTTAAAATCATCGCGTTAAAGATGGTTTGGCCCACTTCGGAGCATATTGATCAACATTATCCATCGCATAATGAATGGTTTTCAAATGTTGGGTCAAGGACTAGCGAATTTTTCAAAAACAAAAATATAGATGTAAAAGAACACTTCGGTACGGAAAATGCCGTTGAAATAGGGAAACAAGTAAAGGACTGGCTTTTGGACTATATGACTGTGGGCCCGGTTGTGGCTATGGTTATTGAAGGTATGCACGCGATAACGACCGTGAGAAAATTGGTTGGGCATACCTATCCAATAGAAGCGTTGCCGGGCACTATTCGCGGAGATTTTTCAGTGGATACGCCTTCGGCCGCGAATGTTGAAAAAAGGGTAGTAAAAAATATTGTGCACGCGTCCGGCAACGAAGACGAAGCCATGCACGAGATTGAACACTGGTTCTCTCCTGAAGAAATTCATCATTATAAGCGTGCGGATGAACATATAATGTTTTAGCATGAAAAGATTTTTTGAATCATGGGTGTTTATTTTATTTTTTTTGATTTTTATTGTGGTCACTTTGGGTTTGGCGATTTATTTTAGGCTTTATTATCTTTTTTGGTGGCTGGATATTCTACACCACTTTCTGGGCGGGCTTTGGTTGGTTTTATTTTTTAATTTTTCAATAAAACATTTTAAGATAATGTTGACTGGCGACTGGCGAGCGGCCGCGTTTTTTTTGACATTGATCGGGCTGGTCGCGCTGGTTGGCGTCGGATGGGAATTTTTTGAATTTATTTGGGATAGATTTATTTGGCATGCCGGATTTACTTATTTGCCAGGCATATACGAAGACACCCTTTCCGATTTGTTTTTTGATTTACTTGGCGGAGCTACCGGATTCGTTTTAGTTTTATGATCAAACTTTCTTTTTACGGCGCTGCGCAGGAGGTTACCGGAAGCTGTTTTTTGTTGGAGAACCTGCCTGCCGGCAAGGCAGGCGGCAAAAATAAAATTTTAATAGATTGCGGACTTTTTCAATGCCCAAAGTTTTGCGATATCCGGAGCCAGAAACCATTTGATTTTGATCCCAAAAGCATAGAGGCGCTTTTTGTGACCCACGCGCACGTTGACCATACCGGGAGGATTCCGAAGCTGGTAAAAGAAGGTTTCTGCGGGGAAATTTATTCAACGCATCCCACAAAAGATTTGGCGGAGATTATGTTAAAAGACAGCGTCGGCGTTATGATCAAAGAAGCCGAGCGTGATGGCGGTGTGGTTCCTTACACCGAAGAAGATGTTGACCGCGTTATGTCTTTTTGGGAAGGCAAAAATTACCGCGAACGCCTGCAGATTGGTGATTTCGCCGTGACTTTTTACGATGCAGGGCATGTTTTGGGCTCGGCCATGATTTTGGTGGCTTGTCCCGATCGAAGCGGAGGGAAAAATATTTTATTTAGCGGGGACTTGGGCAATCCAGCCAACCCGTTGCTTAATGGTTTTGAGAAAGTCGTGGGGGCGGAGATTTTGGTGCTGGAATCAACCTACGGCGACCGCGAACACGAAGGTATTGAGGAAAAAAAATTAAAATTGGAGAGAGTGATAGAGCAGAGCATCGTACAGGGCGGAGTGCTCATGATTCCTGCGTTTTCCTTGGAAAAAACACAAGAACTTCTTTGGGAAATATCAGATATGCTGCGGAAAAAACAGGTTCCAAACATCCCGATTTTTTTGGATAGCCCGCTGGCCATCCGCGCGACGGAAGTTTACCAAAAATATTATTCTTACCTCAACAAGGCATATGTTGATAAAAGATCTTTTTCTTTTTTAAATTTCCCGCAGATTCACGTGGCTTTGACGACAGAAGAATCTAAAAAAATAAATAACGCGCCTTCGCCCAAGATTATTATCGCGGGAAGCGGGATGTCCACCGGAGGCAGGATTTTGCACCACGAACGGAGGTATTTACAAGACCCAAAAAGCACCATTTTGTTTATCGGCTATCAATCCCCGGCGTCTTTAGGGAGAAGAATTCAAGACGGCGCCGATGAAGTTACAATTTTTGGAGAAAAAATTCCGGTTCGCTGCAGCAAAGAAACCATCTACGGATATTCCGCGCATCCAGACTACGCGGCGCTTTTTGAATTCGTCCGCGAAAAATCCGACACTCTAAAAAAAATTTATACAACTCACGGCGAACCGAAATCTTCTCTAACTCTTGTCCAAAAAATCCGCGACAATCTGGGCATCGAGGCCTACGCCCCAAAATACGGCGAGAGTGTGGAAATATAAAGTGCAAATTAATTTGCTATAGCGGATTAATTTGATATTTGACAAAGTTTACGGATAGGAGTATAATAAAGACAGAAAGCTTAAAATAATGCTAAATAGAAGCGAAAGGGCTAACCTGGGGCCTTGGATCCAGGCAAGGCGTGTTTTTTAACAAAAAGAAAGGAGGCTGACCATGGCCAAATTAGACGTGGTCGGTTGCTTGCCGAGTAAGGTGCTTGGCTTGCAGAGAGATATGTTGGAAAAGTGGTCTGGGCCGGATGGAGACCTTTGGGTGGAGCGCATCGCACTCACGCTCCAAGGGAAGAATCCTCTTGAAGCGGTAGTGCGAGGGCCAAAATGGGCCGATGAAATCCGTGCGCAAGTCCGCAGAAAGCTCAAGAAGTTTTTTAGGCGGCGCGTGCAAGTTGATCCTATCCCTGGCCTTTGGACGTCGGCGTTTCTGGAAAACGCCGCCAAGTACAATATGCGCCCAGTTTTCTTTCCAGAACTCGTTCTGGCAGAAGATTTGAAGCTCAAAGATTATGTAATGCCGGAAAGCTGGCTTTACAAGCAAATCCAAGAGGGAAAGGTGAGCGTTGACGCCATAACTTTGAAGCGCCGTTGGTGCCTGGCGGATTTTTCTATTGGTGCGAATTATACCGACGGGAGCCAGATTTTTCCGGATGACCCTTGGGCGCCAATTATTGAGCGGCTGCGCCGCGACCTGAAGGTTGTCGGTAAATACGACAACACGCCTTGGGGTTCGCGTTTTGTGATAACGCCGCAGGAATGGAACGATGTCGTTTTAGCTCACATGGCCTCGGCTTTGCAAGTTACGCGAGCTCAAATTCGTTTGGAGCGTGCCGGAGAATTCAACTTCATTGGCAATGTCTATGATTCAAACCGCGGCCGGTTCAATATGTGGGAGTGGTTTGAAGATGTTTTTGGGGGCTCCGGCCGGCTTTGCGGCGGTAGTCGTAGGAGCGGCGGTTTGGCCCGCGTCAGTTACAGTTCGGCGTCGAGTCGCTACGACAGCTTCGCTGCTCGTCCTCTGGTGAGTTTCACTTAAGGATTTGGTTTTTGGTCCTTTGGGTTTGGAGGGTGCTGAAATTTAGCACTCTCCTCTTTTTTATTTTTAATTTTTAAGATAAGCTAAACTTGAGCGAAGCTAATGTAGAATAAATCAAGGTTTATTCTCGCATTCGCTCCTGCTTGCAAAAGCAGAACTGAAACTCCTTGTTTTAGGCTAGAGCGGGTACCTGCAAATGCGAGATTGCCGCGTAAAAAACTATCCGCTAGACGCGGATTTCAGGAGAGATAATTTTTAAAAAGATTAAATCTTCGGTGAGTGCGGACAGCTTGAAACAACTTTGAGGACTCCAACCGGCTTTACGGCAGTAATCGTAAGAACGGCGGTTTGGCCAACGTCAATTACAATTCGGCGTCGAATCGCAACGACAACATCGCTGCTCGTCCTCTGGTAGTTTCTGTAAGAGCGCCCCCGCGACGCTCTTTAGTTTGATTTTAACCATCCGCCAACCATTTTGCCTATTTCTATCACCATTTCTTCTAGGGTGGTATACTTCTTTATATTTAAACTTTTTGTTTCAAAGGCGAGGCGAAAAAGATATTTAAGAAGATCAATTTTGCGGCTTACTTTTCTGATTATTTCTGATTTTGTATTTTTTGGTGAATAGATGGTCTGAAGTATTAATTCCATAGCTTCCAAAATAACATTTTCTATTTTTTGGCCAAGCGTATATTTTTCTTGCTTTGGGAAAAACCTTAGACATTCATGGAAAGTTTTATAAAGCTCATAAGTCTTTTTAAAAATCGGTATATCAAAGTCACTCATAATGGAAATTTGTGAAAATATTTTTAATAAAATAACCTTGTTGGAGAATTTGTTCTCTGTATGGGATAAATTTAAAAAAGGGAAACAAAATAAGCCGGACATTCAGGCGTTCGAGTTTAATCTTGAAGAAAACATCTTTAAGCTTCATTATGAGTTGCTTGCCGGTGCCTATCGCCATGCGCCGTATCATGGCTTTTATGTCCGCGATCCGAAAGTTCGGCATATCCACAAAGCCGCGGTGCGCGACAGGGTTTTGCATCACGCGGTTTTCAGAGTTTTAAGTCCAATTTTTGAGCCGACCTTTATTGCCAATTCCTTTTCCTGCCGCATTGGCAAAGGAACGCATAAAGGCGTTGCGGCGATGGAAAATGCGACCAGAAAAGCAAGCCGGAATTATTCCGGGCCATGTTTTGCTCTGAAGTGCGATATTAGAAAATTTTTCTACTCTGTTGACCATCAAATACTCAAAAAAATTCTGGTGCGTCGGATTAAAGATGTTCAAGCGCTTTGGCTTTGTGCGGAGATTATTGACAGCTTTGAATCCAAAAATCCAAGAGAGAGAGAGAGCAAATGCGGCCTTCCGATTGGGAATCTCACTTCCCAGCTTTTCGCCAACATCTATTTGAACGAGTTTGATCAGTTTATTAAACATAAGTTGAAAATTAAATACTATTTTAGATACACTGATGATTTTATTATTCTCTCACGGCGCGAAAATTATCTCAAATTGCTTTTGCCAATTATTAAATCATTTTTAAAAGAAAGGCTTAAATTGCAACTTCACCCCAATAAAGTTTTTATTAGAAAATTAAGCCAAGGCATAGATTTTTTGGGATACGTGGTTTTGCCGTATCACAGAGTTTTGCGAACTACAACTAAAAGAAGGATGTTTAAGAAAATTAACGCTAAAAATTTACAATCTTATCTTGGAATTTTGAAGCATTGCATGGGGTATAAGTTAAGGGTGAAAGTTTTTGAGAGATTGGGTATAATGTGAGAATGGACGGACAGCACATACATCTTAAGTATAAAATCTGCGTGTCGGGGGCGGCGGATACGGGGCATTGCGCGCCGGACACTTTGGAGAAAGCTAGGATCTTAGGCGCAGAAATTGTAAAATCAGGCGCGGTTTTGGTGAACGGCGCCACAACCGGTTTCCCGATGTGGGCGGCGATAGGCGCCAAAGAAGCGGGGGGATTTATTATCGGGCTTTCACCGGCTTCGTCTGAAAAAGAACATATTGAGGTCTACAAGCTACCTGTGGATTATATGGATATAATAATCTATACGGGTTTTGGGTATTCCGGTAGGAATCTTTTGCTTACACGGGCCGCCGACGCAGTGATTGTCGGTTGCGGCAGGTGGGGAACAATTAATGAGTTTACCATCGCGCTGGAGGATGGTAAACCCATAGGAGTTTTAGATGGCTCCGGCGGCTCCACGGACGTTATTAAAGACATAATCGCCAAATCTCACCGCGGTTCCGGTAATATTGTTTACGATTCGGACCCCAACAAGCTAGTCGAAAAGATTTTAGAGCTTATCAAAAAAGAAAAAACAATTAATATTTAAACCTATGTACAACGACTTTTTAACTCCAGAAATAATTTGGATGATCAAACAGCTGACTTTGGCCGCGGTTTTAGGTATGGCTATAGGATTTGAAAGGGAACATAGAAGAAAGCCGGCAGGACTCCGAACCTATACTTTGGTGGCAATAGGCGCCGCGCTTTTTACGATACTTTCCTCTGCCAGCGTTTTGGGCACTGCTTTTGACCCGGCAAGAATCGCCGCCAATATCGTCGTGGGCATCGGTTTTATCGGCGGCGGCCTAATTTTTATGAAAGGCGAGCATATGGAGGGGCTTACCACGGCGGCAGGCCTTTGGGCAACAGCCGCCATTGGCATGGCTGCCGGTTTCGGGCTTTATGCGATTGCTGTTTACGCGACGATTTTAACGCTTTTAGTGCTTTGGGCTTTGCGTTCGCTGGAAAATAAAATTCATCAGGGCGAAGGGCCGAGTTAATTTTTTAAAGAATGCCGTTTCGGATATCCCCATTTTGGGAGGCGATAGGAATTACCGGAAGCGTGATAATCGGCTCCGGCATATTCATACTGCCATACGCTGTGGGCGTATCCGGTTTTTGGGCGGCTCTCGGCATGGGCGCTCTCGCGTTTTTTTTGGTGCTTTCAATCCATTTGGCTTACGGAGAAATTGTGACCAACACGAAAGCGCGGCACCGGCTCCCGGGATACGCGGAGCTGTATTTGGGAAAATTTGCCGGAGCGCTTTCCAAAACCAGCGAGCTTTTGCTTTTTAACGCCGTGCTTTTGACTTACGGCATTTTAGGCGGGCAATTCCTTTTTGTGGTTTTTGGCGGCAACGCCATGGCTTGGTCACTGCTTTTTTTCGCGGCGGCCGCTTCTGTCTTATTCTATTCCCGGGTGGAACGCATCGGCTCAATAAATTTCTTGATTATGAGCGTTGTCGTGTTAATGGAGCTGGGCATCGCGTTTTTTTCTTTTAGGGCCGGCTCTTTTTCCAATTTACCCCTTTACGGGAGCGACCCGTTTTTTTCTTTCGGCGTGTTTGTGTTCGCCCTAGCGGGCCTTTCCATAATCGCCGACGCGAGGGAAATTTTCAGGCGCGGCAACATTGAGCACAAGCTCAAATCGGTAATTATTTTAATCACCTCTCTTCCGCTTCTGCTTTATTTTATTTTCGCGGCGTCGGTGCTGATGGCAACCGGAATGGAGGTTACCAAAGACGTTTTTTCCGGTTTGTCCAAGGTTTTGGGTAGCCGTGTTATAATGGTCGGCGCGTTTATCAGCGCTTTTTCCATGTTTTCTTCTTTTTTGGCTTTGGGGTACGACCTTAAAAAAATTTATGAGCTTGACCTTGCTTTGCCTAAGCTCGCATCTTGGGTTCTGGTGGCGCTTCTGCCCGCTGTGATTTTCCTTTTGACCAGGATTGATTTTGTAAAACTTGTGTCTATTGTCGGCGGAGTGTTTATCGCGATTGACGGCATCTTGGTTTTTTTTATTTTAAAGAAAATGCGCGCGCAAGGCCTCTCGCGCGTCAAATTCCTGCCGTTTGGTTTTTGGCAAAGGGCGCTTTTGCTTATTACTTTGACTTTAAGTATAGTTTATGAAATTATTTATCAGATTTTGTAAATATGAATCAGTGGCATACCAAAGAAGTTACCGAAATTCTTGATGCGTTTCAATCGCGTGAACACGGTTTAACAAAAGAAGAGGCGGCGGAACGCCTAAAGGAACACGGCTTTAATAAACTTCCCGAAGGGAAAGTGGATGGCTTTCCCATTATTTTCTTGCGCCAGTTTCAAAGTCCGCTGATTTATATTCTTCTTGCGGCAAGCATGGTTGTTTTTGCAATGGGTGAAACCATAGACGGCTCGATTATTCTCGCCGTGCTTTTTTTTAACGCTGTCGTCGGGGCAATCCAAGAAGGCAAAGCGCAAAACACGCTTCGGGCACTCAAGAAATTCGTTGAAACAAGAGCGACTGTGCTTCGCGAAAGAAAAGAGCTTATTATTTCTGACAGCGAAGTAGTGCCAGGCGACATCATTATTTTACAGGAAGGCGAAAAAGTGCCGGCAGACGCGCGAATTATTACGGCCACAAATCTTAAAATTGACGAAGCAGCTCTTACGGGCGAATCGGAGCCGGTGCATAAAATTGCCGATACTCTGGAGAGAGACAGTCTGCCAACCGCGGAGCAGAAAAATATGATTTTCAAAGGGACACATATTCTTGCCGGAAACGGCAGAGCGATTGTGGTGGCAACCGGCGCGCTCACCGTCATCGGCAAAATCTCTAAGGAGATAGCGGCAGTTGATACTGAAATTCCTCTCAAGGCGAATATTCGTTATCTTTCACGGCTTATTATTATCACTGTCGCGAGTATTAGCGCTTTGTTGTTTATAATCGGTATTGTTTCGGGAAAATCGGCAAAAGAAATGTTTACTACGGTGGTGTCTCTTTCGGTCTCAATTATTCCTGAAGGGCTCCCTATCGTGATGACACTTGTTTTAGCAACTGGCGTATGGAGAATGTCAAAGCGCAACGCTTTGGTAAAAAAGCTTCAGGCGGTGGAAGCATTGGGGCAAGCTCGCGTTATCGCCGTTGATAAAACAGGCACTATAACCAAAAACGAGATGGTAATACAGAAAGTGTATCTGGCCGGCGGCAAGGCTGGTGCGGGCGGAAAATTTTTTGAAATTGGCGGAATTGGTTATGAGCCGAAGGGAGAAATTCGATTAAATGGAAGCGCGATTGATTCGGTTAATCACCCAGAACTTCTTTTAGCGGGGAAAATCGCCGCTTTTTGCGCCAATGCCCGCGTGCTTTTTTCGGAAGAAGAAAAAATTTGGCGCATTGCCGGCGACCCGACCGAAGCGGCGATGCTTGTTTTCGCAGAAAAGCTTGGTTTCCATAAGGATGATTTAGAACGGGAGTCGCCGCTTGTTAGCGAGATTCCGTTTGATTATAAACTCAAGTATCACGCGACAATTCACAAAATCGAGAACCAAAAACTTCTGACAGTCGTTGGCGCTCCGGAGAAGATTTTAGAACTTTCTCAAATATCAAAAGAGGAAAAACAAGAATTAGAATCCGTTTTTCTGTCTATGTCGCGGGAAGGGTTGCGGATTGTCGCGTTAGCAGAAACTCGCAATGGGCCGGAGATGCTTACATCCGAGAAAATTAAATCACTTACCTTTGTTGGATTTTTCGGCATGAAAGACGCGCTTCGGGAGGAGGTGGCGGAAGCTATGCAAAAAGCGGCTTCCGCCGGCATTCGAGTGGTAATGATAACAGGAGACCATAAAGTTACGGCGCGGGCGATTGCCAAAGAAGCCGGTCTTTATCAAGATGGCGATACTATTCTTACTGGACAAGACATTGACGTTTTTTCTGACAACGAGCTTTCTGAAAAATTGGCCAAAACTTCGGTAGTCGCGCGAGTAACGCCGGAACACAAATTGAGAATTATCAAAGCGTATAAGGCGCGCGGGGAAATTGTTGCCATGACCGGAGACGGCGTTAACGACGCTCCTTCTCTTGTCGCCGCCGACCTCGGTGTGGCCATGGGGAGGATTGGCACCGAGGTAGCAAAAGAAGCTTCAGATATTGTGCTTCTGGATGACAATTTCGGGAGTATCGTATCAGCTGTTGAAGAAGGAAGGAGTATTTATAAGACAATCAAAAAAGTGATTCTCTATCTTTTCTCCACAAGTTTGGGAGAAGCATTGACAATCACCGGTGCGCTGCTCTTGGGTTATCCTCTCCCTCTTTTGCCTGCGCAGATTATTTGGCTGAACTTTGTCACCGATGGCTTTCTTGATGTGGCGTTGGCCATGGAGCCGAAAGAAGAAGGATTACTCCGCGGCAACTTCGAGCGGCCCAAAAAGTATCTGGTAGACAAACTTATGGTGCAGAGGATGTTTGTCATGGCTATCCCTATGATGATCGGCACACTGTTTCTTTTCAAAGGATATTTTGAGAATGATCTTGCCAAGGCTTGGACAATTTCACTCACCACGCTTGCGGTATTCCAATGGTTCAACGCTTGGAACTGTCGGCACGAATCAAAATCCATTTTTCAGACGAATCCATTTTCAAATAAATTTTTAGTAGCAGCTACCATCACGATTATTTTTCTTCAGCTTTTGGCTGTTTATAATCCTGTGATGCAAAAATTGCTTAAGATAACACCAATTACTGTTTCTGATTGGCTTCTAATTGTGCCTATGGCTGCATCAATAGTGTTGGTTGAAGAAATAAGAAAGTTTTTTTATCGCAGGCGGTTGCTTGCGAAGCGATAGCAAAAAAGCAATAATAATATATGTTAAAAAAAATATATGATTGATTTTCTAACAGGCCCTGATCTTGTTGCGATTATAAAATCGGTTGGGTATATCGGCCTTTTTGCCATAATTTTTGCGGAGTCAGGGCTTTTCATAGGTTTTTTTCTACCCGGAGATTCTCTGCTTTTTACGGCGGGTTTTTTGGCGTCGCAGGGTTTTTTAAACATTTGGATTTTGGCCCCGCTTACTTTTTTGGCAGCGATTTTTGGGGATAATTTCGGATATGCATTCGGAAAAAAAGTGGGACCCGCAATCTTTAGCCGCGAAGATTCTCTTATATTCCACAAAGATCATCTTAAGCGCGCCAAAGTTTTTTATGAAAAATATGGGGCAAAAACTTTGGTGCTTGCTCGTTTTTTGCCTGTTGTCCGCACCTTCGCTCCGATTTTGGCTGGGGTGGGACAAATGCATTACCGGACATTCTTTTTTTATAATGTAATTGGCGCGGCTCTTTGGGCTTTGGGAATGACATGGCTAGGATATTTTTTAGGCGCGACAATTCCCGGCATTGATAAATATTTAATTCCGATAATTTTGGCGATTATTGTTATTTCTGCCCTGCCGACGCTGATTCATATAATTAAAAACAGAGAATATATTATAAAACGTGGGAAAAGCTGAAGAATTAGGAAAATTAAAGAAAGAGATGGAGGCGGATAAAAAACTGCCGCTTTTTGGGCAGGCGAACTTAGTTTTTGGAGAGGGGAGGCCGGATGCGGAGGTGATGTTTATCGGCGAAGCGCCGGGGTTTCATGAGGACAAGCTTCAGCGGCCTTTTGTCGGGCAGGCGGGAAAACTATTGGATAAGCTTTTGGAGAAAATAAAGTGGCCACGAGAGAGCGTGTATATAACCAACATTGTAAAACGCCGTCCGCCGGAAAATAGAGACCCGTTGCAGGAGGAGATTGAAGCATATAAACCGTATCTCACAAAGCAGATAGAAATAATAAATCCTAAAATGATCGCGACCTTGGGAAGATTCGCCATGGCCTATTTTTTACCTGAGGCAAAAATTTCTCGCGATCATGGCATTCCTAAAAAAAATGGCAGTTATTTAATTATCCCGATTTATCACCCCGCAGCCGCCCTGCGTTCTACGACCGTTCTGCAAGAACTGGAAAATGATTTTAACAAATTACCCGAGTTATTAAAAAGTTCTGAAAACATTAAAGCAGAAGAAGCGGCTCCAAAAAAACCAGCACAAAGCTCACTGTTTTAATCGCAGTAAAAAACAAAGCCATGAGAAGCAACACGTCATACAGCTCGCCGAAAGTAGAAATGCAAAATAGCCCGATTAGCGGGCGAGATTTGTTTGCTAAGAGAAAAATAAAGAAAGGCGAATTACTTGTTAGTTTTGAAAGCGGCAAAGGCAAATTTATAAATTCAGAAGAAGCAGATAAATTGTATGTGAAAGGGAATGATCACATGTTGCAAGTTGATGATGACTTGTTTTTTGCGGCTGCAAACCCTGGCGAAGATTGGAAAATTCCAGAATTGCAGGAAAAATACAAAGGTTATTTTTCAGAGTATTTGCAGAAAAAATTGAAGACTTACCTATGATATAATCTTAGTATGCGCATTCATATAAATATCACAGTAAATCGCGCCGTTAAGATTTTGCTTTTGTATTTGTTTTTTGTTGTGGTTTCCGGAGGGCTTTTTGCCCCTATTTTTGCCGTATTTGTCACGGATTTTATTCCTGGAGCGACCTTGAAAACCGTCGGGTTCGCTTTGGGGTTTTATGCTATTGCTAAATCAGTTTTACAAATTCCTCTGGCCAGATTTTTGGATAAACGTAAAGGCGAGCGTGACGATTTCTACGCTTTAATGGCGGGCGCTTCTGTTGCCGTTATTTATCCTTTTGCACTTCTTGCTATTTCCAAAGCGTGGCACCTTTATTTTCTGGAGGCCTTTGTCGGCTTTGGAGATGCCGCGTTAATGTCTGCTTATTATTCTCTTTTTGCGCGCCATGTGGATAAGGGCGCTGAAGGATTTGAATGGAGCCTATTTAGCGTCGGCGGGCTTACGATCTCAAGCGCAATCGGCGGCGCAATTGGCGGAGTGCTGGGAGATTTATTTGGGTTTAGGCTCCTTTTTTTAACCAGCGGAATTATTAATTTTTTTGTGATGTTTATATTATTTTATATCTATCCTCTGCTTGACGGCACCCGCCCTGTCTCGCTTCCTCCTTTTACTCCGATTCCAAAAAGTCCGACAACTAAACATTAATATAAACAAAAAGAACCCCCGGTGCGTTTCCCAGGGATTGTGCGAGTCTATTCTTTGTTGTGTAAGAGCAAAGTATTGGTGTAAGCGAGGAGCACAGAATGCGCTCGGATGAGCTTGATGTGGTTGCCAAATGGCAAACCTTGTTTTTTGTGCGCTTTGCTTACGCCAGCTCTATAAACGGGCAAATCTTGATCTACTTATATTATCCCAAAAAATAAATATCTGCGCAACATGGAGCTGTGGATAAAATTTATTGATGTTAGAATAGCGTTATGACCAATCAGGAAATAGCAAAAATTTTGCGGGAGACTGGCGAGCTTTATGAAATGGAAGGCGTGCTTTTTAAGCCGCGCGCCTATGAAAAAGCCGCTCTTGGAGTGGAGGGGCTGGGGCGTGCAGTGAAAGATATTTACAAATCGGGCGGCGCAAAAGCTCTCACCGGAATTACCGGAGTGGGCAAGGGGATCGCGTATCACATAGAATTGCTTTTGAAAAAAGGGCGTTTTCCGGAATATGAACGCCTCAAGAAAAAAATTCCAGTAAATATATCCGAACTTTCCTCGATTGAAGGCGTTGGGCCGAAAATGATTAAAGTTTTATACCAAAAATTGAAGATAAAAAATTTAGCTGATTTGGAACGCGCCACCAAAGCTGGAAAACTGCGTTATCTGCCGCGGATGGGCGAAAAATTAGAACAGAAAATTTTAAAAGGCATTGAATTTAAAAAAGAGGGCGGAGGTCGTTTTGCTTTGGGGGAGATTTTGCCGCTCGCGCGCGAGATTAAAGAAAGGCTTTTAAAAGTAAAGGGTGTGGAAACGGTAGAAATCGCCGGATCTCTTAGAAGACGGCAGGAAACGATAGGCGATTTGGATTTGCTTGCAATTTCGGAGAACCCGGATGCCGTCTCCGATTATTTCACAAAAATGCATGAAGTGGCGCACGTTTATGCCCACGGAGACACTAAAGCAATGGTACGTTTAAATTCGCCAGCTGGCGGAGGCATTGATGCCGACTTGCGCGTAGTTCCAAGAGAATCTTTCGGCGCGGCTCTGCAATATTTTACCGGATCAAAAGATCACAATATAGAAGTTCGCAAAATAGCAATCAAAAAAGGATACAAATTAAATGAGTACGGGCTTTATCGCGGGAAGAAAATCATTGCGGCGCGAAGCGAAGAGGAAATCTACGAAAAACTCGGAATGGCGACTCCGCCGCCGGAGATTCGTCTAAACGACGGCGAGATTGAGGCGGCTTTGAAAGATAAATTACCGAAACTTATCGGTTACGGCGAATTAAGAGGCGACTTGCAGGTGCAAACCGACTGGACGGACGGAGCCAACTCCATTGAGGAGATGGTCCGTGAAGCGGAGAAATTGGGGCATGAATATATCGCAATCACTGACCACACTAAATCATTGGCGATGACCGGCGGCGCTGATGAGAAAAAACTTTTAAAGCAGATGGCGGAGATTGATAAAATTAACCATAAATTGAAAATTGAAAATTGTAAATTAAAAATTTTAAAGGGCGCCGAGGTGAATATATTAAAGGACGGTTCTTTGGATATCAAAAACGAGGTCTTGGCGAAGCTTGACGTGGTTGGAGCGGCGGTGCATTCGCTTTTTAATTTGTCCAAAGCCGAACAGACGAAAAGAATTGTAAAAGCCATGGCAAATCCGCATCTGGACATTCTTTTTCACCCAACCGGCAGGATTATAAACCGCAGAAAACCCTACGAGGTTGACATGGAGACGATAATTAAAACCGCCAAACGCACTGGAACAATTTTGGAGATTGACGCTCATCCCTGGCGCTTGGATTTAAAAGACGAGCATATCAAAATGGCGCGCGAAGCCGGAGTGAAAATGGTTATAGACACAGACGCTCACTCCGTCGGGGAGCTTCACTATCTGGAATACGGCATCGCCCAAGCCCGCCGCGCCTGGGCGGAGAAGAAAGATATAATAAATACGAAGCCATTGAAAGAATTTTTGAGTATGCTAAAATAATTTTAGATAATAAGTCTATCACAGGAGGGCATTATGGATTCAGGAAAGCTAGGATTGATGCTGAAGGGGATGCGTCATGGGTTTTATTTCTCTGATTCATACCGCAAATCGTGCCTTTGCAAGAAAGAAAGTTTCGCCATTATCAATCGTTTTTTATTGATATGGATGGTAACGAAATACCAGGCCAAGAAACAATGCATTGAATTACAAAATAGCGCACTTTTTATTGGGGATTTGCATTCTGTGAACCCCATTTTTATTTTCCTTTCCGAGAGACGAGAAAAATGCTTAAATAGGTGTAATGCCTATTTTGGAAGTAAAAAACTTAAATGTGCGCTACGGCGAACAAATCATTTTGGACAATATTTCTTTTGATTTGGAAAAGGGAGACGCACTTGCGATTATCGGGCCGAACGGTTCAGGTAAGACCACGCTTCTTCGGGCGATTTTGGGGGCCATTTCTTTTGAAGGAAAAATAACGCTCGTGGAAAATGCGCGCATAGGATATGTGCCGCAAAAAATTGATTTGGCCAGAGACCTTCCGATTACGGTGGGCGAATTCCTGTCGCTTAAGGATGCGGGGAAATCCGCCGCCCGGCAAACACCGGCTTACTCCCCAAAAGAATCGCTAAATTTGGTAAATCTTTCTCCTATGTTTTTAAAAAAACGCCTCGGGGAACTTTCGGCGGGAGAGCTTCAGCGGACGCTTATCGCTTGGGCGGTGATTGGCAGACCGTCCCTACTTTTATTTGACGAACCGACTGCGAGCGTGGACGTAGCCGGGCAGGAGACCGTATACGAACTACTTCACCGTCTGCAGGACAAGTACGGCCTTACGCTTATTTTAATTTCCCACGATCTTACCATTGTCTATCGATACGCAAGCAAAGTTTTATGCCTTAACAAGGCGCAACTCTGCTTCGGCATCCCCGCAGAAGTGCTTACTCCGGGAGAGCTTACCAAACTTTACGGCGGCGGCAGAAAATTTTATCACCATATGCATTCCGAAAATTAATCATGGACAGCGAATTTTTAAGGACCGCAGTTGCCGCTTCGCTTATTGCTGCCGCAGGCGGGGCGTTGGGATCTCTGGCTTTGCTTCGCCGCATGGCTTTGGTTGGAGACGCGTTATCTCACGTGGCTTTGCCCGGAGTCGCTTTGGGGCTACTCTTTAATTTCAATGTTTTTTTGGGTGCTCTGGCGTTTTTAATTTTTGGCGTGATTATTATCTGGGCGGTGGAGCACAAAACCAAATTGCCAGTTGATACTTTGGTCGGCGTGCTTTTTACGCTGGCTTTGGCGGTTGGAGCGATACTGACTCCGAAAGAAAACATTTTGGACGCGCTATTCGGAGACATCGCGGGTATAAGCGCGTTTGATTTTTGGCTGGCCTCATTGATTTCGCTCGCGATTATAATTTTGCTTCTTTCTTTTTATAAAAAATTCACTTTGTCTTTAATCTCTCCGGACCTCGCTCTCTCCGCCGGGCAGAAACCTCACATTCTTGAGTTTTTGTTTCTTGTGATTTTCGCGCTGGTTACGGCAGTTGGGATTAAATTCACCGGCGCGCTTCTTATGGGATCCATCATAATAATTCCTGCGGCGACTTCCCGCAACGTCGCACGAAGCATGAACCAATACTTAACCCTCTCTGCTGTCATCGGAGTTTTAAGCGCGGTTTTCGGGGTTTTAATCACCAACCTTTATGGATTTTCCCTTGGCCCGGCATTTGTTCTCTTCGCCGGCGCCCTCTTTTTCATCTCAATCTTTTTCAGGAGGTGATTTTTGTTAAATATCACTAAATACCGCAAATATTGAATTTGCAATTTCAATGCTATAGCTGTCAGATTGCAAATCACCACCCGCTTTTTGAGATTATGGATTGGCATAAGGTTGATTTGCGAGACGATTGGTTTGTGTGGGTCAGAGAAAATAGCAACTTCTATTCCCCGTTTGTAGTGGACAGCTTTGCAAAATCCGGGGGACCCTTCGAGCCATCCTTGCTTATCATGGTTGATGGTTCGGTTTTTTTATTTTGAAATTTCTTGGAGAATTTTCTTAAAAACCTCCGGATGTTTTTCGGCGAGTTCTGCGAGCATTTTGCGGTTAAGGCCAACTCCGGCCTTTTTTAATTGAAAAATAAGTTTGCTGTACGAAAGTCCGTTCTCGCGCGAGGCGGCGTTGATTTTGATATTCCAAAGCGCGCGGAAATTTCTTTTCTTTTTTCTGCGGTCGTGGAAGGCGTGGACGCCCGCGTGAAGAAGCGCTTCTTTGGCCGCGCGCTCTTTGGATTTTCTCTGCCACCTAAAGCCCTTGGTTTGTCCCAGAATTTTGTGCCTCCTTTTTAACGCGATTTTCCCTCGTTTTACTCTTGGCATATTAGTGTTTTAAATAAGAAATAATCATGCGTTTTTGGATTCGGCTCAAATCCGAGGCGCGCTTTTTGGGAAGTTGTTTCCCGCGGCTTTTTTTGGCTTGAAAATGATTAATACCCGCGCCCGAGTGCAGGATTTTTCCGCTTTTTGTAATACGCAGCCGCTTTAGAATTGATTTTCTGATTTTTTCCATGATTGGGAGAGTATATCATTTTTTGGGTCCAATAATCAAGGATAGCCCCCTCGGCCCTTTTTTTATCGGCTCTTTTTCAAATGCATGAGAGATGAGTCTCAAAAATCGCTCAATCCGCTCCTCAAGAAATTTTTTATCCAAATATTTTTCCCGTCCACGTAAACTAAGATCTATTTTGATTTTATTGCCCTCTTTTAAAAATTTGTCTGCCTGCTGGGCTTTTAATTCCAGATCGTGCAAAGATGTCCCGATGCCGACGCGGACACTTTTTATCTCAACATTTTTTTGTTTTTTTGCCGCGGCTCTCCGTTTTTTTTCCTGTTCGTAAAAATATTTCCCCCGGTCCATTATTTTGGCGACCGGAGGACTCGCGGCGGGGGAGATTTCTATAAGGTCCATTCCTACTTCACGGGCAAGTCTCAAAGCTTCCTCCGTAGCCAAAACCCCGAGGTTTTTCCCTTCCTGATCTATAACCCGCAACTCCCGCGCGCTTATTTGATTATTGATTCTTGATCGTTGGATATTTTATTCTACCATGTCTGGCGTCTTGTTTACAAATTTTGTGCGTCTGCTATTTTAAATCTGGAGGGCGAAACAATGAGAAAAACGAGATGGTTTATTGAACCTACGGATTGCGGATTTACCAACGAAGTGATAGCCCGTTATATTCCCAGCGAAAATTACAAACAGGCGGGGAAGAGGCATCTTTGGGAATGCTCCTATGCGTTTATAGAGCAGCTTAAAGCAAGCCGCGTGAGCTGGGGAGCTAAATTCAAAATTTTTACGCAGGAAGGCCAAGGGGCGATACGCGAATTTGATGAGAAAATTTTCTCAAAAAAGCGAAAGCTTGTCAAAAAAACGAAAAAAGAACTAGCCGACAAGCGCCCCGCCAGATCCCCAGGCCGCTCATAGGAGCGGTTTTATTTTTTTAACATATTCTGCCAAAATAGGTTTATGAACGTATTTGCCGAAAACAGAAAAGCGAGATTTGAGTTTGAAATTTTGGAAGCCTTTGAGGCGGGGCTGGAGCTTTTTGGTTTTGAAGTAAAAGCGATAAAATCTCACAAGATAAGTTTGGAAGGCTCCTATGTTTTTCCGCGAAGAGGCGAATTTTATTTAGTGGGCGCGACCGTGGCGCCCTATCAACCAAAAAACACGCCTAAAGATTATGATCAGGCGCGCGAGCGCCGACTTTTGCTTCATAAAAAAGAGATTGATTATTTAATCGGAAAAGCCGCTGCCAAAGGCTTGACAGTACTGCCTCTCAAGGTATACACTAAGGGTTCCATAATCAAGCTGGAAATCGCGGTTGCAAGGAGGTTGAAACAACGCGACCAAAGAGTGAAAATTATGGAAAGAGAAGATAAAAGGAAAATTGAGCGTACATTGAAAGAAATTTAAGGGGATGATCGGCTTCGAGGGAGAGTGACTGATCATGTGTTCAGGTGTCCCGCCAGGGCGGGACTAAATCTCACCCCTGGGAAACCAATAAGTGCAAACTTATTTTCTAAAGTAGCCGCTACTTTTGGCGCTTTGCGACCAATGCAGTTGGCAACTTCTTACGCCTAACCGCGTAGGCATCCGTCTCTGATTCTCGCTGGGAGGTCGCGGGTGTTATAAGCGAGAAAAACTCTATCAAGAGTATAACTTGAAAAACTTTCCGACTTCGGTTGGATAAACCTGTAAACCGCAGATCATGATTTTTTCTGACCCGGGTTCAATTCCCGGCATCTCCATCAACAATACTTCCGCGTTTTTCAGAAAATTTATGAAAAAACACTATATAATAATCGGGATAGCGGGTGCGATTCTTCTGGTCGCGGGTTTTATGTATTTTTTACTTGGCGGCGCGTCGCGGGGCGTTCAAAAGGTGGTTTCCGATGACGGGCTTGCCGAGCTCGAAATACCTAAAAACGCCCTTCCGGAAGGCGTGTCCATCAAAGATATAACGATGACCGCAATCGCGCCCGCAGATTTTTTTAAAGAAAGCAACCAGCCCATTGATTCGGTGAAGATTTACAGACTTGAGCCGGATGGATTCACGCTTTCGAAGCCCGCAACAATATCGGTCACGTTGTCGTATAACCCAAACAGGGCATATTCGCCCATCTTTCTTACTTACTCTGGCGAGAAAGAAGAGGCAGAAAATCTTAATGTTACTGATTTCCAGATAGATGAAGAGCGGAAAACATTCACTGTTTCCGGCGAGCTGTCGCATTTTTCCGAACTTATATTCAATGCTGAAGCGCGTATTTTTAACGAGCGGCATATTCCCGAGGGCGATATTACTCTCCCCGTCGGTCAATCATTTGATCACACATATATCCTCACTGCCAGCGGAAAATGGGAATTTGTGACCAAGGACAGAAATGATCCGACACTTGAATACCATCATACATTTGAGATCGGGAATGGCACCCGATGGGTGATGAATCCAAACTGGAGAAGTCCGCACTTTATTAGTGCGGGCTGGCGTCTTGAACCGGAGAAGATTATCCTCAAGGAAGTTGATCTTGGAGCTACGGAAGAATATCGAACAACGAATCGATTCACCTGCGTCAGGGTGGGCCATGGTAGCCCTGGGCTTAGCGCCTGGCCCTATTACACGCTCCAGGAGACACAGACCGTTTTTAGAGACGGCAAACAAATAAGGAAAACATGGGTAGGAAGAGAAAGGCACTACGCCCGGTTGCATGGATATGGTCCGAACATCGATTGCGTAGCGTCTCCGTCGGGGCAGGAATCCCCGAGCGCCGACGTGCGGACCGGCGAAGAGAGCTCCCCCGCGACGATAGCGCCACCTTCAGCGGCTCCCAAACCATCCGGCGGGACAATCAAAGTCTGCGGTCTCCCCGGCGGCCCAGCTTGTCCGAAGAGGTAAAATCTTATGCATGGAACAATTATGGAGTACAAAGACCTTTCTTTGCCCACCCGGGAGGGCAGCTAGTACCTCCAGAAGATTCCGATGTGACATTTATCAGAACAGAATCGCTTGCTTTCGAACCTTCATTGTCTGTCACAATGAGAGTCACTGTATGAGTGCCCAAAGTAAATAAGAGTGTTGGTGACACACTAGTTGCAAGAAGAGCTGCTCCTTCGTACCACTGGTACAATACAATCGAACCATCCGAATCAGATGAAGCAGAGCCATTTAACACAATACTTTCAGTGCCATTTCCGTCAGAATCGACTACTGTTTGATCCGCTCCAGCATTTGCTACTGGTGTATGGTTTATATCCGAGCTTGCAAGTTGCACAGCCGAGAGAGCATTCACCAGACCGAATCCGTATTTTGTATCACGCCCTGTTGTTCCAAGGTCGATTGCAGAAGCATTGAGAATTGCACGGACATCGCGATTATTAACAACTCCGTCACCGTTGTAATCAGAATATCCCGCCGCAATAATCAACGCCGCTACTCCTGCAACATGTGGGGAAGCCATTGATGTACCGGAACCGTATTTATAACAATCGTCAGCGCTACCATCCCTACAGGTGGTAGCATTACCGTTGTAGTCGGTATTGTCGTTCCACGTCGAGTATACTGATACGCCCGGCGCCGCAAGCTCAACCGCACTGCCGGTACTTGAGAAACTGGCACGATTGTTATTTGTATCTGTCGCCGCAACCGCAATCACTGAATCATATTTCGCAGGATAGATAACATTGTCACCTTTTCCACTGGGATTGCCAGAGTTTCCGGCCGCCGCAACAATAATAAGACCTCTTTCTTCAGCTCGAGCAAATGTCATCTCCGAGGCTGTAGAATATGCTTGACTGCTTCCAAGACTGAGATTCACAATATCTAACCGTTCACCCACTACTGAATCCTGGTATTCTCCGTTCCAGTATATGTCTATTGAATCACCGAGTGCCCACTGAATAGCATAAACAATATCGCTCTCATAGCCGGAACCACTATTACCGAGAACACGAAGTGAGTAAAGAGCACATTCCGGCGCAACCCCAACAACACCGAGTTTAGGATCTACATTACCATTGTCATTGTCTGCAGCACACGCGGTCCCAGCTACGTGCGTGCCATGACCGTACACATCCATTGGATTAGTGTCATAGTAGTAGAAGTCATAGCCGCCCACATAGTTAGGAGCTAGATCGGGATGGTTATAGTTAATGCCAGAATCTATTATGCCGATTTTAACACCAGAACCTTTGTTTCCACTTTCGTGAGCATACCCGCTCTCGATTTTCTCAATTCCCCACGCATTTGAATATTCTGTGTCATATGTAATACCCACCGCCTCGACTTTGCGGTCCTCTTCAACTGCAACAACATGGGGGTTGCGTAAGAGACCCTGAATAGAACTCTCGGGCACCTCGGCCGCAACAGCAGGGATGATGGTATATGAGTGAGTTACCGTGCCGCCAAAAGCCCGAACAAGCCCTCGCTCACTGTGGCCGGGGGTTTCCTTAAAATGAACAAAAACTTTCACCAAATTGTCATTTTGTGGCTTAACAGCCGCAGATGATACAGAGGCACCGATTGGAAGTGCCAGTAATAACGCGAGTCCTAAAATAGCTATGTTTTTCATATACCAATAATACACCTGGTTAATAATCTTTCAATAGTGTGGAATTTGAGATGGTTCTAACGTCATTTATCAATCTCCACATCCTGTGCTTTTTAGGTTAAAGTTAAGTTATGTTTCGCGAAGCGATTAGAAAAGAATTGAATAAAATTGTGTCCGAGGGAACGGTTTTTTCGGTTGAAAGAAGTGAAAATCCAGAGCATGGAGATTACTCCAGCAACATTGCTTTAGTGTTGGCGAAAAAAATGGAAAATCCGCCAGCTAGCCCCGACGGCACCGTCGGGGCTGGCGGACCACGCAAGGTCGCAGAGGATTTAAAAGTAAGACTGCAAAATAAAAATTGGCGGGCTGAAACTGCCGGCCCCGGATTTTTAAACTTTTGGATACAAAAAGAAGCGCTACTTAATGCGCTTGGAAAGAAAATTTCATTCAAAACTCTTACAAAAAATATCAATCTGGAATTTGTCTCGGCGAATCCCACCGGACCATTAACTATGGCCAATGGGCGTGGGGGATTTTACGGGGACGCACTGGCGAATATTTTAGAAGCCGTGGGACATAAAGTCACGCGCGAGTATTATATAAACGACGCCGGAAACCAAATACATATTTTATACGAATCTATACTAGCCGCGGAAGGGAAAATGCCCGATAAAGAAGAATATTACAAGGGAGATTATATAAAAAAATTAAAAGGCAAGTCGGCACAACAAGCTGCGGCTGTTTTGCTGAAAGAAATCAAACTGTCGCTTCAGAAAGCCGGTATAAAATTTGATGTTTGGTTTTCAGAGGCAAGTATGCGCAAAAAAGGCGAACTTAAAGAAACACTTGAATTTCTAAACGGAAAAAAAATCTTAAAGGAGAAAGAGGGCGCGCTGTGGTGGAATGAGCGCGTGGTTGTCAAATCGAACGGTGAGCCGACTTATTTTTTATCAGATCTGGCGTACCACCGGAACAAGCTTGTAAAACGCAGGTTTGATGTTGTTGTCACTATTGTTGGGGCAGATCATCACGCAGAAATCAAACAGGTTGAAGAAAAGATGAAGATTTTTGGTATAGATCAGAATAGGCTAAAAATTATTATTATGCAGTTGGTGCGCTTGGTAAGCCAGGGAAAAGAAGTAAAAATGTCCAAACGTGCCGGCGAATTTGTGATTTTGGATGATCTTATAAAAACGGTTGGGCTGGACGCCGCGAGATGGTTTTTTTTGGAGAGAAGCCCGGATACTCATATGGATTTTGATTTGGATTTAGCGAAAGAGAGAAGCAAAAAGAACCCCGTTTATTATGTTCAGTACGCGCATGCGAGAGCATGCAGTATTTTAAAAAAGGCGAAACAATCGAGAAACGCAAATCTCAATTTGTTAGCCCAGCCAGCAGAATTAAATCTCATCAAAAAAATTCTGCAACTTACGGAAATTATTGAAGACATCACAAATGACTATCAAGTTCACCGCTTGCCTCGCTACGCTTACGAGCTTGCCAAAATCTTTACGGATTTTTACGAGAAACATCATGTGATTGACCCAGAAAATCAAGATTTAACCTTTGCGCGCGCGACTTTGGTTTTTGCAACTCAAAAAACTCTCAAACAAGTTCTTGGCTTGATGGGTATTGCCGCCCCGGAAAAGATGTGATATTGTAGCGTCAGACAGGAGGGCAGTCCCATGAAAAATTTATGTTGTTTGATGGCTGTTTTATATATGTTTGTTTTGGCTGCAATTCCTGCGCGTGCGCAGGAAGCGGGATCGTCATACGGGACAATGGTCGGCCCCCAGGACTTTTTTGAATTTGAGGAACTGGCATCCAGGCCAATGCCGCAGATTACAGATGAAGAGACATCTATCCCGGATTACCGCGCTATGTACATAGCGCGAGCAAAGCGTTTTGAAGCGTTTTTAGACAAATATCCAGGCTCTCCGTTGAAGCCGGAGGTACTGCTTAGGGTGGCGTTGCTTTATCTTGGCGTTGAAAGGCAGGAGATTCGCGCGCTTCGCCAAGAGCTGTTTTTCTGCCAAGGGATGGCGCTAAAACAGCATGATCAGCGGAGATTTGATCTTTGCAAGCAGAGGTTCGCGTTGGATATAATAGGTGCAGGCGGCCCAACGGACCCAGTGTATGAACACTTGGCGCGACAGATTCTTGATGAACTGGTGGAGCGGTACCCGCACGCCAGGCGCTATATCATGAGTGAGCCCAGCGTAGGCGGGTTTCGCTTTGATGAAGAAGAAATCGGAGCCTTCGCGCTTTATTTATTGGCTGGCGGTGCCCTACCGGAAGAGCGCCGGGGGATTTATGAGCTGATTATTACGGAGTACAAAATCCGTAAGGAGATTAGGAGAGAAATACAGAATCGCATCGGAAGCCCGTAGCCGTTCGCAAACGGCTATTTTTTTGTTATACTTTTTTTATGTTTGACGAGAAGGGAATTTTGAATTTTTGGGAGAAAAATAATGTTTTTGAAAAATCTGTAAGCCAAAGGAAGCCCCGACGTGAAGGTCGGGGTAAAACTAAAAGTTTTATTTTTTTTGAGGGTCCGCCGACTGCTAATGGCGTCCCGGGTGTGCACCATGTTGAGAGCCGCGCGTTTAAAGACATTGTTTTAAGATATAAAACCATGCGCGGGTTTTACGCGTCCCGGAGAGCCGGCTGGGACACTCACGGATTGCCGGTTGAAGTTGAAGTGGAAAAAAGTTTAGGCTTGAAAAATAAAAAAGACATTGAAAAATATGGCATTGCTGCTTTCAATAAAAAATGCCGCGAGTCCGTCTGGAAATATAAAGAGCTTTGGGAAAAGCTGACTTCTCGCATGGGCTTTTGGATTGACATGACTCACCCCTACATCACTTACGAAAACAATTATATAGAATCTCTCTGGTGGATTATCAAGGAATTCGCCAAGAAAAAATTGCTTTACGAGGACTACAAGGTTGTCCCTTGGTGCACAAGATGCGGCACGGCGCTTTCTTCGCACGAAGTCGCTCAAGGTTACGAAAAAATAAAAGAGGACACTGTTTATATAAAATTTCGTTCCAAAAAAGATCCGAATTCGTATTTTCTGGCGTGGACTACGACTCCATGGACATTACCCGGGAATGTTGTTCTGGCAGTGAACCCGAAAGTAGATTATGTGATTGTAAAAATTGGAGATAAGCGATTCGTTTTAGCCGAAGCTAGAGCTAATGTTTTAGGATCTGATTATGAAATAGAGCGAAAAATAACAGGATCAGATTTGATAGATCGTGAATACGAGCCTTTGTATAAAAACAACGCGCCTTATAAAATTGTTGCCGGAGATTTTGTTTCAATTGAAGAAGGAACCGGGATTGTGCATATCGCGCCGGCTTTCGGCGACGACGATTTTCAGCTTTCTAAAAAATATAATTTGCCGGTTTTGATTACAACCAACGAACAGGGGCTAATGCAAACTCCGGATAAGCAGTGGAACGGCGAATGGTTTAAGAAAGCCGATAAAATGATTATTGATGACTTAAAATCTCGCGGGCTTCTTTTTAAAACCGAACCTTACGAGCACGATTATCCGTTTTGCTGGAGATGCAAAATGCCTTTGATGTATTTCGCGAGAAAATCATGGTGGGTTGACGTAAATAAAGTTAGAAAAAATCTGATAGCCAATAACCGCTCTATAAATTGGCACCCCGAACATATCAAAGACGGCCGGATGGGCGAGTGGCTCAAAGAAAAAAAGAACTGGGCGTTCTCCCGCGAGCGGTTTTGGGGCACGCCTTTGCCGGTTTGGCGGTGCGAAAAATGCCAAAAATGGGATGCTATCGGCTCAATAGAAGAATTAAAAAAGCGCGCTGTTAATTCAGGCAACAGATATTTTGTAATGAGACATGGCGAGGCAGAAAGCAACGTCACAAACATTGTCAACGGCAATTTGGACAAAAACCACTACGTGCTGACTGCCCTCGGCCATAAACAGACGGACGCCGCCGCCAGGCTGATGCGGCGAAAAAAAATAAAACCGGATTTAATTTTCACTTCCCCGTTTTTACGGGCTCACCAGACCGCCGAATCTATGGGGCAGCATCTCGGCGTTGGCCAGCAAAATATAAAAATAGATCCACGGTTGGGAGAAAATTTTTGGGGAGTTTTTGACAATATGAACCCGGCAAATTACCACGCGTATTTTAAAAATCAGCTGGAAAAGTTTGAAAAACCTCCGCCGGGCGGGGAATCGTTTATAGACCTTAAAAAAAGAGTTTGGGACGCGCTTTCAGAAATTGAATCGCGATATAAAAATAAAATTGTGTTAATAATAAGCCACGAAGATCCTATTTGGATGCTTTGGGCGGCAGTGGAAGGCAAAAATAATACGGAGTCGCTGGCGGAAAAATCGCGCAGAAAAAACGATTTTATTAGGACAGGAGAGTTAGAGGAATTAAAATTTTCTCAGATTCCGCGCGACGGAAATTTGGTTCTGGATTTGCACAAGCCTTTCATTGATGACATTAAACTCAAATGCAATTGCGGAGGAGAGATGCGCCGAGTGCTGGAAGTTGTAGATGCCTGGTTTGATTCAGGGAGTATGCCTTACGCGCGAGATCATTTTCCGTTTCAAGCCAAACAACTGGAATATCCGGCGGACTATATAACAGAAGGGATTGATCAAACACGCGGCTGGTTTTACAGCCTTTTATCCGTGGGAACTTTGCTAGGCAAAAGCGCGCCTTACAAAGACGTTATTTCTTTAGGGCACGTCCTGGACGCCAAAGGCAAAAAAATGTCCAAATCTTTGGGGAACGTTGTTGATCCAATGATGCTCATAGAAAAATACGGCGCGGACGCGACGCGCTGGTATTTTTTTACGATAAACCAGCCGTGGGATCCCAAACTTTTCAAGGAGGAAGGTATCAAAGATGCATCGCGCCGATTTTTTATGATTTTGTGGAATGTGCTTCAGTTCTTGAAAATTTATTCGGGCGAAGGAAGGGGTAACTCACCCCCCAAGGGGAGAGTTAACCTTCTCATTAATAAGTGGATAATCGCCAAACTAAACGAAGTCGCAAACTCCGTCACAAAAAAACTGGACGCTTATGACATTGTTGGAGCGGCGAGAGATCTGGAAAATTTTATAGTTGAAGATATTTCCCATTGGTATATTCGCAGGATTCGCGATGTTATGAAAAATGATTCAACTGAAGCTAAAGAAACGAGCGCGGTTTTAACGCATCTTTTGGGAAAGACAGCGAAGCTCCTCGCGCCCTTTGCTCCGTTTATTGCGGAGAAGATTTGGATGGAATTAGGGAATAAGAAAAGTGTTCATTTGGAAGATTGGCTGGCATATAAAAAAATAGATAAAAATAAAAAATTATTGGAAAATATGGACGAAACTAGAAATTTAGTTGCGGCAGCGCTCGAAGAAAGGCAGAAACAAAACCTAAAAATAAGACAGCCGCTTAATTTTATGTATGCAAGTGACAAATTCCCGTGGGCAAATTTGGGTTCAGATTATTTAGCGTTGGCAAAAGACGAAATCAATGTAAAAAATATTGTTTTTTCGCGACATTTGGTTGATAAGTTGGTGGAATTTGACTTAACTATTACTACCGAACTCCGCGAAGAAGGTCTTCTCCGCGATCTTATCCGCGAAATTCAGGCGGCACGCAAAGCGGCAGGACTAACGCCCAAACAAAAAAGGTCAGTTAAAATAGAAGCTTCTCCTGCTGAGATTTTTGATATTCTCGGAAAATATAGCGCAAGGATTAAAAAAGAGACAAATATAAGCGATATCCAAAAGCTTTCCGGTGATAGATTTAGAATTTATTTCTAAGCAGTATGCCGAGCGCGTATTTTAAAACCGAAGGGTTGGTTATGAAGAAAATGCCGTTTGGGGAGGCGGATTTTTTGGTGAGGGTTTTGACGAAAGATTTCGGAAAGATGGACGCGTTAGCGAAAGGTGCACGGAAAACTGCTTCAAAGCTGAACCCGCATCTGGATATCTTGAACCATATCCGCATGCAGTTTGTGAAAAATGGCGAGCATATTCCGACATTAATGGACGCCGAGATTATCGCGCAATATGACGATTGGTTTTTGGGCTCGGATAAACTCTCCGTTGCTGGAAGAATTTTACAAGTAATTGATATGGTTATCCTTCCGGGAGCAAAAGACGAAAAATTATTTTTTATGTTGCTGGATTTTTTCCAGCCCAAGGCTGGTCAACCTAGAGCTGGTGATGATGAAACACGCGCGTTGAATTTTCTTCGTGATTTTTTCGCTCACGAAGGCCATGGCGATTCTTTGCCGGAGGAGCGCGAAGAAGCTATACTTAAATTATGGCCTCGCTTGAAGAATTAAAAAAGCGCCTTTATAAAGAAAAAGAAGTGTTTGGCGAACGTATGATTTCTCCTGAGCTTGCCCGTCCGAAAAGGGCGAAGACCTTTTTTTGGCACGAAACAGTAATGGAAGTCAGCCGTAGCAGATGGTTTTTGTGGGCGCTGGTTCTGGTTTTTATTTTGGTTCTTTTGGGTTTCCTATTTTTTATTTTTGGTTCGCCAACAATTTTTAAATCGCAAAAAGTTGAGTTGAAAATTGAGGGGGCCAAGGAAATAAAAAGCGGTGATCGGATAACCTGGCAGGTAAAAATAACCAACAATAATAGCGATGCTTTAGAAAACGCTGCTTTGGTTTTTAATTTCCCGGACGGAGCTATACCAATGAGCGGCGCCAAGCCCGAAGGGGTTTTCAGGGAGCGACGCTCTTTGGGGAGAATTCTCCCGGGCGAGAGCGCCTTGGAAAATTTTGATTCCTTTGTTTTTGGCGGCAGGGGCGCCTCCAAAGAAGTTTCGGCAGTTCTGGAATATCGCCCGTCCGGAGGAAACGCTGTTTTCGCCGCTGACGCGTCTTTTAAATTTTCCGTCGCCAGTGCGCCGGTTACTGTTTCATTCAAGATGCCGGGGGATCTACGTATAGGCCAGCAGGTTGAAATAGAAATAGATTACGGTTCGCAGGCAACCGAAGTTGTTCCCGAGCTTTCGCTGATGCTCACTTTTCCGGATGGTTTTGAATATATTTCCGCAGCTCCGGCGGTATCCCCGCAAAACAAAAATATTTGGCCGATAGGAGATTTGAAACCGTCCCAAACCGGGTCCATAAAAATAAAAGGCATTGTTAGAGGCGTTAACCTTGAATCAAAAGTTTTTAAAGCTGCTTTGGGAATTTTTAATGAAACCGATAATTCTTTTTTGGCTTACGACGAAACTATGGAGCCGGCTATATTGCACGCGCCGTTTTTGGCCGTAGATATTTTAGTGAATGGCCAGAAGAAATATACCACTTTTCCTGGCGACACGCTTTCTTTCGAGATAAGATTAAAAAATAATTTGCCAACCGAGGTTAAAAACGCGAGCCTGGAAGCAAAAATAGAAAGCGCGAACGGCGCAGCAGACCTCGGCTCCATCAGAGTGGTTGGAGGGTCATACAGCGAGTCGTCCGGAAGTATTTTATGGAACTCTTCTACCCACAACGAGTTTAAAGTGCTGGCTCCTGACGCGGAGGATCGGGTAACTTTTTCGATCGGAGTAAAAAATAATATGCCGCTTTCAAGCGAGTCTCGGCGCCCGTCAATAAAATTAAACGTCGTGTTTAAGCCGGGCGGGGAAGTAGCTGGATTTGCGGGTTCGGACGTGTCCGGGTCGGTGGCGCTGGAAATTAAAATGTCTTCCAAGCTGCAGGTGTCGGCTCGGGCGCTTTATACGAATTCCATCATTTCCAATAGCGGCCCATTGCCGCCCAAGGTGGGGGAAGAAACAACTTACACAGTTTTCTGGTCGCTGGCCAATATGTCAAACGACATAGATAATGTTGTTGTGAAATCTTCTCTGCCGCCGTATATTAATTTTAAAAATGCGATTATGCCGGCGGATGCCGATATTTCTTTTGATAAAGCCAGCAATGAAGTTATCTGGAGAGCAGGAAGAATTTCCGCCGGAATCGGTTTTCTGCGTCCCGCTATACAGGTGGCTTTTCAGATTGGGCTTACGCCTTCCCAGAATCAATTGGACACGGCGCCGGTTATTTTAAACGCCACGGAGGTTTCAGGCCGCGATACTTACACCGACCAAATTTTAAATTCCAGCGACGACCAAATTTCCACAGACTTGTCGGACGACCCGAATATTGGATTTAGCCAGAAAAAAGTAGTAGAGTAAGAAATTAAAATGGAAAATCAAATGGAAAAAATAATAAGCTTGGCGAAACGTCGCGGGTTTGTGTTTCAGGGCTCGGAGATTTACGGCGGCTTTGCCGGAACATATGATTACGGGCCGTTAGGTGTTGCTATGCATCGAAATGTAGTAGACATCTGGATGGGGGCGATGCGCCAGCACGATAACATCGCCTTTTTGGATTCAAGCATTTTTACAGCTCCGAGAGTGTGGGAAGCGTCTGGCCATGTTTCCGGATTTTCCGACCCGCTCGTTGTCTGTAATGCTTGTCATACGAAGCACCGCGCCGATCAGTTATTGGAAGCCATCGGTATACAAGCGGATGAAAAAATGAGCGATCCGGAAATCAATAAACTTTTTGACGCCAATCGGAAAAAACTTATTTGTCCGATGTGCGGCAAAAAAGATTTCGGACAAGTTTCGGCAAAAAGCCTTCTCGCAACTTCAACCCTGGGCGCGTTTGAACAAGGAGACCAGCTCGTATATCTGCGCGGTGAGACGGCGCAGGGAATTTTCATTAATTATAAAAACGTGCTCGAAACTGGATTCTATTCTGTTCCATTTGGGATTGCGCAGGTGGGAAAAGTATTCAGAAATGAAATCAGTCCGCGGCAATTTTTGTTCCGCCAACGCGAATTTGAACAAATGGAAATGCAATATTTTGTGCGCCCGAAGGATGCGCCAGCCGCATATGAAACATGGAAAGAGGAGCGCATGAATTATTACGATATTCTCGGTGTGAAAAAAGAAAAATTGCGCTGGAAACAGCACGAGCACCTCGTTTTCTATGCCAAAGACGCGTGGGATATCGAGTATGAATATCCTTTCGGTTGGGGCGAGCTTGAAGGAGTGCACTACCGGGGCGATTATGATTTGACGCAACACCAAAAATTTTCGGGCGTAGATATGTCGTTCTATGACGAGAAAACAAAAGAACGATATATTCCGCATGTTGTTGAAACGTCAGTCGGTGTCGATCGCACAATTCTCATGCTTCTTGTCGGCGCTTATTATGAGGACGAAATGAACGGTGAGAAACGCGTGGTGCTCAGATTTGCGCCGAGGATTGCGCCAATAAAAGTCGCGGTATTTCCGCTGGTTTCAAATAAAGAAAATATTGTTGCCAAAGCCCGCGAGGTTTATAAAAGCCTCAAGCTTTCTATGCTTCATATTTCAAGTTTTATGATTGTCTGGGACGACAACGGCAACATTGGCAAGCGCTACAGAAGGCAGGATGAAATCGGCACGCCTTGGTGCGTGACAATTGATTACCAGACGCTGGAAGACAACACCGTCACCATCCGCGACCGTGACACTGGAAAACAGAAGCGGCACAAAATCGAAGCACTTGACGAATATTTTAAAAAGATGTTAGCATGAGTTAGAAAATAGAACTCGGGAGGTTACGCATGAAGAATCTTCAAGTTAGGCTGAGTGACGAGATTTATCGCAAATTAAAAAAGATAGCCAGAAGATATCAGATCATCATCGCTTATGGCAGAAGAATTAAATCGGCTCGTTTCGCGAAGAGATGAGCCTTTTTGTTTTTTTAAAAATATGTTAAATTAAATCGTGGCGAAATGGAAGAGGGAAAATTTGATCGCAGGGTGGCGTATCATCCTGAAATACTTAAAGCCCCACAAAGAGGCCGTTTTTGTTTTGGGCGCTTTTAGCATAATCTCCGCGGTTGCCGACGCAAGCGTGCCGTATTTGGCCGGAAAAATAGTAGACAATATAACAACATCAGTAGTTTTTTATTTTATTGGCGCATGGGTTTTGGTGAGAATATTGGGCGACACAATAGATTGGAGATCTAAGTTGTTAAATAATAAACTGCAAGGAATTTCAGAAAGCGAATATTTGGCGTTTGGGCACGGAAAACTTTTGGAGCTTCCACTGTCTTTTCATAAAACGCACAAAATGGGCGAGATTGCCAATAGAATTTCCCGCGCTTCCAATTGGTTGAACAGCCTTATCAGCGATGTGCTAATTAATTTGGCGCCGCGGTTCTTGAGCATTATTTTTGCTCTAGCTTTCGCTTTTTATATTAAGCCCGTATTAGCACTTGCTTTGATAGCGGGAGTTTTAGTATACTGCTTTATTTTAACCAAAACCGCCCCACGGATCGCGGAGATGTCCCTTAAAATGCACCGCGCCTACAATATTGCTTACGGAGACGCGTACGACGCAGTTTTAAATGTGCAGTCCGTAAAACAGGCCACGGCCGAGAGCTATGAAAAGAAAAAAATGTATAGAAATTTTTTTATCCGAGCGTATGGCATCTGGTTTAACATGGAAAAATTATGGAGCATGCTCGATATTTCACAAAGAATTCTTGTCATTTTAGTGCAATTGTCTATTTTTTTATTTTCCGTAACTTTCATACAGCGTGGCCAGATGACCATCGGCCAATTAGTTATGTTTAATGGCTACGCCGCGATGTTTTTCGGCCCCTTTGTTGTCTTGGGAAACAACTGGAAAACGATTCAAAATGGGATTGTGGCGCTGGAGCGCGCTGAGAAAATTTTAAATTTGCCCGCTGAACCATATACTCCGCAAAACGCAATAATCTTAGAAAAAGTTGGTGGTAGCGTAGAGTTTCAGAATGTAAGCTTTTCTTACAATAACAAACAGGGCGAAATATTACAGAGCATCTCTTTTAAAGTTTTTCCTGGCGAGAGCGCGGCCTTGGTTGGAGAATCCGGCGTCGGCAAAAGCACTTTGATAGATTTAATTTCTTATTACTATAAGCCGACTTCCGGGAAAATATTGATTGATGGGCATGATGTGAAAAATTTTGACCTTAAATTTTTGCGCTCGCAGATCGCCGTGGTTCCGCAGGAGATTTTGCTTTTTAATGATACGGTGAAAAACAATATCCGCTACGGAAGCTTTGGAGCCTCCGACAAAAAAATACAAAACGCGGCCAAGCTTGCGCACGCCGATGAGTTTATTGAAAATTTTCCCAAGAAATATGACCAGATGGTGGGGGAGCGCGGTATTAAGCTTTCCATGGGGCAAAAACAGCGTGTTGCTTTGGCACGGGCGTTTTTGAGGAACCCCAAAATTTTAATTTTAGACGAGCCGACTTCGGCTTTGGACGCCAAATCAGAACGTTATATCCAGGAATCTTTTCGTGAATTAATGCGGGGGCGGACGACTTTTATTATTGCCCATCGCTTAAGCACGGTGCGCGAAGTTGACGAAATTTTTGTTTTGGACCAATGCATAATTGCCGAGCGCGGAACGCATGACGAGCTGATAAAAAAGCCGGACGGCATTTACCACAAGCTCTATGAACTCCAGCTTGGCTTTTCATAATAATTGTGTTAGAATTTAAGAATGAAATTCGAGAAACGAACTTTTAAGAATGGGCTCCGGTGCGTAGTGGCGCCGATGAACGACACCCAGGCGGCGACTTTGTGGGCGCTTTTCGGCACGGGCTCCAAATACGAAATTAAAAAAAACAACGGCATTTCGCACTTTTTAGAACACTTGTTTTTTAAAGGGACGAAATCGCGCCCGAGGCCGAACCAAATTGCCCGGGAGCTGGATAGAATTGGAGCCCAGAAAAATGCTTTTACTTCCAAAGAATACACCGGTTATTATGTGAAGGCGGCTGCTAAGTATTTTGATGTCGGGTTAGACGTTGTTTCAGATATTCTATTGGAACCGCTTTTTAAAAAAGAAGAAATTGAAAAAGAAAGAGGGGTGATTTTGCAGGAGATCGCTATGTATGAAGATAACCCACAGCGCCAAGCCTATGATCTTTTTGAAGATTTAATGTACGGCGACCAACCGGCTGGCTGGGATACTGCCGGGACGCCGGAAACGGTTAGTAACATAAAACGCGATAATATTTTAAAATATAAAAATAGCCATTATCTCGCTTCCAACGCTGTGGTCGCGGTTGCCGGAAATATTGACCCCGAAGTCGCTTTTTTGAAAGTTGAACGGGCTTTTAAAAATATGCCGGACGGCAGAAAAATCGCGAAACTAAAAGTAAAAGAACGCCAAACAAATCCCAGAGTTAAATTTAAGAAAAAGGATTTGGACCAAACCCATCTTAGGCTGGGAGTGCGCGCCTATCCGATGTATGATGAGAGGCGATACGCGCTTCAGGTTTTGGCTACTATCTTAGGCGGTACCTGGTCAAGTTATCTCTGGAGAGAAATAAGAGAGAAACGCGGATTGGCTTATTATGTAGGCGCCTCTGCCGAAGAATATACCGATTCCGGATATCTTTTGACTACCGCCGGAGTGGCTCATGAAAATTTGCCTAAAGTCGTAAAAAAAATTGTTGAAATTATGCGGTATCTTCGGATTAAAGGCGTGTCGGAGAAAGAAATTAATTTTGCCAAGGAATACATCCGCGGCTCCATGACTCTGGCTTTTGAAACAACCGATGAGGTTGCCACATTTTTATCCTCGCAGGAGCTTTTTTATAAAAAAATTATGACCCCCGAAGACATTTTAAGAAAAATTGAAGCCGTCAAAAGAAGTGATATCATAAAGGTAGCCAGGGACATCTTCAGGCCGGAGAAAATCAACTTGGCGGCTATCGGCCCGCACGAAGACGGCCAAGTTTACGAGACAATGTTGGCCCAAATTTAATTATGCCTAACCGCGAACAATTTATAGAGATTTCTTTCTGGACAATGCTCAAAGCTGTGCTTTTGGCGCTCCTCATTTGGGCACTTTGGGAACTCCGCGATTTTGTGGCGGTGATGTTGCTTTCTATTGTTATTGCCTCGGCCATTGAACCCGCGAACCATTTTTTCGCTAAATACAAAATTCCCCGCGTGCTTTCCGTTATTTTTATGTTCTTGGCGGCATTTGTGACATTCGCGTTGGTGTTTTATTTAATCGTTCCGCCACTCTTTGGCGATATTTTGGAATTTCTCTCCGCTCTCCCTACATATATAGAGGGCGCCGTTGGCCCGCGCGGATCGTTTTTTCTGCTTTTCCCGGAAATCCCGACGGAATTCAGCAAATTTATAGCAGACGCGGCCATTTCTTTTGAAAAATATCTTGTTGAGCTGACTCCGGAGCTTTTTTCAGCTGGGGCGGCTTTGTTCGGCGGGATTTTATCGCTGGTTTTGCTTATAGTAATCTCGTTTTATTTGTCTGTGCAGGAGCACGGCATAGAAAATTTTTTGCGCATTGTAACTCCTTTGGAAAACGAAGAATATATTTTAAACCTTTGGCAGAGATCCCAAAGAAAAATCGGGCGCTGGTTTCAGGGGCAGATTTTACTTGGCATTTTGGTCGGAGTCATGGTGTTTTTGGGACTTACGATTTTAAACGTCAAATACGCGATTTCCTTGGCCATATTGGCGGCGATTTTTGAAATCATCCCGGTTTTCGGTCCGGTGATGGCAGCTATTCCGGCAGTTGCTATAGCTTTTATCCAATCGCCTGTTTCCGGACTTATGGTTCTGGGGCTTTTTGTAATCGTCCAGCAGTTTGAAAATCATTTGATTTATCCATTGGTGGTAAAAAAAACCATCGGCGTACCTCCTTTGCTGGTTGTAATTTCTCTGGTGATCGGCGGAACTTTGGGCGGATTTTACGGCATAATTCTTTCTGTGCCGATAGCCGCCGTTTTGGTTGAGTTTTTGAATGATGTTTCCGCCAAACGCGTTGCTTTTAAGAAATGAAATGGCGAAAGAAAAATTTTATATAACAACTTCCATTCCGTATCTTAACGCCCCGCCTCATTTGGGGCATGCTCTGGAATACTTACAAGCAGATGTTTTGGCGAGGCACAGCCGGCTTTTGGGAAAAAACACAATTTTTTTGACGGGCGCTGACGAGCACGGCGCCAAAATTGCCCGCGCGGCCCAAGCGGAGAAAAAAACGCCCAAGGAATTTATTGGCGAAAAAGTAAACATTTTTCAGGATCTTCTTAAAAAATTAAATATTTCCAACGATGATTTTATTCGAACTTCCGACCAAAAGCGGCATTGGCCGGGTGCGCAACTTTTGTGGAGCAAACTTGCCGAAGCCGGAGATATCTATAAAAGCTTTTATAGAGGGCTTTATTGCGTGGGCCACGAAGCTTTTATTACTGAAAAAGACTTAAAAAACGGGCTTTGCGAAATACACAAAAAACCGCCGGAATCGGTGGAGGAAGAAAATTATTTTTTTAAACTCACGAAATATAAGGGTGGTTTAAAAAAAATAATAGAATCCGGTGGGTTTCAGATTCTGCCGGCTTCCAGAAAAATGGAAACCTTAAATATGCTGGAAGAGATTGGCGACATCAGTTTCTCTCGTCCATCCAAGGATATTTCTTGGGGCGTGCCTGTTCCAGGAGATACTACGCAAACCATGTATGTTTGGCCGGACGCCCTTGCCAATTATATTACCGCGCTGGGATTCGGTTCGTCTGATGAAAAACAATTCAAAAAATACTGGCCGGCCGATATGCATGTAGTCGGCAAGGATATAATGAAATTCCACACGATTTTCTGGCCGGCGATGCTGATGTCCGCGAGGCTGCCGCTCCCTAAAACTATTTTCGTGCACGGATTTATTAATATGAAAGGAGAAAAAATGTCTAAGTCGTTGGGAAATGTTGCCGATCCTTTTCCACTTTTGGAAAAATACGGAGCGGAGGCTGTTAGATTTTATCTGGCGCACGAAGTTTCAACTTTCGGCGACAGTGATTACTCGGATAAGCATTTCAGCGATATCTACGACGGACTTTTGGTAAACGGCTTGGGAAATCTTTTAAGCCGCATGGCAAAGATGATGTCCGTTTTAGGCGTCATTCCCCGGCCAGAGGAAGCCACTTTAGCCAGATATCCCATTAAAAAAAGTTTTAATTTCTTATTGGGCGAGGGAAAATCCTGGTCTTTTGAGGAAACTTCACCAATGTTTTTAGCGGACAGCGCGCTTTGGCCGGCTTATCAAAAGGCGATGGATTCTTATGACATATCTTCCGCTATAAAAAATGTCTGGATTTTTTTGGGAAGGTTGGACGAATATATTGAGAGCTATAAAGTTTATAAAATGGTAAAATCCAAGCCGGAGGAAGCCAAAATTCTTTTATGGCATCTGGCGTATTCTTTAGCGTCCTCTGCATGGATGATAAAGCCGTTTATGCCTGAAACGGCCGACAAAATTTTATCGGCTGTGGGAGTGGCCGAGGATTCTCGCGAGCCATGGACAAAATTTTCAGCGAAAGAAATCCCGCATCTTTTTTCAAGAATTAAATAATGAAACCGAGATTAGTAGATGTTCACACTCACGCGCAATTTGCGGAGTTTGAAAATGACAGAGATGCGGTGATCCGTCGCGCGCTGGGTGCCGGGGTTTGGATGATTAATGTCGGCACAGACCAGCACGTGTCCGAGGCGGCAGTTGATTTGGCTCACAGATATAAATCTGGGGTTTTTGCGACAGTTGGGCTTCATCCGACAGATATCAACGATGAATTTGATTATGATTTTTATAGAAAGTTGGCGGAAAACTTTAAAATCGTGGCGATAGGCGAGTGCGGACTGGATTATTTTCGGCTAACGCCGAAAACAAAAGAAAAACAAAAAGAGATTTTTATAAAACATATCTTGCTCGCTCGCGAAGTTAAAAAACCCCTTATGATTCATTGCCGCGAGGCCTTTGTTGATTTAATTACGATACTCAAAGAAAATTTTGGAGGAAGGTCAATCTCCCCCGGCATTTGCCACTTTTTCTCCGGCACAATTGAAGACGCCCAAAAGCTTATGGATTTGGGATTTTCGTTTTCTTTCGGCGGAGTAATCACATTTGCCAGAGAATATGAAAAATTAATCAAATTTATTCCGCTAGACCACATTTTGCTGGAGACAGACGCGCCTTATGTCGCGCCGATTCCACACCGCGGCAAGCGCAACGAGCCTTCGTATATTGAAGAGGTCGCCAAAAAAATCTCCAAAATTTTAGGCAAAGATTTTGATGAAATCGCGGAAATTACCACCAAAAACGCAATCAAAATTTTTGGATTGAGCTAAAAAATAGGTATAATGACCAATATGGCTTCCTATGACCATAAAAAAATAGAGAAGAAATGGCAGAAGGAGTGGGAGAAATCGGAGATTTATAAAACGCCCGACGAGCAAAAAAGCAAAGATAATTTTTATGCTTTAGTTGAATTTCCATATCCTTCCGGAAATCTCCACACCGGCCATTGGTACGCTTTTTCCGTGCCGGATATTTTTACGCGAAAGAAAAGAATGGAAGGAAAAAATGTTTTGTTCCCGATTGGTTTTGACGCTTTCGGATTGCCTGCGGAAAACGCCGCGATTCAGCGAGGGTTGAGCCCCAAAAAATGGACTTATGAAAATATGGATTACATGCGGAAGCAAATCAAGTCCATTGGCGCGTCTTTTGACTGGTCTAGAGAGGTTATTACCGCCGACCCAGAATATTACAAATGGACCCAGTGGATTTTTCTTAAATTTTTTGAAAAAGGGTTGGCATACCAAGCAGAAACGCCGGTAAATTGGTGTCCTAAAGATAAAACTGTTTTGGCCAATGAACAAGTGGTGGGAGGTCATTGTGAAAGATGCGGCACTGAAGT
Source organism: Parcubacteria group bacterium GW2011_GWC1_45_13 (assembly GCA_001001285.1). Classification (GTDB taxonomy): domain Bacteria; phylum Patescibacteriota; class Minisyncoccia; order UBA11713; family 2-01-FULL-45-33; genus GWA1-44-29. The sequence goes on from LCKG01000002.1 coordinate 72,722, forward strand.
TATCCAGAAAAATATGAAGCAATGGATGCTCAAAATTACTGACTATGCGGAGAAACTTTTAGAAGGTCTAGAAAAATTAAACTGGAAAGACGAAATAAAAGAAGCTCAACGAAATTGGATAGGGAAATCAGAGGGCGCGGAAATAGAATTTGAAATTAAAGATAATAAATCAAAAATAAAAATTTTTACAACTCGGCCTGATACGCTTTTCGGGGCGACTTATATGGTTTTGGCGCCAGAACATCCTTTTATAGAAAATCACAAATCACAAGTAACAAATTACAAAGAAGTAGAAAAATACATCAATCAGGCAAAGAAAAAAACGCAACTCCAGCGGCAAAAAGAAGAAAAAGAAAAAACCGGAATTGAATTAAAAAGCATAAAAGCGATAAATCCGGCCAACAATGAAGAAATCTCTGTTTGGGTTGCCGATTATGTTTTTAGCGGATACGGAACCGGCGCGATTATGGCTGTCCCCGCGCACGATGAGCGCGACTTTGGGTTTGCCAAGAAATTTAAATTGCCAGTAAAGCACGTTATTGCTTGGGAAAGTGGCAGTAAACGTGAGCGAGAAGAACGTCGTGATGGTGGATGCGCCGTTATTTTCGATCACCAGAAACAGAAGTATGCTTTTGGTAAAACCCCGGAAGGAATCTTGGATCTTTTTGGGGGTGGCGTTGGAAACGAAGACCTGACGAGAGGAATCAAAAGGGAGATTGAGGAAGAGAGTGGTTTACATGATTTTGTTAGTGAAGAACTACTGGATGAGGCGCTTGTTCATTACTTCAACTATAAGAAAAAAGTTCCGCGTCTTGCGCGAGCAACGTGTTTATTATTGGTACTTGGGAGTGATAAGTTGGGAAAGATTGCTCAGGAAGATCATGAGGACTACAAAATACTCTGGTTGGACCCCGAGGAGGCGATTTCCTATTGGGAAGAGCGTAATAAGGACAGCGACTACACGCATTGGATTAGATTTCTTAAACGGGGAGTGAATTGGTTGGTTATGGCTGGCATAGATACCACCAATAAATTGTATCCAGAACCCACGGTTCATACTGGAAAAGGAATATTAGTTAATTCCGGAAAATTCGACGGCATGGATTCTGAAAATGCTAAGTGGAAAATAATAAAATTTGTCAGCGGCAAAAAGGCGATTCAATATCGGCTTCGCGATTGGGTTGTTTCTCGGCAGCGCTATTGGGGAGCGCCGATTCCGATAATTCATTGCACGAAAGACGGTGCAGCGGCAGCGCCTGAAAAAGATTTGCCGGTGCTTTTACCCGAAATAAAAGATTATAAACCGTATGATGACGGGAAATCTCCGTTAGCCAAAGCCGGAAAATGGTTAAAAGTTAAATGCCCGAAATGCGGAGGAGAGGCAGAGCGCGAGACAGACACGCTGGACACTTTCGTTGATTCTTCATGGTATTTTTTGAGATATTGCGATCCGATAAATAAAAAAGAGTTCGCTTCTTCAGCAAAAATGAAAACTTGGATGCCGGTTGATTTGTATTCTGGGGGCGCGGAGCACACAACCATGCACCTCCTCTATTCCCGTTTTTGGTTTAAGGCAATGTTTGATTTGGGGCTTATCCCGAAAGAACTTGGCGATGAACCATATAAAGAAAGAAGGAACCGCGGTATTATCTTAGGGCCGGATGGGCAGAAGATGTCTAAATCCAAAGGCAACGTTGTTGATCCAGACGAATATGTCGCCAAATTCGGCGCGGACACCGTGCGGATGTATTTGGCGTTCATCGGCCCATATAACGAAGTCGGCTCATATCCTTGGAACCCACAAGCGATTTTGGGGATCCGCAGATTTTTGGATAGAGTTTGGAAAATTGCTTCGCCTCGTTCTTCAACACTCGGTGTTTTTGAGGATTCAACACCGAGTGTTTTACCGCGAGGCGATTCCGCCCGCTTATTAAATAAAACTATAAATAAAGTTGGAGACGATATTGAGGAATTTCATTTTAACACCGCCATTTCCGCATTAATGATGCTTTTAAATGAAATGGAAAAAGCCGGAGTTTCCTCTGAAAATTTCAGCGTATTTCTAAAACTCCTCGCTCCTTTTGCTCCGCATCTTGCCGAAGAACTTTGGTCAAAACTTGGCAATAAAAACTCTATTCATTTTGAGCTATGGCCAGAATACAACCCGAAACTTATTGAGGAAACAACTTTTGAGCTTATAGTACAGATCAATGGCAAGGTGCGCGATAAATTTGAGGTGCCTGCTGACATTTTGGAAGCTGAAGCGACTCATTTGACATTGGAACGAGAAAAAGTTAAACTTGCGTTAGAAAACAAAAAGCCGCGAAGGATTATATTTATCCCTAAACGGCTGATTAGTCTTGTTCTATAAGGAGGAAAAAGTTATGTCTGAAAAGATGGAGCACAGGATTCATCGCCGCGCCGACGAATTGACACGAGCATTTTCTAGCGCTAAGAACTTCACCAGAACGCAGTTTGTAAAACTTATCAAGGATACAGAAATCTTAGCCGAGCTGGCTGGGAGATACTCGCCATTGTGTTCTGAACCGCTCGAAAAATTCATTGAACGGCCGTCGCATCTTAACAAATTTGAGGCCGCGGCAGTAAAAAGAATTTTCTTAAGTTACGCCAGAGAAATGATAACGTAAAAGTTTACCGCTTGCTGGCCGGGAGTAACATCCGCCCGGCCTTTTTTGTTCTACAATTATAATATGTGCGGAATCGTGGGATATGTTGGAAAAAGAAACGCTTTGCCAATAGTATTGGAGGGCTTAAAACGTTTGGAATACCGCGGATATGATTCGGCGGGAGTGGTGCTTTGGGACGGCGAGGAAATTAAATTTGAAAAAACCGCCGGGCGGGTGGCCGCATTGGAGAAAAAAATATCTAATAAACCTTGGCAAGGTAATTTAGCCATTGCCCACACCAGATGGGCTACTCACGGCAAGCCATCCGACCGCAACGCGCATCCTCATGCCGATTGCGCCCAAAAAATATATGTTGTTCATAACGGGATTGTGGAAAATTATTTGGAGATTCGCGAGGCGCTTACCAGAGAAGGGCATGTCTTTAAATCGGATACCGACACCGAGGTTTTGGCGCATTTAATTGAACGCCCCTTTTTGGCTACTAGCGGACCGATTGCTTTGGAAGACGCGGTTTTGGATGCTCTGCGGCATGTGGTTGGGACATTTGGGCTCGCGGTAATTTCAAAAGACGATCCTCAAAAAATCGTAGCGGCACGTCGCGGCTCTCCTCTTATTTTGGGTTTAGGGGATGGGGAATATTTAGCGGCTTCAGACGCGGCGGCGATTGTAGAGCACACTAAAAACGTCATCTATTTGCACGATAATGAAATGGCCCTACTTACTCCTCAAGGTCTAAAAATTTTCAATCTTTCCAAAAAAACTTTGGAAAAACCTGTAGACACTATTAATTGGGATATAAGCGCGGCGCAAAAAGGCGGGTTTGCGCATTTTATGAAAAAAGAAATTTTTGAGGGCCCCGCTGCTTTGGAAAACGTGCTGCGGGGCAGGCTTTTGGAGAAGGACGGCGTTTCCAAATTGGGCGGGCTGGAGAGCGTTCGCGATAAACTTTTAAATGTCAAAAGAATTTTAATCACCGCCTGCGGCACTTCTTATTACGCCGGGCTTATCGGCAAATATTATTTTGAAGAGATTGCTAAGGTACCTGCTTCGGCGGAATACGCTTCGGAATTCAGATATTCTAATCCGGTGGTGGATGAAAGTGCGGCCGTGATTTTAATTTCCCAATCAGGCGAAACAGCCGACACTCTGGAGGCTCTAAGAGAAGCAAAAAAACACGGGGCTCTTACTTTGGGAATTGTAAATGCCGTGGGGTCTACAATCGCTCGGGAATCCGACGCGGGCATTTATAACCACGCCGGTCCGGAAATTGGTGTGGCCTCAACCAAGGCGTTTATTTCCCAGCTGGGGGCTTTAATGCTTGTAGCCCTTTTTTTAGGAAGGCAAAGAAGCAAAATTCCGCTTAATTTGGGAGAAAAATTTGTGAAAGAGCTTAAAGGGCTTCCGGCCAAGATGGAGTGGATTCTAAAAAAAGACGAGGAAATAAAAAAGCTGGCCAAAAAATATTTAAAGCACAAAAATTTTCTTTATTTGGGGAGGAAATACCAATTTCCGGTGGCCTTGGAAGGCGCGCTTAAGCTTAAAGAAATTTCCTATAGGCACGCCGAAGGCTACGCTTCCGGCGAGATGAAGCATGGGCCGATTGCTTTGATTGACGAAAACTTTCCTACCATTGTTTTGGCTACCAAAGATATGGTTTATGAAAAAATAATTTCTAATATTGAAGAAATTAAAGCGCGCTCGGGAAAAATTTTGGCAGTAGCCACTGAGGGGGACGATAGAATTCTAAAACTGGTGGATGACGTAATTTTTATTCCGCAAACCCTTGAAATGCTCGCTCCCATTTTATCGATTATCCCTTTGCAACTCTTCGCCTATCATACCGCGAATCTTTTGGGATTGGACGTGGACAAGCCGCGCAATTTAGCTAAATCCGTAACAGTGGAGTAGAATAGTTAAATGAAAGATAAGGAAATTGAGCGACTTATACAATTGGAGGAAAAGCGGCAGCGCGGCGTGATTAATTTAATCGCGTCTGAAAATTATACGTCTCAAGACATTTTAAAAGCGCTCGGCTCTGTTTTTACAAATAAATATGCCGAAGGTTATCCGGGGAAGCGCTACTATGGTGGCAACGAAGTTGTAGATAAAATTGAAAATTTGGCCAAAGAGCGGGCGCTAAAACTTTTTATCCGCCAGCTGGCGGATCGCAAAAAATGGAGCGTTAATGTCCAGCCCTACTCCGGTTCTCCTGCGAATTTGGCAGTTTACCTCGCGCTTGTGCCTATTGGACAAAAAATTATGGGGATGTCTCTTTCAATGGGCGGGCATCTAACGCATGGACATAAAGTTAGCGCGACTGGAAAACTTTGGAATTGGGTTCATTTTGGAGTAAGCAAAAAAACGGAACTTTTGGATTACGATGAAATTCGCAAAATTGCCCGCCGCGAGAAACCAAAAATGATAGTGGCCGGATTTACCGCTTATTCGCGAGTTATTGATTTTAAAAAATTGCGGAAATTTGCGCGGTCCGCGCGCCGCGATGATATTTTCTAAAAAAGAATTTTCAGCTGCCGTTGATAAAGCGGTTTTCCCCGGACTTCAAGGTGGACCGCATATAAATCAGATTGCGGCGGTTGCAGTATGCCTTAAAGAGGCCATGAGCCCGAATTTCAAAAAATATGCAAGACAGGTCATTAAAAATGCCAAAGTTTTGGCAAAAGAGCTTCATCAATATGGCTGGCGGATAATTTCTGGCGGCACGGATTCACATTTATTTTTGGTGGATACATGGACACGAGATCTCTCCGGAAAAACGGCGCAGGAGCTTTTGGAAGCCGAAAAAATCATAGTGAATAAAAATACTATTCCTTACGATGCCCGCTCGCCCTTTGACCCCTCCGGCATCCGCATCGGAACCGTGGCTGTTACCACGGCTGGGATGAAGGAAAAAGATATGATGAAGATTGCGGAAAAAATAGATAAAATTTTAACGAGATAGTAATTAACTAAGATGCTTGATATCAAGAATTATAAAAATAGGATAGAAAAAGCCGCGAGGCAAAATCTGGGGGATTTTGGAAATAATATCTTATATAAAATGTGTGAAAATTATCCCGGACACAAAGAGGAATCTGTGATAATTGGAAAAATTTGGTTGATAGGCAGAGCTTATGCCGCTTCCGTAGAAAGAAGAAGAAATAAAGAGAAGAATGAAGTTTCAGACAATTTTTATATTAAAAAAGTAATGCCCGCAATTCGTGCGTCAAATATAGATAAGTGGCTTTCAGCGCTGGATAGCGGAAAAGGTATAAATGAACAAAATATCTTAAAAATTTTACAAACGCATAATAATTTGTTAAAAACACTTTTTGATTTAACTGGCCAAAACAAACGATCTTTGAGTTCAAAATATCTTCATTTTCATAAGCCTAACTTATTTTTTATTTACGATAATCGGGCTTCCGGCACGTTAGGAAAATTCGTTGATAGAGTTCCTAAAGAAAATGCTAATGGCGTTGATAAAACCTATTCAATATTTGTTAGGAAATGTTTAAATTTACAAGATAAAATCAGAGACGAATTAAGAGTTAATCTAACACCTCGTCAACTAGACAATTTTATTATTGACATAGCCAATAATGGGATATAAATCGCAATATTTTGAATTTTTTGTCGGGTATGATATAGTATTTATATGAACAATATAATCACAGTTCCAAAAAAGGGAGAGTTTGTGTTAATACCCAAAAAGGAGTATGAAACATTGGTGCGTAGGCAGCCAAAATTGATACAAGTGGAAAAACTTACCACTTCGGAAAAACGCGCCATAGCCATGAGCGATAAAGAGTTAATCAAAGGAGATTACGTAACTTTAGATCAACTTGAATATGAGCTGGCGAGTTCACGTGCCAAATCGCGTAAAAAGACAAATTAAGCGATTTCCTCAAAATGATTGTGGCCGCATTTTAAAAGTATTGCGCGAATTTGAGGCGGATCCGTGGCAGGGAGACATTGCAAAAACTGATCATGGAGAAAATACTTGGCGCAGACGCGTAGGGAATTACCGCATCATTTATTTTGTTTCTATCAACTTGCGATTAATTGAAATCAAGGAAATTTGCCGCCGCACCAGTAGCACGTACTAAAATCATGCCAATCATTGACGGAAAAAAATTGGCAGAGGAAATAAAAGCCGAATTGAAAACGGAGGTTTTGGGGTTAAATAAAAAAATCCGGCTGGCTGTGATTAAGGTTGGCAAAAATCCTGTAACGGAGAAATTTTTGGAGCAAAAAAAGAAATTCGGTGAAGCGGTTGGAATTGATGTCAGAATTTATGATTTGCAGGAAACTATTTCCACAAATCAGCTGCGGGAAAAATTGGCTGAAATCGTCCATATTAAAGAAAATACTGGCGTGATTATCCAACTTCCGTTGCCGAAGCAGGCATTATTCCGGAAAAAGACCCCGATATGCTTTCTTCAAAAAGCGTTGGTTTATTTTCGTCCGGAAGAAGCAAGATTTTACCTCCTGTTGTCGGGGCGATTAAATATATTTTTGATAAAAATAATGTTGATGCGAAAGGCAAAAATGTTACCGTACTCGGAGCTGGGCGACTGGTGGGAAAACCCGTTGCCGTTTGGCTTATGAACCAAGGCGCGGCTGTCACAATCATTGACGAAAATACCGCTGATCCCACCGTGCATACTATAGACGCTGACATAATAATTTCTGGAGTCGGAGAGCCCAACTTAATTACAGCTGATATGGTGAAAGACAACGCGGTGGTGATTGACTGCGGGACGTCGGAGGCTGGCGGCAAAATTGTCGGTGACATTGATCCAAGAGTTGCCGACAAAGCATCACTCTTTTCTCCTGTCCCCGGCGGCATTGGTCCGCTCACAGTCTCCATGCTTTTTAAGAATTTAGCGGAATTAGCGAAAATAAAGTAAAATAAATTTATGTATCTATCTTATGACCCAACAATAATTTTTCTAGCGGAGTATTTGGCGTGGGTGGTTGGAATCGGTGTATTTCTTTTTTTAATTTTTGGGCGCAATAAGAAAAAGGAGCTCTGGATGCTTATTGAAGCTTTTTCTGCAGGAATTTTATCCAGATTTATTTTTACGGAAATCATCCGCTATTTTTACGACCGCCCGCGGCCGTTTGAGGTTTTAAGCAGTGTTTACCAACTGATTCAGCATTCACCCGGCGGCTCTTTTCCATCTGGACATGCCGCGTTTTTTTTCGCGCTCGCGACGGGAGTGTTTTTTCACAGAAAATGGTGGGGAGTTTTGTTTTATATCGCCGCGCTAGCAATAAGTTTAAGCCGCGTCGCCGCTGGCCTCCATTGGCCGTCGGATGTTTTAGCGGGAGCGGTTATCGGTATTTTAAGCGCTTGGCTAGTTAAAATGTTACTAAAGAATTTTGCCCGAGGTGGGAGTTGAACCCACAAGTCCGTAAGGACATACGATTTTGAGTCGTACGCGTATGCCAATTCCGCCACTCGGGCATATTTACAAATACTCGCGCTTCAGCTATTTTAAACGTAATGGACGAAAAAATCAATCAGCCCACAAAAGTAAAAGAATCTGTATTTTGGATAGAATTGGAACGCATCAAGCCCAACCCCTTGCAGCCGCGGCGGGAATTTGATGAAAACTCCCTCAAAGAGCTCGCCGAATCTATCCGCGAGTACGGCGTTTTGCAGCCGATTATCGTTACCAGAAAAGAAAATTTTGGTCCGACTGGCGCTGTTGTTGAATACGAACTTTTGGCCGGTGAAAGGAGGTTGAGGGCTTCTAAACTTGTGGGGCTTGCACAAATCCCGGCAATCATCCGCGAGGCCCAGCCAGACAAACTGAAACTTGAGCTTGCTTTGGTGGAGAACCTCCAGCGCGAGGATTTAAACCCGATGGAGAAAGCACGGGCTTTCAAAAAATTGATTGACGACTTCGGACTTCTCCAGCGCGAAGTTGCTGACAAAATCGGAAAGAGCCGTGAGGTGGTTGCCAATACTTTAAGGTTACTCTCCTTGCCAGAGGAAATGCAGCAGGCGGTTGCCTCCGGTAAAATAACCGAAGGCCACACAAGGCCGCTTCTCATGCTTTCTAATCACCCGGAAGATCAGCAAGGCCTTTATCAAAGTATTCTCGCAAGCAATCTTTCTGTCCGCGAAGCCGAGCGTGCCGCGCGGAATATCGCTCGCGAGAGGGCTCGTGCTTTCTTGGACCCGGAGACTCGGGCACTCCAGGAGCGCCTTGAAAACGCTTTAGGCACAAGGGTGCATATAGAAAAGCGCGGGCCCAAAGGCAAAATTTACATAGAGTTTTTTTCAGAGGAAGAGCTTAAATCAATATCGGAAAAAATAGTTCCAGCCTTGCCGGGTCTAGACGAGCCAGTTCCCGCTTCCTTTATCTGACTTCTTTAATCGTCGCGTCTTCTACATTTTTGACGCGCTTAATCGCGGTGAGAATTTTCGCGGTGTTAAGACCCTTTTTTGGATGAAAATAGAAAAGTAATTTCGGGTATGCTTTATTTTTGGAATCCATTCGCACGTCTAAGATATTTATACCTAGTTCTACAAATATTTCCGATAAGTCTTTAAGCATCCCAACCCGGTCGTGAACGGTAATCACGGCTTCCATTTTCACTCTTTCTTTTTTAGCAGAGTAGGGCGCTCCCAGCTTTTTTAAGTAGGCGCGGATATGCTGACGCGCTAAAGAAGTTTTTGTGAAATCTAGCCAGTCTGGAGTTGGCTTTTTATTTTTTTGAGCAAGTATCTCAACGGCGTCGCCTGATTTTAACGGATGCGAGAAAGAGACCATTTTGCCGTTAACTTTTGCTCCGGACATATGATCGCCGATTTCAGAATGAATATGGTATGCGAAATCTATTGGGGTTGCGCCTTCCGGCATGTCAACCACGTCGCCTTTGGGCGTAAATACAAAAATTCGATCTTTAAAAAAATCAATTTTTAAAGCAGAAAGCGCCTCGGCTGATGGCGCGTTGGCATGCGCTTTTTGCCATTCCTGTAGTTGACCGACCCAGAAAAATCCTTTATCGTCCAGTTTTTTCGTTACTGGTTTTTTACCTTGTGCTTCGTAAAACCAGTGCGCGGCAATGCCGTGCTCTGCTTCCTCGTCCATCTCCACGGTTCTTATCTGAATATCAATCTTTTTCTCTTCGGGCCCGAAAACCGTAGTGTGGATGCTCCGGTAGCCGTTGGGTTTGGTACGCGCGATATAATCTTTAATTCTTCCGGGCATGGGTTTCCAAAGTTTATGTATTATTCCCAGCGCCCGGTAACAGTCTTCGCTATTTTGCAAAATTATCCTCATTGAAACCAAGTCCAAAATCCTGTCAAAATTCATCTCATGTTTTATGAGTTTTTTCCATATGCTGTAGAAATGTTTAGCTCGGCAGATGATTCGCGCGCCGCTTACGTTCTCTTTTTTAAGCTCTGCTTCAACTGTGGGCTTCAATTTTTCCAGATATTTTTCGTCTTCTTCCCGCCTATTTTTAATTTGAGACATTAGCCATTTATATTCTTCCGGATAAACGTAGGGGAAAGCCAAATCTTCCAATCTAGCTTTCACCTCCCAAATGCCGAGCCGGTCTGCTAACGGAGCGTAGAGCTCCAAGGTTTCCATGGCAATGCGCTTTTGTTTTTCTGGCGGAAGGTATCGCAAGGTCTCCATGTTGTGAAGGCGGTCCATAAGTTTGATTATGACAACCCGTATATCTTGAGCGAGCGCCAAAAACATCTTGCGTAAAGATTCCACCGCGCGCTCGACTCCTCTATATTGCACTTTTTCAGCTTTCGTCAAGGCGTCAACTAAAAAAGCAATTTCTTCCCCAAATTGTTTTTTTAGTTCTTCCGGCTTTATTCCTTTGTTTTCAACGACATCATGCAGAAGCGCGGCGGCGATTGTCGGAGCGTCCATTTTAATCTTGGCGACGTTTAACGACACCGCTATAGGGTGGGTAATATAAGGGTCGCCGGAAGCGCGCTTTTCATCGGCGTGAATTTTGGCTGCGTAAGCGAACGCGGATTTAATGATGTCTACGGCATCATCTTTATACCCCAGTTCCCGCAATTGTTTTTCATAATCTTCCCAGTTCATTTGGTTTTGAATTTTGATTTGTAACCCCGAGTTTTCGGCGGTTTTAATTTCCATTGCGCGAGCGCTTCATCCAGTTCTGACTGGTTTTCCGGTTTTTTGTCCATCAGGAAAGCGCAATCTGGGAAGCGCGAGCAGGCGTAAAAAATTTTACCTCTGCCGCGGGATTTTTTTTCAACAACATCGCCGGTTCCGCAGGCAGGGCATTTAAATCCGGTTTTATTTTGAATTTTCATAATGCCTTTGCATTTCGGATAATCAACGCAGCCGAGGAAATATCCGAACCGGCCGCGCTTTACTTCCAAGGGTTTTCCGCAGACGGGGCATAACTCGCCCAAGGTTTTTTCCTGAAGCTGTTTAATTTTGGCGGCTTCTTCCGGCAAGGGAAGTGTGACTTTGCTCTCCGGATCCGGACAGGCTAAGAACTTCCCCAGCCGGCCGAATTTAATAAGCATCATCTTACCGCAATGCGGGCAGGGCGTGTCGGACGTTTCCGTCAGTTGTTCCACGCTCGCCATTTTTTCTTTCAGATTTTTGCTGAACGGAGCGTAAAATTCCTGAATCACCGGCGCCCAGCCCATTTTTCCTTCGGCGATTTGGTCAAACTCTTCTTCAATGTGAGAAGTGAAATTAATATCAATCACTTCCGGAAAATTTTCCACCAGCATGTCGTTGACTGAAAACCCGATTTCGGTGGGTTTATATTTTTTATCCTCCTTTTCTACGTAGCCGCGATCTTGAATGGTAGCCAATGTTGGAGCATACGTGGACGGCCGTCCGACTCCGTAGCTTTCAAGCGTTTTAATTAGCGACGCGTCGGTGTAGCGCGGCGGCGGTTCTGTGAAGTGCTGGCCTTTGATTAAATTAATGAAGTCCAACACTTCCCCGGCGGATAATTCCGGGAGCAATCCATCATTGTAATCGCTGTCGTCATCTTTTTCGCCCTCCTCTTTTGTTTCGGTGTAAACTTTAATAAAACCGTCAAACTTGATAACTTGGCCGTTGGCGCGAAACATATATTTAGGGCCCGCAGATATTTCCACGGCGGTTTGGTCCAAAATCGCGGCTTGCATCTGGCAGGCAAGCGTGCGTTTCCAAATTAAGTCGTAAAGTTTTATCTGGCCGACGTCTAGCTTGCCCAAACCTTCAGGCAACCGCGACAAATCAGTCGGCCGGACGGCTTCGTGGGCTTCTTGGGCGCCTTTTGATTTATTTTGATAAAACCGCGGTTTGTCCAAGCAATATTCTTTTCCGAAATTATTTTTTATAACTTCCTGGGCCTGGGCCAAAGCAACAGCCGCGATATTAAGGCTGTCGGTGCGCATATAGGTGATGAAACCGGTTTCGTAGAGACGTTGAGCGAAAATCATTGTCTGCTTGGCCGAAAATCCCAGTTTTTTGGCAGATTCCTGTTGGAGCGTGGATGTGGTAAACGGAGGAGCAGGCGCGCGGCGGACTTCTTTCTTTACCACTTCAACAACCCGATATTCAGCTTCCGCCAACTCATCGGTTATTTGTTTCGCTTCGCTCGCGTTTTTAATCGCCAGTCGGTCAATCGCCTTGTCGCCGATTTTAACCAGCCGGGCCTTGAATTTTTTACCTGCCTTGCCGGCAGGCAGGTCCTCGCTTTTTTTTGCGAGTTCCGCTTCCACGGACCAATATTCTTGGGCGACGAATTTTTGGATTTCTCTTTCGCGTTCCACAACCAAACGCACGGCCACGGATTGCACACGGCCAGCCGAAAGTCCGGAACGTATTTTTTTCCATAAAAACGGCGAGAGCTTATAGCCTACCAGGCGGTCCAAAATCCTCCGCGCTTGTTGGGCATCCACCAAATGCATATCAATTTCGCGCGGATTTTTGAGGGCTTCTTTTATGGCGCGCTCTGTAATTTCGTGAAAAACAATTCTTTCAATATGGTCTTCCGGCCTGTCTTCCAGGTTCAAAGCGGAAAGCAGATGCCAGGCGATAGCCTCGCCCTCGCGGTCTTCATCCGTTGCCAGGATTATTTTTTCGGCTTTTGCCGCTTTTTGCTTCAAGGCGTTTACGTTTTTTCTGGCTTTTAAGGGAATGATGTATTTCGGCGTAAAATTATTTTCCACATCCACTCCCAACTGGGATTTCGGCAAGTCCCGCACATGGCCGTAGCTTGATTCAATAACAAAATCTTTCCCGAGAAATCGGGAAATTGTTTTGGCCTTGGTCGGCGATTCAACTATTACGAGCTTCATTTGTTTTTAGATTCTGACATAATCAGTTCCGATTTTTTTAATGATACCACGGATTTCCAAAAGGCCGATGATGGATTGCGCGGCATGAGAAGGCATTTTACTCATTCTAATTAAAGAGTCAATGTCCCTCGGCTCCGACATGGAGTCTAAAATTTGCCTTTCTCCCGGTGACAAGTCAAGGGTGTCGGACACCCCACTTGGGTGTCCGACACCCAAGTGGATTCCGTAAGCTTGCAAAACGTCTTCAGCTGACTCCACTAACGCCGCACCTTGCTTGATTAGGCGGTTTGTTCCGGCGGAATTTGTTGAAAACGCCGAGCCCGGAATGGCCAAAACGTCACGGTTCTGGTCCAAGGCGAATTTTGCCGTAATCAAGGCGCCGCTTTTCTCGGGCGCTTCCACAACCAGCGTCGCCCGCGAAAGGCCGGAGATAATCCGGTTTCTTTGAGGAAAGCTCCAAAGGGTCGCTTTCATATCATAATCGTATTCGGAAATTACCGCTCCGCCCGAGGAGACAATTTCTTCCGCCAATCTTAAATTTTGTTTCGGGTAAAGCACCGTGGGCGAAATGCCCGAACCCAAAACTGCCACCGTCTGTATTTTATTTTCCAAAGCGGATTTGTGGGCGATGGTGTCAATACCAGTGGCCATTCCGCTGACAATCGTAAAATCATGTCCTGCTAAGCCCGCGATTATTTTTCTTAAAATTTCTTCTCCATAGGCGGAGTACCGGCGCGTGCCCACAACTGACAAATAATGTTTGGTTTTGGGCAGTTCGCCATTTTTTGACCAGACCGAAATTTTTTTGGGCGGAAAGGGAATTTCGCGGAGAGCTTTCGGATAATCTTTATCTCCGTAGCGGATTTCCCGGATATTTTGAGCCATGGGTTTTATCTAATCATAAAAAGAATTATTTGACAAATCAAATGAAAGGAGTATAATTCAGTCAGATTTCAGCGAGAGGAGTGTTTTATGATAAAAGGCAAAGGAGAAATTAGAGATTCTGAACGATTTTGGAAGACAGGCCAAGGCATTCTGCATAAGGAAGAGTTTAAAGAATGCCCGAAGGATTGCACAGAAGAAGCACACTGCGTTAATTTTAATTGGCGGCATTTCTTGAGCGACGACGATGTGGCCGATGGAAAGATTTTTTCATTTACCGCTCATCCTAAGGGCGGTGGTTGCGCTGACCAAGCGAAATCAATCAGACAGGTCTACATTGGGCGATAAATAAAAAAGGGGAACGATGAGGCATCCCCTTTTTTCTTTTGTCTCGCCGATGGCACTTAGGCGGCGGAGCGGATATCAACCGCCATAGCTTGCTGGGCAAGCTGCGCTATTGGCCCCGCGAACCTTTTGGATGCTGAATCAGAGATATGGTCCCTAATCCAGTTTATAAAGAGTTCATGTGCGACGAGTGGATAAGGCAACCCGGTGATGTCAAAACAATGCGCAAATATCAATTCACCGAGTTCCAAGACAAACCCTCCAGCTTCTTGCTGGCGTACGCGCACTCTTTTCGCTTTAGCTTCCATTTTGTTGCTACCTACCCTAACGGCCAAAGCTAGGCCATCTGGCCTAACCTCAATCAGCGTTTTATTCATATTTTAACCCTCCTAGCCACATTATATATCAAAAAACTTAATATGTCAAATAATGTAAAAGGGGAAGCGATGATAGCTTCCCCTTTTTTCTTTTCCACTTTTTTCGCGGAAGAGGTTGGATTAGGCGGTGGCGGACTGGGTTTGGGCTACGACCGGGTCTGGCTTGAGCTCCGAAATGCATCTTGCGATAGCTTTCCCAAAAACTTTCATGCTTGTGTTTGTTCTCTTTGTTTCAAAGTTTTCGGGGTCAGGGATCAGATCCCTTATCGCCATCTTGAGCTCATACTCGTTCTCCGTGTCCGGCAGGCCCTCAAAGACCTTCTTGAACACGGTGTCCGCGACAACCCAGACGCCGTGGTCTTGCGGGTGGATGGAGTTTGTGCTGTTTTGCGCGCGGAAACTGATTTGCTTCGCCTTCGCGCTGACCTTCCCGTCATCCATCGTAACTGCAAGGACAAAATGCCCAGGGCGGAAGTCATAGAGAAACCGCCTCGGCAAAACCCCGCCATCTTCGTTCACTCCCACTATGGCCGTGTTTCCGAAAACCATAGTTTTTGGAAGCTCAACGGAGAGCGGCGGAAGCTCCCTATAGTATCCCGACGCGCCGAGGTAGAATGCCTCAACATTGCCGGAGGCGCAATCCCTATCGCAGCTGCCAAGCGGATTCGGAAAAACGATATCGTTATTCCAACCCACAACCAACTCCAGGAAGCGCCGTGTTTTTTCAAAACGGTATTCCGGAGCTTTACTGGTGAGAGGCTTAAGTTTCCTATTGACCCGCCTGATGTTTTCCGCCCTCGGTCCTTTAGTGGGGTCCTGCGGAGGCACTGGTGTAATCTCAACTTCTTCGCCGGGATCCAGAGCTCTAAAACCACACCCATGTGTTGAGATTTGGGAGAAGTGGAGTATATAAACTTTTCCATTAACCCCGTCGCCCAAACCATAGCCTCTTTTGGAATTGAACCACCTAACTATCACCATTATTCTTTCCACAATGGCCATCGGCCACCTCCTTATTAAATTTGAGCCTATACGACTCTGCCTCCATTATACACCCAAACAAATTAAAAGTCAATACCCATAAAATAGGCCTAAAAATAGCCCTATTGACAAACAACTTTTTTTAGACTATAATGAGCTAGGATTTACAACCTAATATATACTTGGAAAGGAGGCGTTTTAAACGCATCAAGAGTCGGGTTGTGTGTCTTTAGTGTAGCGGTCAAAAATGTTTTATTTCAGTGGCGGGCGCTTCGCGCCCAACAAACAGGCCGAAAGGCCAAGAAGGAGCGGCTATGAAAAGAGAAGTCAAGAAAGTTAACAGTCTGGAAGAAATTGGGGCGTTGATGACTAACAACGGTGGTGTGGATGTGAGCGATGTGGAAGCCTTAATGAAAGGCTTGGATGATGACGCTATCGAACACGCAAACGCCGCGTTCGTTGAAGGCGTTGCCAAACAAATGGAGGCAATCGCCAAAGGGGAAGATGTTTACCGCGCGGCCGCTGAAAAACTTCAGAATGTGGAAGCGCGCATCAAGAAGATGACAGAGAATAACACACATAAGGACATCTTCGAGGACACGCCTCCGGTCATGAAGCTACGCGCCGTGGCGGCGCAGTTGAAAGAGATGATGCAAAAAGCCAGCGACGCAGACAAGAAAAATCCCTTCGCGACGAAGCTTTTGCAATTTCAAAGGGTTCACAATGCCCTTAAAGAATTGGTGAAGAAGGGCAACGAGGTGCTTGACAGCCTTAAGGCCGGCAAAGATGTCGGCGAAAAGGTTGTTGAAGAACTCAAAAACGGGTTCGCTCGCCATCTTTATCGGTTCGTGGAGGAGGATGGGTGGATGGAATTGGTCCAAGAGAAACAGCTTAAAGAATGGGCTACGCAACATCAATCTTTCGGCAAGGCGGCCGTTTCTTGGACTGTGAAGGATTGCCCGGACCACCACCGCCAGTACTGCGACCATTGGTACTGGGGAGCTAATGAGCAGGGCGTGGCGCTTTGCCAAGCGTTAGGAACGCTGGACGGAGTGAACACGCGCATCCGTGAGTTCCTGAAAAAGAAGAAGAGCGTCCCAGTGTCTAAGTAACCCACCGCTCCCAAATCCGAGTAAAAAAGCCGCAATGGCTTTCGGCCCCCGATCTCAAACGAGACGGGGGCTTTGACTTTTAATAATTTTCATACTAAAATATAAATCTATGCAATTGCTTTCAAAAAATATCGTAGGGGCGCTTTTGATACTTATGATTTTGGCGTTTTTGTACACTTCTTTAATCGGTGCGTTTAAGGAGGTGAAAGAAATCTCGCTTTCAGATTTGATCGGGAAAATTAACGCAGGCGAGGTCGCGAAAATTGTTGTCAGGGATTCGGATTTGGACGTAACCTTAAAAGACAACTCCGAGCTTCGCTCCAAAAAAGAAAACGAGGCGGCGCTTTCCGAAACTTTTAAAAATTACGGAGTTGCGGAAGAAAAATTGCGCGCTGTCGCAATTGACGTCCAAAATCCCGACGGAATTCTTTTTTGGCTGGGGGTGAGCCTGCCATTTCTTCTGCCTTTTCTTTTAATCGTGGCTTTTTTCTGGCTAACGGCGCGGCAGGTCCAGCGCGCCAACATTCAGGCTTTCACTTTCGGGCAGTCCCGCGCGCGTATAATTTATCCCAACAACGCCAAGGAGCGCGTTATGTTTAAAGATGTCGCCGGCGCCAAAGAGGCAAAAGAGGAACTCGTGGAGATTGTTGATTTCCTGCGCTCTCCCAAAAAATTCATAGACATCGGCGCGCGGATTCCGAAAGGCGTGCTTCTGATGGGTTCTCCGGGAACCGGAAAAACCATGCTGGCCAAAGCCGTGGCTGGAGAGGCGAGCGTGCCGTTTTTCCATATGTCAGCCTCGGAGTTTGTTGAGATGTTCGTCGGCGTGGGGGCTTCGCGTGTGCGGGACCTTTTCAAAATGGCCAAGAAGTCCGCGCCCTCAATTATATTTATTGATGAAATTGACGCCGTGGGGCGCCACCGCGGAGCTGGGCTGGGCGGGGGACATGACGAAAGGGAACAGACCCTAAACCAGATTTTGGTTGAACTGGACGGCTTTGAAACAAACGAATCGGTAATCGTTATGGCGGCCACAAACCGGCCGGACGTTTTAGACCCGGCGCTTTTGCGTCCGGGGCGGTTTGACCGTAGAGTGATTTTGGATTTGCCTGACATCAACGACAGGGAAGATATTTTAAAAATTCATTCAAAAACAAAACCAGTGGATGAGAGCGTTAATTTAAGAAGAATCGCGGAGCGGACACCAGGTTTTTCCGGAGCCGACTTGGCTAATCTGGTGAACGAGTCCGCGATTTTGGCCGCCCGCGAAAACAGAAAACAAGTTACCCAGATGGATTTAATCAATTCAATAGAGAAGGTTCTCTTGGGGCCGGAAAGAAAAAGCCATATTCTTTCGGATAACGAGAAGAAAATTTCCGCTTACCACGA
>LCKG01000003.1 GCA_001001285.1 Parcubacteria group bacterium GW2011_GWC1_45_13
ATTCTGAATTCGTTTGGAAAAATGGGGGGAAATCAGTGGGACGCGCTTCGCGCGTCCCACCTTCTGGCTTTGAAAAAGCCGTTGAGTTCTGTATTGGTGCCCTCGAGAGGAATCGAACCTCTATCACAAGCTCCGCAAGCTTGCATCCTGTCCGTTGAACGACGAGGGCTCGTTTTAAAATCTAGCAAGATGGGAAAGGTTGTCAATCAGAGATTCTTCCTGCTCCACTTCCGGAAGGAATTTTTTTAAAATATCCCGCGCCTTTATCGGATCAGCGCCTCCCAAAGGAATTTTAATGTAGGGGATAAATGCCTTTTTTGATTCCAGTGAAATGTCTCTATGGAGCGGGGGATTGTAAAAAATCCAAAAGGACCGGAGATTTTGCCAGGGGTAAAGAGTTTTTTCAATCAAAACGCCCCGCTCGGTGAGCGCGAATTTCAATGTCCGCGGCGGGCGGACGGCGTAGAGCACAATCGTAAACCAGCCTATCAAAACTAAAACTCCGAAAAGGAAAGACCCTTGATATATGGCAAGCCCCAACAAAACAACTGCCGCAAGCCCAGTCCACCAGTACCAATCCGTACCTTTTTCATGATGAAAATACTCATGCGCTTCCCACATAAGAAGGGTCTTGCCGGCTTCAGCGCCATTTTTTTCGTTTGGGTCCATTGAGATATTGTAGCCTGCCTAGCGTCGCTAGTCGAGGCTGGCAGATTCATTTCGGAAGCGGGAGGATTCGAACCTCCGAGCCGCTTGCGCGGCTTCCGGTTTTCAAGACCGGTGCCTTCAACCACTCAGCCACGCTTCCCTGCCAATTAAAATGGTATTCTAAAATGCAGATTTTGGCTACCTGCCTATCCTTCTTTCGCGCTCGGCGTATTCTTTTAAAATAAGTTCTAGATTGTCTTTTGTGAATTCCGGCCAATATACCTTTGGAAAAAATAATTCGCTGTACGCTCCCTGCCAGAGCATAAAGTTTGAAATCCGTTGCTCGCCACTTGTGCGGATGATGAGATCAGGGTTGGGCATGCTGGCCGCCCAGAGGCGGCCGGCGAGCGAGTCTTCAGTTATTGGTTTGCTTTCTTTGGCCAGTGAATTGGCCGCCTGCACAATATCCGCTCGCCCGCCGTAGGAGAGGCAAATCCACAAGGTTAAATCGGGATTTTTTGGGCTCTTTTCTTCAGCGTCTTGCATGGCATTTTGCAATTTTTCTGAAAGACGGCCTAGTTGTCCGACGAAACGCACACCCACGTTCTCCTTGCCGAGCCGCTCCAAAAACTTTTTAGCCATCTCTTCAAAAAGATCCATAAGGTAGGAAACCTCCTCCGCCGGGCGACCCCAGTTCTCGGTGGAAAAAGCGTAGACGACAGTGTGCTTGATGCCAAAATCCCTAGCGGAAAGGGCCGCGCGCTCAAGAGCGTTTATTCCTTGCCTGTGGCCCTCAAACGCTGGAAGCCCGCGTTCTTTGGCCCATCTGCGGTTGCCGTCCGGAATAATTCCAATGCATGTCGGGATGTTTTTTGTCTGACTCATTTGTATTATATTAATAGATAATTGAAAATTCTTTAAATTGCCGGCTTGGCTCGCGCCATAGAATTTCAACCCCTTCAACGCGCGAAAACATCGGGCCGCGGCGCAGACTTTCAATAAACCCGAGTAGAGTGTCTTTTTCTCCTTGGGCTACAACCTCCACCGAGCCGTCCGGGAGGTTTTTGACTTGGCCGGAGAGGCCGAGGGCGCGGGCTTTTCGCCGGGCAAAGTCCCTGAACATTACCATCTGCACGCGGCCGGAAACGCGCGCGTAGATTTCCATCATATTAAATATTATAACTGCTGCAAGTTCAAAAAAGTTGTTTGCGATGTATTTTAAAAATAAAGGGCTAAAATATTAATTGGTTCATATTTTAGCGCGGAGGACAGGCGGGTCCACCCGGAAGACCACAGACCTTGACCGTCCCACCTGATTTTTCCGGAACCGCAGAGGTCGGCAAATATTTAATCAACTCCTGTGATTGCTCAAAAGTAATGGTAATTTTTTCCACTGGCACCTCAGAGATCTTACCAAAGCCGCAGGAATTTCTATCAGGATCTCGCAAGGATATGATTTCCGAAGAATTTTTATATTTAAAACCATAAACTGTGTCATCGGAGGCAACAGCGTGATAATGCGATGAATTACAGTTATCGGGATTGGCAACACGGAAAAAACTCTTGGGAAAATATTGCCCATTTATCACTAGCATCTCAACCTCGCTCGCCTGTTCGCCCCCGTCGGTATACGATCCCTCCGCGTGTTTGGGCTCCGTCCAGTTTTGGATCACTACGCCGTCAATATATGCAACGCCGTCCCACAGCGGATAAGGAACGTTAATGAAAGTATTTTTGGGGGTCTGGACTGTGCCGAACATTCGTAGAGTATCCATACCTTCTGGCGTTCCCGAGTCATGGACAAAGATATTGCTATTAGAGGCGCCGACGAGCGTTACGACATGACCTGTGTTGTCGCGGCCGGAACGTGACTGAACAAAAGCAAAACTCAATTCCACCGCGGCGCCGGAATTAAGGGCATTAAGGATGTCATCTTTAGTGGGCGCAAGTTTGAGTTCGGTGGAGATTGGCAGGTTGTGTCTTTGGATAAAGGCGTTTTTGCCCGCCACCATGTTGGCGAGTGATATGCCGTTATTAAACTTCATGTCAGTTTTAAGTTCTTCAATCAAATCACCGGTAAATTCCGGTAAATTCCCGAGCTTGTCGTTTTCACCGGCCAATGACATAAGATTATTGGCGGCTGATACAGCCGCACATTCCATGCTGTTCTGAGCCAAATCCGGCGTCAAGGCATCGCGAAACACTTCTTCGCCTTCGGCATGGGCCGCCTTAATTACGGTATTCAGCAAGCCGATACCACGCTTGATATTCTCATGCGCGCCCGGCACATCAAACCCAAATCTCTCGCCAATTTCAAAGGCCTCAATTTTTACTTTCTTTTCAAGGGTCGCCGGCGCAACCGAGCTGTCGGATTTTTTAAAACTTACTTTGAGTAATGCTTCATCACCAACTGCTAATGTTTTTGCCTCATCCGCGAACCAATAATTATTTTTTAAATTCTGAACCAGATACGCGCCGGCGTTTTTCACTCGCCATTCGCTATCGGTAATTTGTCCGTCCCCGTCTAGATCAAGAGCGATATCAATTAAATACGCCTCATCCGATTCCTCACTGAACGGGACAGTTACGTTAAGCTGTCCGGTTGATTCTCCGCTTATTGTATAAAGATGAAGTTTTGGGTCCTGGCCCAACAAATTCTGTGGGGCGGTTTCACTAGTCAATAAGATAAATACAACTCCACCGATAAGAATTATGGCGGCGACTATGGATAATAACTTTTTCATAACTTATATTTATTTAGAAACTTACACAAATAATTATAACAAATTTCCTTTTTATTCTCAACTGCGGTGTCTGTTTGAAAATATCCGAACGGAACTGGCTGGGCTCGGCGGGCGGAATTCCCCCCACATCCCCCTTCCGCGTTTTTAGCGGGCGCAGCCCGCTCGCAAAATCATAACTGATTTTGCTCTTTAGCGGCAAATTCTTTCAGTTTCTCTAATGCAATTTTTCTCATGCTAACATTATTCTTTTCTTCGGTGGTCATTTCCGCAAAAGTTTTATCGAAGCCGTCTGGCTGAAAAATTGGATCCCAGCCGAAACCTGAAACTCCGGTTTGAGCAACAATTTTGCCGAATATCGAACCTTCAAAAAATTCTATCTCATCTCGATTTTTGGCGTAGCCAATAATCGTTTTTGCTTCGGCTCTGTTATTACCCAATTTTTCAGCCATGTTTGCCAAGCCATTATTTTCTATGGTTTTTAGAAACCATTTGATTAAAGGGCCAGGCAGACTTTTCAGGCAATCCAAATATAGCGAGGTGTCTTCAACGATAAATTTTCCCTCCTTGTAATTTAGTGCTTCAAGTAGTTTTGCCCGGATAATATTTTTTGCGTCAATATCTTGAATTTCGGGCAAATCAATATCCAACTGCTCGACATCGCCGAGAATTGCTTTGACTTCCTCAAACTTGTTTTTATTACCAGTGATGAAATAGAGAGACATATTTGTTATGAGTGAAAAAGGTTTTTGCATTCGTCCCGCAAAAATTCTTCCACAAAAATTATTTTCGGCTCTCCGCTTTGAAAAATAGTGATTGCGGGAATAGAAATAGTGCGCCATTTCCAATCTTCATTCCCATTCTTTTTCGCAAATTCCGCCATATCTTCCATTTTTGCACCAGAAATAACACCCATTACTCGCGCCCAAATTGTTGCCGAAGCACACATAGGGCAGGGTTCGTGCGTAACGTATAAAACGCAGTCATGCAAACTTTTTCTGCCAAGAATTTTTGCGGCTTCACGAATTACAACCACTTCGGCGTGATGTGTTGGGTCTTGGTCAAGATGAGTTCTGTTTCCTGATTTAGCAATAACTTTATCGCCATGAACAATACAAGCTCCAACAGCATAGTCCCCAAGCTCTTTTGATTTGAGAGCTTCCTCAATGGCAATTCGCATAAATTTTTCTTGTGGGTCAATCATAATTATTTCAATATATCCTCCACGGAAACACCAAGCGCTTTGGCGATTTTGGCAATCATCTGAACGCCTGGTTTCGTTACAAAATCACCCTCAATCTTGGCGAGGGTGGAATATTTGAGTCCAGCTTTCCGTGCCAAGTCGTCTTGGCTTATTCCTTGCTTTGCCCTTATTCTCTTTATGTTTTCTCCAATGGTTGCCATAGTATCCAAATTTTGATAGTATAAAAATATGTTATACTTTTATTGTAAAATTATGATAACAAATTTTTTGATTTTCTTCAAGAAAAGCCCGCTTTTGGCCTTACTGAATTCAAAACGGCTTGAAATTTCCCCGAAAAACGGCTGGCGAGCCCGCGTAGCGGGCGAGCCAATGACTTCATGGCGGAATACAAATTCGAGCATGCAAAGCATGCACAACACCAAGAGTCATAAAACTGAATTACGCTTCCTATCTTCGCGTCGGGCATATACAAGCGTTGCTATGGACACCACAAGCGCGACAAGAGTTATAAAAAGATATGTCTCAACTTCCGCGCCTAAAAATGTCGTGTTGAATGTTCTTTCGGGATTATATGTCCATGTCCGCCATGCAAGTGCAACATACTCTTCGGGACCAGTAATAATCGCAAAAATGATTATCGTCCAAATAATTACTTTCCAGTCAGACGCAGGAAGCATGGCGGATTTTTTGCGGAGCAATCGACCAATAATGTACAACAAAAGCGCAAGTCCGCAAAAAATCAAAATTGTCGCTGTGTATGAATATATTCCAAAGTTCATAATATTTTATGTATTAGCACGTATCTCAAAATATCTTTTCAAGAGCAAGACAACTGTGGACACCAACATCGTCACGAAAATCATGAAGAAATATTCTTCTAATGGCAAACCACCGATCAAAACTCCGATGTTGGTGTCCGGCGGAAAACGCCAAATGTCCGCTCGTACCGCCCAAATATCCCACGGGATACTGAAAATGAGCGCCCATATAACGCAATACAAGAATGTTTTCTTGTATTGCGAGAGATATTTCCAGTTGATTGCCCACAAAACGATGATTGGCAACCAAACGAATATTATGAGCCAGTAAATATATGCCATGAATGAATTTATGAAAAAATTTCTTTTGCCCTTATTGATAAATCCTTTTCCTTTTCGTCAAAAAAGCCCTTTCAAATCCTAGCCGAGCGGCGCGGAACGCGCCGCGAGCTGACCTCTTCAAATTTGCGTTTTCCCAACTGGCGGGCACGATCTCCGCAACTTTGAACCTAGGAAATGGCTCAAGTTCGAGGATATTGATAAAAGCATACAGGAATTAAGGGCTATCTACAAAGTTCACCCGGAATGGTTTGAGACGCCAAAACCAAAATCTGATAAGGGGCAAAATGTGGTCGATTATTCTGTGAAAGGATAGCCCGAGTATTCAAGGTTTTGAAAAAAAATGCTATAATTACTTTATCAAATCTATGCCAGCTACCGCAACTATCATCAAAGCGTTCACAACATTGAAGCCTCGCGAGGAGTGGTCTTTTCGCGATGCCGGACGGTCGCAAACAACCGCCTTCACTCACGACTATCATCGCTATCCTGCAAAGTTCATTCCGCAAATTGTCCGAAAATTGATTGAAGACTACGCTCCAAGCGGTACTCAAGTGGTTTGCGATCCGTTCGGGGGATGCGGTACGACTTTGGTTGAAGCAAAAATGTTAGGACACAAGAGCATTGGCTTTGATATAAATCCGGTTGCAAAACTCATTACGCAGACAAAGACCACTGCCATCAAACCAAAGACGCTCGCAAACACTAGGAATAAATTTTTGAAGTATTACGAAAATGCTCCGTCGGTTTCATACAACCATCATCAGCGTATAAATTACTGGTTTGACGAACCAACGATTCAAGAGTTAGACAAAATTTATTTCGCGATTAAGAAAATCAAAAATCATAATGTTCGCCGCTTTTTTCTCTGTTCTTTTTCCCACAACCTCAAAAACTGCTCTCGTTGGCTGATGAAAAGTATTAAACCGACGATTGATAAGGAAAAGACTGTGCCGAACCCAAAGGAGTCATTTTTGCGCCACTTGGACTCCATGATAAAAAAGAATGGGCAATTTTATTCCACTCTCGCTCAATCCGGTTATACAAATGTGAGCACAAAAATGTATCGTAGAGATTCAACAAAAAAATTCCCGATTGAACAGGAGATGATTGACCTTGTCATTACATCACCGCCCTATGTTACTTCGTATGAATATGCCGACCTCCACCAACTTACACTCCTTTGGTTCGGCGGCGATCCAAAGCATTTTAAGAAGTGGCATCACTTTAGCAACGAATTTATAGATTTTCGCCGAAACTTTATCGGTACAAGTTCAAAAAACGAAAAAAGCGGTGAGTTCAACAGCGTAATTGCAGAGAAAATCATTGATGACCTAATGCAAGTGGAGCGGCCGCTTGCTGTTGATGTTGCAAATTATTTCTTAGACATGAAAAAGGTTTTTGCTGAAATACACCGCGTCCTAAAAACTGGAGGCAAGGCGTGTATAATTATCGGCAATACGAGTTTGCGCGGAGTGGAAATTTTGAACGCGCAAGTTGCCGCCGAACAAATGCAAGCGGCCGGTTTCCGAAAACCAGTATTTATCAAGAGGGAAATTCCAAATAAAATGATTACTCCTTATAGAGATTTGGAGAGCGGAAAATTTACCGGCAAAGATAATCCTTCAAAAGTTCGAGCTTACGAATACGAGTATGTCGTTGTGATGGATAAAGTTTAAGAACGAAAGAGTTTACTAATCATCACCGGCATAGATTTTCCCAAGGCTTTCATGGAACGCCTTACATAGTTTTTATAATCGGGGTCATCTTTAAACTCAAAATACATATGTAGGGCTTGGATATAACAGTCAGACATATATTTTTTCTCCGCGGCAGGCGCATCGTCAGTTCTGATCCTGTTTTTAATTTGTTCCAATGCCTTTGATTCGGAATTGTAATAAACGGTTAAACCATCGATATCTTTCATTACCTCAGCAATATCTCCTCCATTTTCATCCCAACCTCGCCCCTTCCAACCCTCTCTACCGACAGGTAGGAGTGCTGGTTTTTTGAATCTTTCTGATTCTTCGTCCTCTATAACTTCGAGTGGAATTAGCATCGGAAAATGTATTCCATTATCCCCATCTATATCAACTTTTATATCATCTTTTTTACCCAGTGTTTTTGCAACACACTTCACGCTTAATTGGAGTACCCCGTTTTTTAGTTTATGACCCAATAACTCCAAATCTTTTGAGTCAAAACTGAGTTTTCCCCTATTAGAACTAAAGAAATCATTTGCGGCATCGGTTTTAAAATTAAGTTTACGCGCTTCATCCTTTGGAATCCTTAAAATGCCTTTTTGTGGAGTTATAAAACTTGGATATTGCTCCCCAATAAATTCTTTCTTAGGAATTATCTTTAATTTTACATTCGTACTCTTACTGAAACTCCTGGAAGTAATTTCTAGTTTAAACATTAGACTTTCTTCCGAACCGGCAGATATGCCGTCTTTCACCTGTACTCTAAATGAGACCATTCCTTTATGTGGTGCTCTTCTTACAATCGAGAAATACTTTGACGACGGGGAATCACAGATTCCTTGATCGTTAGCTCTGTCTAGAAAATTATCAACCGCCTCCGTCTTAAAAGAAATCAAAGTAAAACTTCCTTCTTGAATTTCTCTTTGATCTGATCCAACGAGTTCAAACATTGTCGGAAGATACTTTCCAATGTATTCCTTTTCAGGCTCCGGATATTTAGGTTCTTCTGCTTCCGATTGAATCTGTAAATCATCGCCTAAATCTAAATCTTTCATCAATTCTGCATCATCCCTAAGAGCACTCTCAAGAATTTTATTCGTATCCTTATCGAGAAGTTGTGTGCTAAGGATATCTTTATTTTTGTACTCCCTTTGAAGTTCAAAAAATTTAGGATCTTCAAATACCACTTTTAGCTTATCTTTGAGATGTTTATAGTCTTGTGTATTAGCAAATTCTTCCCGGGAAGAGTGAAAAATGTTTGTCTGCTCTGGGGATACATCCGAGATGTCAATGAAACAAAGTATATAATCTGCGATATTTGGCAACTGACAAATATCGCTTATAAAACCAACCTGTTGATTGTTGAGAGAAAGGCCATTTTCAAGATAAAATATTTTTTCTTTCCTTTCTTTATAAGTATCAACGCCGGGATTTTCAGAAATATGTTTTAATATAATGAAATGTATACTTTTTGTCCCAAGTGGACCCAGATCAGCAGGAATCGAAAACTCTTCTCGGATTAGATCATTCTGATCCTTTATTATCCGCAGTAAGCCACCGATAGTATATTGGGTGCTTTTAGAAGTTCTACCCTCTGCATACTCACGCCGTAATTCTCTAAGATGAATTGGTACAGCGGGTTGAAGTAGTTTTTTATTAATATCTTCAGCAAGAGAGCTTTTTCCGTATACAATACTTGTCGGTCTTGTAAGTTGATAATCGTAAATTTTAATTAAAGTCCCATCGGGGAAATCAATCTCGTTTTCTTTGGTCAGAGTGATTTCCGTATTCCCAGAAACTGTGAATATTTTATCTTCTCCGCTTTTACAATATTGATAAGAAGCCAGTCTGCTACCAGTAGGGAACACTTTTTTCACTAGAGCGAAACCCCAATCAGTATTCTGTGGATTTAAAGAATTAGCTCTTTTTGAGAGGACGAGTTGATAACACAAAGTTGGTTTAACGCCTGCAAAACGTAGCGAGGCAGAACCGCCTTGATGATATTTTCCGTATACAAATGCTATATCAGCCTTTAATTTATTGCTTAATCCTAAGATAGTCGCCGGGAGGCGATCGGGCTCCTGACCCTCTCCTCTGTCAATAATTGTCAAAGTTGGGTAATCCTTTTTACCCTCAGCAAGAATAATGATATCTGAATGTT
This sequence comes from Parcubacteria group bacterium GW2011_GWC1_45_13, assembly GCA_001001285.1. Classification (GTDB taxonomy): domain Bacteria; phylum Patescibacteriota; class Minisyncoccia; order UBA11713; family 2-01-FULL-45-33; genus GWA1-44-29. The sequence continues at coordinate 9,555 of LCKG01000003.1, forward strand.
GTTTGCGAAGTTTTTCAAAATCTTTTTCGTCACCTATAAATTTTAAAATTGCATCATGGAGAGACTTCGGAGCTCGTTCTTTATCTGTTGGGTCTATACCAAGCTCACGACATTTTTTCATTAAAATAGCATCAATTGAGTTCGTAATTTTTTCTACGAAAGCATTCTCAGGATATTTCATTTGACCCTCAACGCGACCCTCATTAGTTAGATTTTCCATGCCCCCAATGGGAACCCATTTGGCATTTTTAAAAAACTCCTCGCCCTTAACAAGAGAGTCAACCTCGTCGGCCGTTGTTGCTCCCAATAGCTTATTTAAAATATCTGTATTTTTTGTATTAGACATTTGGGTTATAGCTTAAAATCCTTCTTTTTGGGGAAGTGAAATTTTGCTTTGGTTTCTTTAACTTTTCGCTCAATCTCGGAAAAGACTTTATCAATATCCTGTTCGTCGTATTCGTAGATATTCCGATTAGAGCAATTGCCTAAAACTTTCAATCGTTTTAGGACTATATTTGTCCGAGTTGTAGCAAGTCGTTTGAAGCGATCCCGCGGATGTTCGTTTGTTGGAGTTATTTTTTCCATATAATTCACTTATTTGTAATATATAGCATACCCTTATAAATACTGCAATCCTGTGTAAAGAGTGTAGCGTATCTGAAGTGTGCCTGTCAATAGAAGCCAAAAGCCGGTTCAAAACCGGCTTTTGGCGCCCAACTTTGATTGCTCCTAATTGCTTCTAACTATTTTTAACCGGAATTTGTCCAAAACCTCTCATTTCCCGGGTCAAAATTTGATTGCTCCTAATTGCTTCTAATTTAGAAATTCGGCTCATAGTAGGTATTCATAGATGCACCGCCGGAATGAATCAGCCCCAACTCCTGCATCCTGCTTAAATCATTGTTAATAGTGGCCCGAGAAATAGTAGGGAACAGTTCTGCGCACGCTGTTGCAGTAATTCTTTTTTGCTCAACAAGATAATCCCAGATACGAAACTGCCGATCATTCAGTTTGCTTAATTTTTCGCCAGGCAAAATTACTTTAAAACTATTAGTTGTGTTTTTAAAAATCGGCTGAAGTAATCCCCATTTTTCCGTTTCAGTAAATACGATATCAATACCTCTGCCGTATTCTTCCAGATAGTCAAGGTCTTTCAGACGTGCCGCAATAATTTCATTGCGGCTAACCTGGGCATCACGAATATTGTCTACAGTAACTCCGGGTGGTAAACATCCTGGATTAAAAATTTCGAGTCTGTCCTCAAAAACGTTTACCTGCGTATATGTTTCAGTAATTCTGTAATCACGGTGGATAACTGCATTGGCGACAATCTCACGGATAGCCTTTTCAGGGTACTCATAACGCTCAACCCGTTTTGTGCCCACAATTTGGGCGCTTGTTCTTATATTACGCAATATGAACTTTTGCATTGTATCAATCTGTTCGTTTAGCGTTCCATCTATGTCTGCTTTATCTATGATGTCTGTTGCAACATTTGACCCCTTATATTTCACGCAACGAACAATGTAGCGATTAAAAGATCTTTTGAATTGAGGCTTCTCCTTTGAAAAAATAAGGAAGCCCGCAACGGTTGGGAAATTACCACTATCAAATTTGTCAGCTATCCCCAGATTTTTAAGCAGATCGAAATCTATTTCCTCAATGCGAGCATCGCGTTTTGTCCTCTGCCCCATTCGGGTGAGAAGATCATATATTTTGGACACTGATAATTCATCAAGGTTAGTATCCAAAGCTTGCGTACTATCAAATTTTGAGAGTTTTGCATTATCTAAGAAACGACGCATTTCCTCATCGGTAATCTTCCTGTCTGTATTGCCGTCGCGCACATAAGCACCATTGGGCATACCAACAGGGTTGTAGTAGCAGGGCTTAAACTGATCTGGACACTCTGGAACACAAATAACAAGGACTGTTTTCCCGCTGATCGAGATAGGGAAATATTCCGGCCTTATGGCCACGCTCATTTGTGTACTTACGAGATCGCTCATCTTTTCCTGTAGTACTGCGACTTGATCAACGCCAGTTACTTCAATGCTATTGTTTGCCCTATCTTCCTTGATGCCAAAAACGATGAACCCACCTGTTGGACGATGAGAAAAAGCGGAAACCGTTTTCCACGTGTCACGAGGGAAACCACCGCGAGCATCTTTAAACTCAACGCTGGAGGTTTCAGAACCCAACCTTACAGCTTCCTCAATGATTTGTTTGACCTTAGGCTCATCCATAAAATAATTTTAGCAAAAATTTAGCGTTTTTGACACACCAAATTAGTATTTACCGTCACCATGATTTTTTATTTTTGACATAAGCAATTTTGTAAAACTTAAGCAAAAACCGTCAATTTTTTGGAATGACAGTTTTTGTTGTTCAAAAACCCTTATTTTATCTCGGTTCAAAGTTGGTAATCTGGCGGAGGCGGGAGGATTCGAACCTCCGAACCCCTTTTGGGGGTTACCTCATTAGCAGTGAGGTGCTTTCGGCCACTCAGCCACGCCTCCTTAATTTTTCTAATCTATCACGTTTTTTTGAATTTGTCACTTTTGCTATAATCAAAAAATGCCGGAAACGAGAAGTTATGATAAGCACTGGATTCCGTGGGCAAAGAAAGAGTTAACGGCAAGAGGAATAAAAACAGACGCCCCGTTTATGCCGACTCCTTGGGAGCCGGATTATGAAAAATTCAAAAAAAAATTTGAAAAATATGAAGTCACCGAAAACACAATTTTGGTTGGGCATAGTTGCGGATGCGCTTTTTTGGTCCGCTGGCTTGGAGAAACAAAGAGAGCAATTTTCAAACTTATTCTTGTCGCCCCGTGGAAAATTCCTGACAAGGACGACGCATTTAGAAAAGCGTTTTATAAATATCCAATTGATGAAACAATAAAATCAAGGGCGGGGGAAATCATAATGTTTACGGCTGACGACGAGGAAGACGAAGGAAAAGAAAGTTTAAAAATTTTTCATCAGGCGCTCGGTGGAGAAACTATTGAGCTTAAAGGGCATGGGCATTACACTATGGGCGATATGGAAACGGACAAGTTCCCGGAACTGCTGGAGGCCGTTTTGAAACAGGAGATTTTTTGATATTATTTGCTTATGAAAGGCTATGTGAAAAATATTGAAAAACTTTCGCTTGAAAATGAAAATTTTAGGAAGGTTTTGTACACCGCCAAAAACAGCCAACTTGTTGTGATGAGCTTAAAGTCCGGGGAAGACATCGGCGAAGAAATCCATCAGCTTGACCAATTCATACGCTGCGAGTCAGGTGAAGGAAAAGCCGTTTTGGACGGCGTCCCGCATGAGATTGAGGACGGGTTTGTTGTCGTGGTTCCGGCGGGGGCGAAACATAATGTAGTAAATACTTCGCAAGAGAAGCCGCTTAAACTTTACACATTATATTCTCCTCCGAACCATAAGGACGGCGTGACGCATAAAACAAAAGCGGAGGCCGAGGCCGACGACGAGCATTTTGACAGCGTAACAACCGAATAACTATTTTATCTGCATGGACGACGAAGTAAAAAATCTGCTTAAGAAAAATTTGGAGGTGGGGGAGGAGTCACTTAGAGTCTTGCGGAAGCTTTATCATGATGTCTGGTGGCGGAGTTTTTTCGGATTCGCCAAATGGGTGATTATCGTTGTGCTGTTCGTTGTAGGTTTTTTGCAGCTTCAGCCGCTCATCGGACCATTTTTGGATAATTATCAAAATATTTTGAAACTTTTTGAGCAGGTAAATACGCCGCTGAAAAATAAATAGATCAAAATCTAAAAAAACGAGGCGATTCCTCCCAAGAATCGCCTTTGTTAAAACGGGTCAACAATATCCATGCCCGCAAAGAAGAACGGAATCTCGCGTTCAGCCGCGGCCAAATCCGCGGAGCCATGAACTGCGTTATCGGGCATGCCGAGGCCAAATTGCGCCCGGATAGTTCCCTGCTCTGCCTTTAAGGGATCAGTGGCCCCCATTAAATCTCGCCAGCGCCGCACTGCGTTTTCGCCCTCAAGAATAAGCGCGCAAATAGGTCCGGAGACCATGAAAGAGCAAAGTTCCTCAAAGAAAGGCTTACCCTCATGCTCGCGGTAGAAAGCTTCCGCCTGCACTTTTGTCAGGCGACAGATCTTCTCGGTCAGGATATTAAAGCACCCTGTAATCAAAGAACAGATTTCAGTTGCATGCATAATCGCATCCGGCTTTATTAAGGCCAAAGTACGTTCCATCTCTCACCTCCTTGGGTTAATCCCTAGGGGATTATAAAACAGAATAAAATTTAATGCAAACTAGTGTAACGCGTTGCCGCGCACGGAGCTTGTTAAATTCTACGCTATGTGCTAGCATGGTTTTAGAATTTTACAGAAAGGAGAAGTTATGGAATGGGGCAAAGAAGTCGTTGATATCGCTGATGCAATAGAGGGGTATATCCGGCAGGGCCAAAGAGAAAAAGCTCTTGAATCTTTCAAAAATCTTCGCAAGATAACTCATATTGACCAGCCACCAACTTACGTTCTTTCACCGCCCCTCACAGAACCGCATTTCGGTAGCGGAGCACTGCCAGATGAAAATTGGTAGATACCAAATTTCAACGTTGAAGAACAAGGCGTATTTGGTAACGCATTGCCCCCGCGGACAACTCCGCAGGGGATTTTTATTTAATGAATTTATCTACACCACCTCGCATTGCTTGAGGAATTGTGACGCCCAATTTTTCGGCCGTTTGCGAGTTGATCACAAGCTCCACTTTTCCGGGCGGCTCGATGGGCAATTCAGATGGCTTAGCGCCTTTGAAAATTCTATCTGCAAGCCGAGCCATCTGGAAGCCGATTGATTCATAGTCGGCTCCGTAACTCATTAACGAGCCTCGTTCCGCGTCTCCGATGTTTGTTCCGGAAACCGGTATTTTATTTTTGAGACCCCAGTCGATTATTGCCTGGACTTTGTCCGCGCTGACGGTGTCCGTTGCTCTTAAATAAACATCGCCAACCCTAGGTTTGAATGTCGCCAAAAAATTATCCAATTCTTGTGCATTATTAACTTGTTTTTCAAAAAGTTCCACCCCGAGCTCCTTTATTTTATCGCGAAGATTCTCTATCCCGCTGGTGCTCGTGCTATTCCAGGCTATGACCAAACGCTTGGCCGACGGCACGAGGTTTAAAAATAACTGCGCCCGCTTGGCGACCAAAACTTCATTTGCCGGAGTGACTCCGGTTAGATTATTACCGGAGTTTTGCGTTGATTTAACAACCCCGCTGCCTACCGGGTCGGAAACCACGCCGAATACAATAGGCAAAGAATGCGCGAATTTCTCCGTGGCTGCTTTAATTGAGCGCGTCTCTCGGACGCCGACGACAACTATCAGATCAACAGAAGATTCAATTAACTCTTTAAAGCGCTGTTCGGTGACCGCCGTATCCTGCGTGGCTTCGGCGGCAACATATTCTAAATTTACTCCTTCTTTATATCCCAATTTTGCCAGCTCGGATTTAAATCCTTTTAAGGCCGGCTCAAGAGAAGAAGCGGCTTTGATGACGCCTATCCTATAGATTTTAGCTGGCTGTTTTACGCTCGGACCAGCTAACCATATGATCAATGCCGCGGCTGCGATGACGATTAAAGTAGGTACCAACATTTTTTTCCACATATGCATATTGTACTACAAATAAAAAAAAGCGCAGGGTGTCCCGCGCCTTCTGACCTTACTCTCCTTTTCCCAGAGATTTGAGATCGTTTTTTTTGGCAAGACTAATTATCCAACTCGCTAGTGATCCTAACGGGTCTCCGGGCTGGACGCTTAACACACCCATGATTTTGGACGCCATATCTGACGGCAGCTTAATGATATATTCGGAAAGCGTCTCTTTTACCGTATCAATCGCTTCCTTATTAAGCTTAGCCGCATCTGCCCGCAGTTGAGCTACAGCCGGAATATTCTGGTTGTCGGCGGTGGCGCGGAGCAATTCAAGCTCTATCCTTTTTCTTTGAACTCCCATCTCCGCCGTGATAGTCAACTGTTCTTGAGCGGCATTGGCCACCCGAGCCAGAAGATTGATAAACGTTCGCGCCTCGGCGTCCGGGGAACCTTCAAAATCAAATTTTTTGATTCTGAAGGTTGAAACCTCCAAAGGGTAATTTGTCTCCAGCGTTTCCTTGAGAGCTGTTTCTATTTCTTGTCTCAACTTTTCTCTTTCTTGGATAAGTGAGAGCATCGTTTTCCCGGAGCAGACGCGCTTTGAAATATCATCTACAAAAGGGACTACAATATCTTCCTCAAACTCTTCCTCGCTCCGCCCTATGGCAATGATCTTCGGCATGTCTTTGGGCGGAATTTGATAGACGGTTTCCGCCTCCATTGGAATAGTAAATCCCTCGGAAGTGACAATTCTTACTTTTTCAAATTTGTCAGATTCCTCCGGTAAGCCGTCCAAAAGAACGGATCGCGGCGTTACATCCCCCAGGATTAGGCGATAAGCGACCGGATGGATAAAATGGTCTCCCGGCCCTTTTGTTTCCGAAAGAATCCCGCGTTTGTTTTTGGCGGTGGCTTTTAAGATGAAAACGGATTCGCCAGCCTTGTTGGTGCCAATATACTCTTTGTCCTCTTCCGTTGGTTCGTCTCCGACGTTGGAGATAATCACGCCGACCGACCCCGGAGGGACGAATGGCGCGAGCTCTTTTTTTACATCAAACGCTTTAGGATTCCTCGCCCACTTGCCGGTAAAGACCAGCTCTTCCTGAATGCCTTTTTGGCCGCCTCCAGCCAGAAAAGAAACGGCATCCTGGAAATTAAGATGCCCTGGCTTACCCGGCTGAAACTTTGGCGGCTTGGCTACTATACGTCTCGCCTCTCCAACTCCTCCCAGCTCCTTGCCGACAAACGAGTTGACGATGCCCATCTCGGCACGCAACCGCGTTTTGTCTTGGCCCGTTGCCTGGTCCTTGAACGTTTCCTGGACTGTGCCGATTTCCACCGGATCTATAAACTCAAGGGCAAAAACCTTTTCATTGATGACGACTTTTCCTGGGGAAAGCATGCTTAGCTGATATCCACGTTCTCCCCCGCCAGTCAAAAAGGCTTCGGCGTCGGTAAAGTTGCCACAGGAAACGCCTAACTCCGAGATAACCTTGCCAGTTGGCAACGGCTCGCCGTCTTTAGCGAACACCAAACCGAATTTACCTTCAGGCACTTCAGGAATATCATGCCGCGTTATTTTTCCGAAAAGATGCACGAGGAAAATGAAACGCCATCCCGGGCCGTATACTTTCGCGCGCATACCCTGTTGCCAGCCCGTAGCGATAAAATGCCCGTCCTCCGTTCTTGGAGAAAACGGGAACCTCCACTCCACACTTGCGTACTGGTTTGGCGGGACATAGGCGAAGCTGGCAAGCGTCATTACCGCGCTTACTCCACCACCTATTCCACCTAAAATCAATATTGCCCAGGCCGGAAAACTCCAGATGCCAATTCCTCCAACCAAAACAATAATGCCCGTAAGCATTATTGCAGCAAACGGCATTGTTTTGCCTTTATCGTCCATAAGAAACTCCCTTCTTTCTTTAGATTGTGATCCGGGTTTAGTATAAAACACTAATATTTGCTTGTCAATGCTGGCGCTACGCGCCGTGCGCGGCGACAAGACCGATGATTTTTTCTGCGCCGGATTGTTCTAACGCGCGAGCCGCGTGGATTAAAGTCGCACCGGTGGTGGAGACGTCGTCTATTAATATAATCGTTTTGTGCTTCGTAAAACTCGGCACGTTTTCGGCAACCGAAAACGCCCCTTCAAGATTTTTAATTCTTTTTTCTTTATCTTTAACTTCCACTTGCGCCGGGGTTTCTTTAATTTTTGTTAGAACATTATTTTTTATTTCTATTCCGGAAACTTCAGAAAACTTTTGGGCCAAAAGTTCCGCTTGGTTAAATCTTCTCTCGTACTCTTTTTTAAAATGTAGCGGCATCGGGATAATTAAAAAATTGTCTTTTTGCAGCGTGAGATGTATTTCATAAAATTTTTTAATCAACATTTGAGCTAAAGGCTCGGCCAACTCCTTTCTTCTCCTATATTTAAATTGGCGGACGGCTTCTCGTAAAGCGCCATCGTATTTCCCTGCCCAGAGGACGTTTTTCAGCGCCCGAGGAAACTCGGTTTCCATTTGGAAACCGAGTTTCCAAGTATGGCAGGCGGGGCAAATTTTTCCATCGTTATTCCTAAATCCGCAGATTAAGCAATGAGCGCCGTATTTATAAGAGAGCGCCTGGCAATTTTCACAGAACGATTCATTGGATTTTCGGCATCCGGCGCAGGCTCTAGGTAAAATCAGGTTCAAAATTGTGGCGATAAGCGTGTGGATATTGTTTTTCCAGCCGGTTTTCATTGTGGTATTATTAAATCAGATGCTAGAATTATGAGCAATGGAGCTAAAATCGTTATTCGAGAGATTCAGTTGGAAAAAAGCCTCTGCTTTTTTAAATAAAGAGAGCCGTTTTTTAGGCGTTGATATAGGTTCCTCTTCCATAAAACTGGCCCAGTTGAGAAAAGACAAAGAACAGGCGGTTTTGGAGACGTACGGCGAGCTGGCTTTGGCCAAATACGGCGAAGGCGCTGTGGGCAGAGCGACAAGGCTGATAGACACAAAGCTGGCTGAAGCATTGAAAGATCTTTTGGCGGAAGCGCAGGTAAAAACCAAGGAAGCCGTAGTTTCTGTACCGTTGAAAGACAGCTTTCTCACCACTATGGACATGCCAGAGATGGGCGAGGAAGAAATGAAGGAATCGGTGCCGTATGAAGCGCGCAAATACATTCCTATTCCGATAAGCGAGGTGACTATGGATTGGTGGATTTTGCCTCCGGGCGGTGAAGAGCTGTCAGCGACTTCCATAGGTTCGGGAAGAAGAAAATTCCGCACGGTTATTTTAGCCGCAGTACCCAAAGAGGCCATTTCAAAATACAAAAATATTTTTGAGAAAGCTGGCCTGAAAGTTTCCGCATTTGAAATCGAAGTTTTTTCTTTTGCCAGAGCGGTTTTGAAGCACGATTTAGGCACGGCGCTGATGATGGATTTAGGAGCTTCGTCCGTGAAGATGGTAATCGCTGACGGCGGAGTGGTGCGGGCTTCGCACGGTTTAGACCGCGGCTCGCAGGAGCTTACTTTGGCGCTTTCGCAATCTTTGGGGGTGGATTGGGACAGGGCGGAAATTTTAAAAAGAGAGAGCGGCATCATAACAAAACCGGAGACAGAGGGAGTGGCTTCGGTTCTGGAGCCGATGGTTGAACTCTGGGCTTCTGAAGGCGAAAGATTTTTGTTGGATTGGAAAAGGCGCGGCGGACGCTCTATTTCAAAAGTGATAATCGGCGGAGGCGGGGCGATGTTGCAAGGGGCGGGGGATTTATTCGTAAAAAAGTTTGGCGTTGAAGTTATGACGGCCAATCCTTTTTCCAAAGTGGTTTACCCTGCGTTTTTGGAACCCGCTCTTAAGGAAGTAGGCGCGACATTTACTAACGCTGTGGGGCTTGCTCTAAGAAATTTTTAAAATATGGCAGAAGAATCATTAATACCAAAAAAAATTCCAACCCAGCAGTACAGCGGGGAAGGTTTCGGCGTATTTTTGAGAATTTCAGTAATAATTTTTTTAGTGTCCCTTTTGCTCACCGCTGGCATCTATGCTTACGGCAATTTTTTAAAAAATAATTTAGCCAACCAAAAATCGGTTTTACAAAAAGTAGAAATAGAATTTGAGCCTAACACGATTTCGGAGCTAGAGCGCGTTTCCAATTCCATCGCCTCAGCCGGGGATATTTTGAGGGCGCACACAATGTCTTCCGTCGTTTTTGATATGATTGAAGCCAGCGCACTGCCCACGGCAAGCTTCAATACTTTTTCTTACTCCGCTGACAAAAACACGATTATTCTGACGGGAGAAGCGGCTAGCTACTCGGATGTTTCGGCTCAATCCAGCGTTTTTGAGGCTTTGCCAAATGTTGAAAGCGCGACTTTTGGCAACCTTTCTTTAAAAGAAACCGGCACGGTCGGATTTCTCTTAAACATAGTTATTAAAAAATGAAAACTATAATTACCATAGTTTTGTTTCTGGCATCCGTGGGTTTGATATTTTTTGTGGCGCGTCCGGCTTGGAGCGAAGTCGCGTCTTTGAGAGTTGAGCAGTCGGTCGTGGAAGATGCCCTAGCACGGTTGAAAGACCTCCAGGGTTTGAGGGATGATCTTGTAAAAACTTATAACGAGATTCCCCGAAGCAAAGTCGAAAGGCTTTATGATTTTCTTCCGCCAAAACCGGATAGCGGAAATATTTTGGTAATGCTCGAAAAACTTACCAGCGACCGCAATATCAAATTACGAAGAGTGGAATTCATAAAAGAAGCCAACCGAGCCGCAGAAATCGCTGGCGCTGGAAGAATCGTAATTAAGGAAGCGCCAAAATTTAACACGATATCATACAACTTTTCCGTCGCTGCGTCATACGAAGGCTTTAAGTCATTTCTTTCGGCTATGGAGAAAAATTTGCGAATGATTGACATAACAGACATTTCTTTTGTGGGCGGCGCCTCCAATCTTTTTGAGTTCACTTTAAGAGCCAAATCGTATTATCAAAAATAATGAAAAATATCACAACTATCGCGATAATTTTAGTTCTGCTTGCGGCTGGGATTTGGTGGTGGACGCAATCGGGCGGAACCGGAGGAATACCAATAAACGTTGCTGGCACCAGCGGGCCGACTTTGCAGTTGGTGGACAGGCTGAAAAACATAAAAATTGACACTTCTTTTTTCAACGACCAGCAATTTTTAAACTTGGAAGCCGCGCCAAAAACCGATATTACCGGCCTCCAAAAAGGCCGCTCCAACCCCTTCACTCTGGGGAGGAGATAAAATTTTATATAAACAAAGATGAACTTTTATAATTTTAAGTACTTTTGCGATAGCAAAAGTACTGCAAATTGGTGTTTGGAGATATTTTCACCGAATAAAAAAAGCGGGCAACCAAGAGTCACCCGCACCTATTAGCTGATACCTACTTTTCAAACGGGTATGGATGCGGTTTTCTTTCGCGTTTTTAGTCGAAGATCTTTGTCCAGAAGACGATAAGCTTTTGCAAGCACATTCTCGAGGATGATTGTTCTCTCCCGAAATGCCTGCACTGCCGTGTCTAATCCGTATCTCGTCAGCCCGCCTAGCAAAAAGACATTATTTTGTCAACATGCGCTTGAAAAGCAAGGGACCGGATTTATGGTAGAATAAAACCATGGCGGCGAAAGGCATTTTGGATATTTTAGCGGGTTCCGGAGATATTACGCTTCAGGAAGCCGCAGAGATAAGAAAATTGGCGCGCTCCAAAAATATTTCCATTGAGGAAGAACTTTTGGAGCGTGGTTTGGACGAACAAAAAATTCTCAAAGCCAAGGGCGAAGCTCTGGGTATCCCCACGTTTTCTTTGGCCGGCAAAAAAATATCTTTTGATTTACTTAAAAACATTCCGGAGGAATCAGCCCGGCACTATCAGTTCGTCCCGATTAATTTGGAAAACGGCACTATCTCCATTGGCATGGTGGACCCGGATAATATAGAAGCCAAAGAAGCTTTAAAATTTATCGCGACAAGAATCAATCAGCCGTTTAAAATATTTGTGATTTCGCGCCGCGACTTGACCGCCATTTTGGGAGAATATAAAGGCATCTCCGGAGAAGTGACCAAAGTTTTGGGCGAGCTGGAGGTGGCGCTTTCGGAGGAGCCGACTTTGCCAAAAGAGCTTGAGCGAACGGAAACCTCGTTTGTTGAAGACGCTCCTATTACCAAAATGGTGGCGGTAATTTTGCGGCACGCCACCGAGGGTCGGGCATCAGATATTCACATAGAGCCCTCCAGAGACAAATTGCGCGTTCGTTTCCGCGTTGACGGTATTCTCTACACCAGCCTTTTTTTGCCGATGAAAGTGCACGACTCCATCATTAGTCGCATCAAAATCTTGACTAATATGCAACTGGATGAAAAAAGAAAACCGCAGGACGGTCGGTTCTCCGCGAAAATTGAAGGCAGAGAAATTGATTTCCGTGTTTCCACTTTCCCGACTTATTTTGGAGAAAAAGTGGCTATACGCATTTTGGATCCGGAAACCGGCATTAAAAATCTGGATGATGTGGGTTTTTCGCCGGGCCATGCAAGAGCGGTAAAAGAAGCTCTCACGCGACCTTACGGTTTAATATTGCTTACCGGCCCCACCGGATCTGGAAAGACCACTACGCTTTACGCGATGCTACAGTCTTTAAATGAAGATCGCTGGAATATCGTGAGCTTGGAAGACCCTGTGGAATATTCTATCGGAGGCGTCAACCAATCACAGGTCAGGCCGGAAATCGGGTATGATTTCGCCGAAGGTTTGCACCATATTTTACGTCAGGATCCGGATGTAATAATGGTAGGCGAGATCCGAGATAAGGAAACCGCTCAACTGGCCATTCACGCTGCGCTTACTGGGCATTTGGTGCTTTCAACACTTCACACCAATACTGCCATCGGAGTCATCCCAAGGCTTATCGATATGGGAGTGGACCCGTATTTAATCGCGCCGACTTTAATCATGGCTATCGGCCAGCGGCTGGTGCGTACGCTCTGCGACGACTCCAAAGAAGAAGTGCCAGTGGAAGGAAAAATAAAAGAAATAATCATGCAGGAGATTAACGCCATACCTGAAAATATTAAGCGGAATATAAAAATACCGAAAGTGATTTATAAACCAAAGATTTCGGGAACTTGTCCCAAGGGCTCTAGAGGGCGTATAGCTATTTTTGAAATTTTGGAAGTAACTAAGTCGTTGGAGAAACTTATTTTGGAAAAGCCATCGGAGGCAGTCGTTGAAGAAGAGGCCAAAAAACAAGGAATGCTGACTTTGCGCCAGGACGGAGTTTTGCGGGCATTGGAAGGGCGCGTTGGACTGGAAGAGCTTTTAGAAGTAATATAAAATTAAAGGATGAGAAAAGGTTTTACCATAATTGAACTTTTGGCGGTGCTGGGGATGATAGCTTTGTTAGCGGCCTTAGCTTTGATCTTTCTTACGCCGTTTGCCGCCAAAGGGCGGGATTCCAGAAGGGAGCAAGATATTAAATCCATTCAAAGCGCGTTGAGTCTTTATATAAACCAAAAGGGCACCTACCCCGTCTGTACCCAGGAAATAGCGGTGGATGGCAGTACCGATTGCCTTTCTTCCCAGCTTCTTTCCGAGAGGACAATCAGGGCTATGCCGCTTGACCCAAAATATAAAGGAATCGGACCTTGCGAGGAAGCAAATTCGTTTCTTTACTGCTATAGTTCCTCCGATGGAATTTCTTATGTCATTCATTACCAGTTAGAGACCAATTCGGTGCCTAGTAAGAACGCCGGATGGCAAAGCGTAAGCCCATGAACCCCAATATAAAAGTTTTAATAGTTGACGACGACGTCTTTCTTTTGGATATGTATTCCATAAAGTTTAAGGAGTCCGGTTTTTCCGTAGAGATTGCGAAAAACGGAGAGGATGCTCTGGCCAAAGCCAAAAGCCTGAACCCGGACATTATTCTTTTGGATATCGTCATGCCCAAGATGGACGGTTTTGACGTTCTGCGCGAGATTAAACAGAACAACATCGCGCCTAATGCCGTGATTTTTATATTGACTAATCTTGGCCAGAAAGAGGATGTGGACCGCGGTCTGAAATTGGGTGCCAACGATTATATTGTAAAAGCACATTTCACACCCTCGGAAGTCGTGGCCAAGGTCAGAAGTTTTTTGGGGCCACGGCAATCAGACGATTTTCATTTGTAATTTTGTTTATGGAATATCCTAAATTTTTAGAAGAACTAATGACACAGGTTGCCGAAGAGGGCGCTTCGGATTTGCATATAGCGGTCGGCCGTCATCCAGTGCTTAGGGTCTCGGGGCAGCTCGTACCGCTTACCAAAAAACTGATTTTGACCCAAGCCGACACCGCCGGATTGACTGAAACAATGATGGGAAAAGAGTGGTTCCAAGAATTTTTACAAAACAAAGAAAAAGACTTTTCTTATTCTTATAAAGACAAAATACGCTTTCGGGTAAACGCTTATTTCCAAAAAGGTTTTATCGGCGCGGCTTTGCGCATCGTGCCTTATAAAATAAAAACTTTTGAAGAGTTGAACATCCCGCCGATTTTGTCGGAATTTGCTAAGAAAGAGCAAGGATTTTTTTTGGTGGTGGGTCCCACTGGGCACGGAAAATCAACCACCTTGGCCGCTTTGGTTGATTTAATTAATCACACCCGCACCGAGCATATTATTACCATAGAAGACCCGATTGAATATATTTTTACGCCGGACCGTTCCATGGTTGATCAGCGGGAAGTTGGCCTTGATACCAAAGATTTCCACACAGCGCTTCGCTCAATGTTCCGTGAGGACGTAAACGTAGCCATGATCGGCGAGATGCGCGACCCGGAGACGATGTCTGCGGCTGTTACGGCAGCCGAGACGGGCCATTTGGTTTTTTCATCGCTTCACACAAATAATGCCGCCCAGACAATCGATCGCATCATTGATACTTTTCCCGGCGCGCAACAGGGGCAGATTAGGACGCAATTGGCCAGCACTCTCATCGGAATTTTTTCACAGCGTTTAATCCCAAGAGTTTCCGGCGGGCTTATTCCGGCCTATGAGCTTTTGCTTTCCAACGCCGCCGTAAGAAATTTAATCCGAGAAAATAAAATCCATGAAATTGATTTAGTTATAGAAACCAACGCCGAAGTTGGCATGGTCAGCTTTAACCGTTCTTTAATTGACTTAGTCCGCCGAGGCGAAATTACCATGGAAAATGCTTTGCTGTTCTCCCAAAATCCGCAAGAGCTTAGAATCTTAGCAGGAAAATAATGCAATTCCGTTATAAAGCGAGGTCTGGGGAAGGGGAGCCGAATGAGGGGGTGATTGACGCGGCCAGTTTGGATTTGGCGGTCGCGTCTCTTCAGCGGCGCAATTTTTTGGTGATCTCACTTGAACCGGTGGAGGGGATTGGCGGCGGAGAGCACATCGGCAAAATTGCCGAGTGGCTGGGAATTTTTGAAAACATTCCGACGGAGGACATCGTGATTTTGACGCGCCAACTCTCCACTCTTTTTGAAGCGAGAGTGCCGGTTGTGGAATCTCTAAAAATAATAATCGGCGAAACCGAAAATCGAAAGTTGCGCCGCCACATCTCAAATCTCCTAGATGATATCCAAGGAGGCATGCCGATGTCCGGGGCCATGGCGAGACATCCCGAAGTCTTCTCCAGATTTTACGTGGCCATGATTAAATCCGGAGAAGAGTCCGGAAAATTGGAAGATATTTTTAAATTTTTAGCGGATTATCTGGAGCGCTCCTACGAACTTTCCAGAAAAGCCCGAAACGCCCTGATTTATCCGGCGTTTGTTTTATCCACTTTCATTATTGTAATGGCACTGATGCTTGTTTTTGTGGTTCCCAACCTCGCCAATATTTTGTTGGAATCGGGGCAGGCTATACCGATTTACACCCGCGCCATTATCGGTTTCAGTGCGTTTTTGAGAAGTTTCGGCATAATTCTTATATTGCTCATTGCGGTTTTAGCTGTGCTTTTGGCGCGATATGCCAAAACGGACAGCGGCCGGCTTTATTTTTCGCGACTGGCGATATCCCTTCCAGTTATCGGCGGACTTTACAAAAAAATATATCTTTCCAGAATTTCCGATAACCTTCATACTTTGCTTTCGGGAGGCATTACCGTGGTACGGGCATTGGAGATTACTTCGGAAGTCGTGGGAAATGAAGTTTACAGAAAAATTCTTCTGGATTCTATGGGACTCGTAAAAAGCGGTAGCATGATTTCGGAATCTTTGGCCAAATACGCGGACATCCCACCTTTACTTTCGCAGATGATAAGAATCGGCGAAGAGACCGGCAAACTAGACTATATTTTAAAAAGCGTGGCCGGGTTTTACAGAAGAGATGTGGATAATTTCATAGATAATCTGGTGAGTTTGATTGAACCTATTTTGATAGTGGCGCTCGGTTTGGGAGTGGGGGTGCTTGTGGCCGCGGTTTTGGTCCCCATTTATAATCTTTCCACTGCCTTTTAGTTTATCCACAACTCGGCTTATTTTAAACCTGGTTTCTGGTATACTCTATATTAAGGTCGATTAGTCTTGATTTAATGGCCTTTTAACATTTTTATGTTTAAAAAACAAAGAAAACAAGCTGGAGAGTACGGTTTTACCCTGATTGAGCTTTTGGTGGTCATCGCCATTATCGGTATTTTGGCCTCGGTTGTTTTAGCTTCATTAAACAGCGCCCGCAAAAAATCGCGCGACGCAAGAAGGTTGGCAGATATTAAACAAATACAAGTTGCCCTTGAGCTTTATTTTGACGCTAACTCCGGCAATTATCCGACTGGGCTTAGCTTATTGGTTCCTACTAACATCCCCGTTGAACCAAAAGATCCTGTTGGCCAAACAGCTTACAAATACGCCGCTTTAGGCAGCGGGACATCCTGCACTTCTTATCATTTGGCCGCTGTCTTGGAAGAATCTACCAATCCGGCTTTAAACAGCGACGTTGACGCAGCCGCAGGCACTACTTGCACCAGTGACGGGACTGAATTTGCCGGCGGTAATTCTACGGATTGCGCTGGCACCGCTGCCCCCGCGAATACCGATTTCTGTTACGACGTAAAGCCCTAGTACCCTGTGGCAGGTATTTTCTTTTTTCTGATCGGCTTGATTTTCGGGAGTTTCTTCAATGTAGTGTTGCTTAGAAAAAACACCGGAGAGTCTATTGTAAAAAATAGCTCCCGGTGTTTTTCGTGCGGCGAAAAGCTGGGGCCGTTGGAAATGATTCCGATTTTGAGCTTTTTATGGCAAAAAGGAAGATGCCGGAGTTGCGGAAGCAAAATTTCCCGGCAATATCCGGCGGTGGAATTGCTCGCTGGATTTCTGGCTCTTATGGTTTACTTTAAAACGGGCGTTTCTTTTTGGTGGTTTTTTTATTTTACGGCTTTGGACGCTTTACTTTTAGTGGCGCTTTACGACCTCCGCGCGAAAATTATTGACAGGCATTTTCTTTACGTCTTCGGCGTTTTCGCTTTGGTTGGTTTTTTTCTTAGAAAGAATCTCGCGGGCGATTTAGCTTCCTCATTTTTTATCGCCATGGTTTTTTACTTGATGTGGCGTTTCTCCGGCGGCCGCTGGATGGGGCGGGGAGACGCGGATTTGGCATTTTTTTCAGCGTTATTTTTGGGCTGGCCTCAAAATCTTTTTATGATTTTTTTGGCTTTTTGGCTGGGTGGAATTTTAGGCGCCTATCTTCTGGTATTTAAAAGCGGTCGATGGGGCTTAAAAAGCGAAATTCCTTTCGGGCCGATTTTGGCGCTGGCTGTTTTCCTTATTTGGTATTTCAGCGGTTTTTCAGCAGCTTTTTATGGTATAATTTTCTAATGGGCGGCCCAAAAGCACGAGGGTTCACTTTAATAGAGGTGGTGGTGGTTATCGGAGTTATGGCAATCATATCTTCTTTGATGCTGGCCAATTTTCCCAGGTTCAACAAGCAAATCTCGGTGGAAAGGGAAGCCAGCAAATTGGCGCTCTCTTTGCGGAAAGCCCAATCCTACGCGCTGGCGGTGCGGGAATTTAATCCGGCTTTCAACGACGACCCCTTTTGCGTCAGTCCCCCCGTAAAATTTCCGGGCTACGGGATTTTTTTCAAGATATCCGACCCTGCGCGCTATTTTAATTACGGAGACGTTAATTGTGACAAATATTATGGAGATCCAATGATTGAAGAAGCTGTGGAGATAATAAATATAGAAGGCAACGTAAAATTTTTTAAAATCAAAGGTTACGATGCGGCGATTTGCTCCGGGGGATGCGATTTGGACGAGCTCTCAATTTTATATATCAGGCCCGGCCCCACGATTGTGATTAAAGGCAACGGTATAAGTTACAATTTTATTGAAATTTATTTGCGTTCCTCTGACGGAGCAGTTTCAAAAAAGGTTGTTGTGAGATCCACAGGGCAAGTTTCAATAGAATAATATGAAAAATCTGAAAATAAAACATTGGGACAGGGGATTTTCTCTTTTGGAAACGACAGTCGCCGTGGCTATTTTGGTCACTGCCGTACTCGGCCCCCTTTCTTTGGCCTCTTTAAGTATCAAATCTTCTTCGCAGGCTAAAAATAATTTAATAGCTGCGAACCTGGCCCAAGAAGGAATGGAGCTTATGCGAAATTTCCGGGCCAATAATGTTTTTGTTTTTGGTAATTCGGGTTGGACGGCAGAAATGGATAGCTGTTTTTTCGCAGCCGGCTGTCAGATTGACGCGGCGACTCCCGCGACAGTTGCTTGTGGCGCGTCTTGTTCCAATCTAAATTTTGACCAAAATTCAGGGCTTTACAGCTACGACGCCGGCGCGCCCACGATTTTTATAAGAACCATCAATATTGAAACCGTCCCGCTCGGCCTTCCTCCTAGTACGGCTAATGAAATCAAAATCATAGTTTCGGTTTCCTGGCAGGAACGGTTCGGACTGCAGGAGTTCGCGTTAGAGGAGCATTTGCTTAACTGGTGATTATGGAAAACCAAAAAAAAGGGTTTACGCTTCTGGAAATGATTGTTTCTTTAGGGATTTTTGCCGTGGCCGCTTTGCTTTCCACAAGCTCGCTCCTTTCTTTAACTGACGCCCAAAAGAAAGCTTTTTCTCTGCAAAGCGCTTACGACAACATCCGTTTTGCTTTGGAGACGATCGCCAAAGACGCCCGCACAGGAAGTGATTTTTATTGCGGAACGAGTTTTGACGATCTGCCGGCGGTGCCCACTTCGCAGGACTGCGCGTCCGGCGGCCCGTCCTTGACTTACAAAAATGCCGCCGGCGATAATATTGCTTACCGGGTTTTAAACGGAAAAATCGAAAATTTTGTTGACGGCGTTTCAGCTGGTTATATGACTTCCGAAGACACCGCCATTGATACTTTGACTTTTTATGTTTTGGGTCCGGCGAGCGGCAATCCCCAGCCTCGGATTACCATTATTATAAAAGGCACTGCCGGTAGCGGCCGGAGCGCTTCCAAATTTAACTTACAGACCACTATTAGCCAAAGAAAAATAGGAATATGAAAAAACGAGGCGTAACTTTGCTTCTAGCTATATTTATTTCGTCTCTAGCTCTTGCTCTGAGCTTGGGAATTTTTACGATTATTTTCGGCGAACTAGGCATCTCCGGAACCTCTAAGGAATCTTTAGAAGCGTTTTACGCGGCCGATTCGGGCATAGAATGCGCGCTTTTTTGGGACATCAAACAGCAAGCGTTTTCTACTTCAACTTCCAATAATATAAGCTGCGCCGGCAATTCATTTTCCGTAGGCGGGTCTTTGCTTTCCATTTTTGACCTTAATTTATCCAGTAACTCCTGCGCGCATGTCCGACTCCAAAAAACCGGCTCGGAGACGATTATCACGTCGCTTGGCGAGAACATCGCCTGCGGGCTCATAGGAAGCCGTACCGTGCAAAGAGGATTGGAAGTGAAATATTAAGTTGAAACTCGGCGGATTTTGTGCTAGAATTAAGTCAATAAAATGGCTCAAAAAGAACCTGAAAAATTACAGGCGATAGGGACGGTTTCGCCAAGAGAGATCGTAACCGAAATGCAGGAGTCTTATTTGGACTACGCCATGTCGGTTATTGTTTCGCGTGCCTTGCCGGACGTCAGAGACGGCTTAAAACCAGTGCACCGCCGGATTCTTTTTGCCATGCACGAAATGGGCCTTACGCATTCCGCCAAAACCAAAAAATCCGCTAATGTTGTAGGCGAGGTTTTGGGAAAATATCATCCGCACGGCGACGTTGCCGTTTATGATTCATTGGTGAGAATGGCGCAGGATTTTTCCTTGAGATATCCATTGATAGAAGGGCAGGGGAATTTCGGGTCAATTGATGGCGATTCGGCTGCCGCCATGCGCTACACCGAGGCCAGAATGTCCGCCATTACCACAGAGATGCTCCGGGACATTGAAAAAGAAACAATTGATTTTATTCCGAATTATGACGGGTCAAAATTTGAGCCAGTCGTTTTGCCAGCCGCGATTCCGCAACTTTTACTCAACGGTTCCATGGGAATTGCCGTCGGCATGGCCACCAATATTCCACCGCATAATTTAACGGAAGTCGCGGAGGCGGCGCTCCATTTGATGACGCATCCTAAAGCAACGGTGGAGGACCTTACGGAATTCGTGAAAGGGCCGGATTTCCCGACGGGCGGAATAATTTTCAATAAAAAAGAAATTTTGCAGGCTTACGCAACCGGCCGCGGCGGAGTTATAAATAGGGGGGAGGCAGAAATTTTGGAGAAAAAAAATGGCGAATGGCAGATTGTCATCACATCCATTCCTTATTTGGTGAATAAATCGGAGCTGATTGTGAAAATGGCAGATTTGGTGCATGACAAAAAGCTGGAAGGCATCCGCGATATAAGGGACGAGTCCGACAAAGAGGGCCTCCGCGTGGCGATTGACCTCAAGCGCGACTCTTATCCCCAAAAAGTTTTGAATAATCTTTATAAGCATACCGATTTGGAACGCGCCTTCCATTTTAATATGATCGCTTTGGTTGACGGGGGGCGCCAGCCGCAGACACTTTCTTTAAAAAGTATTCTTGAAGAATTCATCAAACATCGCCGGATAATAATTGAACGAAGGTCAAAATTTGATTTAGCGCGGGCCCAGGACAGGGAGCATATTCTTTTGGGGCTTAAAAAAGCGTTGGACCATATTGACGCGATAATTAAAACGATAAAAGGTTCCGCCAGCAAAGAAGAGGCGCATAAAAATTTAATTAAAAAATTTGATTTGTCCGACAAGCAGGCCTCGGCGATTTTAGAAATGCGCCTCTCGGCTTTGGCAGGCTTGGAAAGGCAGAAAATTGAAGACGAGCTGAAAGAAAAACAAAAATTAATCAAAGAATTAAAAGCGCTTTTGGCGGACGCCAAAAAAATAGACGAAGTCGTGAAAGACGAACTTTCGGAAGCCAAGAAAAAATACGGAGATGAGAGAAAAACAAAAGTTATTTCGGGAGCCGCGAAAATAATTTCGGCGGAAGATTTGGTGCCGGAAGAAGAAACCATTTTAATTTTAACGCAGGGCGGATACGTAAAAAGAATTAAGCCGGACGAATACCGCGTCCAGCGAAGGGGCGGCAAAGGAGTCATCGGCGTTACCACAAAAGAGGAAGACGTTGCCTACGAATTTATTTCCGGCAACACACACGATGACCTTTTATTTTTTACGAATCTAGGAAAAGTTTATCAAACCAAAATGTACGAAATTCCGGAAGGCACGCGCCAGTCAAAAGGAAAAGCGATTGCCAATTTCCTTTCTTTGTCTGCGGACGAAAAAGTTACTTCCGTCCTGCCGGTTCCAAAAACAAAAAAGGGCCAGGCGAGCTACGTAATTTTGTCCACCCAAAAAGGAGTGACAAAAAAAGTTGATTCCAAAGATTTTGAAGACGTGCGCCATTCCGGAATCCGAGCGATTAACCTCCAAAAGGGGGACACTTTGCGCTTCGCGCGGGTCGTAATGCCTGGCGAAGAGGTCGCGCTCTCTTCCAAGCTGGGGCAGGCAGTCCGTTTCAAAGAAAAAGACATCCGCCCGATGGGCAGAACCGCCCAGGGAATCCGCGGGATGCGCCTTAAAAAGAACGATGAGATAGTTGGGATGGATATTTTGCCGCAAAACGCGAAAAAATTGGAAATTTTATCGGTTTCCCAGCAGGGCTACGGCAAAAAAACAAATATAACCCAATATCGCCTCCAAAAACGCGGTGGGTCGGGAGTTAAAACATGCAAAGTCACTTCCAAAACCGGACCTCTGGTTTCTGTTCAGGTTGTGAAAGAAGACCAGCAGGAAATTATCGCGATTTCCAAAAAGGGGCAGGTCATCCGCGCGCCGCTTTCGCAGATTCCTTCGCTTTCGCGCGCCACGCAGGGCGTGAGAATTATGAAAGTGAACGCAGGAGACGCTGTGGCTTCGGTAACTCTTTTGTAAAATGGATTTGCGGGAGACATACAATAAAATAGCGGAGGACTGGCATAAAGATCATAAACAGGATAATTGGTGGGTTGAGGGAACAAATGAATTTATCTCATTTTTAAAACCAAATAGTTTGGTGCTTGACGCTGGCTGCGGCGCCGGCACTAAATCTAAATATTTAATAGACAGAGGATTAAAAGTTGTCGGAATAGATTTTTCAGACAAGCTGATTGAAATAGCAAAAAGAGAAGCGCCTTCCGGAAACTTTTTTGTGATGGATATTAATGAAGCGGACAAACTGAAAGAAAATTTTGACGGGATTTTTGCGCAAGCGGTTTTACTGCATATTCAAAAAAAAGACGCGGAAAAAACATTAAATAAATTATTGGGCGTATTAAAACCCGGCGGATATTTATACATAGCAGTCAAAGAAAAAAAATTCGGCGGCGCGGATGAAGAAATAAAAACAGAAAACGACTACGGATATCCTTACGAAAGATTTTTCAGCTATTTTACTTTGGACGAAATAAAAAATTTGATGATAGAGTTGGGATTGGCTATTAATTATGAAAATATATCTCAATACGGGTATACAAGATGGATACAGGTCATTGGGCAACAAAATAAAAATGGAAAATAAAAAATTTATTTTACGGATTAGATTGAGAGATAAATATATTTTTCAAGCAATTAAGAATGGTAACAAGAAAGTTGATACCAGAGCGGCGTCAACTAGGAATCGTTCAATAAAAACTGGCGATAAACTCATTTTAATTTGCGGAAAAGAAAAAATTGAAAGAAAAGTAAAGGGAGTTAGAGTTTTTAAAACCATTTCGGCGCTTCTGAAGAAATATAAACCGCAACAAATCAATCCAAAAACATTTTCGGAGAAAGAAATAACAAAAATGTATTACAGTTTTCCCGGATACAAAGAAAAAATAAAAAAATACGGGTTGATTGTTATAGAATTGAAATAAAAACTTATCCACACTTGCGGGGGTTTGCGAGGAGTATAAAATAAGAGAATGAGCGAGGCGGGAAGCGTAGTTTTTAAAGAGGAATCAAAGAAAGGCGCGCTGTTTGGAGCGCGCGGGCTTAATTTTAAGCGCTATTTTACTAAGGAAGGCGTCCATCCCTATGATGAAATAGCGTGGGAAAAACGCGTTGCCCGCATCACCTCATCCAAAGGCGAGGTTATTTTTGAGCAAAAGGGCGTTGAGGCGCCGAAATTTTGGTCGCAGACGGCAACGGACATTGTCGCCGAGAAATATTTTATGGGGCATGTCGGCAAGCCCGGCAGGGAGTGGTCCGTAAAACAGCTTATAGACCGCGTTGCAAATACGATGGCGGACTGGGGCAGGCAAGGCGGTTGTTTCGCGGACGAAAAAGACGCGCAAATTTTCAACGAGGAGCTTAAATGGCTATTGGTCAACCAGTACGCCTCATTTAATTCGCCGGTTTGGTTTAATGTCGGGGTTGAAAAGAAACCGCAGTGCTCGGCCTGTTTCATTTTGTCCATTACGGACGATAAAGAGTCCATTGCCGAATGGTATAGGACAGAGATGATGATTTTTTCAGGCGGCTCCGGCGCGGGAATAAATATTTCGCCTCTGCGCTCGTCCAAAGAAAATATCGCCGGCCGCGGGAAATCGTCAGGCCCGGTGTCTTTTATGAAAGGAGCCGACGCGATTGCCGGCACAATCCGTTCCGGCGGCAAGACGCGAAGGGCGGCTAAGATGGTGATTTTAAACGCAAGCCACCCCGATATAAAAACTTTCATAGTTTCCAAATGGAAGGAGGAAGAAAAAGCAAAAGCGCTTATCTCTATGGGTTATAACGACGACATTGACGGCGACGTCTATTCAAACATTTTTTTCCAAAACGCCAACAATTCCGTCCGCGCCACGGATGATTTTATGAACGCGGTTTTGGAAGACAAAAATTGGGAACTCCGAATGATAAAGACAGGCGAGGTTGCCGAGACATTAAAAGCAAGGGACCTTATGAAGCTCATCGCCGAGGCGGCTTGGCACTGCGCCGACCCGGGCATGCAATTTGATACGACGATTAATAAATGGCACACCGCTCCCGCCGCAGGCCGCATCAACGGCTCCAACCCGTGCTCGGAATACATGCACTTGGACGATTCCGCCTGCAATCTTGCTTCACTAAATCTTCTTAAATTTTTAAATCCGCCGGCTGGCGGAGGCAATTTTGACCACGAGGCGTTTAAAAAAGCCGTCGGCATTTTTATCACGGCGCAGGATATTACCGTGGACAATTCTTCCTACCCCACGGCTAAAATTGAACAAAACGCCCGCGCTTTCCGCGAACTTGGCCTGGGGTACACGAATCTCGGCGCGCTTTTAATGCAGATGGGCTTTCCTTATGATTCAGACGCCGCGCGGGCTTGGGCGGCCGCGATAACTTCAATGATGACCGGCGAGGCCTACAATATTTCCACGCGTGTTGCCGAAGCAGTCGGCCCATTTTCCGGATATGAAAAAAATAAGGAGCCGATGCTCGGCGTAATCCGCATGCACGGCGAAGAAGCAAAAAAAATAAGCAAAAAGTATCTGCCGGCGGACGTTTGGGAATCCGCCCAAACGCCTTGGGCCGAGGCTCAAAAGCGCGGCCAGCTCTCTGGCGTCCGGAATTCCCAAGTGAGCGTTTTGGCGCCAACCGGCACGATTTCTTTCATGATGGACGCCACAACCACTGGCATTGAGCCGGCGTTTTCGCTCGTCGCCTACAAAAAAATGGTGGGCAGAGGATTTTTGAAAATCGCGAACACCTCCGTTGAGCCTGCGCTCAAAAATTTGGGATATAAAGAACAAGAAGTCAAAGAAATAATGGATTATATTTTAGCGCATGACGGCATTGAAGGCGCCCCGCATCTTAAAGAAAAAGACATCGCCGTTTTTGATTGTGCCGTGAACGCCCCCGGCGGCAAGCGAGCCATCCATTATTCCGGCCACATCCGCATGATAGCCGCCGCGCAACCTTTCATTTCCGGAGCGATTTCCAAAACAGTGAATCTCCCCGAGTCGGCGACGGTTGAGGATATTATGAACACCTACATCGACGCTTGGAAAATGGGGCTTAAGGCGATCGCAATTTACCGCGACAAATCCAAAGGCGCCCAGCCCCTAAACACTTCCAAGGCAAAGCCATCAAGCGAAAGCGCTGTTGGTGCCAAAGAGGCCGCGCCGTCGGAAGTTGAAAGAAAAAAATTGCCGTCAAACGTAAAATCTCTACGCCATAAATTTTCCATCGCAGGGCACGAGGGCTATATCCATTGCGGAATGTATGAAGACGGCAAATTGGGCGAAATTTTTATCCGCGTGGCCAAAGAGGGCTCTACCATATCCGGTCTTCTGGATGCCATAGGCGTGCTCATGTCCGTCGCGCTCCAATCGGGAGTTCCGGTTGAAACTATCGTCAGAAAATTCGTCCATTCCCGTTTTGAGCCGGCCGGATACACAGAAAATCAGGATATTCCGGTTGCCAAATCAATTTTGGATTACATTGGAAAATTTTTAGCGCTCAATTTTCTTTCTCCAGATGACCAAGCTTCTTTCGGCATCTATTCGCATTCAAAAGAAGCGGAAACTGTCGTGGCGGAGCCTTTTAAGCTCAAAGAACAACCTAAGCTTTCCTCTCCGGCTTCCGTGCCAGCGGCGTACGACCGCGCTAAAATTTTCGCCTACCAGGATGCTCCCGCCTGCCGTTGCGGCGCGATTATGATCCGCACCGGCTCCTGCTACACCTGCCCCTCTTGCGGCGAAAACCTCGGGAGCTGCTCGTAGCGGTATGGGCAAATAACATGGGCTTGCTCAATAAACACTTCTGGAAATTTTTCGCGGGGCTGATCGCGCTGATCTCTATTGGATTTTTAACGATTTACGCCACCGATTTTTACGCGAAAAAACAATCTGCCGGTGAAGCCAAGATTTTGGAATCAAAAAGTTCGCGACCTGCCAGGTGAACTATATATTTTGGCGAAAATATTTGTAAAAGCCAAGGCTGGCGCAAAGAAGGAAAGCGTTTTAAAAACCGGCGTTTCGGAATTTAAAATTGCCGTAAAAGAGCCGGCGAAGGAGGGGAAAGCGAACGAGGCAGTCGCCAGGGTGTTGGCGGAATATTTCGGCATCGCACTTTCCAGAGTTCGGCTTCTTTCCGGATTTACCTCCCGCCAAAAAATTTTTGAGATTCTCTAGTTTATATATCAGCTAATTCGTGAGAATTAGAGAATAGTTGCGGGGTGTGCTAGAATTTTATTATGAATGAAAAAGAGCTGGAAAAGGCGTTAAAAGCGCTGGCCAATAAAAGAAGGCTTCAAATTCTGCGGTATTTAAAAAAAGTTAAAGAAGCGCCGGTGGGGGATATCGCTGAAGAAATTCGTTTGTCGTTTAAATCAACCTCCCGGCACTTGGCGGTGCTTGCCGCGGCCGATATTTTAGAGCGGGACCAAAGAAGCCTCCAAGTTTTCTATCGCCTCGGCGCGCTTCGGCACGCGGCGAAATATATTTTATCTATTCTTTGATGCAATTTTTATGCTTTTATATTTTTGCTTATACCTTTTGTTGTGCTTCTTGTGTCTCGGCTAATTCGTGAGAATTAGAGAATAGATGGGGTTGGGGGAGGCGGGTTTTGGTTTGATAAATAAATGATTTTGTGCGAGAATTTGAGGGAGTGTTGATTTTCGTCTTTAAAATATATTAAATTTGGTATATTCTAGAAAAATCAACTCTTGAATATGTTGTTAGAAAAAGAAAAAAGAAAATCAGGTAACGAAGCAATACGCGTTTTAATTTCCTTAAAAACAAAGATTTTGCGTGATTTAAAGGAAGTTGTTAATGCTGGCGATTTTGATTACCGCACTTTTGGTACAGCCATTGAAAAGCATCTTACTGATATTATTGTCAGTATTTTTGAGAAAGCCGGTTTTATTAAAAATAATAAAGATTATATCGTTGCACCCCATAAAAATTATTTTCCAGATTTCGAACTAAAAACAGCGCCACCCATCGCTATTGAGTTTAAATCCGGGAATAGAAATCAAAATAGACAGGGTAAATGGGCGACGGTTAAAAATAGCGAGAATGATATGGGCACTCTTAATGAATGGCCCAAAAGAATTAAAAAATTCGGTGGTAAAAATATTTATTATATTTTTGTTATCTATAATTTTAGTGAGAAAACAAAACAAGTTCAAAATGTTGAAATCGCTCCGTTTTATGAATTTTTAGGTTTGAACAAGTCCAAGTTTATTAAATATCGAGAAAAAGATGGAAATTTGCGGCCCAAAAATTTTGATGCTAAGCCGCCCATTAAAACTTTTGAGCAATTTGAACAATTAATCAACAAAACCGCCGTTTATAGATCCAGGCGAATTATTAAGAAGCACAGACAAATTATAAAGGATGTGCAGAATATTAAAAAAGGGATGGATTAATTGGTTTACTATTCTGCTTTGTGCCGTAAGTTAATTTAGGATTATCTATAGGATAGATCCCTTCGTTCTCGGATATAGTCAAATTTCTTAAATATTTTGATGCCGTTTCAGGCGCGTCGTTGTTATACTTATAACCATTACTTGAACGATAATTAACCTTTTTAAGTTTATCCGCAACGATTTTTTTATATTTTGGGTCTATATCAATACCAATATAATTTCGGCCTAGTCTTTTTGCTGCCAAAGCTGTTGTACCAGCACCGATAAATGGATCTAAAATAACATCGTTTTCATCTGTAGTCATAAGAACCAGACGTTCAAGTAATGGTTCGGGGAGTTGGCACGGATGAGCGTCCCTGCGCGTATTATGTCTTATGCGATGTATATCCGCCCAAACATCGCTCAAAAGAGTCCCGTGCGGGTGTATTTGGCTTTTCTTGCCCCCATAGTCTTTAATCATTTCACCACAAGTTCGGCATTTTTTATGCGGCGATCTAAGTTCATGGAATTTAAATCCCTTGGGGGTTTTTGTATAAAATAGTATTCCATAGTGTGCTGGCAACAAAGTTTTTCCCAGAGGCGTACTCATTGAATCCCATGCTATCCAGTGTTTAAAGATAGCAATTTTGTTAAGATGGTTGGCATAATAAATTAACCACTTTGGTATATTGTGAACCAAAATCGAACCCGTTGGTTTAGTTATTCTGACCATTTCGGTTAACCATTGCTCGCACCATTTTATATAATCCTCCGCAACCCTTTTATCTTTATAGTTTCCGTATTTTTTGTTTAGGTTAAATGGCGGGTCGGCAAAAGTCATATCAATTGAGTTATCGGGTATTTTTCTCATCTCCTCAATTGAATCTCCACACAAAATTTCGTTTAATGGAAGTTTTTTGTATTGTTTTGTTTCAGTTTTGATTTCCGGAAAAATAATAGATATGGGCGTTTCCTCTCGAATAACATCTAGCACAATCCCTTGAATAGCTACATCCCGCCCATTTCTGAAAATAAGAGGTTCCATATTTTTATTAGCCGGCTGTAAACGGATATATCCGTGCTCTTTATAGAATTTTTTTAAGGTTGCTTCGTGGTTATCTATAAGAGCTACTACTTTTTGCCCATTTTCGGCAGTTTCTTGTTGGCGCACCAAAACAACGTCGCCATCGTTGATATTTTCATCAATCATACTATTCCCGACAACGCGGAGAGCATAAACCTCCGATGAGGAGGGAATTTTACTTTTCGGGACGGCTATGGTTTCTCTTTGTTCCTCAAATACATGGATTGGCTCACCGGCGGCTATTGTTCCCCATAAAGGAATTTTTACTAGCTTCTCCGACGAGGATATTTCAATGCCTCTTTTCTGATTTTTTTGCCGCTGTAAATAACCCTTATTTTGCAGTGCCATTAAATGTTGATGAATTGTGGATATAGCCAAGCCCATCCTTTGCCCCATTTCTTTAATGGAGGGCGCAAAGCCGCGCTTTTTGGTGTAGGAGGTTACAAAATCTAACACCTGTTTTTGCCTGGGGGTAAGCATATTTTAATTTTAGCAGGTATATACCGAAAGAAAACCGAAAGTTATCCACAACCATTAAAAAGGCGCTTGAATAAAAACCTAAAATCCACTAAGATTTAGGGGATTTGTAACCGGGTCGACAAAAAATTAGGAGAGTAAATTTTTATGTCAGAATCAATAAATATTAACGATGTTTTTAAAGAAATAGAAAAGTCTGATAAGTCAGAATATCATCGCGGTAAATCTTGGGAACATTGTTATATTTTTTTCAGAAACTATAAAAAATTCGGAAGTGATAAGTTGATGGCAGATTACGCAGCGCTACATTTGGGTTTTTTTCTAGCTAGTTGGGGGATGTTGCGTGGTTCGAGCTTTTTGTTGCAGAAAGATTACAGATACTTCCTTCCGGTTGTTCGCGTATTGATAAAAGACCAATATAAAGTTTTGTGGAATGTTGGCTATTTAAATTTGAACAAAAATCAAGAAAGCGAAATTATTGATATCTTGTTTTGGTTAAAAGACGACATTTGTAAAGTTATGACTCACAATAATCCTGACGGTAGAAAACCAACCGATTTGTTGATAACAAAAATTATAATGGCCACGATGGGCTGCGTGCCCGCTTATGATCAATATTTTAAGGCCGGTCTTAAGAGGCGTGGAATTAAAAATAACTTCAGCAAAAAAGCCTTCATAGATTTATTGAATTTCTCGAGAAAAAAACTAGAAAAACTTTATATCAAAAAACAGCCTATTAAAGGGACAAATTATAATTATCCTACAGTGAAACTTATAGATTTATACTTTTGGCTTTTAGGTTCGCAAAAATAACCGGCCAACAAAAAATTAACGGGAGAAAGTTTTTTGGATTAAAAAGCCCAGAAGCCAGCCGATGAGGCCGAGGGCGATTGGAAAATAAATGTGGGAGAGGTCAAAATAAACTTCAAAAATCACCGCGGGGATGAGCAAAACGCCAATCCACCAGTATTTTTTTGAACCGCCGAAGGCGGTGAAGAGGAGAGTGAGGAAGAAAATGTATGAAAGTGGTATACCTAAAAGAAAGTTTTCAGCAGATTTCGGCGTGCTAAATAGACTTCCCTCACTAGCACCCTGGGGGAAAAAATAAACATACAGGTTGCCAACCTGATTTGCAAAAAAATAAGCCAAAACTAAAACAACAATCAGAATGCAAATATTTTTTATTAAATTTTTTAGATCTTCGCTCATAAATTATTTAATAGCCAATTAATATCTTCTTTTAATAAGTTGTAAGCTTGGTCGTTGATGTTTTTGGGATGTTCTCGTTCCAATTCGGCAAGGAACGTTTTTAACGTCTTTTGAGTGATGGGTTTGTTGTGGATATCTATCCTCTCTAATTTCCCAATCAGAGTGTTTTTAACGCTCTTTTTGGTTATCCACCCCAAAGAATACACGCGCTCAATATCGGAGATTGTACTCTGGATAGTCGCAATGACACGGAACACCGTCTCTTGATTCGCGAAGTTTCCTACAAAATCAACGGAGTTTACTGCAACCTTATGCTCTCCCAACTTCTCAAAGAATAAATCAATTATATCGCCGTTCTTTACCATTCTATCATCAAATTTAATCTCTGCGGAGGCAATGCCGGATTCCACATCGCCCACATCCACGTTTATGAAAATGGTTTCGGAGCGGAGATAATCGCGGGAGACAGGGGAAAGGATATTAATGCTTGGCGGGGTTACATCTTTTGGTTTTATTTCTAAATCGGTAGGGCTTTCGTTGTTTACTTTTAAGTCCAACTCCGTAATTAATCCGGGCTGGGTTTGGGAGGTATAGTCTTTATCCACAGAGATATTATCTGAAATATAGCCCGTGGCGATGGTATATTCGCCGCTTCCGGTTCCTTGAGCTTCAATTTTATATTCGCCGTCCAATGGATTAGGGATAGTTATATATTCGTCGTCCGTAAGAAATCCGGAATAAAACGCGCCATCAATTTGATTAATTTCGTTCCCGCTCGCGAAGTCTTTGCCAATTCTTTTCCCGTCCGGCGCAGTTACTAAAACATCAACAGGGGAGAGGATTTTGATGAGGAGGAGTTTCGGATTTATCGATAAGCCATGATCAATCAAGATTGCGGCATTTGCGCCAGTAAGTTTTTTGAAGATTAAGCCCTCGGCATTTGTTGGTAACGCATTATGCCCTGAAATCAATTGATTCAAATCACTTACTATAAATTCTCCGCTGCCAGCGGGTACAGTTCCGTCGCCGAATCCAAATTCAAAGCCTCTATCTGCTGTTGAGCCATCAAATCCATCTGGATAACCATTTTCCCATAAAGGAGTACTGGGAGAATTCACAACTCTAATAGCATTTAGAGTGCTGTTATCTCCCAAATCGCCGACTACATTAGTAATTTTTATATTTTTATCAAAAAGACTTAAAACGCTGGTTTTAAGATTTTCAAGAAAAGTATTTTGAGGATAATTATTTGGATAAGTACGCAACGTTCCGCTATCTTTATCGCGTAGGTAATTGTAAGTTGGGAGAAGTTCTTGGACAGAAGAAATTGGTTTGTTTCTTACATAATCAAATAGACTAGAGTACCTCGCCTTTTTAGCTTCTCTACCTAAAACAAATTTCATAAACCAGTCTCTTAGTCTTTCGCCGGTGTTGCCTGTTTTTGTACCAATCTCACCCGCTTCCCACATAAGATAAGCAAAAGGAGCCCCTAAATGCGGCGTTCCTAAAAAGATCAGTTGGTCAACGTCGTTTTCGTAGTTGCCCGACTGGATGTATTGGCGCGCGACGAGGCCGCCCATGGAATGGGCAACAAGGTCAACTTTCGCGCAGTGGCAAACATTTTGGACTTCGTTTATTTTGTCGCGAAGCTGGACGGCGGTAATCACATTAGATTGCCGCCAATCGTACGGAAAAGTGAAAAGATCTTTGCCGTCAACATATCCGTTGGCTTTTAAGGTCGCAATCAGGTCGTCATAGGTATGAAAAATCGGGTCAATCACCCAGACGCCGTTTTTGTCCGACGAGCCCAAAATCCCGGGAATGATTATGACGGGGTCTGGCTTTGCTGGCGCTTGTATGGCGCTTTTTATATCAAAATGGATTAAGGCATGCTGGAAATCACCAATCCCTTTTTCAAATAAATCCACTGTTTGCGCGGAGCTGGACGCGTCCGAAACGGCTACGAAAAAAGACTGGTTTGTCCCCAGCGGCATTTTAATTATGCCGTCAACGTTTCTATTGGCACCGTCGCAGGAAAAGAGAGGAAAGTTAGAGCCAGCTTGGTAAAGCTTGGAATGGCCGATTTCATTACCTCTTGTTCCGTCATAAGTAAAAACATCAAAGCGAGGATTCAGAATATTGCCATTCGCACATTTGCTGTATACTTGTATGGCGGCAGGAGTTGTAGAGCCGATTAAGGTAAGTGGAAAACAATCCGTGCTGGAGTTAATTAGGCGCAGAAGCTCCCAGTTGTTCAGCGGCCCGGTAAACTCCGTGATAAACGTGCAGTCGCTCGATTGCAAAGAAGCATAATCCGCGAAGGCAATTTGTGCCGTAAGCAGGGCGTAAACAGCGAAAAAAATGGTTAAAGCGTGTTTTCGCATTGCTTTTATTTTTAACATAGCGCGCGAATAAAATCCAAGCGCTTGCAATTTTTTGGGGGCGCGCTATAATGTAGGAAGATTCTTCGCCGGATAGCCGGTCCGATGCAAGATCGGACAGGAAAGTCCGAGCACCGCTAAGGTATTCCCGACGCAAAGTCGGGATGCTCAAAGTTGCAGCCTCGCTGCGCTTCGGGCAACTTTGGCAGAGGCAGTGGCTAACGGCCACCCCCCGCCAACGGCGGGGCGAGAAACTCCGACGTAAAGTCGGAGCCCCGACTTCATTATTAAATTTTTTAATAGTGCGTCGGGGGTGTCACAGAGACAATACCGCGGACGTCATCATTTTCGGTCTAAAGCCGGAAGCGTTGATAGCGCAAGGGTGAAAAGAGGTGAGGTAAAAGCTCACAGCATGCGTTGGCGACAGCGCGTGGTGAAAAACACTTGCCCGGTGCAACCTGCCTTATCGGCGGGGCTAGAGCCCGAGAGAAATCGAGGGCCCAGACAGATGGCTATTTAAACAGAACTCGGCTTATGAGCGGAGAATCAGAATCCCCAGCCCCCCGATGGACATCGGGGGGCTGGGTTTATATAATTCTTTATATGACTATATCAAACGAGGTCTTATATAAATCGGCGCAATGGTGTCTCATAGCCTTAGTTTTTCTTTTGCCGGTGTGGTTTTTGCCAACAACGGTTAACCCAGTGGAATTCAACAAGGTACTCTTGGTGTCCATTTTGGTATTTTTATCTTTTATTTTATTTCTAGCCTACTCCATAAAATCCGGAAATGTGGCTTTACCGGGGCATGTTGTTTTTATAGCGGCTGGCGTGATGCTTCTTTCTTGGTTGGCTTCGGCGTTGGTTTCCCATTCGGGCGCGGCGCTTTGGGGGTTGGGAGCGGAACCAACCAGTTTTTTGGCCATAGCCACTTTCTTTTTGATGAGCGCTATGATTATGCTGCTTTTTTCCGACGGCCGTTCGCTTACCAGATTAATCGCCGCTTTGGGATGGGGATTGCTTTTGTTTTTGCTGACGACTTGGATTTTTAATGTTTTTGGATTTGGCCAGAGCCTGGGCGGGCTTTTTCAAAATAGGGTCTTCAACGCCATCGGTTCTTGGAACAGCGCAGGTTTCGCGGCGGCGTTTTTTCTGATGATGCTTTATCCGTTTTTGAGGATTTCTTCCGGAGCCATAAGGTGGACTGTGGCGATTTCATTTTTGCTTGCGCTGTTTTTGATTTTGGTGGTTAATTTTCCGCTGATTTGGGGAGTCGTCGGGTTTTTCGCGATTTTACTTTTAAGCTACGCTATTTGGAAGAAAAATGTTTCGCTCGCGGTTATGGGAATCCCCTCGGGTATTCTTTTAATTTCACTTTTCGGTTTTTTCTTTAGCAATTTTATCGCCTCTACTTTAAATTTTCCGGCTCCGGTGGAAGTCGGTGTGGCCCACCAAACTACTTTTAACGTGACGAACCAGGCGCTTCGCGCAAATTTGGTTTTTGGCGCAGGGCCGACATCTTTCGGTTATTTGTGGGATAAATACCGGCCACTGGAAGTCAACAATACTCCCTTTTGGAGCCTTCGTTTTGTGAGCGGGTCTTCCTTAATGTTAAGCGCGCTGGCCGAGGCGGGCCTTTTGGGCTGGCTGGCTTTCGTGATTTTTTTGGGCTGGATTTGGTACTTAGGGCTCAAAGCTTTGACAAACAATTCTGGAGAAAGCTCCGAGGTTCTGGTTTTTCCGGTTTTTTTGCTTTTCAGTTTTACAATTTTAATGTGGTCGCTTTACGCGGTGGGCTACGTATTGACGGCTTTAGGGTTTGTAGCTTTGGGTCTGATGCTTGCCGCTCTGCGGCACGCCGGCGTGTTCAAAACCTACGAATTTTCCTTGGTGCGAGAAGGGCCGCGCGGATTTATTTCAGCTTTGGCGGTGGTATTTTTTATAATCTTAGGAGTTTTAGGTTTTTATTCGGTAATCCGTCGCTATGTTGGCCAGTTGGCTTACGCCGGAGGCTTAGAAGCTACGAACCGCGGCAATCTTGACGACGCGGAAAAGCAAGTTTTGCTGGCAGCCCAAGCGGATCCCGGCAACGATTTGTATCTTAGATCGCTCGCCCAGATTTATATGTCTAAGGCTCAAGTTTTATTGCAAGACAAAACCACCCCCCCTGATATTTTGGGATCTCGATTTAAAGACTTTTTGGACCGCGCGGTTTCCACTACCCAGGAGGCTATTCGTCGGGAACCGTTGGATTTTTTAAATTACAGAACGCTCGGCCAAATTTACGGGTTTCTGGTCCAGTTAAACGCCGCTGGCTCTCTGGAAGCGTCCCAGATTCAATATGACGAAGCTTTAAAGCGGGCTCCGGCTAATCCGCTTTTGTGGCGCGATAAGGCCATGACTTATCTTACGGATTTCGCGCTGAAAAAAAATAGCGACTCATTAAAAAAAGCGGAGGAAGCGCTTTTGAAAGCAGTGGTTTTAAAACCGGATTACGCGGAGGGGCATTTTCTTCTGGCGCAAGTTTATGACGCCGAGGGCCAAGCAGCGGAAGCCATCCGCCGCGGCGAGGCGGCTGCGCTTTTGGCGCCCAACGATATCGGCACGCTTTTCCAGCTGGGGCTTCTATATTATCGTGCGAGCCGTTTAAGCGACGCCGAAATTGTGTTCAGGCGCTCGACGGAGATAAGCCCCAATTATTCCAACGCCAGATATTTCCTGGGCCTTATTTACGACAGACTTGGCAAAAAAACCGATGCTATAGCAGAATTCCAGAAAATTTCGGCGCTCAACCCAGATAACGACGAGGTTAAGAAAATTATTTCCAATCTTAACGCGGGAAAAGCGGCGCTCGCGGGAATTGTTCCGCCGGGCCAAGCGCCGGAGAAAAGAACCGCGCCTCCGGTAAGTGATTAAATTTACTAAAATTTTCCACGCCGATCTCGAAAATATTCATCACGCTGCGCTTTGGCTGGGCTTTTTCGGGATCCTGGCCGACGTTTTAGGCCTTTTCAGGGACCGTTTTTTGGCCGGAATGTTCGGGGCCTCGCGCTCATTGGATATTTACTACGCGGCTTTCCGGGTGCCCGACTTCATTTATACTTTCATGCTGCTTTTTACGGCTTCCACGGCGATTATCCCGATATTTTTAAAAAAGTTTGGAGAAAAAAAAGAATGGTCAGAGGAACTTTTGGGGTCGGCCGTTTTAAGTTTTTCTTTTGTTGTTTTAATTTTAAGCATTGCCGCGTTTTTTTTGATGCCTCTGATCGCCGGGCTTTCTTTGCCGGGATTTTCAAACGAGGATTTGGGCCAGACTACGTTTTTGGCCAGGATTATGCTGCTTTCGCCGATTTTTTTGGGGCTTTCAAATATTTTCTCAAGCGTCACCCAAGCTTTCCGGCGTTTTTTTGTCTACGGCCTCTCGCCGGTTTTTTATAACGTCGGCGTTATTTTAGGCATAACGGTATTTTACAGATTTTTGGGTCTCGCGGGCCTCGCTTGGGGCGTGGCTTTGGGGGCGTTTCTACATATGGCCATCCAGATTCCATCTCTCAAAAATCTTAGCATCGCGCCTAGACTCAAAAGATTCTGGAGCGCGGATTTAAAGCAGGTCGCTTGGCTTTCTTTGCCGAGAACTCTGGGCCTCTCCATCACGCAGATAACGATTTTCATTTTGACCGGCATGGCCTCGGTTTTTTCGCAGGGGAGCATTTCTATTTTCAATTTGGCTTTGAACTTGGAATATATTCCGGTCACTGTCATTGGGCTTTCCTACAGCGTGGCCGCTTTTCCGGATCTGGTTTCTTTTTCGCTGAAGAAAGCCCATGATCAGTTTGACAAATATTTTTCCGTGGCCATGCGGCATATTGTTTTTTGGACTCTGCCTATGTCGGTTTTGCTTTTGGTTTTGCGCGCTCAGATCGTGCGCGTGGTTTTGGGGAGCGGGGCATTCAGCTGGCCCGACACCAGGCTCACCGCGGCCGCTTTATTTATTTTGAGCTTGGCCGTGGTTTTCCAAAGCTTATTCATGCTTTTGGTACGCACTTTTTACGCCGAAGGCAAATCCTGGCGCCCGTTGATTATAAACATTGTGTCATCAATACTTTCTGTGGGTGCGGCGTTTTGGTTTGCGGCTTTGCTTGGAAGGGAGCCAGAAAGCGCGCTTGCGCGATTTTTATCGGGCGCGCTTCGTTTAAGCGACATCCCTGATATCAGAGTAATATCTTTGCCTTTGGGAATTTTGGCAGGAAGTTTGTTTAATTTTATTTTTTTATTCTTTTCTTTCAAAGCCGTCTTTGGCTGGTTCCCGACGCGAGGTATTTGGCGGACGCTGTTTCAGGTTTCCGCCGCAAGCGCCGTGGGAGGGCTCGCGGCTTATTGGGGGCTCAATATTTTTTCCAGCCTTTTTGATCTGCAGACTTTTCTGGGAATATTTTTGCAGGGATTTTTCGCTGGCGTCTTGGGGATTTTGGCGACAATCACTCTACTTTGGATTTTGCGAAACTCGGAACTTTTTGAAATTTACCATAGCTTCAGAGCTTTCTTTTTGGAGAAAGAAAAAAGCAAAGCCGACATGGTCGCTCTCCCCGAACCGGAGAGATTACCTTAATTCCGGTCCCGCCAATTACTATTGACAAAACATTATTTTGGGTGTATAATGGGATTTAGAATGATTAGTCTTTTATGCCCGGCTGTATTCCAAGAAATTGGAAGAATAGCGGCGGCCGTTTGCCTGCTTAGGTCAAAAAACGGTAATGGAGGATATATGCATCGAGCTGGAGTGCAATGGACACGTGGCCCGGAGCCACGAGTGGTAGCCGACAAAATTTCCCCATACATCTCTGACCAATTCGGCCAATCCGTTCTTTATCGGACGGTGCGGAATTTAAACGAGGTGTATATTGATTGTGAAGAGTTCGATACTGCCGTCATACTTAGCGAACAACTCCAAAAAGTCGTTTTCGAGAGTTTTGGATTTTTTTGCGATAGGCAGGTCGACGATAATTACATCGGGATGTTGCTTATCGAATACAAAGAGACTGTCGAGAAAGCGATCGCAGATCTGAAAGCCACAAGGTCGTGGTTTAAGGACTCTCGGATCGCGGAGATAAGATGGAGGCTCGAGAAAGTTTACATGCGTCCGGGGCCGGCAATATCCAGCAAGTCGCCGCTTTAATAAAGAATGGTTAGAAACGAGAGGGGGAGAAAAAAATCTTCTCCTCTTTTTTATTTTTTAAATCTTCTATAAACTCTATTTATGCCAAATATCAGGAATTTCTGCATAATCGCCCACATTGACCATGGAAAATCCACGCTTGCCGACAGGATGCTGGAAATTACCAATACTATTGAAAAACGCAAAATGCGGGAACAGTTTTTAGATATGCATCCGCTTGAGAGAGAAAGGGGAATCACTATCAAAATGCAACCTGTGAGGATGAATTATAAAAATTATATTCTTAACTTGATTGATACCCCCGGGCATATCGATTTTAACTACGAAGTATCGCGAGCGCTGGCCGCGGTGGAAGGAGCAATTTTATTGGTGGACGCGACTCAAGGCGTGGAGGCGCAGACGCTTTCAAATGTTGAACTGGCGAAATCACTTAATTTAAAAATAATTCCGGTAATCAACAAAATTGACCTTCCGCAGGCAAGAATCGCAGAGACGAAGGAAGAAATAAAAAATCTTTTTGGGGAAGTCGCCGAGAATATTTTATTGGTTTCAGCGAAAACCGGTGAGGGGGTGGAAAATCTTTTGGAAGAGATTGTTAAGAAAATTCCTTCCCCCGACTTGGACGTCGGACGTCCAAGTGGACGTCCGACGTCCTTTAACGAACCGCGGGCGTTGATTTTTGATTTTGAATATTCCGCGCACCGGGGAGTAATAGCGCATGCCAGAATCTTTGACGGAGAAATAAAAAAAGGCCTGAAGCTGAAATTAGCGGAAGCCAAAGAAATTTTTACAGTGGGCGAGGTGGGGATTTTTAAACCGGAGCTTGAAGCTAAAAACGCGCTAGCGGCGGGCGAAATCGGATATATTGTCACAGGCATCAAAGAGGCGAAAGTAGTGCGTGTTGGAGACACTATTTTGAGAGAATCCTCTGACCTGCCGGCGCTCGCTGGCTATAAAGAAATTATGCCGGTGGTTTTCTCCAGCATTTATCCGGAGGACCAAGACAGGTTTGGGGATCTAAGGCGCGCTTTGGAAAGATTAAAGCTTGTGGACAGCGCGATTTTTTTTGAGGAAGAATCCAGCGGAGTTTTGGGCCGTGGTTTTCGATGCGGATTTTTGGGGGCGCTCCATTTGGAAATTGTGGTGGAACGCCTTACCAGGGATTTTGGCGTCAAAGTTATTGCTGCTATGCCCACGGTGAAATATAAAATAAAGACCAAAAAAGGCGAATTTGAAATTTATTCGCCGCATAAATTTCCAGATGAGCACGAGATTTTGGAAGTTTTGGAGCCTTACATAACAATAGAAATTCTTGCTCCGCCAGAAAAACTTTCCGGAATTTTGAAACTCTTGGGCGAGCATGAGGCGAAAATTTCCTCTACAACTAAATTTTCAGAATCCCGCATAAAGATAGACGGAGAGATGCCGCTTCGGGAGCTGATGCGCGATTTTTTTGACGCATTAAAAAGCGTTTCGCAAGGCTACGCTTCTTTGGGTTACGAGTTTTTGGACTCCCGGCCGGCGGATTTGGTAAAGCTGGATGTTTGGGTGGCTGAAGAAATCGTACCGGCTTTTTCAAGAATTGTTTCCCATGCTCGGCTGGAGTATGAAGCTGAGGCGGCTGTGGAGAAGCTTTATAATATTTTGCCTCGTGCGCTTTTTTCTTTAAAAATTCAGGCGAAAGCCCAGGGGAGAATTTTGGCATCTAGGTCTCTAAAAGCCATGAGCAAAGACGTAACGGGGTATCTTTACGGCGGCGACAGGAGCCGTAAAATGAAACTTTGGAAAAAACAAAAAGAAGGCAAAAAAAGACTTGGCGCCCGTGCGGATTACAATATCCCGCCGGAAGTCTATTTGAAGATGATTAGGAAATAAGCCGAAATTTCTAAAGGTAGGGAACAATGAGGAAGGACAGCATGGCGATGACGGCGATTACCGTGATGGCGTTCCAGACAATTTTGGCTTTTTTTGAGGCGAATTTCATGTTAAAAATATAGTAGCATGGCGTTTAATGATTTTAAAGAAAGCAAAGAGGTTGAGCGGGCGGTTTTTTCCTGGCCGGTAATATTTATCGCGGGGCTTCTGGTAATCGCGGCATTGTGGGGAATTTTCCGGGCTTTGGAAAAAGAGTTGGCTTTGAGGGGAGAAATTAAAACTTTGGAGAAAAAAATTGTGGAAGCGGATTCCGTCAGGGCGGGTTTTCAGGCCAAGGTGGAAGATTTGCGCACCGAGGCTGGTTTGGACCGGGAGGCCAGGGGAAAGTTTAATTTAAAAAAACCAGGCGAAGAAGTAGTGATTTTTCTGGACGATGCATCCCAAACCGAGTCATCGGGGCTAACTGGGGGTTGGCTGGCGTCTTTATGGTCGGCAGTGAAGGGCGGACTCGGTTTTTAAAAAATGCCGGAAATTTTCACAAAAAAGAATATAACGATTTTACTCACTGTTTTATTTCTGGGAGCTGTTATATACATAAGCTTCGGATTTTTGCCGGTTCTTAAAGTTGAGGGGACATCGGTGAGCTATTCAGAATTTCAAAAAGTTTACGGCGCGATCGGCTCTTTTGACAAGATTTCCAGAAAACCTGACCCTGCAGGTGGCGGTGGGAACAGCGCGGCGCCGGAAGAGATGAAAAAAATGGCTCTGGAAAGCATTATAGAAAGTAGGCTATTGGACGAACTGATAAAAGAAGCAAATCCGGAGCTCGCGAAAAAAGCCGAAGAGATTCTGCAAAAAACATTGCTGGAAAATAAAAATTTGTCTTTAGACGAGGCTTCCAAGATCCTTTACGGGATTTCAGCGGCTGATTTTCAAAAATTGGTTTTATTGCCGCAGGCAAAAAAAGATGCGCTGACGGATTATTACGAATCCAATCCGGAGCGCCTGGCCGACCTCTGGACGGCACTCCTAAAAAGCGCTAAAGTGCAAATCTACTACCCGGGATTTTACTGGGAGAACGGAGAAGTTCACCCCGTTAGAGATTCATCACGCTGATGATTTATACTTATGTCATAAAAAGCAGGAAAGATGGCAAATGGTATGCTGGGTCAACCAATGATTTACGGAAGCGTTTTAACGATCATAATCGTGGACAAGTTTTTTCCACAAAAGGAAGGAGACCGTTTGAGTTGATATACTATGAAGCTTGTTTGGACGACCATGATGCTCGAGTACGCGAAAAGTATTTAAAATCAGGCCCAGGCAAAAGATACTTGAAAAATAGATTAAAACGCTCCCTATCTCTAACGGGGTAAAAATTGAATAAGCGGGTATGGTTTAATGGCAGAATGATTGCTTCCCAAGCAATAGATCGGGGTTCGATTCCCCGTACCCGCATAAAAAATAAACGGACTTGCGCAAAACTATTTTATGTGCTAAGGTCTTGATAGAATTTTGAGCAAGGGAGGAACGATATGTACTCTTTTTTCACAACGGTGCTGAAGCGCCTGATTGTATTTTTGGCTGTTTTGCTCTGCTGGTTGCGGATTTCCGGAGCCGCGGAGTTTACGCCGGAGCTTTTGGAGAAAAAATCGCTGGTTTGCAGAGAAGTTCTTAAAACTAAACCAGTTCATTATTACACGTTCCGAGGCGCTGTGGTGGCAAAAGAAATTGTGCTGTGTGCGTATTCTTTATCGACCGACAGAGTTGAGACGGTAAGCATTAAGAGCGGCATTTCCGGCAACCAAGCAACGCTCGCTTTTAATGTTTTAACGCCCGGCTATCGGATTGAGCGCGTGCGTGGGCAGGGGATTACGCATTTTTATTTCAAAATCTCCGGCCGCGGCGGGGAAGAGTTAATTTTGCTGGACGGCAGGCATCTTGATCTTGAAACCAAAAAAAGCCTGTTTTATTTCCCTTTTGACAACATTTTTTTGAGCAAAAAATCGGCTTCCCGCGGATACAGATTTTTGCTTGACGTAATTACTTTCGCGCAAAACGAGATTTGCGCGCTTGGGGTGAAATCCCGCGCGTATCCAGGAAGCATGCTTTGCGAGCTTTTCAACGATCGCTTCATCGCCACTCTGATTTTCATTGAGCAGGCGGACGACGGAGAGTTTTTTA
This sequence comes from Parcubacteria group bacterium GW2011_GWC1_45_13, assembly GCA_001001285.1. Classification (GTDB taxonomy): domain Bacteria; phylum Patescibacteriota; class Minisyncoccia; order UBA11713; family 2-01-FULL-45-33; genus GWA1-44-29. The sequence continues at coordinate 51,436 of LCKG01000003.1, forward strand.
ACAAATGCCCGGCTCTGGAAAGTTTGCCGCTGGCGGAAAACCGGGTTTATGCAAATTGCCCGGAATACGCGATTTTTAAGACATTGACTCATATAGACAGGAACCGGGAAAAAGCATATAGCGCCGTGGCAAGCCGGAAAGGCGCTCGGGGCATCACGCAGTTTATGAACACTAAACAATACCCGACTTATGGCGAAACCGTGCGCGATTATCCTGAAGCGAATTTAATTCCGGATTACAGGATCGGCAGCAGTGAAATGCGGAATGCCGTAAAAGCCACAATTTGCTACTTGGATAAAATTTTGCGGCGGCTTCCTCAATCGGCGCGCGAAGAATTCCGTGATGACTTTATCTTTGGAGGACTTTTCCTTATAACTGGCTATAACGGCGGGCCGGAAAAAGCAAAGTCGCTTTATCACGCTTTCCACGGGCTTTCAAAAAATAACTGGAAAGCACTTGAAATTAGTGAATTTAAACCGGGAAAAACCGTCCGGAGGGAGACGGCGGGCTATATAGAAAAGTATCTCTTTTCCTGGCCGGTCATAGAGAAATTGGATAGGTGGCTTTCGGAAGGGCAATATTGATTGCCCTTTTTCTTTTTTAAGCCACCCGTCGGATTTGAACCGACAACCTATCGCTTACGAAGCGATTGCTCTGCCGTTGAGCTAGGGTGGCCCACTTGGACTTGCCGAGGTCAGCACTCTTCTTTTCTAGCATTTTTTTTGATTTTGTGCTACTGTAAAATCGTGGAAGCTAAAGACAAAAAATACTTAGAGGACTTGACAATCAGGATCCGCCGTGCGGCGGACCGTCTTTGACTTGCGTAGCCAGAAAGAAAATCTTCTGAAATTGGAAAGCGAGGCCAGCCGCGTCGGTTTTTGGGATGACAACGAAAAGGCGCAAAAAGTAACAAAGGAAATAGCGGGGCTTAAAGAAATCGTATCTTCGTGGGAGAAAATTTTGATGGATGCCGGAAATTTGACGGACTTGAGCGAAGCTTATGCTTTGGAAAGAAAATTTCAGGAACTGGAAAGAAACCAACTTTTTTTCGGAAAATACGACAAGGGCAGCGCCTTACTGCAAATTTTCGCGGGTGCTGGTGGGGACGACGCCGAAGACTGGGCAAGAATTTTATTTCAAATGTATGAAAAATTTTCCGCGCGCCGTGGCTGGGATTTTAAAATTGTGCATAATCATCCCAATGAATTTGGGGGGATAAAAAACGCCGCGGCTCTAATTGAAGGGAAGTTCGTCTACGGCTATTTAAAAAAAGAATACGGCGTGCACCGCTTGGTGCGGATATCGCCTTACGACGCCAATAAAAGGCGGCACACCTCTTTCGCGCTGGTAGAAATTTTGCCGGAAATTACCGACCCGGAAGAAATACCCATTAAAGAAGACGACTTGGAAATTACTTTTGCTAGAGCCGGCGGACCAGGCGGGCAGAATGTAAATAAACGGGAGACGGCCGTCCGCGTTTTGCACAAGCCCACGGGGCTCACGGCGCACGCGAGTTCGGAGAGAACCCAGCAGGCCAACAGAAAACACGCCTTGAATATTTTACGCGCCAAGCTTTATGAATTGGAAATTAAAAAAACGGAGTCGGAGAGGAAAGAGGTGAGGGGCGGGAAAATTCCGCAGATAGAATGGGGCCACCAGATCCGCTCCTACGTTTTTCATCCTTATCAAATGGTAAAGGACCACCGCACCGGGTTTGAAACGGCCGATGTGGAGGGGGTACTTGCGGGCGGGCTGGAAAATATTGTAGAATCAGAATTAAATGATTTATTTTGATAAAGTTTCCAAAGTCTATTCTCCAACCTCAATCGCTCTTGAGGATGTTTCTTTTACCATTGCCCCAAATGAATTTATTTCAATAGTGGGCCAGTCAGGAGCTGGAAAATCCACGCTTTTAAAATTGCTTTTGGTAGAAGACTGGCCCACTTCTGGCAAGGTTTTTTTTGAATCAAATGATGTGCATGCCATACCCAAAGAAGATCTTCCGTTAATCCGCAGGCGGATGGGCGTAGTCTTTCAAGACTATCGGCTGCTTCCGCAAAAAACCGCTTATGAAAATGTGGCTTTCGCACTGGAGGCGGGCGGAAAAGAAGACGACGATATCAAACACGATGTGCCGCAGGTTTTGGAGCTGGTGGGTTTGATGGACAAGGCCTGGCATTTCCCGCACGAGCTTTCTGGCGGAGAAAAACAGCGCGTAGCCATTGCCAGGGCGATTGTCTCTCGGCCGGACGTGGTGATAGCAGACGAACCCACCGGAAATTTGGACCCCTTGAATACCTTGGAAATAATCCGCCTTTTGGAAAAAGTAAATGATTTAGGAACCATGGTTATCTTGGCTACGCACGACAAAGAAATAATAAATTCTCTGAAACGCCGGGTGGTTACGCTAGAGAAAGGCAGGTTGGTAAGAGACGAGCAGAGAGGGAGGTATGTGCTTTAATGCGTATCTTCATGTTATAATTAATCCATGGCGATGGATAAGATAACTTTTCGGAGGATTTTAAAGTGGGGTTTTTTGAGTTTTTTTAGGAACGGCGTAGTAAGCGCGGCGACTGTTCTGGTAATATCTCTGTCTATTTTTATGATAGGTGCGGTGGTTGTGGGTAGCACGTTTCTTTCCGGCATCATTTCTTCTTTGGAAGAAAAAGTGGATGTCAGCGCTTATTTTAAAACCAGCGCACCGGAGGCGCGGATTTTATCGTTAAAAAAAGATTTGGAGGCATTGCCCGAAGTGCGCGCCGTGAAATACATTTCGGCCGATGAAGCCTTGCTGGCTTTTCGCGAGAGACACGCCGGGGACGATGCCATTTTACAGTCTTTGGAAGTGGTTGGCGCCAATCCTTTTTCTTCGAGCCTGGAAATTAAAGCCAGGGACCCATCAAAATACGACGCCATCAGTAAGTTTCTGGAAAAAGGGTCTTATGGTGATATTTTGGACGCCGACTCTTCTGGGCAGAAAAAAATAACTTACCGCCAAAACCAATTTGTGATTGACCGATTATCTTCATTGCTTTCCACATCGCGCCGAATCGGTTTTGCTGTAAGTTTGATTTTGGCCGTTATCGCTTTGATGGTGGCTTACAGCACTGTGAGATTGGCCATTTATAATTCCAGAGACGAAATTTCGGTAATGCAGTTGGTGGGCGCGTCCCGCGCTTTTATTCGGGGGCCGTTTTTGGTGGAAGGCGTAATTCACGGCATCATCGCTTCTTTTTTTACTTTAGTTTTGCTTTATCCGGCTTTTTGGCTGATTGGCAAAAAAACATCCGTGCTTTTCGGTGGGATTAACATTTTTCAATATTTTGTTTCCAATATATTTCAGATATTTTTTATATTGCTGGTTGCCGGCGTGCTTTTAGGCGTTTTGTCGGCTTACATCGCCATACGCCGGTATCTCAAAGTTTGATTTAGTTTTATTTTACCAGATTTTGTTTCCTCAATCTCACACTTTGAGGCGTTATTTCCAGATATTCGTCTTCGGACATAATTTCCAGCCCCCTTTCAATCGTCAAAAGATATGGAGGCGAAAGCGTGAGGGCTTCGTCCGAACTTTTGGAGCGCATGTTGGTGAGCTCTTTGCCTTTGGTCGGGTTCACAACCATTTCATCTCCTTTGGCCGTGTTGCCGATTACCATTCCTTTATAAATTTCAGTGCCCGGGCCAATGTAAAGCATTCCGCGGTCTTGCAAACCCCAAAGAGAAAATCCTAACGCTTTGCCGTCGGCCATTGAGACCATGGAGCCGGCGGAGCGTTTTTTAATTTCTCCTTTCATCGGTCTAAAACCTACAACATGCGACGCGAAAATTCCTTCGCCCTTGGTATCTATGATGAATTGATTTCGGTAACCCAGAATTCCGCGGGTCGGCCCTTCCAAAGAAAGCCGGACTATATTTTCTTTGTTAAAAAGATTTGTCAAAATAAATCCGCGCCCTCCCAAGCGCTCAATAATCGCTCCCTGATGTTTCGCGGGCGCGTCAATTATCACCTCTTCGTACGGCTCGTAGACCTCGTCATCATTTTCCTTATGTAAAATGACCTGCGGTTGCGAAACCTGAAGCTCGTAGCCGGCTCTCCGCATATTTTCCAAAAGTATCGCAATGAGGAGCTCGCCTCTGCCCGAAACTTTGAAAATATCCAGCCCAAAATCAATTTTGAGTCCTACGTTCACCTCAAGCTCGCGCTCCAAATATTCCCTAATCTGGCGCGAGGTGACAAATTTTCCCTCTCTCCCTCCAAAGGGCGAATTATTTACTAAAAAATTAAGCGTGATGGTCGGCTCGTCTATTTTAATCGCCGGTAGCGCTTCCAAACTTTCATCTTTCATCACGGTTTCACCGATATAAATATCGGGAAGCCCGGCGACAAGCGCGATGTCTCCGGCGACTGCTTCTGACGCCTCAACGCGTTCCAAGCCGTTGAAAGTGAAAATTTTTGCGATCTTCCCAGGGCGCGTTCCGCCGTTTTTTATAAATATATTTTCTCCGGATTTTAAAATTCCTTCATAAACCCGGCCTACCGCGAGGCGCCCCAAAAAATTATCGTAGCCTAAATTAAACGGCTGAAAGCGCAGTGGTTTTTCAACCAAAATTACGGACGAAGCCGATGGCACATGTTTTAAAATCGTTTCTAAAAGGGGAGTGAGGTCAGAAGATTCGTCTTCCAGTTTTAATTTCGCGATGCCCGCTTTGCCATTTGCGTAAATTACCGGAAAATTTGCCTGCTCGTCGGACGCTCCCAATTCCAAAAAAAGTTCCAAAACCTGCTCTTCGCATTTGGCGGGGTCAGCCGCCGGTTTGTCTATTTTATTTATTATCACAATCGGCTTTAAACCGAGCTCCAGAGATTTTTTTAAAACAAATCTTGTCTGCGGCATCGGCCCCTCCTGCGCGTCCACCACCAAAAGCACGGAATCAATTGCCCTAAGCACGCGCTCCACCTCCGAGCCGAAATCCGCGTGCCCGGGAGTGTCCACAATATTTATTTTTGTCGAAGATTGCGAAAATCCCGAGCTTGTCGAGGTATACATAATCGCAGCATTTTTTGAATAAATTGTAATCCCGCGCTCAAGCTCCAGAGCGTTTGAATCCATAGACACGCCCTCTTTCGCCACTCCGGTTTGCCGCAAAAGCGCGTCGGTAAGAGTTGTCTTCCCGTGGTCAACATGGGCGATTATCGCTATGTTTCTGATTTCCATAAAAAAATTGCCTCGTCCGCCAACTGGCGGAAGGCTTTTTTATACTACACTAAAAATTAAAATAGGTCAAATCTAAAAAAAGCCCGAGCTAGGCGCTGGGCTATGAGTGCTTACCGTATTTTTCGAGGTAAGGCATAAAAAATTTCTGAGGAATAAAAACTGGGTCGCCGCTTGGCATAGTAGCTATGGCCATACAAATGTATTTTTCGCCCTGCGCGCTACTCGGGCCGCCTTCACGCTTGAGTTTTTCAATTTGACGCTTGAGTTCTTCAACGGCGGCGCGTATCACACTTCCCAGCCTGCCGCAGGCTTTGTAATGAACCTTCGGGTCTTGTTCTTTCCACCCGGTCCCTACAAACACATAGAAAATAAGATTTCCGGCGCGGTTTAGGTAGTCAAGGTCTTTTTTTATATCCAAGGCCTCTTTCCGATGCTTCCTCAATTTTCTCTCAAGCTCTTTTCTTATCATCCTTCTTACTGACATAGCCGCACCTCCATTTCTGCCTAAAACTTAGCGTTTATTTGATTTTTAGTCAAGCCGGAGCTTTCCTTCTCTCCGCCAAAAATTTCTTATCTGCCGCCAGCCCAATTCCCCGCTTCGCCCCAGTAATAACAACGAATTCGTAATAAAAATAGTTATCCAAGTTTAACTAGAAATAGAGTTACCAATACCAACGCTATGGTTGCTAAAGCGAGCACTCTTGACCAAATTAATTGTTTTCTATTGTACTCTTTCTGAGAATCTAAAAGTTCCTTTTGTAATTTGTAATTAATAAAGACCGCTCCTATACGAATCATTTCGGGAACGCTATTATTTATTTTCTCTAACATTTCCTCCAACGACTGCTTTGTGTTGAAAATTCCCATACCTTTATTTTAATCTAGTAATTGTCGCATTTGCATTCGAACCGACGCTACCCCCACCCTAGCTCAAAATCGCCGGGGTTTCAAGGCGATGTATTAAGAAGAATACAGTTTGCTGTGTGTATCTACGGCTATAAAATATGCGATTTCTTTTTCTGCCATTTCATAAATTGCGCGCAAACCGCCCCCAACATTTATACTGCGCAACCCTTCGCATTTACCTTGCAGTGGATGATTATTTAATACAGGATTAAATGGATTTTCAATAAATACCGCCAATTGTTCCTTAAATTTATTTTGCTGACTTTTGCGCAGTTTTTTAAATTGCCTTTTAAAATTTTTATGAAATACTACCTTCATTTTCCGTGAAGATACCGCGCGGCACTTTCCGCGATGCCAAAAGCGGGGGAGACGTTTTTCTTCCTCGCGTAATCACTGCGCGCTTCTTTGGCAATATTTTCTAAATAAGATGTCATATTTGGCGCGACAGAAAATCTTATTTCCTGTTCTCTAACAAGTTGCCTTAACTGGGCATTTATGACCGCGCTAAGCGAGAGCCCCATCTCTTTGGCGATTTTTTTGGCTTCGTCTTTGACCTTTTGATCGGTTTTAATGTTAATTACTGTGTTCATGCATTAAGTATATATCCTATATACACAATGTCAATACCTCGTATTTGTGGATATCATCGCCAGGATTTCAAGCTTGCCTGCCCCGCCTACCGGCAGGCAGGCGGCAAGCGGGGCGAGGGGGGTTATTTCCCCTTTTTATATTCGCGGTCTAAAATGCCAAAATTTAAAACGTCGTGCCATTGGTTTTCCCGCCACCATTTTTCGCGCGTCCGACCTTCCAGTTTGAATCCGAATTTTTTCAAAACTTTCTGCGAGGCAATATTTTTGTGGAAAGTGTTCGCATAAACTCTGTGAAATTTCCATTTTTTAAACACCAAATCCAAAACAAGCCCGACTGCCTCTGTTGCTATTTCGCGCCCCCAATATTTTTTACCGAGCCAATATCCCAGCTCGACATTGTTGTTTCCCTTGTCTATTTTGTGCATGCCAATGCCGCCAATAACTTTATTAGTGGTTTTCAACGCGATACCAAAAGCCGCATCTTTTTTGGTTTTGCGATATCTAGATATTTTTTTGAAGAAATTTAAGGCATCCCGTTTTGAGTAAGGGTGAGGAATGTTTGTCATAAAACGCACAATATTTTTGTCGTTTATATTATTTTGCAAATCTTCCGCGTCAGATTTCCGAAGTTCTCGTACAATAATTTGTTTTCCGATTAGTTTGGTTGGCATATTATACAATTTTAGCTCAAAATCGCCGGGGTTTCAAGCTTGCCTACCGGTAGATCTCGGCGAGGAGAGCGGGATTTGAGGAAGAAGCCGAAGCGGTTAATTACCAATATTATCGTCCGCCAAAAGGCGACTCATTTGGGTAGCAGACAGCCAGTAAGACCGCTTCACGGGCATCAAGTTGCGAGACCGCGCTTGGTGCCTTTTTTATTTCCTGAAAAATCCGCTGCGGCCGCCGTAGGACGGGCGCGCAAGGCCGCGGCCGAAGCGTTTGTGCGAAAAATGCCGCGGGATGATTTTGTATTCTATGAATTTTTCTTCCGAAAATTCCGGGTGTTTGGATATCGCAATCACTGTGCGAAGAAGCTTTTCAATATCGCGAACGGCGCTTTTTTGGTCGGGCGTCGCGAAAGATATCGCCCGCCCAGGCGCGCCGGCCCGTCCGGTGCGCCCTATCCGGTGGACATAATCTCCTGGATTATCCGGCAAGTCGTAATTAAGAACAAGTTCAATCCCCACAACGTCGATTCCGCGGGAGGCAATGTCGGTTGCCACAAGCACGCGGTATCTTCCGGACTTAAATCCATCCAGCGCCTCCCGGCGTTGGATGAGCGAGCGGTTGGAATGGATCTCGGCGACCCTATGCCCCATATCTCTCACGGCGTTGCATATTTTTCTTGCGCCGTGCTTGGTGCGGGAAAAAATCAAAACCGACCCGCGGTATTCGACAAGAAGCTTTGTGAGTAATTTATTTTTATCTTCTTTTTTTACGATAAATAATTCTTGTGCTACCTTCTCCGCGGCCGTCCCCGGGCGGGCAATCTCAATCCGGAAGGGGAGCTTCATGTGCTCTGTTGCCAAGCGCACGATGTTGTCTGGCATTGTCGCCGAAAAAAGCATGGTTTGCCGGTTTTTCGGGACTTTATTTAAAATTTGTTTTAATTGCGGTAGAAATCCCATATCCAGCATTCTGTCGGCTTCATCCAAAACCAGTATTGAAATGCCGTCCAAAGAAAGCACTCTTTGTTCCATGTGATCAATAATCCGCCCTGGTGTTCCTATTATAATGTGGGGCTGGCGGCGAAGCGCGTCTATTTGTGGGCGCATGGACGCGCCTCCTATAATAAGCGCTGTTTTGAGGCCAAGGTTCCGGCCGATTTTTTGCAGCATTTCTTCCACTTGTTGCGCCAGCTCCCTTGTCGGCAAAAGAATCAGCCCCTTGGCTTTTGTCTGGGCAATGCGCTGGATCATTGGGACGCCGAATGCCAAAGTTTTGCCAGTGCCGGTTTGCGCCACGCCGATTAAGTCCTTTCCTTCAATCGCGGCAGGGATCGCGCGCGATTGTATCGGCGTAGGCGTTTTGAAACGGAGTTTTCCAAGAATTTCCAAAAGCGCCGGGGCGATGCCCAAACCGTAAAAACTCTTGGTTATGTTTTCGCTAGCGCGTTGATTCATAAGCGGTAATTAATCATCAAACCTTAGCACGAAATCGGTTTGTTTCCAAATGCCCCCGAGGGGTGTTATAAGTATAATCAAAGGTCGGGAATTTATATTTAACTGAAAATTAACAAAAAATAAATCAATATGATAAAGAAAATTTATTCGGCTCTGGCGGTTTCAGCTTTGTTTTTGGCCGCAAGTGTCGCTTTAGCGGCAGGCGGTTTTGACCAATTCGGATATAATCGCACAGCCAGGATTTTCAACGGCACAGGTAGCTCTTGGTGTCTAGCGCGCGGAGCTTCGGCAAATTGCCTGGGCATCTACTCGCCAGACAAGCTTGTGATGAAATGGAACGCAGAATGGGACAGAGGAAACGCGGAAGGGTGGACTGACCCGAATGGTTACGGAGCGTGGGAAGACAATGAATGGAATGGGAAAAACGGCGGCTCGGGCGCTGTCTGGCACTATAAAATAAAATGGGTTGGAGCATGCGGCGCCGACTACACGCCTTTGCCGGACGGCGGTTATTGCATCTGGGGGCAGTTTGAAGTTTTGATGGACCAAGGGCAGGACCCGAATTACGGCCCAGGCCATCTCTGGTTTGCCAATGCGCTTCCAAACGGCTACGGAGTGAAATAATTTCTGACTAACAAATCAAAAATCCGCCGAGAAGGCGGATTTTTGTTTGGGCTCAAGCTTTCCGGCTTATTTAATCTGTTTCCAGAGCCAGACTATGAGCATAATCCCGACGACAAGCCAGACCAGCTCGCTTATCCAGCCGAACGCACTCCCGTATCCGCCTCCCCAGCCCATCATGTTTCCGTAGTAATTCATCATTGGTTTATAGTAACACTAAACTACTATGAAGTCGAAGTGCCGACCTCTTTGATACTTTTTATTTTATCTATTTTGATGCTCTTCGGATGGATAGCGGATATTAAAAGAAAATAAAACTAATCAGCCAAGCAATTCCTCCACTACCAATAGAAAGAATGCCAAACATGACGATGGCGGATGTATTCACAAAATTTGCTTCTCCTCGTATGAGGTTTCCACTCATACTCGCCATTTTCCCGATAAAAGCTAATAGCAATCCAATTAGTATCCCCACGACGGCACCAAATATAGAGCCGGCATTGATAGTAAACCCAAAAGCTAAACCCCATAATAAACCACTGACAGCCCCGATAAGGGCACTGAAAATAATGTTTGCAAACATAGTTTTATTTTATCACAGCGACGCTTCTCGGAACATGTAAACAATATATTTATCTAAGAATTAGCTTTTCAATACTATCGATTATTTGAATCGGGTCGCCTGTTAAGATCTTGTTGTCATATAAATCTTTGGTAAAAGCTAAACATATTTTTACTGCTTCTGTCGCAACAAAATCACCATCATCTCCGTCATGAAAAAATATCTTTCCATATTCATCTTTCCCAATAAATTCTTGAAATCCTTCAATATTCAAATGAGCTACTGGCGATAACTGTCTATAGATCAAACTATACATACGTTCAAAATGTCCTTTTTCGGAGTTTTTTACTTCTTCTTTTTCGCACAATTTAGCTTTTTCTTGAAGAGACTTAGTACCTTTAAGGTCTGGATTGCCTTTTAAAATTGCTTCTTTGTGAATTTTTTGGTCACCAATAGCTCGTTCTAAGTATTTTTTATTGAACAATTGTTCTTGATTTGTAGATTCGAGGTTTGGATATCTTTTTATCAGATTCAGTATTTCCTCCAATATTGTTATTCGTTCACAAAACATTCTTTTTGCTGAAAAAGCGAGTCTTTGCTCAGAATTTCCAAACTGATGATAGATAATGTCTATGTGGGCTTCAAATAGCGCTCTAAGTAAAACTTTGGCTACATGAGATTTTCTATTTTCACATAAAATTATTATTGATTCAGTAAAACTGAATACTGGGTGGTGAGCAAAATATATATAATTTTGCAAATGAGTATGCCTGCTAGTATCGATATTGTTAAGCAGATCCTTGATTTCTATTTTCAGCTTCAAAAATTTTTTCTTTAGTTTTCTTATGTATTCTGCTTTTTCCATACGTATTTAAAGCTCCTTGAAGTCCGAACCTATCTCAAGCTGTTTTTATTTATTAAATTTAATTTCTTCTCTCTGCGCCAGCCTTTTATTTCGGTTTCACGGCGGCGAGCTTCTTTTAAAGTGGTAAATTTTTCAAAATAACGCAATACCACCGGACGCCTTAGTTTTGTAAAATGCGCGCCCCATTTGGAATTATTGTGTTGTTCTAGTCTTCTTTCTAAATTATTTGTGCAACCAACGTAAAAAGATTTATCGGCGCACTCTAAAATATAAGTGAAATAAAACATATTTTTTTGGTATCTCTTCGTCGTTAAAACTCCTCAGAGCCTTCTTCGCTCTGTTTTAAATGTCGAAGATCCTGATGAGCGAAGCGAAGAAGGGCTGCGGGACTAGGATTCGGACCTAGATTACACGGTTCAGAGCCGTGCGCCCCAGCCTTTTCGGCGGGTCGCCGAGGAGGCGACTACCACTTCCGCACAAAACTGGGAGGCCTGGATTCGAACCAGGGTTATGCGGTTCAGAGCCGCATGTCCTACCGCTAGACGACCTCCCAGTTTTGTGCGGAAGTCTTTTTACTCCATTAAATAATTTTTCAACTTACCTTTTAATACTTCTCTACCATATCCTGTTTTATAAAATTTTTCTCCGGTAGTTGCATCTTTCTTGTCTAAATACGCTTCATAATATATTAGTTTGAAAGGCCTGTTTTTACTGGAATATCCGCCGCCCTTGCCGGAGTTATGTTCTGATACTCTCTGTTTTAAATCTTCGGTAAAGCCAACATAATTTCGGCCGTTTTTCAAACTTTTTAATACATATACGTAAAACATGATTTTTATTGAAGCCATGCGTCCCCGCCTTTTCGGCGGGTCGCCGATGAGGCGACTACCGTTAGACGATCCCGCAATAATGCGTATAATATGTAGAGGTTAGCAAAAAAATTTTGGTTTGACAAAGTTTAGACATTTGTTAATGTTTAAGTGGTTTTGATTTTTGGGAGGTGCGCAATGTCACATGACAAGTTAAGAGATAGGATTCAAGTATGGTTTGTCGCGTTTGTTTTGTTTATTGTTGTTTTGGCTGGCATTATAATCGGCCGTCTCGTGCACCAAGGAGCTCTCCGCTCAGGAATAAATCAGATAACAGATTCAAACAGCAAGGGGCCGGCTAAATGAAAGCCGGCTATTTTTTGTTTTAATTACGCAACAATTTCTTATTTTGTGAAGTTGACCCCGTTAGAAGTAAACTTTATAAATAAGGTTGCCGATGTGTTGTCCACATATCGGACTTCTAACGGGGTTGACTCTAAAATTAATCGGATTAGACTTCCACTTATCAATATGTTTGACGAGCTGAAACAAAGGGCGCTCAAAATTACTGAAGCGTTATACCGGACGACCGACCTTTTTTCAGACGCAGAGCCCTTGAAATGGGCTTTAAGAAAGGAAGCTCTGGAAGTGTTAAACGTCAAACCCCAAGATGTTGTATTGCTTGAGGCTACGGTAAAAAACATATTGCTCAAGCTGGAGCTGGCTGCCTGCGGGACGTTCATTTCTAAGAAGAATTTCGATGTTTTGGGTAGGGAGTATAAAAGTTTGCTGGAAGAAGTTATGTCAGGCAAATCCGATTACCGGCATCTATTGGACACAATTCTAATGGACATAAAATCTAACGGACGAGCAGATACATCTATCGGACACATTGAAGTTAAATCTAAATCTGCGGTTGTTTTGAAACCCAGTAACAGACCCACCTTTCGGTCGGGCAGGCAAGAAACGCTAATTTCAACATTAAAAGAAAAGGGTCGCTTGAGTGTTGGAGATTTAGCCAAGGCGCTAGGGGAGCCGGTCAGCGACAAAACAGTCCAAAGAGAGCTTACAACATTAGTAGCTTCGGGGGCGGTAAAGCAGGACGGAGACAAGCGCTGGAGGAGATACTTTATTTAGCTTTATTATTGGCTTTTAGTTATCCACAATCGGCGCTTGTATTGGCTTTTGTGGGTTATGTTATACTGAAAATAAGTGGAAATGAGGCCAAATGTCCGCTAGCTGGCGGAGGTTTTCTTGGCTTATGACATCCGGTTGAGTCCTGCTAAAGTTGGCGGAACGGCTGGATGTCAGAAGCCGAGCCTCGCCTAGCGAGTCTAGGCGGGCTATAAATAAGCCTGCTTCTGAAAAGAAGAGAACCTTGAAAAATAAATAAGAGCATAAAAACAGTAAATTAAATTTTGATTTTATCAGTTGCGAACAAACGGTCGAATGTAAAATTATTAGTTTAGTCAAAAGACCAATCACGATGCTTTGTCGAAGGCGTCTATAAATTGGCCAAATTAATTAATAGGTTAATAAATCATGAATAGAAAAATATCTTTAGCTTTAGTGAGCATGAGTACAGCTGTTTTGCTTTCGGGCGCAACCATTGCGATTCCGCTTGTAGCCAGCGCCGCGCTCACAGAAGCTCAAATTCAGTCCATCCTCTCGCTTTTGCAGTCGTTTAACACCGACCAAACAACTATCAACAATGTTAATAGTTCTTTGCGCGGTCAGGCGACTTCCGGAAGCGCGGGAACATCCGCGGCTTGCACTTTCACTCGCGATCTTACGATGAGAGCACGAGGAGACGACGTAACCTGCTTGCAAAACTACTTGATCTCAACCGGTCACTTCACTTTTGCCGACGGCGCTACAGGATACTTTGGGTCTGTAACCCAATCAGCCGTTTCTGCTTGGCAGGCGGCCAATGGAGTTTCTCCGACCGCAGGGTACTTCGGCTCAATTTCAAGAGCCAAGTATAACAGCATGGCTCCTTCCACTCCGGCGCCAGCGTCAACTCCAACTACTACGGGAGGCACGCCCGCCGCTGTACCGGCAGCCGCTGGAACATTAAGGGTTGAGGCCGGCGTTCAACCGAACGCAAGTCTTCTCCCGATCAATTCCACCCGCGTTCCTTTCACCGTTGTTAAGTTCACGGCGCCGTCCGGAAACGATGTCACTGTAAACTCTTTGGTGGTGCAAAGAACCGGTCTGGCAAATGATGCCGCTCTATCCGGAATTGTCCTTTTGGATGAAACCGGCGCGCAGCTCGGCATCGCCAAGACTCTTAACTCTTCCCACCAAGCCACGCTTTCTGAACCTTTCGTCGTAAAAGCGGGCACGACCCGGACTATGACATTGGCAGGAAACGCCGAGACTGCCAACGGCAGTTTGGCCGGACAGGTAGTGTACATTTCCCTGGTCACGGTTAATTCCTCCGCGGCTACTGTTGACGGTGTTTTGCCGATTTCGGGAGCCGGACACACGGTTAACGAATCTTTGACCATTGGTTCGGTTACCTTGCAGAGAGGTTCTCTTGACCCGGGATCTTCGGTTACCAAAAAAGTCGGCGAAACGGATTACACTTTTTCTTCGGTTAAAGTAACCTCCGGTTCAGCCGAAAAAATTTACTTGAGATTCATTAGATGGAACCAAACTGGTTCTATCGGCACGGCAGACTTAGCCAACGTAAAAACTTACGTTGACGGCGTAGCTTACGACACGGTTGTAAGCTCCGATGGCAAGTACTTCACGGCCACCTTTTCCGACAACGGAGGAAAAGGTATTCTGATAGACAAAGGATTCTCCAAAGAAATGTCTATCAAGGGCGACATTGTCGGAGGTTCAGGCAGAACCATAGACTTTGACCTTGCCAAACGGACCGACATCGGTTTGCTGGGAGAAAACTACGGCTACGGAATAACTCCTCCGCAGACCGGAGCAACTGACCCGACTGACGACACAGCTGCGTTCAGTTCTACAGAAGACCCGTGGTATGATGCCGCGCAGGTCACTGTTTCCAACGGTTCAATCACGGTATCTGGAGCTACTTCAATCCCTGCTCAAAACATCGCCATCAACCTGGCAAATCAGCCCATGGGAGGATTTACGATTGAAGTGAAGGGCGAACAGATTTCGGTTGGCAAAATGATCTTCTACTTTATGGCTACTTCTACTTCCGGCACCGGCAGTACCGGCGTTGCGGGGACTGCTATCACGAATATTTCCTTGTATGACGCTAATGGCGCGGTTGTGGCAGGTCCGGCGGATGGAGTCGTTGTTAAAAACGGCCATGGAAAAGTGACATTCACCGATACGGTTACTTTCCCAATCGGCACGGCCGTCTACCAATTGAAAGGCAAGCTCTCCACCACTTTCGTGAACAACAACACGGTGCAGGCTTCCACCACGCCCAGCGTTGACTGGACGACGGTTAAGGGGCTTACCACCGGAAACAGTATTACCGGTTCTACCGCTGTTGTAACGGCCAACCAGATGACCGTGAAAGCCGGCGCGCTTACTGTTAGCGTTTCCTCTGTCCCGATTGCCCAGACGGTAATCGCGGGAGTCCAGCAATTCCTCTTTGCCAATTACATTTTGGACGGCACGGGCTCGGGTGAGGACTTGCGGCTTACCAATATTCCGATTGCCTACGATTTCTCCACCGGCGGAGCCGCCGCGGATGTGACCAACTGTAAGCTTTATGACGGAACGACCGTTGTAAACACTACAGGTGTCAATCCAACGTTAGCCGCGTCTTCCACCAGCTTCACCTTTACCGGCAACGGATTAATCATTGCCAAGGGCACATCAAAAACCTTAGCTCTCAAATGCGATTTGATCGCGGGAGCCGCTTCTGCCAGCAGATACGCTTGGGGCTTAGGTGGCGCTGACGCCGACAACGCCGCTCATTCCAACGACTGGACCGGCGTTACCGGATTAACTTCGGGACAAACCATTGCTCAAACCGCTAACGACTCAACCGGTCAGTATATGACAGCCGCTACCGGAGGTTCGATCGCCGCGGTTCTTGACACCAACAGTCCTTCCTACAAGATTGTGGGAGCCGGGCAGACGGGAGTTGAACTTGCCAAAATCAAGTTCAGCGCTACCAATGAAGACATTGACCTTAAACAATTAGCTCTGCTTGTTAGCAGCAATGCTTCCAACACGCCGGTTAACTTGGTAGGCAGGCAGGTGACTTTGTGGGACGGCGCGAGCCAAATCGGAACGGCTATCTTCCCAGACGGAGACAACGCCACTTCCAGCCAAATCGCCGTGGGCTCGTTCAGAATTCCAAGAGACGGAGCTAGAGTGCTGACCATTAAAGGAGACATTGCGGCAATCACCACCTCCGGCCCTATGGTCCAATCTGGCGATTTGCTCATTGTTGACTACGATGGAGCCAACACAGGTCTCAACGGCAACTACGGCACTGGAGTCGCTTCTGGCAGTACGGTTCCCGAGCGTGACTTACCAGAGCATTCCGACTACCATTTTGCCGGCTGGAACAACCGCTAACGTTAAGCTGTATAGATACAGCGTGACTGCCAATAACGGCGACGTGGCTCTATTTAAGCAAAGCTTCGTTATCGGATCTTCCACCTTATTGGCTACAACTTCGCTCTTCGGCTTGTATGCTTACACAGACGCGGGTTACAGCAGCGTTGACACAGCCTTTTCTTCAACTGGATTGATTAACGCAGGCACTTGTATCAATGGAGCAGGCCCAGTTGACGGCAATTCCGGCGCGACCAGCACCATAAACGTTGATATCTACCCGGCCAAGACTACCTGTAGCAGTGCTACTACGACCTATATAATTTCCAGCGGCGTGACCAGATACTTTGAATTGCGGGCAACCGTGTCCAATGTATCCGCGGTTTCCACCAGCAAGGATTCCATCTCAGCCTACCTGGATGGAGACGCCGCTTTCCCAACGGTCGTTCCTGGTTCAGGCGGACTTTTGGGCAGCTCTATGGCTAACGCGACTCAAGTGAACACCGATGCCAACAGAGATTTCATCTGGTCGCCAGTATCATCCACAACGCAAAACACCATCTTTGACCAGGACTTCACCAATGGTTACCAGATTGTAGGATTGCCTTCCATCGGTACGCAGACAGTGACTCTGCAGTCCGACTAAAGTTTGCTTGGCTTGTGAACTAGCGAACTTTTTCCAAAAAGCCCCCTTTACGGGGGCTTTTGGTTTTGATATTATATAATTTATGTCTAGAAATAATACGATAGCGGTTATAATTTTTGCGGTTTTAGCGGCTGGTGCGGCGGGTTTTTTAACATTTCGCTCCTCAACATCCGATGTTAAATCCCAAAAAACATCGGATGTTTTCCCGCGAAATATGGAGGAGGGCAATTCAATCTCTGATGGGATTAAACCCCCGGCTCCGGCTCCGCAAAATGACGAACTCAATGCTCTTAAAACCGCTGCGCTAGAAAGAAAAATCCCCACGGGGAACGAGGCGGCAACAAAAGAATTAAAAGATTTATCTTCGCAATTAAAAAGCGAACCGAATTATATTCAAGGCTGGCTCCAGCTCGGAATCTTAAGAAAATATTTGGGCGATTACGAAGGGGCCAGTTTGGCTTGGCAATATGCAACATTTTTGCGCCCGCAAGACTATATCGCTTTTTCCAATCTAGGAGACCTCTATCATTATTATCTGCGTGATTTTCCCAAAGCGGAAAGATACTTGCGAAAAGCCGTGGATGTGAAGCCCGATTATGTCGCGGGATATAAAAATCTCTTTGACCTTTACATGCTTTCTTACAAAGAAAAGGAAAATTTAGCCGAGCCCGTTTTACTCGAAGGCATCAAAAAAAATCCTGATGACCATTACCTAGAAACTATTTTAGTTTCTTATAAAAATGATAATCAACGCTAGAAAAATCAGCTATATTTTTTCCGGAGTGTTGGTGGCCTCAAGTTTTTTGGTTTTGGGTGTTTGGGGGTTGAAACTGGGCATTGATTTTACCGGTGGGACTTTGATGGAAGTTGAATTTAAAGATTCGCGCCCAGATATAAATTTGCCTGATGTAACTATCCAGACAGCCGGGGAAGGGGGACTGATTTTGCGAATGCCAGCTATTGATGAGGCAAAACACCAAACAATACTCGCCGAGCTGCGCAAATATGGCGAACTGGAAGAAAAACAATTTACTTCAATTGGGCCGACAATCGGCGCGGAGCTTAAAAAGAATTCCATTTATGCCATCGTTTTGGTAATGATAATGATCGCGCTTTATATCGCCTGGGCTTTTCGGGAGGTTTCCAGGCCGGTGCAATCTTGGAAATACGGCGTGGCGGCGTTGATTGCTTTGATCCACGATGTTTCCATCCCCGCTGGATTTTTCGCACTCTTGGGGTATTTTTACGGCGTGGCGGTAGACACGCTTTTTGTGACGGCGCTTCTTACGATTTTGGGATTTTCCGTGCACGATACAATTGTGGTTTTTGATCGCATCCGGGAGAATTTAAAAAAATTAGGAGCCAAAGAAAATTTTGAGAATGTTGTTGAGCAAAGCTTGCGCCAGACCATCGGCCGGTCAATCAATACCTCTCTTACTGTGATGATAGTGATGCTGGCGCTTTACTTTTTGGGCGGGCTCTCCACTAAATTTTTCGCCCTTACCATTTTGATAGGCGTCTTCTTCGGCACATATTCCTCCATCTTCATCGCCAGTTTTCTCTTGGTCACATGGCACAAGTGGGGCTTAAAGAGGGCTTGACTTATTTTGGGGGTCTGATAGAATAGGATTTATTGTCGATGGAGGCTCCGACGCTGCGGTCGGAGAGCCGACCCCAAGGGCGTCGGCTTTATCCACAAGGGGTCTTATTGACATTTTTTAATGGCGAGATAAAATAGTCACTATCGTTTTGAATACTAAAGCTGGCACCTAAAGATAGTGTTTTTCAGTCCTCGTAAGCAATCATAAAGAGGGCTATTTTGGTTTATTCTTAAAGTAATTTAAGCTAAAATGCCGATACAAAAAAAATATTTCTCCCGTTACCGGGAACCCTTGGCGAGCTTGCCCAATCTGGCTGAAATGCAGTTAAAATCCTTTGAATGGTTGGCAAAGGAAGGAATCGGCGAAATCCTGAAAGAATTTTCTCCCGTGCTGGATTACACCGGCGAGGAGCTCGCTTTGGAATTTTTGGATTATTCTTTGGACGAACCGAAATTTGATGAAAATTATTCTAGGGTAAACAATCTTTCCTACGAAGCTTCTTTAAGGCTTCGCATTCGTTTGGTCAACAAACGCACCGGTGAAAAAAAAGAGCAGGAAATCTTTTTGGCGGATATGCCCATTATGACCCCCCGCGGAACTTTTCTTATAAACGGCGTGGAGCGAGTGATTGTCTCGCAGCTCGCGCGTTCCTTCGGCGCGTATTTTACGGCCAATATTTCGCGTGGGAAAAAACTTTTCGGCGCCAAGATAATTCCTTCCCGCGGGGCCTGGCTGGAATTTGAAACGGAGTCGGACGGAACAATGTACGTAAAAGTAGACCGCAAAAGAAAAATCGCGGCGACTGCGTTGCTTCGTATTTTCGGTATGGAAAAGAACGAAGAGATTAAAGATGCTTTTTCCAAAGTAGACAACGGCGAAGTTTCTTTCATAAACCAAACACTGGAAAAAGATTCCACCAAAACAGCCGACGATGCTTACGTGGAAGTTTTCAAAAGAATAAGGCAAGGGGAGCTGGCCACTCCGGAAAACGCCAGAGAACTGGTGGAGCTGATGTTCGGCCCAGAAAGATACGATATTTCCGCTGTGGGCAGATATAAGCTCGGCCAGAGGCTTCCGGCTCTGGCTTCCATGAAAGTAAAAAATCCGCGTATTTTAAATAAGGAAGATATGATCGTCGTAATTTCGGAAATAATTTCTTTAAATAATAATCCGCTGGCTGTCCAGGACGATATTGATAATTTGGGCAACCGCAGGGTACGCTCGGTGGGAGAGATGCTTCAGCAAAGATTGCGCATCGGGCTCGCGCGCATGGAGCGTACCATTAAGGACCGCATGTCCACTTCCGATTTGGCCACGGTAACCCCGGCTCAACTTTTAAACGCGCGCCCATTTGCCGCGGTAATTTCCGAATTTTTCATGACCAACCAGCTTTCCCAATTTATGGATCAGACCAATGTTTTATCCGAATTGGAACATAAGCGCAGGGTTTCAGCTTTGGGCCCGGGGGGACTTACTCGCGAAAGATCCGGTTTTGAGGTGCGCGATGTTCATCCCTCTTACTACGGCCGGCTTTGCCCGATTATGACTCCTGAAGGCCCAAATATCGGTTTGATAAATTATTTGGCGGGATACGCAAAAATTAATGAATATGGAATTTTGGAAACTCCTTACAGAAAAGTTGTTGATGGGCGCGTGTCTAAAGAGCTTCATTATCTTACGGCTTTTGAAGAGGTTAGGCATAAAATCGCTCAAGCCGGAGTTTCCATTGATAAAGAAGGCAATATTTTGGATGAGGAATGCGAAGGACGCGCGAGCGGCCAGCCGGCGCTAATTCCGCGTGGCGAGATTAATTACATGGATGTTTCTCCACAGCAGGCTTTTTCCGTCGCGACTTCTTTGGTGCCGTTTTTAGAGCATGACGATTCAACCCGCGCCATGATGGGTTCCAACATGCAGCGCCAAGCTGTGCCTTGCGTCCGGCCGCAGGCGCCGTTGGTTGCCACCGGCATGGAGGAAAAAGCAGCCAAGGATTCTGGCAGGCTTGTTTTAGCCGATGTGGATGGAATCGTAAGCAAGGTTGACGCTAATTCCGTAACGATACGTTATGAGAAACCCCGACGTAAAGTCGGGGCTCCGACCAAAGCGTCGGAGGAAAAAACTTACGAATTAATGACATTCGTCCGTTCCAACCAGTCTACTGTAATCCATCAGCGTCCTTCAGTGAAAGTCGGTGACAAAGTAGAGAAGGGAGATGTTTTAGCTGATACCTCGCTGACCGACCGGGGACATTTGGCTTTGGGGCAAAATTTGCTGGTAGCTTTTCTTTCATGGGGCGGAGCTAATTTTGAAGACGCCATCATACTTTCAGACCGCATGGTGAAAGACGATGTTTTTACTTCAGTTTTGATAGAGGATTACACGGTGTCTGTGCGGGACACCAAGCTGGGCCCGGAAATTACCACGCATGATATTCCCAATGTGGGAGAAGAAAGGCTCAAAGATTTGGATGAAGATGGAATTGTAAGAATTGGCGCCGAAGTCAGGCCCGGCGATATTTTGGTCGGGAAAATTTCTCCGAAAGGTGAGTCGGATCTCACTCCAGAGGAAAGACTGCTCCGCGCCATTTTCGGAGAGAAAGCTAGAGATGTCAAAGATACTTCTTTCAGAATGCCGCACGGCAGAAAAGGCCGCGTGGTCGGCATCAAAATTTTTTCTCGCGAAAAAGGAGATAAATTGGAAACAGGAGTGATTAAGGAAATCCGAATTGAAGTGGCCGAGATGAGGAAAGTTTCTCCGGGCGACAAATTGGCCGGCAGGCATGGAAATAAAGGCGTTATCTCGCGCATTCTGCCGCAGGAAGATATGCCGTATTTGGATGACGGCACGCCGGTGGATATAATTTTAAATCCTTTGGGCGTGGCATCACGCATGAATATCGGGCAAATTTTGGAAACACACTTGGGCTGGGCCGCCCAGAAGTTGGGCTATATGGCCATAACCCCGACCTTGGCGGGAGCTACCGAAACCGAAATAAAAGAAGAATTGAAAAAAGCCGGATTACCGGAAGATGGTAAAATAAAACTTTTTGACGGGCGAACCGGCAGGGAATTTGACCAAAAAGTGACTGTCGGCATGATTTATGTGATGAAGCTTTCCCATATGGTGGAGGACAAAATCCATATGCGTTCCATCGGTCCTTATTCGCTTATAACCCAGCAGCCCTTGGGTGGAAAAGCGCAGGGCGGAGGGCAGCGTTTTGGAGAAATGGAAGTTTGGGCGCTGGAAGGTTACGGCGCAGCGCACACTTTGCAGGAAGTGTTGACCATTAAATCGGACGATGTTTTAGGCCGTGCCGCGGCTTACGACGCCATTGTCCGCGGGGAACCTTTTAGGGCTCCCAATATGCCGGCGTCTTTTCATGTTTTAGTAAATGAATTAAAAGGTCTTTCTCTGGATGTTGAGCTTAAAGGCGTGGAAAGTGTGCCTGAAGAAATAGAAGAAAAAGAAATTAAAACCAAAAGCCGCCAAAAAGAGCGCTTTGAAGAATATATTGAAGCGGAATAAATAGATATGGAAACCCAAAAAATAACTGATTTTAAATCTTTATCGATTCGCTTGGCATCCCGCGAGAGAATTTTAAATTGGTCCCGAGGCGAGGTGACCAAGCCCGAGACAATCAATTACCGCACGCAGAGGCCGGAAAAAGATGGGCTTTTTGACGAACGCATTTTCGGTCCGGAAAAAGATTACGAATGTTATTGCGGAAAATATAAGCGCGTGAGATACAAGGGAATTATTTGCGACAAATGCGGAGTGGAGGTGACCCGTTCCATCGTGCGCCGGGAAAGAATGGGGCATATTGAGCTGGCTTCGCCGGTTTCGCACATTTGGTTTTTGCGCGGCGTGCCTTCCCGCATCGGGCTTATTTTGGATATGTCGGTTCCGGATTTGGAAAAAGTAATTTACTTCGGCGGATATGTTGTTACCAAGGTTGATGAAAAAGCCAGAAAAGAAGTCGTGGACGCGGTGGAAAAAGAATACAAATCAAAATCCAAAACCAATTCTGCGGCCGAGAAAGAAGCTCTTAAAAACATTTACGACAGCACGCTTGCCGAGATAAAAAATTTAAAAGAAAGAGCGGTAATTTCAGAAGTGGAATACCACCGTTTCAGCCTGAAATACGCGCAAGTTTTTGAAGCCGGTATCGGGGCGGAAGCGCTGAAAAAACTTTGTTCCCAGCTTAATCTCAACCAGATTTCCGGAGGGCTCGCCAAGGATATGGAAGAGGCTTCGCCTTTGCAAAAAAAGAAAATTTTAAGAAGGTTGCGCTTGATTCAATCTCTAATTCGCTCCGGCGTGCGCCCGGATTGGATGTTCCTTACAGCGATTCCCATAATCCCGCCGGCTTTGCGCCCGATGGTGCAATTGGAAGGCGGACGGCACGCGACTTCCGACATCAACGATCTTTACCGCCGGGTGATCAACCGCAACAACCGCCTGAAAAAACTTTTGGAAATCAAAGCGCCGGAAGTTATCGTAAGAAACGAAAAAAGAATGCTTCAAGAATCCGTGGACGCTTTGATTGATAATTCCATAAAACGCACCCAAGGCCCCGCGGCCACTTCCCAAGCTCAAAAAAGGCCTTTGAGATCTTTAGCCGATATGTTGAAAGGCAAGCAAGGCAGGTTCAGGCAGAATCTTTTGGGCAAGCGCGTGGATTATTCCGGCAGGTCAGTGATAGTGGTAGGTCCGGAATTAAAACTTCATCAATGCGGTCTCCCGAAGCATATGGCTCTGGAACTTTTCAGGCCGTTTGTCATCCATGATTTAATCGCCCGCGACTTGGCACATACCATCAAAGGCGCTGGACGCTTGATAGATGATTTAAAACAAGAAGTTTGGGAAAGCCTGGAAAATGTCATTAAAGATAAATACGTGCTTTTGAATCGCGCACCGACTCTGCACCGCTTAGGCATCCAGGCTTTTCAGCCGATACTTATTGAAGGCAACGCTATTCAACTTCATCCTTTGGTTTGCTCGGCTTTCAATGCCGACTTTGACGGCGACCAGATGGCTGTACATGTGCCTTTAACCGATGAAGCTCAAAAAGAAGCCAGGAGTATCATGGCCTCCGTCAAAAATCTTTTAAAACCGGGAAATGGCGAGCCAGTGATAACTCCAACTCAAGACATCGTTATGGGCATCGCCTATCTTACGAGGATTCGCCCTGTGGCGAAAGGGGAAGGAAAATATTTTGCCAGTCCCAACGAAGCCATTTTGGCTTACGACTACGGCTGGGTTGATATTCATTCAAAACTTTTCGTAAAAATAACCAAAACTCCAAAGTACCAGCAGGTCGGCCGTGAAATTTTAGAGACCTCCGTGGGGCGGCTACTTTTTAACAGTGTTTTGCCCCGCGATTACGCGTTCTTAAATAAAGAGATGACTAAAAAAGATTTGGAGCGTCTGGTTTCAAATTTAATCCAGAGATACGGCATTGACGCTACCCCAATGATTTTAGACCGCATCAAAAGTTTAGGTTTCAGGCATGCCACCGATTCCGGAATCAGCTGGGGGATGGACGATATTCAGGTACCTGAAGAAAAAAAATCTTTAATAGAAAAAGCCAAAGAAGAAGCGCGCGTCATAGAAAATCAATACAATCAAGGGCTTTTAACCGATCGGGAGCGCTCCGAAAAAATCATTGAGGCATGGACTAATGTAAAAACCAAGGTTGATGCGCTGGCGCCGTCTGCGCTGGACCCTTTCGGTCCGATTCATTATATGGTTTCTTCGGGCGCTCGCGGCAACTGGGCGCAGATTAACCAATTGGCTTCTATGAAAGGACTCGTGGTAAATCCTTCCGGCCGCACAATTGAGCTTCCCATTTTGGCAAGTTACAAAGAAGGTCTGGCCGTGCTGGAATATTTTATCTCTACCCATGCTTCCCGAAAAGGAACAGCGGACACTGCGCTTAAAACTGCAGCCGCCGGATATTTGACGCGTCGCTTGGTGGACGTGGTGCAGGACGTCATAGTCAGCGAGCCGGATTGCAAAGACGAAGCCGGTTTTGAAGTGTATAAAAAAGATTTCGATAAGCTCGGAAAAAATTTCGCTTCGCGCGTTTTCGGTCGCGTTTTGGCGATGGATATTTTAGACCCATCATTGGGAAAACCGCTTTTCAAAAAAGGGCATCTTTTATCTATGGATGACGCTGAGCGCGTCGCTTCGCTGAATATTTCCACGGTAACACTGCGCTCGCCGATTTCTTGCAGGTCCCGCCGGGGAATTTGCCAACTTTGCTATGGATACGACCTCGGCTCCAACACTCCGGTAAAATTGGGCGAAGCGGTGGGTATTGTTGCGGCGCAAGCAGTTGGCGAGCCGGGCACGCAGCTGACCATGCGAACTTTCCATGTGGGAGGCATCGCCGGAGCTGCCGACATTACAATGGGTCTTCCGCGAGTTGAGGAAATTTTTGAACTGCGCACACCAAAAACTCCGGCTATACTTTCCAATATTTCTGGAATTGTTTCGGCTATTGTTGATTCACCTGAAGGCAATCGCGATAAAATTATACGAATCGGAGAAGCGGAATTTACCGCGCCTTTCGGGCGTACGATTTTAGTTTCTCCCGGCGAAGAAATTAATCCCGGGGACAGGCTTACCGAAGGCGCGGCCGACATCAAAGAGCTTTTAACGGTGGCCGGAATAAAAGCCGCCCAAAATTATATTATTTATGAAGTCCAACAGCTTTACACTTTTCAGGGCGCTTCCATAAACGACAAACATATTGAAACCATAGTCCGTCAGATGTTCTCCAGAGTGAAAATCAAAGATCCCGGCGGAACCAAACTGGGCATCGGAGAAATTGTTGAAAAACCTATGTTGCGCGAGGAAAATTTAAAAATTAGAAAAGCTAGCGGGCTCCCGGCGAAAGCCGTCCAGTTGATGATGGGCATTACTAATGTGGCGCTGACCACGGAAAGTTTCCTTTCGGCGGCCTCTTTTATGCAAACTATGCGCGTTTTGACCAACGCCGCCATTGAAGGGAAGGAAGATAAATTGCGCGGCCTTAAAGAAAACGTCATCATCGGCCGGCTCATTCCCGCCGGCACCGGCTACCGCAAAGAATACCTCAAAAAACTGGAATCGGCGGCGAAAGAAGAGGAAGAGTAGGTTTTTGGCTTGCAAATTTTTATATAACTGCTAAGATTTTTTCAGAAAGGTGGAAAGTCCTATGAAAATTACTTACCTCGGACCTGCCGGAGCAACATTTTCTGCGATGGCTTATGACAAGCTGGCCTTTATGTTCGACGCGCCTAAAACTGGCGATTCTGGCACAGAGCTTTTGCTTGCGCAATCGAATGAGGAGATTTTGCCGCTTATGCTGAAGCACGGTGGCTACGGAGTCATGGCTATGGAAACAAAGGCACAAGGGCGCATTGATCCGCCGGTTAATTCTTTCATCGAGCTTTTGGAAGCATACGACGAACGCTGTCCCGTTAGTATTGTCGCGGCTATCCGCATGAGACTCAATTTCGCGCTCATGGCCCGCCCTGGTCTGTCTGTGGACAAAGTGAAAATGATTTTGGCGCACAAGCAAGCCCTGGGCGCGTGCCGTAAACGCTTGGAAACTCTGGGGGCGGAATTGATTGAAGCTTTGAGCAATGGTCAAGCCGCTGAAGATGTGGCAACTAAAGACGACTTGGCCTATGCTGCTGCTCTTGGGCCGAGTGTCGCGGCAGAAAAATATGGCCTTGTGATACTAAATGGCGCGTTTGAAGACAAGGAAGCCGTAACTACTTTTTTTCTTTTGAGCGCCGAAGGCAGCGCTTCGTGGACATGCGAAGAAAACCGCGGGCTTATGGTCTTTAGAACAAAACATAAGCCCGGCGCTCTTGTGAGCGTTCTTACACCATTCGCTAGACTGGGCATCAATCTGATACACATCCATTCTTTGTATTCCGGCAACGGTGAATACGATTTCGCCGTAGAAACCGAATGCGGTTTTACTGAATTAGGGAGCCATCTGCTTGCCGGGAGAAACGCCAGAGAGTTTATGACCAAACATATAGTCTTTGGCCCATTCGCAATCTTAGACGTTTAATATGGAATCATGCGCCTGCGCCGTCGGGCGCATTTTTATATATGATTTGCTATAATAAATAAATGGCGAAAAAGAAACGGAATAACGGAAAAAATGGAGCGGGGATTGGGGCGTGGCATTGGGCTTAGCGGCTCATTCTCCTCGAAGGCGAAGAAGGGTGTTTAAAAATATACCTTTAGAATTTAACAAAATTGACCGGCGCGTTCTTCAACGCATTATACGCGAATTCCATCGCGATAGACTGGTAGATTTTAAGGAAGATGGGGATAACGGCGTTCGGATTATTCTTACAGAGCAGGGCGTCAAAAAGGCGTTGCGGTATAATATTGATGCCATCTTTATTGAAGAGCCTAAAAAATGGGATGGAAAATGGAGGATCGTGGTTTTTGATATTCCGGAAAAAATGAAAAAGGCTCGCGAGGCGCTGCGTGACAAACTGCGCAAACTCGGTTTTTATCAACTTCAAAAAAGCGTTTTTGTTTTCCCCTTCGCGTGCCATGATGAAATAAATTTTATTGTTGAATTTTTTGAATTACGCTCCAATGTCCGCATTATGACCGTGTTGGACATTACTAATGAAGCCGAACTAAAATTGCATTTTGGGCTTTCTTAAATTTGGTTTAGAATACTTTAGAATACTGATGCACCATACTTTTGCGATCGCCGGAGAACGGACTTTTCTTTGTTTGACTTATTAAGTCCGCTGTGCTAGGGTTAGGGCGTTATCAAGCAACGCGCTTGGCAATCTCCATGGCGGAGCGTAGCCGTAAATTGTTCATTGAGAAAAAGGAGAAACGCATGGAAAATCTTGGAAAAGAGCTGAAGGTAAATCTGGAAAAAAAGTTAAGAAAGAGGTATGCCGAAAGAATCGTGCAGGAAATAATGAGGCGATTTCGCCCAACGTCGCCGTCGCAAGACGAAAAGACCGCGCTGTCTACTTGTATGCAAATAGCTGGAGATGTCTTGCGAGAATCAGCGCGAGACGCAGTCAGAGAAACAAAGGCGGATGCAGACGCAAGACTTTCAACAGGATATTGGGGTGATTAATTGAATTTGGGTTTTTCGTGTGGGCTTTCTCGTCATTGCTATCGAGAAGGCCTTTTTATTTACCTCAAAGAGCTTTATTTTGCTATAATTAAATAAATGGCGAAAAAGAAAAGGAATAACGGGAAAAGCGGAGCGGGGATTGGGGCGTGGCATCAGAATTTAAGGCCGGAGACCAAGCATTCGCTTTGGGCGGTTTTATCTTTTCTGGCGGCGGTGCTTTTGGCGCTGGCTTATTTCGGCAAAGCCGGGCTGGTAGGGGACGCAATCCAAAAAACTTTGCTTTTGGTTTTCGGAAAAGGTTTTTTTCTCGTCTCTCTGGCTTTTCTTCTGGCCGGGTTATCGTTTCTTTTTGCTTTGGGAAACCATCTGCTTATTACCACTATTCTCGGCGGAGTTTTATTTTTAATAAGTTCTTTGGGGCTTTCCGATATTTTATTCGGCGCTTACACCGGCGGGTATGTCGGCTTTTTATTTTCTTTCCCATTTTTGAAATTATTTGATTTTTGGGCGTCTCTGATAATTTTTTCCGCCCTGCTTCTGGCGTCCTTCCTGATTATGCTTAATGTTTCTTTAAAGCCGAAAAGAAAAGAGAAAGCAGAAAGAGAAAAAGCGGAAGAAAAAATCTTCGCGCCAATGCCAGCTGTTCCCTCGCTTTCTTTGCCTCCGGCAAAAATTGAAGAAAAAAAGATTGAAGAAAATGACGAAGAAACGTCCATTTTGTCTTTAATCCCCAAAAATATTTTCAGAAAATCATACAAGCCGCAGAAACTTGAACTTGCCAAAGAATACGCCACTCCGCCGTTGGACCTTTTGGAGGACGACAAAGGCACGCCTTCATCGGGCGACATCAAAGCCAACGCCAATATTATAAAAAGGACATTGCAAAATTTTGGTATTGACGTGGAGATGTCCGAGGTGAACGTTGGCCCTTCGGTTACGCAGTACACTTTAAAACCCGCAGAGGGAGTAAAGCTTGCCCGCATCACGGCTTTGCATAACGACTTGGCGTTGGCTTTGGCGGCGCATCCTTTGAGAATTGAAGCGCCCATTCCCAGCAAATCTTTGGTTGGAATAGAAGTGCCAAACCGCTCTATTGCTTTGGTGGGGCTTCGAAGCCTCTTAGGCATGGATGAATTTAAAAACGGCATGCCGCTTACTTTTGCGCTGGGCAGGGATGTTTCTGGCAGGGCGGT
Organism: Parcubacteria group bacterium GW2011_GWC1_45_13; assembly: GCA_001001285.1. Taxonomy (GTDB): domain Bacteria; phylum Patescibacteriota; class Minisyncoccia; order UBA11713; family 2-01-FULL-45-33; genus GWA1-44-29. The sequence continues at coordinate 80,189 of LCKG01000003.1, forward strand.
TTTCGCCGATATCGCCAAAATGCCGCATCTTTTGGTGGCTGGAGCCACCGGTTCGGGAAAATCAATTACTATGCACACTTTAATTGTGAGTTTGCTTTATAAAAATTCTCCGGAATTCGTGCGCTTTTTAATGATAGACCCTAAAAGGGTGGAGCTTTCCGTGTATAAAAATCTTCCGCACCTTCTGGCGCCGGTAATCACTGACGCCAAAAAGGCCATTATGTCTTTAAGATGGGCCGTCCGCGAAATGGAAAGGCGATACGAAAAACTTTCCGAGGTCGGCGCCAGGGATATTGTTTCCTACAACACAGAAATGATAAAGGAAAAAGCGCACGATGAAATTTTGCCAAATCTCATAATAATTATTGACGAGCTGGCCGACCTTATGGCTTCCTATCCGCGTGAAATGGAGGCCTCAATCGTGCGCTTGGCGCAGATGTCGCGGGCGGTGGGAATTCATTTGGTAGTTTCCACCCAGCGCCCATCGGTTGAGGTGATTACCGGTTTAATCAAAGCGAATATTACTTCAAGAATCGCTTTGCAGGTGGCTTCCGGCGTGGATTCGCGCACAATTTTGGATATGTCTGGAGCCGAAAAACTTTTGGGCAACGGCGACATGCTTTTTTTGGCGGGGGACACTTCTAAACCGAGAAGAATCCAAGCGGCATTTATATCAGAAAAGGAAGTGAAAAAAGTCGCGGCGTATGTCGCGGAGTCCGCCGGAGAATTTTTGGCCGAAGGCGCCCGCCTGCCGGACGGGCATGGAGAAATTGATTTTGAATTGAAATTGCCGTTAGCCAACGGAGCCGGCGGAGATTTGGGAGAAAATGAGGATATGGACGACGAACTTTATGAAGAGGCCAAAAGGCTTATTGTGGACGCGCAAAAAGCTTCGGCGTCATACCTTCAAAGAAGGCTGCGGGTTGGCTACGCCAGAGCCGCGCGGCTCTTGGATATGTTGGAAGCGCAGGGCGTAATCGGCCCCGGCGAAGGGGCGAAGCCGAGGGAGGTTTTGATTAAAAAATCAGCGGAATCAATCGCGATTGGCAAAACTTTGGAGCCGGAAGATTTTGGAGATGACGAAGAAAAATCCGATACTCCTTACACTAACTTTGATTTTTGATTATGCATATTCGCCGCTGGATATTTTTGGGGATAATAATTTTGGCGGGGGGGTATTTTTTTTATGAGGCGAGGGGAGTGCTTTTTAATCCAAAACTGGAAATTTTTGAACCGAAAGATGGCGCGGTTTTAATGTCCGCGAGAATTCATATTGCAGGGCGCGCCGACCCCAATTCGGCAGTTTGGGTTGCCGGTAAAATTTTTCAGAGCGGAGAGAGCGGCATTTTTGAAGGAGATATCGCTTTGGCGCCCGGTTACAATCAAATCGGCGTTTTGGTGAAAGGCCGCTTTGGCGGCGAGACTAGGAAAGTTTTACGGGTTTTGGTAAAATAACTTTATTATGGCAAAAAAAGAAGAGAAACAATCAAAGGACAGCAGGTGGCAGCAGGTGGACGCGGCGGTGAGGGATTTGGAGTCCAAATTCGGCGAAGGCGTGCTTATGAAATTGGGAGACGTCGCGAAAGTTGACGTGGACGTGATTCCGACAGGCTCTTTGAGTTTGGATATGGCTTTGGGGGTCGGCGGAATCCCGCGGGGAAGAATTATTGAAATTTTTGGGCCGGAGTCTTCCGGAAAAACCACTCTGGCTCTTCATGTTATAGCGGAAGCCCAGAAAAAAGGAGGCATCACCGCTTTTATTGACGCCGAGCACGCGCTTGACCCGGAATACTCAAAACGGCTGGGCGTAAAGACGGAAGACCTTTTGATTTCCCAGCCGGACACCGGCGAGCAGGCGCTGGAAATTATTGAATCATTGGTGCGCTCGGGAAAAGTTGACGTGATAGTCGTGGATTCAGTCGCCGCGCTAACTCCTAAAGCGGAAATAGAAGGGGATATGGGCCAGCAGCATATGGGGCTTCAGGCGCGCCTTATGTCGCACGCGCTCCGGAAGCTTACGGCGATAGTCGCCAAGTCCAACACCATAGTAATATTTCTCAATCAAATCAGGATGAAAATCGGAATAATGTTCGGAAATCCGGAGACCACTCCCGGAGGCAACGCGCTTAAATTTTATTGTTCGGTGCGGATTGATTTAAGGCGCCTCGCCCAGATTAAAAAAGGCGAGGACATAATCGGCAACCGCGTGAAGGCAAAAATCGTGAAAAATAAAGTGGCGCCGCCTTTTAAAATCGCCGAGTTTGATATTTTATACAACGAAGGCATTTCTTTTGAAAGCGACCTTTTGGGGCTCGGCGAAAAATACGGCGTTGTAAAAAAATCGGGGGCTTCCTACAGCTTCGGGGATATTTCTTTGGGGAGGGGCTACGACGCCGCCAGATTAAAGCTCAAAGAAGACAAAAAACTAACCCAAGAATTGGTAAAAGCGATAAAAGAGATCGCAAAGAAGGCGGAATAATTTAACATTTTTTAGACACTTATGGACTTAGGGCTGAAGAATAAAGTAGTTTTAATAACCGGGGCTTCTGGCGGAATAGGTCAAGCAACAGCTCAAATGTTTTCAGAAGAAGGCACCAAAGTCGCTCTATGTTTTCATGCAAATAAAAAAGGGGCGGAAAAATTAGCCGGTAAACTTCCGGGCGAATATATTCTTATTGAATGCGATGTTTCCAATGAGGCGGACATGGAGAAAGCGTTTGGCAATGTTGTAAAAAAATTCGGTAAAGTGGATATAGTCATTGCCAACGCTGGCATTGCTATTCCGAAGGAAGCGCCAATATATGAGATGGAAAGCGCGCGTTTTGATGAAGTAATTTCCAAAAATTTAAAAGGAGCGTGGCTTACGGCGAAAGAATTTTTTAAAGTTTTGAAACAAACTAGGCCGGAATCAGCATCGCTGATTTTTGTAAGTTCAACCTCAGGTATTTTTGGAGAGGAGGGCCATTCGGAGTATTCAGCGTCCAAAGCGGCGCTTATTGGTTTAACTAAGACTTTAAAAAATGAACTTGTGCGTATTGTGCCCATGGGGCGGGTAAATGCTGTCGCTCCCGGGTGGGTATGGACTCCTATGACTGAACAATTTATTTCTGATAAGGAAGCCGTATTAGAAGCGCTTCAAACTAAAGCGTTAAGAAGAATCGGCCGACCAAACGAAATTGCTTCCGTTATCGTTGCTTTGGCATCCGATAAAATATTCAGCCATGTTACGGGTCAAATAATCGCCATAGATGGCGGTATGGATGGGCGGATTATTTGGACCCCTGATGATATAGATTTAGATAAAGCTTAAATTATCTTGTTGTGTAAGGAACGAGCCCTAAATAGCGGGCGCGTTTGATGGCTTCGGAAAGTTTTCGCTGGTGCAAAGAGCAGACGCCCGTCCTCCGGCGGCGCGTTATCGGACCCTGCGGAGTCATAAATTTTCTTAGTATTTGTGAGTCCTTATAATCAACAACTTTTATATTGGCTGCGCAAAAGTAGCATTGTTTTGATTTTGTATTCGGCATAATTTAAAAAGGGATATCCTCCGGCTTAATTTCGTCTTCGGGGTATTCCACAGTGGCCAAGATTTCCGGAGCCTCTTCCTCCTGCTTTGCCGGACTTTCAGCGGAAGGCGCGCGGTTTCCTCCTCCGCGCGGACCCATCTGCATGGCTTCGGCGACTATTTCGGTTCTTTGTTTTTTCTGGCCGTCTTGGCCTTGCCAGGACCTTGTTTGAATTCGGCCCTCAACCATAATCATGCTTCCTTTTGTCAGATATTGTTTGGTAATTTCCGCCAGGCGCCCAAACATCACGATATTGTGAAATTCCACCTGCTTTTGTTGTGAGCCGTCTTTCCCTTTCCACATTCTGTTGGTGGCCAATCCGAAATTTACAACCGCCTGCCCAGAGGGCAGTGAGCGCAGTTCTGGATCGCGGGTCAAATTTCCTATTAAAAATACTTTATTTAGATTCATATTCTATTTCTAATTATTTTCCTAAAATCTCTTCTAATTTTTTATCAATCTCCTCAATGTTGGCGGCTGATTCTAAAACTGGTTGTTTAATTTCCGGAGCTTGCGGCGCGTTTTTTGCATTATACTTCAAAGCCGGCCTTTCCGGAATGATTTTGCCTATTCGTGGAGCGCGGGCTACATGCGGAGACTGGCGCTTGGTATGCACGGCCAAATATCTTAAAACTTGCGGAACAATAAGTTTTGTTTCAAATTCGCGTATCTTTTCGGAGGCCAATAAAAATCTGAAACTGGCGAGGTACGCCTCCAGCATTTTTTTAATCGGATAGGAAAGCCTGCGCTTTAAAACACCGCCTTCATTATCAATGAGTCCGCCCAAGCTCTTTATCTCGTTTTTTAGTGATTGCTGAAAAGCCTGGGCCTCTTCTTCCGAATAGGCTGGGCTTATCAGATAAGTTATTTCGTATAATTTTTGGTCTTTGCCCATCGGATTTTATATTAACATATCTATATTTTAAACTCAATGACATCGCCATCTTTCACTATATAATCTTTGCCTTGGGAGCCTAGCCAGCCTAATTCCCGAGCTTTTGTCCATGAGCTCGCTTCCATAAGCTTTTCCCAAAATACAACATCGGCACGGATAAAGTTTTCCTCAAAATCGCTGTGAATGGCGCGCCCGGCACGTTTGGCGGTTGAACCTTGAGGAATGGTCCATGCGCGCGTTTCTTCCTCGCCGGCCCCGACGTTCTGTCGGGGCGCCGACTTCGTTATTTCTTTTATATAGTGCGTCGGCGTGGTAAAAAATGTAATCAATCCTAAAAGTTCGTACGCGGCTTTTATGAGTTTCGGAAGTTGTGGTTCAATACTCAGCTCTTTTCTCTCTTCTTCGGACATCGCTGAAACATCGTTTTCTTGGGCAATATCTAGTACCACAGAATTTGGAAATCGGAAGTCAGAGGTTAGATTGCTTGTTGCTGAAACATTGAAAACGTAAATGGTGGGTTTAAAAGATAAAAGCTGGTATTGTTTGGCCACGCCGGAAGGTATTTTTTCAAAATTCTCTAACGCGCTGACAAGTTCGGCGGCCTCTTTTTTCCCGCTTTTTGCGTCTGTTTGCGCCTTTTCTTTAATTTTTGCCACCGTCTCCAAATCTTTCAAAGCCAGCTCCGTTTTTATGGTTTCAATGTCGGAAAGGGGATTGGGTTTTCCGGAGACATGGATAATATTTTCATTTTCAAAAGCGCGGACAATATGGCAGATAGCATCCACTTCGCGTATATGCGATAAAAATTTGTTTCCAAGCCCCTCGCCTTCCGCGGCGCCCTTAACTAGTCCCGCAATATCCACAAATTCAATTACGGCAGGCACGATTTTTTTGGACTTAGAAAGTTTGGCCAATTTATCCAATCTTTCGTCAGGCACCTGAACCACGCCCACATTGGGGTCAATGGTGGCAAAAGGGTAGTTGGAAGTATCTACCTGTTTTTTAGTAAGCGCCTGAAAAAGCGTTGATTTTCCGACATTTGGTAGGCCGACTATGCCCATCTTCATGCTCGTTATATTATCACAACTGCGTTAAAAACTGAAGTGCAGATTTGACAGCTATAGCGTTCAAACTTGCACACGGATTTTATAAGCCATATTCATTATAAATTAAACAGTTTTTTCATATGCAGTTCGTTATCAATTTCGTTAGCCGTAACGAATCTGACATAAGGCCTTACATTAAAAAACTCTATTATAAAATCAACTTCGTCTTTACATTCGAATGGATGAACAAATACGCTTTTTTGGAATTTTATAAATCCGGCGTTTTTTAGCACTCTGGCAAAAGCGTCTCTAGCCCTTTTCATATTTTCCGGTATATCAAAAAGAACTATGCGCCATTTTTTGTCCCACTTTTTCATTGGCTGTATTTTTAATTCATCAATTTGGTAAGTTAGAACTTTCTTTTTGCCGCGCTCGGTTAAAATAAGTGTTGTTGCGCCGTTTACGTTATCCACAACGTCTATGAGGCGAGAGCGGTACAAGCTTTTTATGGCATTGTAAAGCGCACGTCGTTCGATATTCTTCCATTCTTTTCCGATCATTCTTATAATTTTAAAGTATCGCTGCGGTGAATGCGTAAGCCCGAGCGCCAAACCGCCCCAGAGCAAAAGCATCACTTTTTGAGCAGTTGGGCCTATTCGCGGTTCTGAATAACGTTTTCGCATTGATGTGATGTTATGATAGCGCGTGTTATTTGTTAGTGCAAGTTTGACAGCTATCGCTGTGAAATCTGCACTAGGATTTTGGTTTGTAAATAAAAAAACCGCCGAGATGCGCTGTCCTAGGCAGAGTCTGGCGGTGTTTTACGATGGGCGCGATTCCTTATGCGCCGCTTGAATTGCTTTAATCAATTGCTTTATTTCCGGATTATCGCGGTAAGCTGTCTTATTAGGATCTTGGACTTCTCTTCGCCGCCAAGGATGGCCTAGATGTATGGTGGCCGCGATGTTGTTTTCTACAACAGTAATTGAGACACGGTTATGTTCTGTGTCAGAACATACTATAATCTTCCCGCCGGAACTGCTTTGAATAATGGTATTGGTACTCATAACAACTTACCTCCTATGGTTAGGATATCATGCCATAGTTGTTTGTCAAGTATCTGAAAATAGAGCTAAATTATAGAATAAGGTAATGCATAAAATTGCGCAAAAATCGTGGAGCGAGGAGATTTTTAGAGCATATGATATTCGGGGGCTTTATCCCACAGAAATAAATGAAGACGCGGTGTATAAGATCGCGCGGGCGTTTGCGAGATATTTAAGAATTGGCAATGCGGAGGGCGGTATTTTGAAAGTAGTGATTAGCACTGATGCCCGGGCGTCCTCGCCCGCGCTTAAGGAAGCGTTTTTAGACGGCCTTTTGGATGAAGGCGCGGAAATTATTGATGCTGGTCTGACTACCACCCCGATGCATTATTTTATTGTAAATACAACAGAAGCAGACGGGGGCGCGATGATTACGGCTTCCCATAATCCGCCCGGATTTAACGGAGTTAAGCTTTCTAAAAAGGGGGCGGTATCAATCGGGTCGGGCGCGGGGATGGAGGAGGTAAAAAATGATGCCATGAGAGGTATTTTTCAGACTTTGGCCTTGGAAAACCGCGGGAATATAACCAAAAAAGATTTTTCGGATGACTATATTAAATTCCTGGTCGGCCATTTCCCGAATTTAAAATCTTATATCGCAAAATTCGTGGCTGGCGAAAAAATTCCCGGAATATCTTTTGATTTTGACGGCGATCGAGTTAAATTCCGCGACGAAAACGGAAAAGCGGTGCCGGGAGACATAATTACGGCACTCTTAACGCGAAAATACGCCAAACCCGGAGAGAAAATTATCTATGATGTTCCTTCAAGCAATGTGGTAAAAGAAGAAGTTGAAAATAACGGTGGGCAGGCGATTGAAAGCCGGGTAGGACATTCGTTTATTAAGGCGTTGATGAAAAAAGAGAACGCGGTTTTCGGCGGGGAGCTCTCCGGGCATTATTATTTTCGCGGTTTTTTCTATTCGGATTCCGGCATTTTTGCCGCGCTGGCTATTCTGGATTTGCTGAAGACGGCAAAAAAAACTTTAAGCGAGCTGATCAAACCACTTTTGCGATATGCCAAATCTGAAGAGATAAGTTTTGTTATTAAAGATAAGGAAAAAATAATGGACAAAATAGCGTCATATTTTCCGGACCTGTCTGCTGACAAGGCAGGCGCCAGAGTTTCTTACCTGGACGGGATTAAAGTTGAATATCATGACTGGTGGTTTAATTTGCGTTCGTCCAACACCGAGAACTTGCTGCGCTTAAATATTGAGGCCTCAAATCCCGAACTCTTGGAAGAAAAAAAGAAAATCCTTTCCGATTTAATGAGCCAATAATCCCACTTTTTGGCGCACTGCGTGCATGGTCAGCGCGGCGGCGTCTCGGGCTCTGTCGGCGCCGTTTCTAAGGATTTTTAAAACACTTTCGCTGTCTTTGGTCAGCGCTTTGTATTTTATCTGGATTGGGGAGAGGGCTACAACCAGCGCGTCCGCTAAATCCGATTTAAATTCCGCGTAGGTCTTGCCAGCATATTTTTTTTCAAGCCCCGGAACAGGTATATCCGCCATCTGGCTGAAAATAATCAGTAAATTAGAAATCGCGGGCTTTGTTTTCGGATAAAATTTTATTTCTTTGCCGGAATCTGTCACGGCGATTTTAATTTTGCGCCGGATTTCTTCTTCGCTATCCAGAATCCCAATGTAATTATTTGCGCTAGTCGCAGACTTGGACATTTTTTTTATTGGATCATCCAACCCCATAATTCGCGCGCCTTCTTTTTGAATAAGTGCTTTCGGCTCTTTGAAAGTCTCGCCGAAGCGCGTATTGAATTTTCTTGCAACCATCCGCGCGAATTCCAGATGTTGCAGTTGGTCTTCGCCGACGGGCACAGCATCTGGATTATAAAGCAAAATATCCGCCGCCATAAGAGTTGGATAGTTAAGAAGCCCGGCAGTAGTACGGCCTCTATTTTTCAGCTCTTCTAATATTTCTGAAAGAGTAGTGGTAATATCAATTTTAATTTCTTTAATTTCTTTGATTGAACCTTCTGAACGTTCAATGGCTTTATATTTAGCATTTTCTAAGCGTATCAACTGTTCTAAATCGAATAAAGAATTTTTATCAATTTTCGCTTTATCTTTAAACTGAGTCATTCTTTCAAGTTCGCCCAGCGGGGTTATCGTATTTAAAATCCAGCCGAGTTCGGTGTGCTGGGGAACGTGCGATTGTATAAAAATCGTGGTTTTTTCTGGGTCAAGCCCGCAGGCGAGGTAAGTGTAAACGGCGTCCAGCGTTTGAGCTTGAAGTTTTTCGGGGTCCTGCGGGACGGTTATGGCGTGCAGATCGGCTACAAAAACAAACATTTTATATTTGTCCTGCAATTCAACAAATTGTTTTATTGCGCCGATATAGTTTCCGATATGTAGATTCCCGGATGCTTGTATCCCGCTTACGGCAATTTGTTTATTTGGCCCTGCCATTTTCCAATTATACCTCAATAATTACCGGAAGCACCATTGGGCGGCGGTTGGTTTTTTGAAATAGATACGAGCCGAGCCGTTCGCGAACGTTATCGCGGACATGGGTGTAATTTATAGGATGCATTTTATTTGTGGATTCTTCCACCACGCGCTTTACTAAATGTCGCGTGTGCGCAAGGAGCTCATGAGATTCTTTGAGATAAATGAACCCGCGCGAGATTATGTCGGGCGAACCTTTTACTTGCCCGGTTTTTGAATCAACTGCCGCGATAACAACAAAAATTCCGTCTTGTGAGAGCATCCTGCGATCTCTCAAGACCACTTCTTGTACGTCTCCTACGCCGAGGCCGTCCACCATAACGTAAAAAGCGTCAACGGTTTTGTCGGTGATGATCACGCTGTTTTTGCCGAGTTCCGCGATCTGGCCGTTGTCCATTAGAATGATTCGCTCTTTACCGATACCTATTTGCTTCATGTTTTGAATATTGGCAGCGCGCTTGAAATAGAAGCCGTGAATTGGAATAATAAATTTCGGCTTGCAAATTTTTGCAACCATCGCCAAATCATCTCCCGGGGCGTGGCCGGATGAATGGATGTCAAGGTCATTATTCGTAATGACAATCGCTCCCTGGCGCGTGAAGTTATCTTTGAGCGTTTGCACGCCGCGCTCGTTGCCGGGAATTACCGAGGAAGAAAACATAATCGTGTCGCCGAGCTTGATGTGGATATGCTTGTGTTCGCTGTTCGCTATGCGCATTAGCCCGGAATTTTCCTGCCCCTGGGCGCCGGTTGATAGGATAAGTATTTTATCGTCTTTGTATTTATTTATTTCTTCAACCTGAATCAGCGTTCCGGGTTTGTATTTGATATAGCCGAGGTTTCTCGCGATTTCAAGATTGTCTTTCATGCTCCGTCCGTTGATGACGACTTTGCGCCCGATTTTTTCCGCTATTTTTACAATTTCGGCCATACGGGTAATCATTGAAGAAAATGTTGAAAGGATAATCCGACCCTTGGCTTCGCGGAAACTTGCTTCAAGATTGGCTTCAACTGTTCTCTCCGAAACCGAATGGCCGCTAAAATCCGCGTTGGTGCTGTCTAAAAACAGTGTGTGGACACCGAGCCCGGAGAGTCGCTCAAACTCCCGGAGATTTTGGACGGTGTCCTCCTGGTCATAATCTAACCGGAAGTCGGCGAAATGAACCATGATTCCAGCGGGCGTATGCAGCGCAACTCCGGTTGTGTCAGGAACGGTGTGGCTTACACCGAAAAACTCTGCGGTAAAATGCTCAGAAAGTTTAACCTTATCGTGGCTTTTTATTTCTATAAAGCGCATTTTTGGGACGTTTGGCATCTCGCTCAAGCGTTTTTGAATAATTTCTCTGATGAGCCGCGTGCCGTAGATAGGCGGATTGCCGAGCCGCTCCAAAACGTAAGGAATGGCGCCGAAATGGTCGTAGTGCCCATGAGTTATCAAAAGCGCTCTGATATTTTTCTTTTTTTTCTCAAGATATTTTGTGTTTGGGATAATCCAATCCACGCCCGGGGTTTCTTCTTCGGGGAATTGTATACCCATATCAATGATTACAATTTCATCATTGTATTCAAAAAACGAGCAGTTGCGGCCGACTTCCTCCAATCCTCCCAAAGGAACATAGTAAACCGTGTCGCGTTTCAAGGCCTTGGAGTGGCCATGCGGTTCGTGGCCGGTCAGCGATCCCTCTTTATAAAATTTGCGGTCGGAGGCCGCGTTGTGGCGCGGAGCCGAGTGCTGGCGGCGGTCCGAATGGCCCCGCCCCGGCGGGCCAGCCTCGCCGAGTCTAGGCGGGTCATTTAATGTCCTGATTCTCGGTCTTTGATTGTGTTCTTGTCTCGGCGGCATATTTTTTATTTAATTTCTAATAATATTAAGTTGATAATAAGTTTTATCTTTCACGATAAATAAAGTAAAGCACTACAATTGCCAATAGGCCGATGACCGATACCAAATTACTGACTATTACTGGAAAATCGTTAATCTGAATTCCGTAAAAAAACCATATTATTTTACCGATTAAAAGAATTGTAAAAGTAGCAATAGCTATATTGTGTGCGCTTTTATTTTTTAGTTGTTTCCATGCTTGCGGGAAATAACTCACTGACATAATGAGTCCTGATATTAACGCCAACCAATATATAATTTCCGCATATATCATAAATATTTAGTTAATGGGCGAGAGAGGATTTGAACCTCCACGGGATTGCTCCCACACGGCCCTGAACCGTGCGCGTCTGCCAATTTCGCCACTCGCCCGTATTTAAATTTCTTCGTATAAATTTTTAATTGTTAATAATTCCTGATATTTTTCTGGATGCGCGAGCCAGTCAAGTTTTTTCGGTCCGCCAGCTGGCGGAGTTTTTAAGTTCCAGATCGGATATTCCGCGCCGTTTTTAATTCCCAGCTCTGGAATATCGCGCTGTTTTAATTTTTTAAGTTCCGGAACGGATTTATAATTTGGATTTTTTTCAAATTCAATATTATTTCCGCCGTCTAAAACATAATAGCACCCGCCCGCATATTTTTTTATGGTTTCATAGTCGTATTCCACGAACCCAACCCAATTAGCCAGAACCAAGTCCTTATCACCGATATTAATAGCTAGGTGAGCAAAATTAGGCGGTGTCACAGCTTTTTCGCCGGCTGCTGCTTCAATAATATATGCCTCTTTAATATCAGCAGGATTATTTTCGTATCTTTGAGTCAAAAAATAAGCATGACCGTCTAACACTTCATAAAGATCGGATTGCGGACCTCGGTGGTAATGCCCAAAAGTTTTCGAAAATTCTTGCCCGACTTTTCGCGCCGGGATTACAGTTATATCGTATCGGGCGAGTTCCGGAACTGCCCCCAGATTTCTGTAAACCGTATAAAAAACATCATTATTTTCTGTTTTTAAATCTTTAGGCTGAAAAAGCACTGGCTTCATATCTTGAGCCATTCTTTGCGAGACATCGGGATTCATCATATCATTTAAGAAATATTTTCCAGACATATGTTCTTTCTAAATACCAATCGTAAATTGTCGCGAATCTGTCGGAGCCGGTGTCCACCGTTTTAATGTCCACGCCTCCTAGATTTTGCGGCACTGCGTATAGATATGAAGGCGTGAAGAGAAAAATCGCCGGCAGATCTTTTTTAATTTCGTTTTGAATTTTTACGTAGAGATCCGCGCGTTGGGTCTCGTTCTGCTCCACCCGGACTTGCTCCAATAATTTATCCACCCGCGAGTTGGCGTAAAGAGCGATATTATATCCCGGGTAATTTCTTTGGCTGGAATGCCAGAAAGCGAACGGGTCGGGATTTTTGCCGACCACTTCCTGGCCATAAAGAAAAACATCGTATCTTCTTGGGCCAATTACGCTTTGTTCAAGGTCCGTAACTGGGAAAGTTTTTATATCAACCTTAAATCCAGCGCTCTCCCACATATTTTTCAATTCTTCGGCTATTTCCACAAGTTCCGCGGTCTGGGCCGTGGTTAAAGTGAATCTGATTTCTTGCTTGCTTTTGCCCACAATGCCTTTTGCTGTTTCCGGGTCGTATATTTCGGTTTGGGTAGGCCAGGGCAAAGGGCCGTCAATGGTTTTACCGTAGCCGCCAAGCACCTTTTCAACCAGCTCTTTTTTATTTACAGCCAGATTCAGCGCCCGACGCGTGTCGTACGAAGCCAGCGATTTTTGCGCGCTCTGGTTGATGAAGGCGGCTATGGTGCGCTCCAAAGATATCTGCCGGATTTTTACGCGCTCTCCCAGCTCGGCTATATTTTTGAAAGAAATCGCTCCGTAAGAATCAATAAATCCGCCCCCGAGGTCTTTCAAGGCCGAATCTTCATTGGGATAAAATTTCAACGCGATTGTTTTTATGTGCGGCCGGCCTAAAGCGAAATATTTATTGGCGGTGAGATTCGCACCCACGATTGATCCCAAAGAATCATTGGTTAAAGATTTTAATTTGTAAGGGCCGGAGCCAATAGGCGCGGTGTTTAGTCCCGCCAAAGCGATTTGCGAAGCCGGAATTTTATCCCAGAGGTGTTTGGGCAAAATTCCCAGCGTCAGATTATCCAAAAACGGCACGTAAGCTTTTTTAAGATGAAAGCGAATCGTTAGATCATCAACTCTTTCCGTGTCCACACCTTCCCAGTTGGCCCGCTTGGGGCTTTGAGCTAGAGGATTTTTTGCCAGAGCGATGGTGAATAAAATATCGTCGGCGTTAAGTTTTTTGCCGTCCGACCAGTAGAGTTTATTTTTTAAAGTAACGGTGTAGACCAGGCCGTCCGGGGAAACTTCATATTTTTCGGCGAGCGCCGGCCGGGGTTCTCCGTTTTTGTCATACCTCATGAGGCCAGCGTAAACCAAAGAGACTATGTCGCGGTCGGCGTCCGATTGGGCCAGAAGCGGATTTATAAAACGAGGGTTGCCCAAAATACCCTCGCGGAGCGTTCCGCCGAAAGCCGGAATCTCCACGCCGTATTTTTTATTCAGTTCCGTAAGTATGCCCAGAAACGATACCAGCGCGATTAGCACAAGTACTATGAGCACGAGAATTTCGGCTCGCATGAGATTGTTTATTTAATAATGAGGTTGAGTAAAGCTATCACAACGAATAAAGCCGTGAGAATAATAGTGCCGATAAATAAGCTTTTTTCCAGGCCTCGCTTAGAGCGGTAAATTTGGCCGGAGCCGCCGAAAGCGGAGCCCAAACCGACGCCTTTTTGTTGGAGCAAAATAGCTACAACAAGTAGCGCGGAAACCGCAATTTGAGCCCACAGGAGTAAATTACGCATTATTTATTAAAGTTAGCATGGGGGCAAACTAGATGTCAATCTTTATTAAAGCAGTTTTTTAAATTCATCGTCGATTAAACCAGCATCCTTTATAATACCCTTGATAGTATATGGATTTAATCTGCTGTGTCTTGGTATGGTAATTTTTTTTGCGCCGTTTGTCATGCCGATATGTTTACCTTTTTTAGAAATCCAAAAACCAGCTTTTTCAAAAGCTTTTACGGCTCTGTCCGAAGAGATATCCGTAAATAACATTTTTATGCAAGCACCACTTCAACCTCCTTGATTTTTGCCCCTTTGAGTTCTTCCTGCTCCATTTCTAAGTATGTCAAAATGGCATCTTTTATGTTTTCAAGAGCTTCTTTTTCCGTTTCGCCTTGACTGTGGCAACCAGGCAATGCGGGCGCATGAACATCATATCCATATTTACTTTTGCGAATTATTACAGAGTATTTCATGTGTAAGTGAATTATGCGTTACTTACTAAGGTTAGCATGGGGCAAGGGGGAAGTCAATTAGTCAAAAAAGTAAAACGGGGAGAGGTACTAGGACGCTCTCCCCGAGTCTGGCATGGAACATATAGAGAACTTGCGGCCTTGTTAGGCACCTTCAAAAGGGCGGTATTTCAAGGTCGGCTACTTCCTTGCCCGGAAGCAAAGACATACGCCTCCCGCCTATCCTACGCATCTTAAAGGCTTCTCCAGCGATCTCACAAGGGAATCGAACCCAAGTCCTCCCGCTTACGCGCGCAGAAGGCATCTTACGATTTCACCAAAAGAATGCACTCAAGAGCGGATAAAGCCTGCCGCTTCTTAAGACCTCTGGCTTCCTCACAAGCCCATTCTCGTTTCAATGCCAAACTAAGATTAAACTAGCACCAAGATTATTCGGCGTCAAGTATCTGTTAGGTTTTAATAACGATGCCAAGTTTCTGCGATCGCTTAAAGTTAGAATAGTTTATGGATTAGATTATTAAATCAACATCTCTTTTTTGTGCAGTTTCCGGTAGTGCGAAATCGCGAAGCGATGGGCTTCAGAGTCCAGCATTAAAATAAAGTTTTTGAGCGGTTCGGGGAGGCGCGAAATGGGAATGGGCAAAGCTTTTCCGCCAATGAAAATATGGTCGCCAGCATGTTTTTTATTTTTAGTAAGAGCGATTATTTTACTTGGCGGTTTAACCGCCAAGGCAACGCTAAGTTGCGCCCTGCCGCCGTCAACAATAATGACCTCCGGATACGGCCATTCTTTATGTCTTAGCCGCCTGAAAATAACTTCTCGGAGCATTGCTGGGTCGTTTGAGCCGCGGACACTTTTTATTTTAAAAATACGATAATCATTTTTTTGAATTTTGCCGTCCGCGAAAACAGCCATAGACCCGTATGCGAATTTGCCCTGAATATTCGCGATATCATACGCTTCTATTCTATTAATGTCTGATATGTTTAAAATTGATTCCAATGTCTGCAAGGCTTTGCTGATCTCGGTGAGCAAGTCCTGTTTGATTACTCCGCGATGCGCGAAAATTTTCTCAAGCGCCCGGATTTGGTCGCGCACCTTGCCCGCATCTTCGTATTTTTGCGCGGCGGATAATTCACGCATTTCCTTTTTTAACTCGCGCGTAAGCCCCCTATTTCTTCCGGAAAGAATTGTTTTGATAGAGGAGATGTTTTGTCTATAATTTTGAATTTTAAATTTTGAATTTTGAATTTGGTTACAGCAGTAGCCGATGCATCTCCCAATTTTTGCATTTAAGCACGGCCATTTGTGCGGCTTCCGGCAAGTACAGTAGGGGAAAGCTCGGCGCAGTGTTTTAAGCACTGACCGCAAAACTCCTCCTTCGGTGAATGGGCCAATATAGTCGACTTTGTCCCAAACCGAGTTTAGGGCATGCCCTAAACTCGGTTTGGGACTTATGGGCTGATGCGTGATGAATATCTTCGGAAATTTTTCTTTAGAGAACCCGACGTAAAAATACTGCTTGTCGTCGCGCATCAGTACGTTGTATTTCGGCAGGTGTTTTTTGATAAGTTCCGCCTCTCGGATGAGTGCTTCTGTTTCCGAACCCAAGGTTTCCCAATCTAGTGTTTTGGACTCGCTGATTAAAGTTTTGACTTTGAGCGAAGTCTGATTTTCAGCAAAGTAAAAGCGCAGCCGCGCGCGCAGATTCGTTGCCTTCCCTATATATAGCGTTTTGCCACGATTGTCTTTAAAAAAATAAACCCCTGGCAATTGCGGTATTTTCCGATGAAGTAGTCTCAAAGCCATAGCTTTATCTTATGATCTTGATTTTGCTTGACAAGGGGTGTAAGATTACTCATTCATGCTAAAAAACGAGTCCTATATCCAAATCCGCGGAGCGAGGGTTCATAATTTAAAGAATGTTGATTTAGATATTCCTAAAAATAAGCTCGTGGTTATCACCGGCCTATCCGGTTCCGGCAAATCTTCTTTGGCTTTTGACACCATCTACGCAGAGGCCGAGAGGAGATTTGTTGAGTCGCTTTCTTCTTACGCAAGACAATTTTTGGGTGTCAAAGAAAAGCCGGATGTTGAAGCAATTTCAGGGCTTTCTCCGGCTATCGCTATTGACCAAAAAAGCGTTACAAAAAATCCGCGCTCAACGGTAGGGACTATTACGGAGATTTACGACTATCTCCGTATTTTATTTGCGCGGGCGGGGGAGCCGCATTGCCCCAACTGCGGCAAAAAAATCGGTAAACAAAGCGTTGATGAAATTTTAAAACATATTTTAAAATTAAAAAACGGATCGCAAATAAATATTTTGGCGCCGGTGGTCAGAGGCAAAAAAGGCGAGCATAAAAGCATTTTTGCGGAAATTAAGCGCGGAGGATTTCTGCGAGTCAGAATCGACGGAGATATAATGCGCGTGACGGAAGCCGAAGAAAAAACATTAATTCCAAAAAAGGCGCACAATATTGAAGTGGTGGTTGATCGGTTGGTGATTGATAAGGAACTTGATAGACCGAGGCTGCGCGAATCGCTTGAGACGGCGCTGAAAATTGGGAAAGGGCTTGTTTTGATAAATGACATTTTATTTTCAGAGCATTTTGCCTGCCCAGATTGCGGTGTTTCTCTTCCGGAAATTGAGCCGCGGCTTTTTTCTTTTAATTCTCCATACGGCGCGTGTTTACATTGTACGGGTCTAGGCAGCACTCTTGAGATAGAGCCGGAATTGGTTATTCCCAATAAAAACTTAACTTTAGCGGAGGGAGCTATCAGGGCATGGGCACCAGCCTCGACTAGATCAAATTTAGGCGAGACGGCATCTCATAAAGTCGGGAGGCAATCATGGTACTGGTGGATTTTGTCGGATTTGGCGGAGATGCACAAATTTTCGCTGAACACGGCTTATTCTAAATTACCGGAGAAAGTAAAGAAAATAATTTTATATGGCGATAGCAATAAATTTGAAGGCGTTGTTGAAAATCTAAAACGCCGATGGAAAGAAACCGAATCCGAATGGACGCGGGAGGAGATTGAAAAATATATGCGCGTGGAGGCCTGCCCCGTATGCAAGGGGAAACGGCTTAAACCCGAGGCGCTGGCCGTAACTTTTTTTGACAAAAATATTTCTGAAATTTCCTCGCTTACAATTTTTGATGCCAGAGATTTTTTCAAGCCAAAAATTGACGGAGCCGCCGCGCTTAAGTCATTGCTTAAAGAAATTTTGCGCAGATTGGAATTTCTGCTGGAGGTCGGTTTGGATTATCTGACCATAGACCGCGAATCCACTACGTTGGCTGGAGGCGAAGCGCAGAGGGTGCGGCTGGCGACGCAAATCGGCTCCTCCCTTACCGGAGTTATCTATGTTTTAGACGAGCCGTCAATCGGGCTTCATTCCCGCGACCACGCGCGGCTGATTAAAACGCTAAAAGATTTGCGGGATTTGGGGAACACGGTTTTGGTTGTGGAACACGATGCCGAGACGATGCGAGAGGCGGATTGGATAATTGATTTGGGTCCGGGCGCGGGCAAGCATGGCGGGAAAGTGATTTTTGAAGGCGAACACCGTGAGTTGTTGAAAGCTAAAACTTTGACCGGTGAGTATTTGAGCGGGAAGAGGGAGGTGAAAGCGCTTGCGCCCTCCTCGAAGTCCGACTTCAAATCCCCAAAGAAGTCGGACTTCTTCCCGGGCGCAGCGACTCTAATTATCAAAAACGCTTCCGAGCACAATCTTAAAAACATTGACGTAAAAATTCCGCTTGGGAAATTCGTCGTTGTCTCCGGCGTCTCGGGCTCCGGAAAATCATCACTCATATCAGACATTTTGGCGAAAGCGCTTTTAAAATATTTTTACGGCGCAAAAGAAGAGCCCGGCAAGCACAAAAAAATAGAAGGACTGGAAAATATTGATAAGGCTGTTTTGGTAGATCAGTCTCCGATCGGGCGCACTCCGCGCTCCAACCCCGCGACTTACACGGGCGTGTTTTCATTTATGCGCGAAATCTATGCGCGCACGGTTGAAGCGCGCGCGAGGGGATACAAACCCGGCCGCTTCAGCTTTAACGTCAAAGGCGGCAGGTGCGAGGTTTGCGAAGGGCAAGGGGTCAAAAAAATTGAGATGTATTTTTTGCCGGATATTTACGTTGAGTGCGAGGAATGCCACGGCAAGCGGTATAATAAAGAGGCGCTTGAGATTTTATACCAAAATAAAAACATCGCCGATGTTTTAGATTTTTCAGTTGAGGAAGCGCATCAATTTTTCAAAGACATTCCGCAAATTGACCAGCGCTTAAAAACTTTGGTGGATGTTGGTTTGGGGTATATGAAGCTCGGCCAGCCGGCGACGACGCTTTCGGGTGGCGAGGCGCAGAGAGTGAAACTGGCTTTTGAGCTTTCCAAAAAAGCAACCGGACGCACGCTTTATATTTTGGACGAGCCGACGACCGGCCTCCATTTTGACGATATACAAAAACTTTTAAACATTCTCCACGCGCTTGTGGACAAAGGAAACAGCGTTTTGGTTGTTGAACATAATTTAGATGTCTTAAAAAACGCCGATTGGATTATTGATCTCGGCCCCGAAGGCGGCGATGGTGGCGGGCAAATCATCGCCGAAGGCACGCCAAAAGAGATTGCGGTTCACAAAAAATCTTACACCGGCCAGTGGTTAAAACAGTCTATTTAGCGGTTTTTTGGTAATTCCCCAATTTGCAGTTTGCTTGCTATAGCGCTCAGGTTGCAAATTTGTTTTGTTGGGATTATTATTAAGTTTATGGCAAGAAAACCGAGATATTCAGAACCCAGACTTGGGCCAATTGCTCAAAAGATTTTGGTTTTGCTCTTTGGTGGCTTAGCTTTGGGTTTGACTGCTTCTCCGGACAGATATTTTCGCATAATCAGGACTATCAAAAAAGATTTTGAAAAAATAAACCGTTATGCGCTACACCGCACGATAAGAAATCTTTATCGTTCTAAGTTGGTTAATGTTAAAGAAAACGCTGATGACACAGTCACCTTGGTTTTAACTGACAAGGGGAGGACGAAAGCTCTGACTTATAACACAGAAAATATTAAAGTGCCGGAGATGAAGCGGTGGGATAAGCAGTGGCGGGTTGTGATGTTTGATATTCCGGAGCGTCACAAAAAATCTCGCGATGCTTTAAGCGGGACCCTCAAAAAAGCCGGTTTTTATAAGTTTCAGAAAAGCGTTTTTGTGCATCCATTTGAGTGTAAGAACGAAGTTGATTTTGTGGTTGAATTTTTTAATTTGCGGCTGTACGTGCGCTATATGGTAGCAAATCATGTTGATAACGTATTAGATATTAAACAACACTTTAATTTATAGTTTTGCTATAATTTGCAGTTTCATTGCTATAGCGCTCAAGTTGCAAATTGGTTTTTTGCTATTTGTTTTAAGGTTGCTACTCATTTGCTACTATAAAATCATATGAAAAAATTAAAACTAGCTTTTGCGGGTCTGATTTATTTCGGCCTTATTTCCGGCGCTTTTATAGCTATGCCTTCCATAGCCAGCGCGGCTCTTACAGAGAGCCAAATTCAGGCGATTTTGAGCCTACTCCAATCGTTCGGAGCCGACCAGACTGTCGTCGGCAATGTTAATAGTTCTCTCCGCGGATTGCCGACAACTGGTGGCGGAGGCGGAACAATCGCATTTTGCCCTAATTTTACATACAATCTTTATCTCGGGCTTAATGATTCTGAAACCGAGGCGCAGGTTTCTCAATTGCAGAAGTTTTTAGCGCAGGATTCATCGGTTTATCCGGAAGGGACAATCACAGGTTTTTACGGACCTCTGACCGAGCAAGCGGTCAAACGTTGGCAAGCCCAACAGGGAGTAGTTTCTTCCGGCTCTCCGGACACTACCGGCTACGGTGTAGTTGGTTCTCGGACAAGAGAAAAAATAAGAGCGAATTGCGGTTTTCCAACTCCGGTTCCTCCAACCCCAATTCCTCCTCGCTCTTCAAATCTCTCGCCTGTTATCAGTGGAGTTTCCGGTCCGACAACTCTTAATACCGGCCAATCCGGAACTTGGACCGTAACCGCCAGAGATCCCGAAAATAGTCCGCTGTCTTATTCGGTAATTTGGGGAGATGAGAGCGAATTTGCCGCCCCTTCCTCTTTGCGAGCGCCGTCCCCAACCGAACCGGTTAAACAAACCGCCACTTTCACGCATACTTATTACAAATCCGGCGTTTATACCCCTGTTTTCTACGTTACCGACATCCAAGGCCTCTCCGCAAAAACCAGCATCAGCGTTAATGTTGGCAGCACTGTTGTTACCCAAGGTTCGCTCTATCTTTCGCCAAGCAGCTTGAGCGTTGCGGTTGGAAGTGGCGCGGGAATTCAGGCGTTGTATCAGCCGCCGATGCCTCCTTGTCTTGCTGGAGCTTACTGCGCCCGAGTTATGCCGGCGTCGTATCCGGTCTCGGCAAAATGGGTTTCAAGCAATTCTGCAATTGCATCAGTCGGCTACAAGGATATTACTACTGCGGTGGTCAGCGGTATTTCAGTTGGTACCGCAGAAATTAAAGCGGTTTACACAGAATCATCCGGCAATGTTCTTTCCGCAACCGCGAAAGTTAATGTGACTTCTACTCCCCAACCATCCATCACCGTTCTTTCTCCGAATGGGGGAGAGAGTTGGCCGCAGGGCAGTCTTCAGACTATTCGCTGGTCAGCGCCATCGTCATCGTCCTACGTTTCTATTTCTCTGATTGGATATTCCAAACCTTGTACGACGGAGCCCTGCCCGCTTTATGCAGTTCAAAGCTTTACTTTAGGAAAGGTTTTGGCAAGCGGAGGATATTTTAACTGGACTGTCGGGAAAGACATTAACGGCTACGCAATTTCCAGCGGACAATATCTTTTGCAGATTACTGACACGACCACAAATGCTTCAGACCAAAGCAACGCGCCGTTTAGTATTACATCTCAAACCCAGCCGTCAGTAAAAATAACATATCCTCTAGCCGATTCAACTTTAACCAATAAGAGCGTCGCTGTTAGCGGGACGTGCTCAAACTATTCTGGTGCGGTGGATGTGTTTTATTACAGTGATAAAAAAGAAGAAACATTTGTACAATGCATTTCTGGCTATTGGTCAACGAATATTTCCGTAAACAGTAATGCTGGCTCCGGAAGTTTTGATTTATATGCCCAGTTGTATCCCAACAACACTTCAGTACAAGACATAATAAAACTTTATTTCAACTGGCTCAGCGCCCCCTCCATCACCGTTCTTTCTCCGAATGGGGGAGAGAGCTGGACCATGAATTCTTCTCAAACTATAAAATGGGTTAGCCACGGCACCCATGTCACTATCAGCTTAGTATCTTTGGATAAAACTAAAGAAGTGTATGGACTTTTAGGCAGTATCCCCAACGATGGTAGCGAAACTATGTGGCTGCCGTCTGATCTTCCGCTCGGACAGTATTATCTTCGGGTCAGATGCGTCGGAAGCTGCACCGCGAGTACCCAGCAATTTGACGACAGTGACGCGCCGTTCAGTATTGTTGCCCCGAGTCCAGATTTAGTTGTTACCTCATTTAGCGTGCCAACCGGAACACTTGGACAGACCGTGAACGCTTCCGCGACCATCTTAAATCAAGGTTCGGCCAGCACAGGTAGCGGGTTCAGAATAGAGATTGATTACAGCTATCCTCCTGATCTGCCATGGAATTGCTCCTACGCGTCGCAGGGCTCTGCCAACACAGACGCTCTTGCCGCAGGAGCTTCCCGCACGGTTTCAATTCCGGTTACATTGCCTACCACTAGAACCGGCTCATTTGATGCGGTAGTTATGGCGGATTCCGACTGTGCTATCAGCGAGTCCAATGAAGACAATAATTTCCGCTCCGTGCCTTACACGGTTTCAAGCATTCCAACCACTGCTTTATACGCCAATGTTTTTGAAGCCGCAAAGCCGCTGTGGTGGCCGACCAGTTTTTAGAGCGGCAAAAATCATCTTTCTTTTATTGAAACCTTGACGTGGTAGGGGGCGTTTTGATAACATACCTATTAGCACTCGGAGGTCAGGAGTGCCAACCTCGCTAAGCGAGGAATTTCAAATTATTAATTATCAATTTTCAATTGCTATGAATATTAAACCACTAGGCGATAGGGTTTTGATTGAGTCGCTTTCCGACGAGGAAAAGGCCAAGCAGTCAAAGGGCGGGATTTTGATACCGGACACCGCGGACAAGGAAAAACCCCAAGAAGGGAAAGTGTTGGCGGTTGGAGAAGGCCGGAGGTTAGAAAATGGAAGTCTGACCCCACTTTCGGTTAAGGCGGGCGATAAGGTTTTATTTTCCAAATACGGGCCGACGGAAATTAAAATAGACGATAAAGAATACTTAATAGCCAAAGAAGAAGATATCTTAGCCATAATACTATGAGCGCAAAACAAATTTTATTTAACGAGTCAGCCCGCGAGGCGATGAAGAAAGGCATAGACAAATTGGCCGAGGCTGTGCGCATGACCTTGGGCCCCAGAGGCCGCGCCGCGGTTATTGAAAAAAGCTACGGCGCCCCGCAAGTGACTTTTGACGGTGTGACGGTAGCCAAAGAAATTGAGCTTCAGGATAAATACGAAAATTTAGGAGCAGAATTCATAAAACAGGCCGCCGACAAAACCAACGACAAAGTGGGCGACGGAACTTCAACCGCCGTTGTTTTGGCGCACGCCATGATTGAAGAAGGCGAGCGCGCCATAAAAGAAAAGGGATTCAACGTCATCCAGCTCGCCGAGGAGCTGAGAAAAGGAAGCGAGGCGGTGCTCAAAGCTTTGGAAGCCCAAAAAGAGGAAATCAACGACAATAAAAAAATTCAGGAAGTGGCCACACTTTCCGCCAAAGATCCGGAGATCGGAAAACTTATTTCCGAAGTAATGTCCAAGGTGGGCAGGGAAGGCGTTGTAACGATTGAAGATTCTAACACTATCGGCAACGCCTACGATTTGGTTGAGGGCATGCAGTTTGACAGGGGCTACATTTCTCCCTACATGATTTCCGACCAGGAAAAAATGGAGGCGGTTCTGGAAGACCCTTATATTTTGGTGACGGATAAAAAAATCTCGGCGATTTCCGATTTTATAAAGCTTTTGGAGGAAGTCGTGCAAACCGGTAAAAAAGAGCTGGTAATTATAGCCGATGAAATTGAAGGCGAGGCCTTGGCGACATTGGTGGTCAATAAAATCCGCGGGGTGTTTAATGTTTTGGCGGTAAAAGCACCGGGTTTCGGAGACCGCAGAAAAGAAATGCTTCAAGATATCGCTTTGGTTGCGGGAGCGAATTTTATTTCGGAAGACCTCGGCAAAAAATTGGAAAATGTCCATGTGGCGGATCTGGGGCGGGCGCACCGCGTTATTGCGGATAAAGACAACACCACGATTGTGGGCGGAAAAGGCGCAAAAAAAACTATTGAAGAAAGAATCGCTCAAATCAAAGCTCAGATTCAAAAAACAGATTCGGAATATGAAAAGAAAAATTTAAAAGAAAGAGTCGGAAAACTTTCGGGCGGAGTCGCCGTGATTAAAGTCGGCGCTCCGACCGAGGCCGCGCAGAAAGAATTGAAACAGCGGGTTGAAGACGCCGTTTCAGCAACCCGCGCCGCTATGGAGGAGGGAATTGTCCCGGGCGGAGGAATTGCTCTATTTAACGTGAATATTGACCTGTCTGCCGACAATGCAGGACTTGGCTCACAAAAAGAATCGGTTTCTTCGGTTGTAAAATCTGCTTGGGAAATTTTAAGCCGCGCGCTGGAAGCGCCAATTTCCGCCATTGCTCAAAATAGCGGAGAAAATGCCGGAAAAATAATCAGCGACCTTAAGACTCAAAAGAGCAATAAGAATACTTGGCTTGGCTTCAACGCCGTCACAAACAAAATCGGCGACTTAAAAGAAGCCGGAATCATTGACCCATTGAAAGTTACAAAAACCGCGTTTATAAACGCCATCTCGGTTGCAGCGAATTATTTAACAATCGGCGCGGCTATCACAGAAATTCCGGAGAAAAATCCTTCAACAGGTTCAGGACCAGCAGGCGGAGGCATGGGCGGCGGGCACATGGACTATTAATCCAATCCAGAGTAAAATAAATTTAAATGAGCATTTTCTATGTTATTTTAGGAATAATAGTTTTGGTCATCCTTTGGGTTATTTGGGCTTATAATCGGCTGGTTACTTTGGGTTACCGCGCAAAAGAGGCGCTTTCTGATATAGACGTGCAATTGAAACGCCGGTACGATCTTATCCCCAACGTGGTTGAGACGGTGAAGGGATATATGCAGCATGAACGCGGAGTTTTTGAAAAGGTGACGGAGGCGCGCGCAAAAGCGATTTCCGGAAGCGGCTCGCTTGACGAAAAAGCCCAAGCAGAGAACGCGCTGTCTTTAAATTTAAAAACTCTTTTCGCGGTGGCGGAAAATTATCCGGAGCTCAAAGCGAACGCTAACTTTTTGGATTTGCAGAGGGAGCTCGCGGACACCGAAAACAAAATCCAGGCCGCCCGCCGGTTTTATAACAGCAATGTTATGGAGCTTAATGCTCGTGTAGATACTTTCCCCACCAATTTAGTAGCCTCGTCTTTAGGATTTTCTAAAATGGAATTTTTTGGCGTGGACTCGCAAGTGGAGAAGGAACCAGTAAAAGTAAAATTTTAAATGATTTGGCGATTCGTAAGATTTTTGACGCTGTTTAATGTCCTCCTGATTTTGGGAGTGATTGTTTTTTTGCATTACGGAATCGCGCAAATCAACCTTGCGGACGCTACCAATATTTCAACGTGGCTGGAAATGGTGAATTGGTCGATGGGGTTTATATTATTTTTATTTTATCTGCTTTTGGCGTCGCTGACGGTCATTTTTTTCGTTTATCTAAGGCGAAGTAGGGAGTAAAGTATATGTTTCTTTTTTCAGTAAGCTCATTCATTGATTTATTAAACTCTTTTATTTGTTTTTTGATTTATCGCCGGCTTTGGAATGCCTATCGCCGCGCCGCTAACGACTTGGTTAGGAATTTTTACTTTTTCTATCTCTTTTTCGCTATCTTTTTCTTCTTTCTGGGTCTGCCATTTTTCGTTCCGTCCATGCCGGGGCTTATTCAACTCTCTTTCGTAGTGGCGCATCTTTTCCTATATCTGGCGATCGCTGTTTTTATTTATCTTTTTTTTAAACTTGTTGGTTGGAAGAGCAATGCCTTTTCATCCGCTGTGCTCGTGGCCATAACTGGATTTTTGGTTTTTATCTTTAGCTTTTTTGAAGGTGGCGTGGCCCGTCTTTGGATGCTGTCTCCCCAAGCACCAAACATTATAAGCTGGTCGCATGGCGGAAGCGATTGGGTCAGACTTTTAATCGGCCTTGGCGGAGCGGTTCTTGCGTTGGGCTGGACGATTTTTTTTATTTTCTTCAGCACCAATTATGTTCAAAATCCTGCTTTAGCAGCGAAAGGTAAATTTTTAGGTTTGGGAGTTTTTATGTTGGGCCTGGCGGCGGTTTTGGCTTTTGTGTTGAGTGTTTTTAATTTTTACAATTTCTGGATTGTGTTTCTAGCCGAGCTTGTGACCATCTTCGGGCTTTTAGTAATTTACCGCGCTATTGCTTTACACAAATGAGCACCATCTATACTTATCGCGACGCTAATATCCGAAAAACCTGGGCGCTCTTCTCCGTGTTTTTGATTGTGGTCATCGGTCTCGGCTGGATTTTCTCACAAATCTACGGAAGCCCTGGCATTTTATTTTTCGCCGCGTTTTTCAGTATTTTTATGAGTTTTATTTCCTATTGGTATTCCGATAAAATTGTTTTGGCGATGACTGGCGCGAGAGCAATTCAAAAAAAAGACGCGCCCGAGCTTTATAATATCGTGGAAAATCTTACAATCGCGGCGGGTCTTCCTATGCCCAGAATTTTTCTGGTGGCCGACCGCGCTCCCAATGCTTTCGCAACAGGCAGAGACCCAGAGCATGCGGTTATTGCCGTAACTTCTGGCATTTTAGAAATTTTAGATAGAACCGAATTGGAAGGCGTTTTGGCGCACGAGCTGTCGCACATCGGAAACCGCGATATGCTGCTTTCAACCGTTGCAGTAGTTTTGGCTGGGTTCATGTCCTTGCTCGCAGATTTTTTTATGCGAAGTATGCTGTGGGGAAGAGGCCGAGACGACAATAGAGAAGGCGGGGGATTTTTTATTTTAATCGGTATCGCGCTTTCAATTTTGGCGCCGATCGCCACAACTTTAATACAGCTCGCCATTTCCAGGAAGCGAGAATTTTTGGCGGACGCTTCTGGCGCCTTACTTACCAGATATCCCGAAGGGTTGGCCAGCGCGTTGGAAAAAATTTCAAAAGTTTCGGTTCCAGTTTCCCGCGCCACTCCGACAACGGCGCATCTCTGGTTCGCTGACCCGCTGAAAAAGAAAACGGCGCGGCTTTTTATGACCCACCCTCCTGTCGCGGAACGCATCAAAGCATTGCGCGAAATGAATTTATAGGTAAAATGAGAAAAGTTTAGGGAAGGGTGGCTGAGTGGTCTAAGGCACTCGCTTGGAGAGCGAGCATCCCGGAAACGGGATCGCGAGTTCGAATCTCGCCCCTTCCGAAAATGAAAACAAAAGAAGGATTATGGAAATTAAGCCCGAGCGGGTTGTACGGGTACACCGAGTGCCGGAGCTGTTTTTGGGTGGACAATCATTACAAAAGGGCGCCGATGTTGCCGCTGCTTTTAAATTCGGCGATGGACAGCATTCTAAAAGCCCGCTACGACAAATATCGCGCGGAGGGCGCGTTTCCGCCCGAGGCGAAGGAGCTTCTAAAAGAGGGCATCAAGCCGTTTGAAGATATTGCTATGCTTAATGAGTTGCGGGTAAAACCGGGGGCGCTCAAAGTAGTTGATGAGGACGCTGGCTATGAGCTCGCGGGCAAAATTGACGACGTGTTGGTTGAAACCGACGGCCGTTTGATACCAGCGGATTATAAATCTTCCGGCAACGCGCCCAAAGAAGACAAGCAAAAATATTACCGCGACCAATTGGCGGCCTACGGATTTATGTTTAAAAAACACGGGCGTGAAGTTTCGGACAGAGCCTATCTTCTGCATTATTTCGTGAAAGACAAAAGCAATCCGTCAATTGAAGTGAAGTTTGTGAGCCACGTGGACCTTGTGAAAATTAATTTAAACGAGCTTGAACAAAAACTCGCGGAGATGGTGAAGCTTTTAAACAAACCATACCCCGGGCATAATGAGGACTGCGAAAAATGTTCGTATCACAACGGCCGCGGCGAGATATTTGATATTACATAACAAAAGAGTTATTTTAGTAGCATGACAACAAAAAATATTGTGGTTTGGGTTGTCGTGGTGGCGGTTGTAATTGCCGGCGGGGCTTGGTTTTTGATAAAAACCAATAGCGGGCCCTCCAAGTACGACGACTTTGCCAAATGCCTGAAAGACAATGGAGCGGTTTTTTATGGAGCCTTTTGGTGCCCGCACTGCCAGAACCAAAAAAAGATGTTCGGAAGTTCGGAAAAATTTTTGCCGTATGTTGAATGTTCAACGGCGGACGGCCGGAGCCAGTTGCCTGTATGCAACGAAAAGCAAGTAACCGGCTACCCGACCTGGGAATTTACAGACGGGAGCAGAGAAAGCGGGGAAGTGCCATTGGAAACATTGTCTAAAAAAACAGGCTGCCCACTGCCCAAATAACATGCTTTTGGAATACGTAAATAAAATCTCCGCGATTTTAACGCTTCTCTCCCAAGTTTTTTTGGCGGGAGCGGTGATTTTGCTGTTTTTCCCGAAAACCAGGAATTATATTTTAATTTTTTTCGGCCGACACGGAATGCTGTTGGCGTTTTTGGTGGCCGTTGCCTCGCTAGTCTTGAGCCTCTTTTATTCTGACTATATCGGATACGAGCCTTGCAAGCTTTGCTGGTATCAAAGAATTTTTATTTACCCCCAAGTGATTATTTTGGGAATGGCGCTTTATAGAAAAGATTACAAGATTATTAATTACGCTTTGGCTTTGCTTTTTGTCGGAACCGTTATTTCGCTCTACCATAATTATCTTTCTCTGGGGGGCTCGCCGTTTTTTAACTGCGATGCTTTCAGTCTGGGCGCCTCCTGCACCAAGCTCTATGTCTTTGAGCTGAACTATATAACTATTCCAATTATGTCTCTCACTTCATTTTTGCTGATGTTTTTTTTCTTAAAAGTCCAAAAATTATATAACAAATGATTTTAAAATTCGCGCTGGCCATATTTTTGGCGCTGGCGCCTTTTAGCGCATACGCAAAAACGGTCGCGCCACCTCTGGAAATATCAGGTTGGATTCCTTATTGGCGGACGGCCACGGGTACGGCTGACGCTTTGGCGCACATCGATTCTTTCAAAGAAATAAATCCATTCGGCTACACGGTCAAAAACGACGGGACGCTTTTTGATGCTATGAAAATAGGTGAAGAGCCGTGGACGACGCTTATCGCCGAAGCAAAAAAGCGCAAGATACGCGTTGTTCCCACAGTGATGTGGAGCAACACCGAAGCGATTCACCGCATTCTTTCAAACCAAAAAACGCGTATCGCTCTTGAAGACAGTATTGCGGCGTTGGTTAAAGAAAAAGGATTTGACGGCATTGACATAGATTTTGAAGGCAAAAAAGCGGAAACGAAAAATTATTTTTCAACATTTCTCAAAGGCCTCTACCAGCGCATGGGGAAAAAGTGGGTGATGTGCACCATCGAGGCGCGCACACCGCTTGATTCCCGTTATGACACTATTCCGAAAGATATCCGGTACGCCAATGATTTTATCGCGATTAACAACTATTGCGACCGCGTGAGGCTGATGACTTACGACCAGGGCACAATAGATTTGAGATTGAATGAATCGGCTTTGGGTCCCTATATTCCGATTGCCGACACGAAATGGGTTGAAAAGGTAGTGAATCTTACCGCAAAAAATATTTCAAAAAAGAAACTGGTCATAGGTGTGGCAACCTACGGCTACGAATTTGATGTCAAGCCGCTTGCTGAAGGTTTTAGGTATAATTTAATCTCGGCGTTTAATCAAAAATACGCTTTGGATTTAGCCAAAGATTTGGGGGTTTTCCCCAAGAGAAACATAGCCGGGGAGTTAAGCTTTATGTACATATCCACAACAACGGAATCTTCACCGCTTAAATTGCTTTGGTGGAGCGATGCCAATGCCATAAAAGATAAAATTAATCTCGCCAAGAAACTCGGAGTGCGCGGAATCGCGATATTCAAAATTGACGGCGGGGAAGACCCGGCTATGTGGAATATTTTAAAATAATATAACCTTATTAAACCTTACTAAACATTTAAAAACTTTTGTATAAAAATGAAAAAAATAAGCCCATGTCGGCTTATTTTTTAATTGTTGGTATTTTGTTGATAATTATGTGCATAACTTGTTAAAAAATAGGGTATTTTTAAGCTATAATAAAACCATGAACTTTAGCGCGCAAAATGAAATTTTATATAAATAAAATAAATATTTTTTTGGAAAGTAACGCTAAACTAATAAGCGCCGCTATAATCATTTTATTTATTTTTTCGGGCATAGATTTGAAGGCGGCTTCAGGAACTCCAGCTATAATAAGTTATCAGGGCCGGCTAGCTGATTCCGGCGGAAATCTTTTGCCGACGAGCGGCTCCAGTGCGACTTACTATTTTAAATTTTCAATTTGGGATAATACCACTGTTGATTCGGGAAGCAAGTTGTGGCCTTTGACTGTTCCAGCTACGACTACGGCTACTGTTCGGCAGGGAGTTTTTAACGTCAATATCGGAGATGTCGCCAACGGATACCCGGATCTTTTAAATTTTGATTTTAATACCTCAAGCGATGTTTATTTGCAGGTGGAGGTTTCTTCCGATAATGATTCTTCGCAGACGCTTTCTCCGCGGCAGAGAATTGCCGCTTCCGCTTTTTCACGATTAGCTTCGGCTGTTTCCGGTAGCACAACGCCGTCTTCTTTCGGCACAACAACTCCGATTGGAAATTCCGTTGTGACTATTGAGGCCACTTCAACAAACGCGTTTTTGCTTTCTTTGCGCGCGGCGCTTAACCAAGTAGCGAATCTTTTTCAAGTTCAGGATTCCAGCGGAACAAATTTATTTTTCGCGAATAATATCGGGGGATTGTTTGCTTCTTCCACTTTTCAAGTTACCGGCGCTACAACGCTTTATGGAAATTTAGGAATTGCCACAACCACTCCATCGCAAATTTTTTCTGTGCAAGGCAACGGATTATTTTCCGGAGATTTATCTTTAGCGAATTTTACGGCAAGCGGCACAACGCGCTTTAACGGAGTTGCTTACTCTTGGCCCTCATCTGTTACCAATGGAAATTTTTTACAAACAGATAGTTCTGGCAATCTGACTTGGGCTTCGGCTTCTAGTGGCGGAACCGATGGTAATTGGAGTTTTATATCAACTGACGGCGGCTATATTCGGCTGGCGACCACAACTAATTTGGTTGGCATTGGCACAACCACTCCTTACGCCAAACTTTCAATCGGCCAGACAAGCGGGACCGGTGTAGCCACAACCACTCTAGCTCTTCAGCCAGTTTCAGGGCAACTTGCTAATATAATTGATATTTATAACACTGCTGGCAACCTTAATTCTGTCTTCACGTCCGCAAATTTTTTGGGTATTTCCACTACTTCTCCCGCAACTAATTTAAGCGTCCAAGGCAATGCCCTGATTTCAGGATTACTGACCACAGGAAATCTAACAGCAACAAATACTGTTACTTTCAACACCGCACTTTCTGTCTCAAGTGGAGGCACCGGACTCGCATCCTACACAGCGGGAGATATTCTCTACGCTTCGGGAGTGGCTAAACTTTCAACAGTAGCTTCCTCCACCGACGGATTCATTCTTTCCCTGACCAACGGCAAACCGATCTGGGCTGCCACCACGACTTTCAGCTCTCCTCTTTCATACGCTGATGGAGCAGTCTCCTGCGCCAACTGTCTGAACACCGCCACAGCCAACGGGCCGTTGGCCATAACCAGTTCCAACTCTTCCTACATCTTCAACGCAAGTTCTTCTCCTTTCTTTGGGACATTATTCGCGACAAGCACCGTGACACTCTCCGGAGGGCGGACGGATTA
>LCKG01000004.1 GCA_001001285.1 Parcubacteria group bacterium GW2011_GWC1_45_13
ATTGTAGAAACGGAATTCGTCAATGGGACCGTCGAAAGTTCTAGTTACGCCACCTACCAAATTTCCTATGGAAAAACTTGTTGAAGCCCCGATTGTTTGCCCAGAACTATCAAGAGTTTGATTCACTCCATCAATGTAAAATGTACAAACACCTGTGCTTGAAAGCGTAAACACCACATGAACCCAAACATTAAGAGTAATATTGTTAGAGTCGCAATCCCCTCCCGCACCACCATTGGGTGAAAAATTTACTAATGGACCG
This sequence comes from Parcubacteria group bacterium GW2011_GWC1_45_13, assembly GCA_001001285.1. Taxonomy (GTDB): domain Bacteria; phylum Patescibacteriota; class Minisyncoccia; order UBA11713; family 2-01-FULL-45-33; genus GWA1-44-29. Next base: position 263 of record LCKG01000004.1, read on the forward strand.
ACACCCATTCTTAAGTCATCAGAAGTAGCATTATTAAACGACATAATGCGTCCCAAACTTCCTTCCCCCAAACTCGCAGGTTTTATCCATACGCTGATTGTAAATGGTTCCGCGCCATTAAAACTGGGGGAGCTGATATCAACTCTGTCATCTGCCCCGTCAAACTTCAGCGCCTGGCCGATTCTGCCTACGGCTCGCGTCGGGTTGTTGATGAGCGTGCCGTCGTTTGCATTACCAGAGCGGTCGTAGGCGGTGTTTCCTGCCATATCCGGCCCGTCAAAAGACCAGTAGCCGACGAGACCACTTGTTAAACCGAGGTAGAGAGGGCGGTTTATGAGTAAGGCGGCATCAGCGCTTCTAGCGCCAAAGTTAAAAATTAAAAGTGAAAAGTGAAAAATTAAAATTAAAAGTTTAAAGTTTTTCATATACTTCGCTTGTCTTTAAGAGTAGTTATGCTTGCGCCAAGAATGTTGGCTAACTCCGCAACTTCTTTGAGAAGCGCGTCAGCTCGTTCTTTGTTATCAATAATATCTTTTGACAGCCCTAGCCAAAATTTGGTCTCGTTGGCGCTTTTTAAAGCGTGATGCAAAAAGTTGATAAAATCGCGTTTGGAACTTGCGGCCTGCGCCTCTGTTATATTCGCTCCTATGCTCATTGCGGCACGAAGCAGTTGATCTGTGATAATCCAGGCCGAACGCTTGTTGGGAAAATTATCCACAAAAGCAATGACCATCCGCGCAAAACTAAAAGCGCGCGCAATTAACTTTTTTCTGAATTCTTGGTTATCCGACATAATTTTTAACCTTGAACTGCAACTTTTAACTTTTCATTTTTAACTTTTAATTTTGCTGGAATTTCCATGTTGTGATAATCCCTTCCAGCAATTTTGCGTCCTCCACTTTCGCCGTTATCTGATAAAGATAATTTCCGTTTGGATACGGCTCCGGAGGCCAAACAAACCAGACCTCGGCGGTCTTAAAGCCGCCTGCCTCGCCTGCCTTGTCGGCAGACAGGCCGGTAGGCGGGTCCCCTTCTCCGACAAAACTCAAAGCCTCCGCTTGCCCTGAGCCTGTCGAAGGGCCGACTTTCACCAGCGTTGGATTTTCAACGACCGCGTTCGGCAGGTCTTTTTTAATGCGTTCGGCGGTGAGCGGCCCAGACTCGTCAAAGGGCGTGATGAAAATTTGAAAGCCGGCGAGCTCCTCAACATCCGATGTTTTTGGAGATTCAACATCGGATGTTTTCCCGCTCGCCTCAAACAAAATCACCTTGCCGTTTTCTTCTTCAAATTCAGAAACTTTGAACCCTTCGGGATATTGAAAAGAAAAACCAAACAACTCGGATTTATATTCAGCTTTATCCGCGCCTCCGGATTCCGGCGCTGTTTTATCCGGCCAGAGCCAAAAAGCCGTGGCGCCAGCCGCGGCGAGGATTAAAATTAAAATTATTATTTTGATTTTTGCGCTCATGTTGCCGGAGTAGTGGTGCTGGTATCAGAAATGGGAGGAGGTCCCTCGACAGGCTCGGGATCTTCGAGAGGAGGCTCGGCTTGCCCCGTTAGAGGCAAAGACTCTAACGGGGGTTCGGAAGCAGGCGGGCTTGCGTTTTCTTGAAAGAGCCCCGCATTTTTCAAAAGCGTCTTTAACTCTTCTTTCCCAATGCAGACCTCCTCCAGACAAAGCTGTTTGGCAACAATCTTTCCATTTTCATCAATTGACCAGTTTCCGTTGGAGCTCCAAATGGCTGGCGCTTCAACCGCGTAAACTGCCTTTAATTTGCCGAGAGTTTGGTCGAGCATCCAGCCATTACTTAATTCGCTTGACTCGCTTAATTTACTTAATTCGCTATCTAACTTCGCGTATCCCAAATTTACAAAAACGAGTATTTTTCCCTCTGCTTGGGCTTCGCAAATATTATCTTGGCAAGAAATGCCGTCGAATGACTCCAAAGCAATGCCAATCGTCACTCCGGAAGTAGTCGCTTTCGTTCCCACGCCAGCTTCTGAAGAAATAACGATTCTGTCCCCAACTTTGAGCGGCCCATTTTCCAAAGATATTTTCACCGGAACCCGCCCGGCCATTGCGACGGGATAGCCGTTCGTGCTAGTCGCGTCAGGGCCGAATCCCAAAATGATTCCCGGATCGGTAGAAATAATTCCTATTACTTTATCCGTATTTTCTTTCATGGCCCTTTCCACAAAATTTCCACCCGATGCCATTACTATTTCTCCTGCTTCCAGACTTTGTACGGAATTATATATTTCCGCCACGTCAGTCGCACCAATGGTTGATGTCACGGAACTTATCCGTCCGGTTGTTGAGGCGTTACAGCCGCCGTCGTTGTCCACACAAAGACCGCCGTTTGAAATTTCAACTCTGGAACCATTCCAGCCAACCACCAAAGAGCTTCTAGTGGGGCTGGTTGTGCCAATACCTACGCTTCCATATAATATGTTTCCGGCAGTTGTGGTTGTGCCGTAAATCGTCAGAATTGCCGTGCTGTCTAGCATTGCCGAATAACTGTTTACAATACCGGCTGTTGTAGTTGAACTCGGCAAATCAATCCAGCTTAAAATTCCGGCATCCGTATCAAAGGCCATGGGCCCGGTCTGAATTGAATCGGCGGAAATTATGCCGCTTGAGGAATCGTAATTAACAGCGCCAGAATCAACTACGAACCCGCCGTTGATTGAGGTCGTGGCGTAAGGCCCGTTGGTGTTGAAAGTAAAAAGAGGAGAAGCGGTGGTGGAGGTAGCGATAGACCAGGCGTAGACTTGATTTGAAGGAATTGTGGTAGTCGCGCTTGATAAATAATTAACAGTTAAAGTGGAGGCCGAAGAAGAAGCGATGTTTAGGATATTCGAGTTAAGCCAGGTGTTGCCGTTTATAGAGAGAGTAGAAAAAGGAGTTGTTGAAGCAATGCCGACGTTGCCCTTCATATATATTTGTCCATCGTTTCTTGCTTCAAAAGAACTCGCTAGGCCAGCACCAGCAATAGCAAAGCCTTCGGTCGTACCGGAACCGGGGATAATCGTTGTTCCGCCGTCCCAATGCCGACGTTGCCGCTTCCTGCAACCACAAATGACGGCGTTGATGTTCCTTCGTCTCCTACCCAAAACGGAAACTGTTGCGTGCCCATCTCTACTGACAAAAGTCCGGTTGGACTCGTCGTCCCGATGCCTAAAGCGCCTGTAAAGAAAGAAGCTGTTGAAGATGTGGCGTGCAGCCATCCGAAGGTGGGGGTAGTTGAGCCGTAGAAGTTGTGTACAGTGCCGGCGGCGGAAGAAACAATGCTGATTAAGTCGTTTGAAGCAAATGTTTGAGTTCCTCCTGTAAGCCCGTTAAGAGAAGAGATACCGCTTGCCGCGCCTATGCAAGTTCCGTTGGGCAAGCAAACATTCCCTGTTCCTGTTACTTGAATTCCGCCAGCATAAGTTGAGGTGGCGGCGCCCAAAGCGGCAAAGACTCCTCCGGAGAGTATGAGTCCGGATGATTCAATGGCTCCGGCAGTTGTCGTGGCCATTCCTACTCCCAAGCCTCCGGAAGTTCCTCCGGCGGCTGAAGCTCCAATGAAAACATTCCCTCCTACCGATAAAAGTTGGGCTGGCGTGGTTGAAGAAATGCCAAGCCTGTTGTTAGCAGTGTTCCAGAAAAGATTGGAGTTGGTCAAAAAAGGTCCCGTGCCGTTTCCATAAAGTATTCCTCCGCTAATCAGAGTGGTTGTGCCTGTGCCTCCTATGTTAGTAGCAAGTGTTGAGGAAGAAGAAAGAATGCCGGTAGAGCCGAGCTCTGCTATGCCCGCTCCCAAAGAACTGAATCTTACAGTACTTGTTGCAAAGAGCGTTCCGAAAAAAGGAGAAGAAGAGGCGTTGAAGTAGTGCACCGATCCTGCCGCTGGAGAAACGACATCTATGGGACCGCTGGCAGAGAAGGTCTGCGTTCCCCCTGTAAGCCCGTTAAGAGAGGTGATGCCTCCGCTTCCGGCTCCGGCGCAAGTGCCGTCAAGTAAAAGAAAACATCCTCCGGTAAGTTTTATCCCGTTGGCGAAAGTTGAAGTGGCCGAACCCGTCACCGCTAAATATCCGGTAGAAGTTGCATTTTGAAAAGTTAAATCTCCAACTACCGTTGAGGACGCCAGTGAAATAAATCCACCTGTTGTCAGAAGCCCAGACAAATTAAGTGTGGACGCGGAAAGAGAGTTTGTTGAAAGAGATGTAAATCCGGAAGCGGCTCCGGCAGAAGTAATTTTCCACGTATTGGAGGTGATTTCAGTGGATTTGGCCGAGTCGCCTAAAATAATATTTCCAGTAGCAGTAAGATTTCCTCCTGTGGAAATTCCGTTGGAGAAATCTCCAAAAGAAGCTGAAACGCCCGAGCCGGTTTGCGGCGGAGAGTTGTAGGTTGGTCCGGGAATTGAGGCCGTTAAGAAAACAACCGGGTTTTGAACTTGATTGGAAGGAAGTCTTTTTTCCAAAGCCGCAAGAGAAAGCTGGATTTGTGCAATAATGGAAGAGTTTATCTGGGCAAGGCGCTGGTCAATGTTTGAAGGAACAGAAAATTTGGACTCCAAAGAAGCCAACCTTGTTTGAAACGAGTCTAGACGGGCAAAGATTCCAGTCCAAGGCTGGTCCGTATTTGGTTGAGATGATGACTGGACTTTCGCAACAGACGGAGTTTCTGAAGTAGAAGTGCCGAAAGTCACAACTCTACTCCCCTCTGTGGGCAGCTCCAGAGTAGGAGCTTTCCCGGGCAACTCTTTGGCTATTTCAGTGGGTTCTGTGTATAGAAAATCTTCTACGACTAGCTTAAAGCCGCGCCCCAACGAAATCGTATAATCCCGCCAGGCGAAAAGATTACCCAAAAACCTGTCTTTAATATCGGAGAGAGAAAGTTTTATATCTTCTAAAGTGAAAGGCGGTGCCGGTAAAGCGGCCAGAGATATCTCGGGAAGCGAGATATTACTCATTATATCTGGGAGTTCTGACAGCGATAGAACGGTATAATCTTTCCAGGCAAAAAGATTGTTCAAAAACCTGTTTTTAATATTAAACAGAGATAGTTTTATATCTTCTAAAGTGAAAGGCAGTGCTTTTTTCTGACATTGCGCCGATTTTATTCATAACATCCAAAGAGCCGTCCGGATTCCAAAATATTAAGTTAAGCACGATCAGAGCGCTGGCAATCAGCGGAAATTTTTTTGATTTGAGCGCATCGGATAAGCTAAAAAATTTTTCTTCATAACCCAACAGGGCCTGGTCCCAATCGTCTAAACGAGATTTGCGAATAGAAAAAATTTGTCTTGTCAGTCCGTATAATTTATGAATCTCGCCAAAGCGAGCTGTTAAATTATTTTTTATACTTTTTAGTTGATTACCTTCGTTTCTATAATTTAAAATTGATCTTTCCGAGACCATCCAATCTCGGCCGATGCGTCTACATTTCACTTTGCCAAGACGGCAAAGCTGGCCAACATAATCACTTGTGTAACCAGTTATCTTTGCTACTTGTTTTGACGAGATATATTTCTCACCAGACATGATGTATAATAAAAGTATATCGTTCTACCGAGATAACATAAAATGTTTCTGTGGATAAATAAGATAAAAAATTAAAAAGTGAAGGCAAAAACTGAAATTATCTAAAAAATAATTTTAATAAACATTATTAAACATTAATAACAATGAATCCGAGAAAGCAGAAAAATGATATTAAGGCGTTTATTGATTTTTTTCATGACGCTTGTTTAAAAATAAGGAAAGAAAAACCAAAATTCGCCCGCGGGAAAGACGGTAAGTTGGCTAAATACGCTTTAGCAAAATTTTCACGCGTACAGCTTGAGATGCTGGCGGTATGGTTTTTGGCCAAAAAACCCAAGCTTGCTCCAAGCATGGGCGCTATGCTATCTTCAAATGTGCTTTTGGAGCTTGAACGAGAAATAAAGAAGCCAAGTTTCTGGAAGGACTTGGACTCAATTTTAGAATCAAGCAAATATGATTTTACAAAAAGAAAATAAAATATTACGTAAAAGCGCCGAGGCAGTTGCCAGCCCGAACTCCGCGGACATTAAAACACTTATTAAAAAAATGGCCGAGGCAATGTTCGCGGAGCCAGATGGCATTGGCATTGCCGCCCCGCAAATCGGAACGAATCTGCGGATTTTTTTAGTAGCTAAAGAAGCAGCTATAAAAAGCGCCGATTGGCTTCACGAAAAAATCGGTGGTAAAAATAAAACAAGAAACGTGGAATATTTGGTTTTTATAAACCCCGTTGTCAAAAACTTTGCGTCTAAAACAACAAAAGACATTGAAGGATGTCTTTCTGTGCGCGGATTTTATGGTGAGGTACCGAGGGCGGAGAAAATTACGATTGAGTATTTAGACGAATTTGGAAAAAAACGCCAACGGGGGGCATCAGGGCTTTTTGCGAGAGTCATCCAGCACGAGCTGGATCACCTAAGCGGCGTTTTATTTATTGATAAAGCAAAAAAAATTAAACATTTTCCGCAAAATTTAAAAGATGCCTAAAAAAATAATTTTCTTCGGCGGTTTTAAGGTGTTTTCTGAAATATATCTTAATGCTCTCAAAAGCGCCGGTTTTGAAATTGTCTTAGAAGCCAAAAACGCGGATCTGGGCATTATTGCTTACTACGGAAAAATTATACCGAAAGCTGTTTTGGAGCTACCTAAATATGGGTTTTTGAACGCCCACCCGTCGCTGCTCCCCCGCTGGCGGGGGCCGTCTCCAATCCAGGCGGCTATTTTGGCCGGAGACAAAACCACCGGTGTGACTATACATATGGCAACGGAGGAGCCTGACGCCGGGCCGATTTTAGCCCAGAAAGAAATTCCGATAGAGCCCGAGGATACCTGTTTTAGCTTAACCGGGAAGCTCGCTAATGAAGGCGCGGCGCTTTTAATCCCGACTATTGAAAAATGGCTTTTGGGTAAAATTGCTCCAAAAGAGCAGGACCACTCCAAGGCCACTTTCACTAGATTGATTAAAAAAGAAGATGGGCTGATTGATTGGACCAAGGGCGCCGAATATATAGAAAGAATGGTGCGGGCGTATAACCAGTGGCCCGGGACATTCATAAAAATGAAAAATGGGAAGATTTTAAAAATAAAAAAGGCAGCGGTAATAAATGGTGCTTTAAAACTTTTAATAGTCCAGCCGGAGGGGAAAAAAGAAATGGCGTATGACGCTTTTGTGAGAGGACACAGGGAGATTATAGGAGAGCCGCTCCGATAGCAGCGGCGTTTTTGCCGAATTTCGATTTTCTTACAGGCAATTTTACCGCTTTTTGAAACTCAGCCACAAAATTTTGCCTTCCGGTTACTCCCCCGCCAACTATTATTAGTTTAGGGTTGTATTCTTTAAAGCGCCATTTCAAATGTTGGACTAAAAAAATGGCGAGGGCGTAGTTATTTTTTGAATCGCGTAATTTCTGATATTCTTTTTCCCAGCTCTCTGGGTACTCAAATTTTTTAATTTTTAAAATTTTGCCGGCTCTGCTGATCGCGCGCCCTATGCCCGTCCCCAGCGTAATAAATAAAACGGCCTGCCCGTCTAAATGCGTTAGCCCTGCCTTGCCAGTAGGCAGGTTTTGGTGGGCTCTCGCGAAACACCTAGCATCGTTATCAAGCCGCAACTTAGACGTCGGACGTCTAAGTTGCGAAATATCAAAATTTTTAAGATATTTAATGTTGGGGCAAAATAGAATTTTATTTCCTGAAACTGCGCCGGGCACTCCGATGCCGATTTTCTTTGCGCGGTAACTTTTTAAAATATTTTCCAAAAGCTTTTTAAAAGCGGCTAAATTTTTAGGCGTTTTAAACTCGCGAGCTTTTACGGCCCGCTTGCTGTCCCACAAAACCGCGCGTATTTTTGTGCCTCCAATGTCTATACCTAACATAATATCCATCCTTAGGCTTGTGTCCTACCGCTAGACGACCCCTCACAACCATAACTGGGGGACCTGGATTCGAACCAGGATACCATCCTCCAAAGGGATGTGTCCTACCGTTAGACGATCCCCCAGCTATGGTTGCGAATTTTCGATGCTTCTTATAATTTTTTCTTTATTGTATTATTTTATCCACGTTTCCGTTTTTTGGCAATTGCGATTTATGATGTTCAGTTTCTTTGAAACTTGACGTATTAACATGTTCGTGTTAGTATGTCAATACAACCTGATACCGCCACATAAGGCGGTTTTATGTTGAAAATACATGAATTATCTCGTTTTAGCGGTAATTACAGCGCTTTTTTCTTTTCCGCAAAAAGCCCAAGAACAAGTTTTGCCGGAAACGCCGGCCAGCGTTACAGAAAACGCTACTCCGGAAATTTTGGAGAAAATCGCCATTTGTGAATCGCGAGGCAGACATTTTGACGAAAACGGCAAAGTGCTTACCGGCGAAATTAATAAATATGACGTTGGCAAATATCAGATCAACGCTCTTTACTGGCGCGAGCTTGCGGAACGGCTCGGACACAACATTGATGACAAAGACGGCAATGAGGCAATGGCGATTGAGCTTTATCGACGGTATGGAACGGCACCGTGGAAATCATCAAAAAAATGCTGGGACAAATAAAGCGGATTATTTATACGTCGCGATTTTAATCAGCGCCAACTCCAGAGGCAGAGATGTGGAGTAATCGTCTGTGTGGGTGTCCAATGAATTCATTATTTGGTGAAGGGCATGCTCGGCACGTCCGGCTTCAGAAGGGACCATCTTTTTAAATTCCGTTATCTCATCTCCGGAAAATTCGCGCTCTAACATACGCTCCGTTTTAGGGTCAAGCGCCAAAAAATAAATCGCCCGCAAGCTCCGCAAAAGCAATTTTCCCAAAAGCGCTGGGTCTATTCCCTCTTCCAGAACTTTATCTAAAAGTTTTAAAACTTCTTCAACGTTTTTTTCAAACGCGATTTTTATTATTTTCTCTACGCTCTCCTCCTCCGGCGCCCCTAAAAGTGTGCGCACATCTGCCTCTTTGATATTTTTCTCTCCTAAACTTGCGATTTGAAACAAAATATTTTCGGCGTCCCGCAAAGAGCCGTCCGCGAAAAAAGCGATCAGTTTCAAAACATCGTCTTCCGTGGTAAGTTTTTCCTCTAAAGATATCTTTTCAAGTTCTTTGACTATATCCGGAATCGCAACCTTATTAAATTGAAAATGCTGTGTTCTAGAGATTATCGTATCTGGAACTTTTGCAGGCTCAGTGGTGGCCAAAATAAAAATAGCATGCTCCGGCGGTTCCTCCAAGGTTTTTAAAAGTGCGTTGAAGGACTCTTTGGTCAACATATGCACTTCGTCAATAATGTAAGTTTTATATTTTGAGCGGAGCGGCACCGTGCGCACGGCTTCCCGTAAAGCTCTTGCTTCGTCTATCCCCCGGGATGAAGCCGCGTCAATTTCAATAACATCCTCTTCATAGGAACCTGTTTCTCTAGCCAAAATTCTGGCCACGGTCGTCTTTCCGGTTCCTCTCGGACCCGAAAAAAGATAGGCGTGGGCGACACGTTTTTTTGAAACAGCGTTTTTTAAAATTTTGATAGTGTTCTCCTGTCCCACTACATCTTCAAAACGCTGCGGACGGTATTTTCTATAAAAAACCTGTGACATATTATTTTTTAAACACAAAAAACTTAAATCCGATAAAATTCCAGATAAGCACAGCAATATTGGCGATAAATTTTGCAACGTTCAGCCATTTTGACGGCCCTACAGCGGAAATTATTGAAACGGGCGCGTATGTTGTAAGTATTATAATAAGGACACTGTTAATGACAAGCCCACCAATGCCAACCGCGAAAAATTTCGGAAAATCTTGGAACAAATTATTTTCGTCGTAATCTTTAAAAACCCAGAGCTTGTTCCATAAATATCCATTTATCACTGCAATTAAAAATCCTGGCGCATTGACCCAGCCGACAACGATGCCAGCGGTTACGCCAGTAATATAGCTTGTAAAGTTTAAAACTGTGAAGTCAATCGCTGTTGAAAGAAATCCGGCGGCGGCATAGCGCCCAAATTGCGAAAAAAATGGCTTGACGTGTGCTCCAAGAAAATTGCCTAGCCAAACCCCCACCGCCCAAAGAATTGGAATAAAAACCAAGGCAACGAGATTTTGATATGGGAAAACAATATTTAAAAAACGCAAAATAACCAGCCCGAGCGCTCCCGTCAAAAACCCCGCAACAGCACCGATCAAATAATCTTTTTTGGTGGTCATAATGCTTGAAGCCGTTTTCTGATTTCTTCCTCCACATCCTCGCGCGGACGGCCATATTTAGCGCGGGAAAGATTCTTTATATATGCGGCCGCGCTCGCCTCGCCAACTTCCTGTGGGATTGTTTTTATGTTAAACGCCTTGGAAGTCTGCCCGTCTATCAACAATTTAAGATAGGCGTTGAAATTATCAATGTTCAGCAAATCCTGCGCGGAAAACACTGGTTGAAACTGCTTTTCCATATATTCGGCGTCGTCCGAGCCGATGCGGAAAGATAAAATTGATCCGACATTTCCAAAAACCGCTTTTTTTATCTCTTCTTCCAATTGCCCGATAAATTGGTGCGCGATTATAAGATTGAGTTTGTATTTTCTCGCCTCTGACAGAATGGTAGCGATTGATTTTGTCGTAACGTTTTGGAATTCGTCTATATAAAGGTAAAAAGCTCCGCGCTCGGTCTGCGGCCTGTCTACGCGCGATAGCGCCGCCATTAAAATTTTCCCTACCATAATAAGGCCCAAAAGGCTGGAGTTGAGCTCGCCCAATTTACCCTTGGAAAGATTTAAAAGCAAAATTTTCTTTCCGTCCATCACGTCGCGAATATTAAAGGCGGAGCGTTCTTGGGCGATAATTGGGCGCATGATTTCATTGGAAAGAAAAGTGTCAAATTTGGAGACAACATAAGGCACCATATTAGCGAGCGACTGCTCGCCACCGGCCTTTTCAGCGATTTGCCGCCAAAAAGTTTCCACCACAATATTCTTACTTCGTGAAAGCTTGTAGTCACGAAATGATTTGTCGGTCAAAACTCTCTCAATCTCTAAAAGCGTATTGCCGCTTTCCGGATCTTCCATTACAAGCATCGTTGCGTTTCTAAAATACTGTTCAAACATGGGGCCTCCGGCGATGGACATATTAAAAAGTTTGTTAAAAATTTCAAGAAGTTCGTTGACAATAAGGCTTTTCTGCTCCGGATACCTAGGATCAAACTCCAGCATGTTTAATCCAATGGGGTGTTTGACGTCCCCTGGGTCGAAATAAATAACGTCTTCCGCGCGCTCCTTGGGTACCAGAGGCAATATAGACTCAATAAGATCTCCGTGCGGATCAATCACGGCAACACCTTCTCCCCATTGGATATCCTGAATAATCATGTTGTGCATAAGACTGGATTTTCCAGTGCCGGTCTGCCCGATTATATAAAAATGGCGTTCTCTGTCCTCGCTTTTAATGCGCACAGTGCGCTCGTCGCCCCTGAAAGAACTTATACCCAAAGACAAGCCATCCTTCGGCAAATTTACAGGTGGTGCCGCTTCTCTGGCTTTTAGCGTGCGCACCGTCGGTGCCGCCCTTTTGGAATAAGGCAGATGATAAATACTCACGATTTCTTCCACATTCAAATTTAAAACGCGGTTTTCGTCAAATAACCTAAATGAAAAATACTCAACCAATTTTCGCAGCGCCTTCCCGCCGAGCTCTTTTATTTTAAATTCACTGCCTTCCGGATTTGTAAATTGAAAAAAACTTGCTCCCAAATCTTTAAGCAAAGCGTCGGCTCGCTCCGTGGAAGCGGCGGATGTAAGAATGCGTACGTTGCATTCAAACATGGTTTTGCTTGCTTTCTCGTCCAAAAGCTTGGCAAACTCCTCATCATAAACTGATTTTTGGTCTTTGGACTTTTTCTTGCCGAAAAAAATATCCCAAAACACGCTCCAAAACCCAGTTTCACCCAAAACTTCTTTACGGGAGACCCCCTCTTTTAATTTTTGCGCAGCGAGATGTGCCCGTTTTTTCGTGTTCTCGCCGCCAAATCTTAAAACGATCTGTAAAGCCGCCCCCTCGCCATATTCTTTGATTTTAGAAAATGCGGAAGTTATTGTTTCCAAAGGGTCGGCCGCAAGCTTTTGGTAAGTTTTTATCGGTAAAATTTCGGATCCGGAGCGCAAAACCAAAGCGCCGGCAGTCGCACCCTCAACATTAAAAATATTGTAGTCCGGCGTCCTTTCTATTTTGGCTTCGGGAAAAGCGCCATGAAGCTGATTTTGAAGCAGAGATTCGTAAATTTTTGGGAACGCAATGTAGAAAAAAATCTCATTCCCGCGGTTGTGCAATGCGATTTCCAAAGCGAAAGAAGGATTGCCCCATAATTTTTCTTTCAACCCCTTTCTTCGAAAAGTCGCCAGGCCGCTCAAAAATTGTTCCATCTGCATAATGAAATTTTTCAGAGCTTGGAATTCGTCGCCTTGCTGGGCCTTAGCGATTTCCGGCGAACTGATTAAATAAAGCGCAAGGCTTAGGCCAGAGCTTACGTCGCGCAGTTTTTTATTTTTTTGGTAAGAAGAAAAAAGTAAAAACCAAAAAATCAAGGCGAGGACTATCGGTAAAACGATATAGAAAAAAGTGAAAGAATTCATGCTTTAAGTTTTCTAGCCGCAAGCAGTTTTTCGTAATATTTATCGGCCAGTGCATCGTGAAATTCATCCAATAGATGCGGATTTTTTAAGTGATTCGCGGCTTTAACGGCAATAGCCAGTCCTTGGGCAAACGCCAGACCTATCAACCTTTCTACAATTTGCTGGTGCTCTTTTTCTTTTAGAGCGTAAGCCGCCTTTTGGGCGGTGTCATCCGAAACAGCAAGGAGTCCGCCGATAGGCATAGACGTTTTTCCAAGAGAAACGTCTATTATGACTTCCCGCACCATTTCTTTTTCTGGCTTTTCCGCGCCACCAGTGGCCAGCTCTTTCTTTTTGGCCTCCAGCCGCTCTTCCAGCCATTTTATTTCTTCATGAACAGCTTCCTGAAGCATGTATTTATAATAACATGCTATAATTAAATTATGAAAAATTCTGCTTACTGGCTGATTGTAATTATTTTAATTGCCGTTTTTTTGAGATTTTGGGATTTAAAAAATACTCCGCCCGGGTTTTGGTTGGATGAGGCTATGAACGGAACCAATGCTATCCAGGCTATAGAGATTAGTGGCTGGAAGGTGTTTTACCAGGAAAATTTCGGGAGAGAGGGATTATTTATAAATATCCAAGCGTTATTTGTAAAAACTTTTGGCCACGAGCCATGGGTTTTGCGCTTGCCTTCGGTGATTTTCGGCTTATTAACGGTCTTGGGACTTTATTTTTTGACAAAAGAACTGTTTTCTGGGCGTGTTTCGCTTTTCGCGTCTTTTTTTCTGGCAACTTCGTTCTGGCACATTAATTTTTCACGAATCGGGTTCCGCGCGATAATGGCTCCGTTTTTTTTGGTTTGGGCGTTTTATTTTTTATTTTTAGGAATGCGGAAGCAAAAAGAATGGATTTTCACCTCAGCCGGATTTACTTTCGGCCTCGGCTTTCACACTTATATTGCCTATCGCGCCGCGCCCATAATCGCGTTTTTGCCTTTTTGGAGTTTTTATAAATCATGGCGAGAGGACACCGGACGTCCACTTGGACGTCCGGTGTCCAAGCACTGCGCTCCATGCTTAATTGGCCTTTTTATTTTCATGGCGTTTTTAGCGGCATTGCCATTGCTCTGGTATTACGCCCAAAACCCTGCTGATTTCCTAGGCAGGACCTCGGCAATATCAGTATTTAAATCTTCAAATCCGCTTGGCCAATTTTCAGAAAATTTGGTAAAAACTTTGGGAATGTTTAATTTCGCCGGAGATTTCAATTGGCGGCACAATTTAGCAGGTTCGCCCCAGCTTTGGTGGCCCGTGGGAATTTTATTTTTGATAGGGATTTTTGGAGCATTGCGCTCGAGTGTTTTCCCGCGCAATGCTTATAATTTTATTTTGCTGTGGTTCATTGTCATGATTCTTCCCGTCGCGTTTTCAAATGAATCTCTGCCTCACGCGCTTCGCGCCATTGTTTTAATACCGCCAGCTATGATTTTCGCCGCTTTGGGGCTGGACTGGCTTTGGAGAAATGTCAGGCCGCGGCTTAGGATTTTTATTTATATTTTTTTAGTCACCGCCGCGATTCAGGCATACAGCCAGTATTTTCTCCGCTGGGCGCCAAACTTTAATGTTTATCAAGCCTTCCATACTGACATTACGGAAAAGGCGCGTTGGCTCAACAAACAACCAAATGATATTAAAAAATACGTCATAACTGACGCGGTTGATCGGGTAGACACAACCGGAACGCCCATGTCATTTCAGCCAATAATTTTTATTACTGATACTGCCACGCCGGCAAAACAGACAAGGAAAAACATCTATTATGCTTCTCTGCAAAATATTTCTTCAGCAAATTGTTCCCAAAAATGCCTTTTCGTGCCCGTTGAATACCAACCTTCCATTTTTAAAATTATCAAACAAAAAATCCCGGGTTTGCGTCTAGACGCCTCTTCGGGATTTGTGGTTTTGAAAAAATGATAAAATAAATGGATAAATATGCAAATATTTTAGCAATTTTGATGCTCGTAGCCATGTTCGGGCTGATGCTTGGGTCAAGCCGGAATGATTCGGCGATTTTTGATGAAGTGGCACATATTGGGGCCGGATACACGTATTTGAAATATTGGGACGGACGGCTAAATCCGGAGCACCCGCCGTTTTTGAAAAGTTTGGCCGCGTTGCCGCTCTTATTTTTGAATTTGAAAGGAGATGCCACATTGCAGCCATTCTGGACAATAGAAAACGTGAACGACCGCCAATGGCTTGCCGGTAACTACCTTCTCTATGAGGCTGGCAACGACGCAGACCAAATTCTTTTCTGGTCGCGGCTGCCCATAATTTTGCTAACGATGCTTTTTGGATGGATTTTGTTTTTGTGGGTGAAAAGGCGCTATGGCGTGGGAGTGGGGTTGCTTACCTTATTTTTCTTTACCGTCTCCCCTACTTTTTTGGCGCACGGAAGATACGTAACAACTGATGTCGGCGCCGCATTCGGATTTTTTATCGGAATCGTTTTTTTTCTAAAGTTTCTAGAAAGGTTGGATTTTAAATCAGTGATTTGGCTTGGTATAGTTTTGGGGATTGTCTTGCTTCTTAAATTTTCGCTTATTTTATTGCTTCCGGTTTATTTGATTTCTGGAGTGTTTTGGTTGTTTTTTGGCAGAGTGAAAGTTGGGAAGGTGGTGGGGTTACTCTCCTTCTTGGGGACACTTGCTTTCTCCGGTCTCATCGCTCTCGCAGTCATCTATGCCGCTTACATACCACAAATCTGGAATTACCCGCGCGAGCAACAAATAAAAGACGCGCGCTATATTCTTGCCGGCTATAAATATCCTTCTTTGGAAAAATTGGATTTTTGGCTTACGGAGCACGAGTCAACGCGACCATTGGGTCTCTACGCTCAAGGGTTTTTGATGGTTGCGCGGCGCACCGCCGGCGGGAATACGGCTTACTTTATGGGCGAGGTTTCATCAAAAGGCTGGCGGTTGTATTTCCCAACTCTTGCGTTATTCAAAGAACAGCTTGGTTTTTATATTTTGGCGCTTCTGGCACTTTTATGGGCGCTTAAAAATAGGGCGAGGTTAGATTTTACCGGTTTATCCGCGATAATTTTTATAGTTTTTTATTGGGTTAGCTCAATTTTAAACCCATTAAATATAGGTGTCCGGCATGTTTTGCCGACTTTCCCGTTTCTTTATTTGCTTGTTGCGCTGGTAGTTGTGAGCTTTAAACGGCGTATTTTTACGACTCTCATAATTATTTGGATGATTGCGGAAATTATTTTTGCCTTTCCATTTTATCTGTCTTATTACAACAAGCTGGGCGGAGGATCGCAAACTGGATATAAAATCGCCACAGACTCAAATTACGACTGGGGGCAAGATTTGAAACGGCTTCGCGATTGGGTTTCCGAAAACAGCGTCCAAAAAATTTATCTGGATTATTTCGGCGGAGGCTCTCCAAAATATTATTTAGGAGAGAAATATGAAAGCTGGTGGTCCGCAAAAGGCGCTCCGCCGGCCGGTTCCTATTTTGCCGTATCGCTTAATTCTCTAGCTGGCAACCAAGCAAAAGCAATTGGCGACATAGTTATCAAACCGGAAGATTCCTACTCTTGGCTCAAAGGCAAAACTTCCTTTGCACGCTCCGGAAGTTCAATTTTAATTTATCGCTTTTAATTTATAGAACGCTTTATCGGGGAAGCGCAAATCTATATATTCCAGCCGCGGTCGGTAGTCGGCTATTTTTTGCGAAAGAAGCAATTGCAAATCTTTAGAAACGCTGTCGGCAGACAAATCCGATGAGGTTAAAATATACCATCCTTCTTTTGTAAATATTTTAACATCTTTGTTCCCAAAAACATCTATTTGGAACGGTGCGATATTTAAATTTTTTAAAGAAACTAGGAACTTTCCCAAAAACTGGGTTTGCGGTTCCGAAAGAATTTGGTCGCCTATTTTTGCGGAGTTTTGTCCGGAAACCGCCAACTCCGGCAACGGGCTTTCGCTGAAACGCGGGGCGCGTCCGCCCAAAACGCCGGCGGCGTTAACGTAAAAGCAAGTGCTTTTATCTTGGCAGAAAATAAAAAGCGAAGGCGTTGAAATAAAACGGATTAAGAGCGCGTTGGGGATTTGCTTGTTTACTTCCGGCAAATCAAAACCTTTCTCTTTCAAAATTTGCTCGATATTATCGATATTCAGTAGGAAAAAATTATTTCGCGGTAAAAAAAATTTATTCAAAGAAGATAAATAATCGGCTAAAGCGATTTTTACGTTACTTGCATCAGCGTAGCCTTCTATTTTCATATTTACCACTCGCAAATACGGTATCCAAAAAAAAACCCATGCAATAATCAAAATTAACAGCAACCCACCGCCAAGAATAACAGCTTTGCCAATCAATTGCCGCCTCCTTCTTTTTTTATAATAATCCGCGAGCTCCATTTTTCATATTAACTCTTTTCCCAAATACTTTTGGAGCGCTACGGGGATTTTTATGGAGCCGTTGGGCTCTTGGTGATTTTCCAAAAGCGCTTCCAAAATTCTGGGAGTAGCAATGGCTGTGTTGTTTAATGAGTGCACGAAACGGAGCTTTCCATCAACATCGCGGTATTTAATATTTAACCGCCTTGTCTGAAAATCATGAAAATAAGAAGCCGAATGCGTTTCGCGGTATCTTTTTTCCGAAGGAATCCACGCCTCTAGGTCATATTTTTTTACTTGCCCCAAGCCGAGGTCACCTCCGCAATTTACTACAATACGGTAAGGAATTCCCAAAGCTTGCATGATTTCTTCCGAATTTTTCGTAAGCTCTTCGTGCCATTTTACAGATTCTTGATGATCTGCTCTGCATAAAACAATTTGCTCAACTTTAAAAAATTCATGCACCCTAAAAATCCCTTTTTGGTCCTTGCCGTAACTTCCAGCTTCGCGCCTGAAGCAGGAAGAAAACGCAACATATTTTTTGGGCAGCTCTTCTTCTTTTAAAATTTCGTCTCTATGATAACCCATCATAGGGATTTCGGCTGTGCCCGAAAGATAAATGTCGTCTCGCGTTTTTTCGTCGGATGCCGATCCGCCTTTGGCGGAATAAACATCCTCTTCCGCTTGCGGAAACCATCCAGTTCCTACTAAGTTTTCTCTTCTTACAAGGGCGGGGGACAAAAAAGACGTGAACCCTTTTTTAGCCACGAAATCCAGCGCAAATTGCCAAAGCGCTACGGATAAGAGCGCGGCGTCTCCTTTTAAAAAATATCCCCGGAAACCTGAGACTTTCGCTCCGCGCTCGAGATCCAGCATATCGCTGGACTGCATCAGATTTAAATAATTTTTCCCGTGCTCAACTTTTATCTTCCCCCACTTTCTTATTTCTTGATTCTCCACGTCTGATTCCCCTTCCGGAACTGACGGATCGGGGACGTTCGGCACTTGAAGCATCAACTCTTCAAATTCTTTTTCCACGGCGGAGAGTTCAAATTCTTTTTGCGAAAGCGCGTTTTTTGACACCCTAGCTTCTTCGGAAGCGTCGGTGAATTTTTTATGCTCTTGACGCAGCTTATCAACTTCATGGGTCAACGCGCGCCGTTTTTCATCAATTGCCAAAAGCCGGTCAATATCAACTTTCACGCATTTTTTTCTCGCGGCCTCTTTTATTAAATCCTTATTTTCCCTTATGAATTTTATGTCCAGCATAAATTGATTTTAACATATTATTTGCCCCCGCCGGGATTTGAACCCGGGTTACATGGATGAGAACCATGCGTCCTAGACCAGACTAGACGACAGGGGCCTGTCTGCGCAGGCAGGCCTATTTTTTATTCTTCCAATATTCGTCCTGTCTGGCAAGTATATTTTGGGCTTCTTCAGGATGAGCCATAAGTTCTTCTGTAATCAGCTCCATGCGCATGGACTGCGATCCTTTAACCAAAATTAGGTCGCCTTCTCGAATGATTGATTTTAAATGAGACGCAGCTTCTTGGGAAGTTGAAAAATTTATTACTTTAGACTTATTCATTTCTTGAGCGATAGCTTCTTCTGCGGCGAAGCGCGAGCGCGGACCGACTGCGACAAAATAATCCGCGATTTTAGCGATTTTTTTCCCTGCTGCTTGATGGGCCAAGATAGTAAATTTACCGATTTCAAGCATATCGCCGAAAGCGACAATTTTTCTCTCCGCATCTAATTCTTTTAACGTATCCAGAGCTGCCTCCGTGGCCAAGGGAGAGGCGTTATATGAATCGTCAAGAATCAGACTATTTTTAATTCCCGGAAGTAGTCTCAATCTGCCGGGAGGCGCGTGATACCTTGAAAGTGCCTCTGAAATTTCTATAAGGTTCATCTCAAAAATTATTCCTACCGCCGTCGCGGACAACGCGGCGTACACAAAATGTTTTCCAAAAACATTTTTTAAGCGCACAGGCACCGAAGAGCCCTTATAGTCCATTTTAAAAGAAATGCCTTCTTTGGAAATTTTATAATTGGAAGCCAAAATATCCGCGCCGTTTCCGAAACCGAAACCAATCACACTTGCGTTGGTTTTTAATTTTTCTCCCAAAGCAGACATGCTCCAAACTGTTTCATCGTCAAAATTCAAAATAGCCCAGTTGTCGGATGATAGATTTTTTACAAGCTTGGATTTTTCGCGTGTTACTTCCTCCGGCCCAGAAAAAAATTCAACATGCACTGGAATCTCTCCCACAGCCGTAACTATTCCGATGTCCGGACGCACAATTTTAAGTAATTTATCAAAATCGCGCGGCCGGTCAACCCCCATCTCCAAAACCAGTATTTTTGGGAAGTTCTTATTAAAAATTTCTTCAAACCCATAAATTATATTTTTAATCCATCCTATCGGACTATTCCAAGCGGTTTTTAGACCTAAAACGGCCAAAGCCATGCCCAATTCGCTGTTGTAGCTTTTAATACTTTCTCTGATATTAAACCTGCTTTCCAAGACCGCGGCCACAGCTTCTTTAGCGGACGATTTGCCAACGGACCCGGTTATGCCTATGATTCGAGGCTGGTAGCGTCTTAGCGCAATTTTAGCTTCTAAAGCGAGAATTTTTGTTACAATTGTTTTTATCATCGGTCTGGTGGAATTGTATAATAATTTATTAAAAAATCAACCACAGATCTGAAAGTGTCGGTTATGGATTGCGAAGCGTATTTCACGCCTTGAGGCTTTTCTAAAAATATCAGAATTAAAAATTTTGGGTCATAGGCCGGGAAATAACCAAAAAAGGAGTGTAAAAACTGGTCGTCAGAATAGCCCCTGCCGCCGATGTTAACTACTTGCGCCGTTCCGGTTTTGGCTGCGATGCTCATCTGTGGTATCTTGGCCTTCCCGCCAGCCAAAGACATATCCACGACGTCAACCAGCATTTTTGTAATGGTTTCGGAAGTTTGCGGTTTAATCACGTCGCGGATAATTTGCGGAGCGGTGCCATCTTTTATAAAAGGCTTCATTAAATGTCCGCCATTGGCGAGAGCCGAAAGCGCCATGGCCAACTCCAGAGGCGTCACGGCCACGCCTTGACCGAAAGCTGCGGTCGCAAACTCAACTTCCCTGCCGGATTCCAAATTGCTAAGATTCCCTTTTAATTCGCCGGGCAAATCTATGCCGGTTTTGTCGGCTAAGCCGAATTTATGAAAATATTCTTTCAATTTTTCTCCGCCTACGCGCTGCATGGCAAATACCGCGCCGGTATTTAAAGATTCTTCCAAAACTTGCGTCATAGTGCGCGTTCCGTGCGCTTTGCCGTCAAAATTTTTAATAATACGGTCCCCGATTTTAATCTGGCCCATATCCACGTAAGTAGTGTATGGAGTAACAGCCCCTTGATCCAAGGCCGCGGACATTGTGAGAGGTTTGAAAACCGAGCCCAGTTCAAAAATTTTTTCCACATAGGGATTCAAAAAAACGCCCAGATTGTTTTCGGCCTGATATTTGTTAGGGTCAAAATCCGGAGAACCGGCCAAGGCTTTTATAGCGCCGGTTTTTGGATCAATAATTAAAATTCCTCCGGCCGCGGCGCGCCACTTTTCCCTTAATTTTTTTAATTCTTCTTCCGCAGTGCGCTGGACCGTCGGTTCTATGGTTAAAACCAAATCCTGCCCTTCGGCCGGCTCGGCGCGCAAATCTTCGCCTAAAGCGATTAATATGCCCTTGGCGTCTTTGTCGCCCGAAACGCTTCCCTTGGCGCCCCTTAAAGAATCGTCGTAATATTTTTCCGCGCCGTATCTGCCGACAGGCTCCTCCTCCGCCGACAGCGACGACACAAATCCCAAAATTTGGCTGCCGGTATCGCCCATCGGATATGCTCGCCATCGTTCTTTGGCCAGCCCAACGCCAGGAAGATTTAAAACGGAGATTTTATCGGCTTCTTCCTGATTCAAGCGATGCTTAAGAATTTCATAAGGATCATTTGTTTTATTCGCTATTTTATCGAATAAAACGCGGTCTATCGGCGTAATAGCGTTTAATTTATTAAATATGTTTTCCGGGTCTTTTAAAAGTTTGGTATTCAAATACAAAAGAGCTCCTATTTTTGTAGTAGCCGCTTTAACAAGTTCTCCGTTTTTATTTTTGTAGTAAATATCTCCGCGTTTCGGCTCCAAAATTTCGCTGAACCTTTGCTGTTTTTTAGCCAGGTCGCGATAAACCGGATAACGGACGATTTGAATAAAAAAAAGACGGCCGGCTACGGCCGTACTGATTAAAACGATAATGGCAAGAGTGAGCCCCAGGCGGTTATTGCTAGTAAAAATTTTGTTTTTCCGCATCTTTAACAGCGACGTTGCCTGCGGTTCTGATAATCTCCAGATTTTTAGGCTCCTCATAGCCATGTTCCTTAAAATATTCTACGCTCTTACCGTAGCTCTCGCTAATAAACATGCTTTCAGCCCCGGCACTTTCCAGAGTGCTTTTATTTAACGCCTCCGCCAGATCGCTTCGCTTGAGATTTTGAGTTACAATAGAGCCCGTTAAATAAACGTACAAAGCGACTAAGGCGATAAAGCTAAACGAAAGAGTTTTTAAAAGATTTTTTTTCTTTCGGAAATTCAAATCTTCCAACGCCCCACTGGCTTGGGAAATATAAGGTCTGACGTATGAAAATGTTAAATTAAGCACGCTCATATTAAATTTTTTCTAAAACTCTTAATTTGGCCGACCTGGAACTAGGATTTTTAATAATTTCTTCCTGGGATGCGGTTTTTGGTTTTTTAGTCAGAATGATTGCCTTTTTTCCGACAACGGCGGAAAAAAAGTTTTTTACGATTCTGTCTTCCAGAGAATGATAGGAAATAATCGCCAGCCTCCCGCCGGCATCCAACGCGTCAAACGATTTAGGCAGAGCTTCTGTTAAAGCTTCCAACTCGTTGTTTACCGCTATCCGCAAAGCTTGGAATATCCGCGCCAGTATCTTCTCTCGGCCATCCGGCTTTTGCGCGCCCAGAGCATTGAGCAAATCTTTTACTGAAATGATGCGCCTGCCTTGCCGGTAGGCAGGCTGTTTTTTTCTGAACTCCATGATTTTTTTGGCAAACAGCCTTGCTTTTGGTTCTTGTCCGAAATTTTTAAATATTTCTGCGAGCCTGTCTTCGGGATATCCATTTAATATTTCGGCAGCCGTGTTCGCGGATTTTTTATTTAAATTCATAAATAACGCCTCCTCCGGCTTTTGAAAAGAAAATCCTCTTCCGCTTTGTTCAAGATGCCACCGCGACATGCCGAGATCGAATAATACGGCTTTTATTTTGTTAAACCCAAGTTTTTTGATAATTTCATCAATATCTTTGAAATTTCCCCAAATAGCTGTAATATTTTTGTCTCCCTCCATCCGTTCAATCATGCTTTTATCCTGGTCTATCCCCAGCACTTTGCCGCCTGGTTTTATAAGCTCCAGCATCATTCGCGCGTGCCCGCCGCCGTTCAAGGTGGCGTCCACCGCGTTATCCCCCGGCTTAAGATTTAAAAGTACTTTCAATTCTTCAGTTAAAACCGGCGTGTGGATCTCTTGCATCAGTAAAGTCCCAGCTCTCCTAATTTTTCGGCAATCATTTCAATATTATCTTTCGTGACTTCGCTGTAACGCGCCCAAAGTTCCGGATTCCAAATTTCTACACGATTGTAAAGCCCGACAATCTGCGCTGTGTCCGACAATCTCGCGTAAACTTTCAGATAATCCGGCAAAAGTATCCGCCCAAGCGAATCAACTTCTATGTCGGTTGCTCCGGCAATCATCGCGCGGATGAAACTGCGATGTTCGGCTTTGCCCCAAGGCAGTTTGGCTAGCTTTTCCGCAAGCTCTTTCCAATGGGCTAAAGGATAAAGAAAAAGGCATTTATCCAATCCGCGGGTAAGCACAACGATCTTTCCCAAGTCTTTGCGAAATTTTGAAGGTACTGAAACACGGTTTTTCTGGTCTATAGTATGTAAATATTCGCCTATTAACATATATTTAAAGTTATCCACACTATCCACAGGTTTATCCACATTTTCCCACTTCATATACATTGTAATCCACAGGCCGCTCGCGCGCAAATAAAAACGTCCCGCCGATGGCTGGACAAAATAAAGCTAAATCAGCTTATTTACTCACAGCTTATTCACATTTATTTTTATTTCGGCTTCATTGTGGGGAAAAGGATGACTTCTTTGATGTTGTCCGTATCGGTGAAAAGCATGACCAATCTGTCCAGGCCTATTCCTAATCCGGCCGCCAGAGGCATGCCGTACTCCAAAGCCTCAATAAACTCTTCGTCCAAAGGTTGTGCTTCGATATCTCCTTCCGCGCCAACCATTGCTTCTTTTTTGAGCCTCTCCTGCTGGTCTAGTGGGTCGTTTAATTCGTTAAAAGCTTTCACTATTTCAATTCCTCCGGCGACAACCTGAAAAGACAAAACCGCTTCCGGATTTTTAGGCGAGCGCTTTGCCAAAGGAAGAATGCTTGCCGGATAATCGGTAACAAATGTCGGTTGGATAAATTTCGGCCGGCAAACTTTGGCGAATATTTTCTCCGCTATTTTATCTTTGGATTCGTGGCTCTCCAGATTAACTCCGAAGCGCATGGCGATGGTCACCAGATCTCCCCGCGATTTTTTACGGTATTCGGTGATTAAAGCGTGTCGTTCTAAAGCCTCAATAAAAGTTATTTTTTTAAACGGAGCCTTGAAAGAAATTTTTTGTCCGCCGAAGGTGATGCTTTTATCCTTGGCGACTAAAGCGGCTAGGTCGCCGAGAAGTTTTTCAATAAATTTCATTAAATTTTCGTGGTCGGAGTAGGTAATGTAAAGTTCCGCGGTGGTAAATTCCGGATTATGGGTCGCGTCTATGCCTTCGTTTCTAAAAACGCGGCCGATTTCATAAACTTTATTGAACCCGCCGATCAGTAGATATTTCAGATGAATTTCCGTGGCTATTCTCAACCAAAGATCAATATCCAAAGCGTTGTGGTGTGTTTTGAATGGGCGCGCTGACGCGCCGCCCGCCATGGTTTGAAGCACCGGAGTTTCAACTTCCATAAACCCATCTTTATTTAAAAGCGCGCGCAATTTATAAATAAGCCGGCTTCGGAATAAAAACCTGTCTTTGATGTTGCTATTCATCAATAAATCCAAATAACGTTTGCGGAAGCGCTCTTCCACATCCTGAAGGCCATGCCATTTTTCAGGCAAAGGCAAAAGAGATTTTGCAAGCATTTCCCATCGCGCGACTTCCAGCGTCTGTTCATTTCGCTTGGTAAAAAACAGTCTTCCTTGAACCGCGATAAAATCCCCTATGTCGCTTGTTTCCGAAAATAATTTGTAAGCACTCTTGCCAACCTTGTTCTCTCCAAAAAAAACTTGAAGCTTCTCGGTTCCGTCAAAAATATCCAAAAATACCGAACCGCCATGCTCCCTTTTGGCTAAAATCCTGCCAGCAACGCCGAGCGTTTTTTTAGATCCGGTATATTTTTTAAAATTCTTTTTTATATCCTCTGCCGCTAAAACTACAAAGGAAATTTTGCTGGGATAAGGAGCTATCCCTGCTTTTTGCAGTATCTCTAATTTCTTTATGCGGTGGCGCCTAATTTCTTCTCCAGATGAAGCCATTATTTTTATATTATATCAATGATTTTATATTCAAGTACGCCCTTGGGAGTGTGAACGGAAACGGCGTCAAATTTTTTGTGATTTAAGAGAGCCTTGCCCAAAGGAGACTCGTTTGAAATTTTGTTTTCCGCGGGAGACGCTTCGTTCGCGCCGACAATAGTGAAATTCAATCTCTTCCCCAGAGCATCCTCCACCGTCACCTGCGAACCGATGTCCACTTGGCCGAGGGACGCGGAATGCTCCACCACAACCGCCCGGCGGAGCATATCTTCCAATTCTGCTATTTTAGCTTCATTTAATATTTGAGATTCTTTAGCTTCCTGATATTCAGAGTTTTCCGAAAGATCTCCTAAGCTTTTGGCGTACTCTAAACGATTGGCAATTTCCTTGCGCTTTTTGGTTTTAAGGCTTTCAAGCTCACTTTTAAGCTTGGTTAGCCCGACTTTTGAAAAATATGTTGAATCTAATTCAGCCATAATTTAATTTATCTATTTGGGGAGTATATCATTATCCAGCTTAGAAAGAAAACCGGTATCCGCGATCCAGCGAATAACCTGGGTGGCGACGTAAGTGGCGCCCACGGTGTTCTGCCTCGGGCCGCTTTCCATTAAAACAGCGAAAGCCACCCGCGGATTTTCATAGGGGAAAAACCCGATTGACCAAGAATGCACCGTGTTTGTTCCGCCGACTTCTGCCGTTCCGGTTTTAGCGGCTATTTCAATTGGCAGATTAAACAACCCCTGGGCTGTGCCGAATTTAACGGAATCTCGCATGCCTTCTTTAATTATTTTAAAAATGTCCGGCGATATCGGCAAAACGCGCTTGGGAGGATAAGAAAAAATCTGCAGAGGTTTTTTATCCCTATCAACTACGGCACGAACCAAGTGAGGATACCGCAAAACGCCGTCGGAAGCGATTGCGGCCGCGTAAGAAACTATCTCAATCGGTGTGACCGTTACGTCGCCTTGGCCGATGGCCATATGATAGGTATCACCTATGGTCCAATTGCGGCCGCCTTGTTTTTCCGAAGGGTCCGGCAAATGCCCCGATTGTTCTCCCGGAAGATCAATCCCGCTTTTGTCTCCAAGTCCAAACATGGAAAAATATTTTTTAATGTTCCACGGCCCCAGACCTTTTTGATCTTGATACCCCCCGCCAACTTCATAAAAATAAACATCGCTGGAAACCGCCAAAGCTTGCCTTATATCCACCCAGCCATGTGCCTTCCAATCTAAAAAAACATTTGGATGCGCGAGGTCATAGGGATTGGGCAAGCTAATTGAGCCGGTGCTCAATATTTTTTTATCAGGTGTAATGATATTTTCCAAAAGAGCGCCTGCGGCCAAAGCCGGCTTCACTATAGACCCAGGCGCGTAAAGGCCAGCGATAGCTCTGTTCAAAAAAGGCTTGCCTTCGTTGTGGATTAACTTATTGATTTCTTCCGAAGTGTTTTTTTTGGAAAGTAAATTCGGATCGAATTCCGGCGCGCTGACCAAAGCCAGAATTTCTCCGCTTTTTATATCCATAAAAACACCAGCGCCTCCTGTGAATCCTCTTTCTTCTTTGGTGTCATTGATAGCCTCGGCAAGTTTTATATTAAGGCCCATGGAAATACCTGTTAAAATATTTTTGCCTTCTTGACCTTTTTCTAAAATGCCCTGTTCAATAACGTTTCCTTTGGCATCAACTTCTTCTATATTTTTATCGGGAGCGCCACGTAATATATCGTCGTAAGTAGCTTCCAAACCGCTGGCTCCTCTAGGCGCGTCGCCTTCTTTTTCCGGTGCCGTTAAAAATCCCGAAACGTGCAAAAATCCGACAGGAGGATATTTTCTTAAATTTTCCGCTTCAACCATGTCGTTATAAGCCAGCAGATTGCCGTCTTTATCGTAAATAATACCGCGCTGGGTTTCTAAGTTTACAACTCTTAAATAATTTTTTTCGGAGCGTTCTTTTAATTCTCCCCCTTTCGCCAGTTGGAGATAGCCCACGCGCAAACCAAAAACAGTAAGCGCTAAAATCAAAAAAACGCCCAGAAACCAAAAAATCTTGTTTTGTATAGGATTTTCCAGCATACCTTCCATACTTTCCTGGTGGAATCCCGGGGCGTTTTTTTGGTCCGGAAATATCTCGTCAACTTCTATCTCTTTGTTATTTTTTCTCCGCATAGCTGAAGATGTAAAGCAAAATTAAAAGTAAAAAAACGTACATGAAAATATGCGAAGTAAATTTTAATGAAGGCGTTTCCCAACCGTTTGTGGCGAACGCCCAGAATATCATTAAAAACAATCCGGAAACAAAAGCCAAAACGGCATTAACAGCTTTGAGCATAAAAAGGAATTTAAAATACAAAAATGCCGCCACCATCGCCGGCAATAAATAAAAACCTGGAGCCTCCGCCCCGAGACTTTCGAATATCAGGCCATAAAAAAAACCGGCTATCAAAACTTTTTGCTTAATCATTTTTTGAAATTATATCCACTTCGTCAAGCAAAACTGGCGATACCGGAGAAATTACGCTGATTTCTTTAAATGGTTCGTCGAACTCAGAAGAAATTCTATCAACTACTCCCGCGATATATTCGGGGTTCTCGGCTGAACGGAAAATATCCCCTATTTTTAAATTCGTCTCCGCAGGCATCTCCATTTGAAACTCTCCACCGCCGCGGCCCGTAGCCTCCATGGGAACGAATTGAATATTTTCTAAAGCATCTTGGCGCAACGTAATTTTATCTCCAACGTGCCCCAAAAGAGCCGCCTTGCTCCAGTCTGCGCCGACCTCCGTGATCCGCCCGATGAGAATTTTATTTTGATAAGTAACCAGATCGCCAATTTTTATTCCTGCGTTCTCGCCTTGATTTATAAAAAGAATGTCAGAAAAAAGATAACCTCCTCCGAAAACGATATTAGCCGGTATCAGTCTATTTTTGCCGTTTACTCCCAGAGCTTTTTTTAGTTTAAGATTTTCTCTTTCAAGATCCCTGATTTTAATAAGCAACGCCAAAGCTTGGTTACTGGCCTGCCGGGATTCGCGTTCGGGGACCAAAAAAAGTGAAGCTTTGATAATTAAATTTTTGATGAAGCCTCGGCTACCGCCAAAAAAAACCAGCACTAGAAGCACCGCCCAAAAAACCTTACTTTGGAGGGAGATCATAATCATCTTCAATAAAAACTTCGCGAAAACTGTCTATATCCTCCAGAATTATTCCGGTTCCCCGCACCACAGCCGTCAAAGGATCTTCCGCCAAATAAACCGGCATTTTTGTTTCGCGCTCCAAGAGCTTGTCCAAACCCCGAATCAAGCTCCCTCCGCCCACCAATAATATTCCGCGATGCATGATATCAGCCACCAGCTCCGGCGGAGTATCTTCTATGGTGCCCTTTACTCCGTCCGCGATTAAGCGGATAGATTTGGCTAAAGCAGCCCGCACATCGCTGTCCGTTACCAAGACTTCCCTCGGCAGTCCAGTTACCAAATCCCTTCCGCGCAAGGTTCCCTCAAAAATTTCGTTCGTTTTCCAAACCGACCCGATTGAAATTTTTATATCTTCTGCGGTGCGCTCGCCTATCAAAAGTTTAAATTCGTCTCTGGCGTAATTGGCAATGTCCTCGTTGAATTTGTCGCCAGCAACCCGTAAATTGCGGGACGCAACGATGCCGCCTAAAGAAATCACAGCAATATCCGTCGTTCCGCCGCCTGCGTCTATCACCATACTCCCTACCGCTTCCTGAATCGGGAGCCTCACGCCGATAGCCGCGGCCATCGGCTCCTCCACCAAATAAACCTCTCTGGCTCCGGCGTTGTGAGCCGCATCCCGCACGGCTCGACGCTCAACTTCCGTGATGCTGGAGGGAATGCCAATCACCACGCGCGGGCGAGCGAAAAGCTGGGCGGAAGAGCTATGCACTTTTTTTATGAAATAATTGAGCATCTCCGCCGTAACCTCAAAATCCGAGATCACTCCCTCAACCAAGGGGCGCAAAGCAATAATATGACCTGGCGTCCGCCCCAGCATTTTTTTGGCATCATGGCCAATGGCCACCACCTGCCCGGTTTTTTGATTAATGGCCACTACCGAAGGCTCATTGATTAAAATGCCCTCGCCGCGCACGTAAACAAGTGTATTGGCGGTGCCCAAATCAATCCCCAGATCTTTTGAAAAGATGCCAAAAATTTTATTTATCATATTTTTCTAAAAATGTTTTTATGGTTTCCAGCCGAATCGTTTCGGAATTTCTTTCCTTTAGTTCCACACTGTCTTTTTCCAAAGTCTTCTCGCTCACGACCATCCTTAGTGGAATCCCCAAAAGATCGGCGTCGGCAAACTTTTCTCCGGCCATCTTTTCTGCGCGATCATCGTATAACACTTCCCTGCTTCTTGCAGTAAGGTCGACATAAAGTTTTTCACCGGCTTTTTTTACTTTGGGAGATTCGCCGACCGCTATTAAATGAATAGTAAAAGGCGCAACCCCCTTCGGCCAAATAAGCCCTTTTTCATCGCTCATAACTTCGGCAATGATTCCCATAACTCGGGATGTTCCCAAACCATAACATCCTGCTGAAACCAGTTTCTCTTTTCCGGCTTCATCTTTAAAATTTAGATTAAAATCATTAGCGTATTTTTCTTTCAACGGGAAAATATTCCCCGCCTCTATAGCTTTGATTTCTTTAGTAATCCCGCTGCAATTTGAGCATTTGTCGGATTTGGCGTCTGCCTTGCTTGCTACTTCCTTATTTACCGCCAAATCGCATTTTTCGCAAAGAAAAATAATGTCCTCGCCGGCATCGGAAACAACTTGAAATTCCATAGAAAGTTCCGAAAAAGTTCCGCCGGAAGCGATAGTGGGGATGACGTTTAAACCTAATTTTTTAAATACAGTGATATAGGTTTCTTTCATCACTTCATAATATTTATCGCGGTCTTTATCATTCGCATGGAAACTATAAAGGTCTTTCATACGGAATTCTCGCGCGCGAAGAAGTCCGGCCTTGGGTCTTTTTTCGTCCCTAAATTTTGTTTGAATTTGATAAATATAAACCGGCAGGTCGCGGTATGAACTGATGTGTTTTTTAAGAAGCGCGTAAAGAATTTCTTCGTGGGTCGGGCCCAAGGCGTATTCCCCACCGAAGTTGCTTTTAGTTTTAAAAAGCGCGTCAAACGCTTGCCATCTGCCGGTAATCTCCCAATTTTCTTTAGGATGAAGGCTAGGCATTAAAATTTCAACACCGCCAGCGCCGTTCATCTCTTCTCGGACAATGTTTTCTATCTTATTTAAAACCCGGAGGCCCAAAGGCAAAAAAGTGTAAACTCCGGCCGAGAGCTTCTGAATAAAACCTGCCTGCTCCAAAAGTTTGGCGTTTTTTGACTCTTCGTCTTTGGGCGGGGTTCGTTGGGTTTTGGCGAATAATTCCGAAAGCCGCATAGGAATATGTTAACTTAATTAACGCAAAAAGAAAACCCGTCTTTAGGCGACGGGCTCAAAGGAATTAATGAATATTTGATTGACGAAGACGGCTTGCTTTTTCCGGATCAATGCCGAGAATTTGATATTTTTCCCTTGCCTTTGATTCAGTTATGTCCCCTTTCTCTAAAACCTTTCTATCCAACGCTCCTAAAATAGCTATGCGTGCTTTTAAAAAATCGCCATCGTCAAGATAAATAGCTACATTATCTTGCCCCTCATCGGTCATTAATTCCGTCGCTAGTTTTAGAAGTTGTTGCTTATATTCTTCATCCCTCCTCAAATCCGTCCCTTCTTTCATATTTATCTCCTCCTTCATGTATTTATTATAAAAACTAGCATGTCTAAAAAACTTTGGCAATTTGGTGATTGATTACCCCACTTGGACGTCCGACGTCCAAGTGGCTATTAATTTTCTAAAGATAACAGAACCTCTAGCTCTTTTAATAATTCTTTTCTTTGTAAAATATTTTTTAATGACTCTTCTCCAAATGTCTTATATTCTTTTTTGTTTTTAAATTGCTTAAGAATAATATTTTTATTACAAAGGTTTTCTTCACTTGAACTAATAAATTCTTCCCAACTAGAATAGGCGCCCCCCTCTTTTAATCTATGTGCGCGGTTATTTAAATTTACATAAACGCTTGCATGCAATAAATATTCATTGGAATCAATATGACTAGATTTAAATTTGCCCTGAAAAAGTACGCCGCTCCTTTTATATTTATTATTAAAATACTTTGTATAGCCACCATTTAATCTTTTCATAAACTCGCTTAATCCACCGTCTGTTTTTGGCTCCAAAATCATATGATAATGATTTGGATTAAGGCAATAGCAAATGATATTCACCAACTTGGACGTCTGACGTCCAAGTCGGGGTTTATCGAATGAATTTTCGTAAATACTGCCTATTGGTTCTAGAGAATTAAATTCCTTCATACTTTGAAGAAACCTCTTGAAATCATAATCGTTGTTAAATACAATACGCTTATCAGTGCCGCGGTTATAGATATGATAAAATTCACCAATCATGAAAGCGGTTTTTCTCATGATACTATATTAGCACTTGGACGTCCGACGTCCAAGTTGGGAAGTGGGTATAGACTAAAAAACTTTGGCAATGTCGTGGTAAGTTACTACCAACATAAGAATAATTAAAATCGCGAGGCCTAAACTGTGCACCAGGGCGCTGGCCTTGGGAGAAATCCTGCGGCCAAGCAAACTTTCAATCAAAAGAAAAAATAATCTCCCACCATCCAAGCCTGGGAACGGTAAAATATTGATTAAAGAAAGATTAATGGATAAAACGGCAATTAATATAAGAAGGGCGCCAAAGCCAAGATTGATAGCCGAAGAAGTGATGTTAAAAATTCCCACAGGACCAGCGACTTCAATCGGTGGGGTTTCTCTTTCAAACAAGCTTTGTACAAGATTCCAAAATCCCAAAACCGTTCCTTTTAAAATTTCCCAAGTGAACCGGGCGCCGTCTATCGGAGCCAGATACCACGAAGTTTTTTTTACGCGCGTAAGACCGAGAGCAATCCCCAACGGCCCCTCCCCTTCCGGCGGATTTTGGCGAGAAAGCGCGCTGATCTCAATAGAATTTTTACCTCGGATCATTGTGATTGAGATTGTTTTCCCTTGGTTTTGTTTAATAAGATTTTGCACGTCTTTTATTGTTTGAAAACCCGGAATCTGGTCTCCTGGCATAATGCCGGCGCGGGACGCAGGCGAATTCGGCACCACATCCATAATGGTTATTTTAGCGTCGGGATAAATATTGCTTTCCTCTTCGGAGACGACTTGCGGAACGCCCAAACTGCTTACCAAAGTAAGCGCAAGAAAAGCTAAAATAATATTCGCTAATACGCCGCTGGCCAGTATCACGGCCCTTTTCGGGACAGGTTTTGACCCAAAACTTTCCGGCTGAGAAACTTCGTCACCCTCTTCGCCAAAAATTTTCACAAATCCGCCAAAAGGCAGAAGATTTAAAGAATAAAGAGTATCATGCTTATCGCGCCATAAACTCAAAATCCGAGGAGGGATGCCGAATCCAAATTCTTCAACTTTAACGCCAAAGAACCGCGCCGTAAAAAAATGTCCGGCCTCGTGGGAGAGTACTAGGATTATAAGAATAGTCAGAAAAATTAAAAAAGTTAAAAGCACGGGTTTATATTTCCATTAATTCTTTTTCTTTTTTTGCGGCGAGTTCCGCGATTTTTTTATTTGTTTCTTCGGCAATTTTTTCCATTTTTTCTTTTTGGGAAAATTTTTGATTTTCCGATATGATTTTGGTGCGCTCTTCTTCCTGAATCGTTTTCCAAATTTCATCCCGGCGCTTTCTTGCCGATATCCGCGCCTCCTCCGCTTTTTGGCCTACAATTTTGGCAAATTGTTTCCTGCGCTCCTCTGTAAGCGCCGGAAAAATCGCTCTGACCTGATCCGTTTCAGAAATTATAGAAAGCCCCAGATTGGCTCTGGCCAGCGCCTGTTCAATGGCCGGAAGCAGATTTTTGTCCCAGGGGCGGATAAGCACGCTTTTGGGGTCGGGCGAAGACAAAGCCGCCGCGTGCGCCAAAGGGGTGAGAACGCCGTAGGATTCAACCATAATCCCCTCCAAAACAGAGGAAGTTGCCCGTCCGGTGCGAATTTTTTTAAGATCTTCCGCGAACCATAAAATTATTTTTTGGAATTCTTTTTCTTCTTTTGAAAAATCTATCATGATATTAAATTTAAATACTCTCCCAAAAGCCTTTTGTTGACGGTCGGATCGTTTATAATTTTATGAATTTCCAGTATTTTTTCGAATTTTAAAATATTGGCATGATTCGGATTCTTTCTTGCGGAAATTTCAGCTCCCGCAAGCGATTTAATTAATTTTGTTTTTAGCTCATCTTCTGACTTTACCGTCTCCGGCTCCGTAGTCCAGAATCTAAAAACGGAAAAACGCGATTTTATCGTGCTAAGCAAAAAAGATTTATTTTTAGTTGTCGCTATAATAATACTATTTATTGAAGGCTCCTCCAAGAGCTTAAGCATGGCGGGAGACGCTTCGCGGCTCAAGTTTTCAATATTTTTTATCAAAAAAACATTTTTTCTGCCGGAAACGGCGCTCTGCGAACTTTTTATTTTAAGCATCCTCACTTCTTCTATAGTTATCGGGTCTTCTTCAGTTTTAAAAAAATCTGGGCTGTGCGCGTAATTTTCCCCCAAAAAATAAGTCGCAAGCAAATGAACCGCCTCATCCTTCGCTTTTTCATCGTTCCCGGAAAATAAATACGCCTGCGGCAACATTCCACACTCAATTTGGCGTTTTAATAGTGATAGTGCTGAATTTTGTTGCAATTTTTCGCTCATTCTATTTATTCACAGATGGCTATTGACATTAATAATGGGCTTGCTACGCTTAAATTACATATGGCTTCGGCCTCGCTTCGCTCAATTGCGGAGCAAATTATTTTCAGCCAAACAATACTTCAATTAAAGCTAATTTAAGCCTTTCAAATTGGGCTTCGTCCAGTGTTCCTATTTTACGCACCAACCTTTTTGTATCCAATAAGCGAACTTGCGAAAGCACGGCTGTCGCATCTTGCCCTATGATTTTCCCCAAGTAAAAATAATGTTTTCCGACCTTTTTTCTACCAGTTAATCCTACTCCAAAAAATGTATTTTTATTAAAGCCGCGCACTACGATTACCGGCCTGTCAAAATTCTTGCCTGTTCCATCTTGTTCAAAACCAATATTGACGCCTAACGAACACCACCATATCTCGCGCTCATGATAAAAGTGTAAAACATTCTGGCTGTGCAGTCTTTTCTTGTTTATGTTCCATCTATCAAAATCCTTTTCCATAATCTTATTCTTTATTCTTATCCCTCTCCTCCACAAATTTTTTAACTTCCTCGTAGCTCATCTTCTTTGGCCAATATAAGTTGCCATATACATCGTAAATTGGTAATAACAAATTCCCTTTTTCTTTATAAACTTGTTCAGATAATATTCCGATTTCTGCAGCTAATTGGTCATATTGGTAATTATCCTGTAGTTTTAACAAAATGCCATTGAAAAAACGTGGTGGTACTCGGTGAGACAAATTAAAACCATAAGCTGTGGTAAATTTTCTTGTACTTCGCTTATAATATGTTTCATAGTACTTACGACTCATTTTATTCGTATCGTCATCATATGTGAATTTAGACAGGTCAAATATGAAAGCTAGTGCGTTTTTCTTTGAACTTCCTGCAGATTTACTTATCCATGTTTCTCCTGACTGCGTATTCGGCGTTTCCTCTTCATGCGCCATACCTGTTACATTAAAATAAACGTTAGATCTTCCTCCTTTTCTAAGCGAAACCTGAGCTTCTTTTGCCCACTGTTCCTTTGTCGGCGGCACTCCCTCCAAATAAAATTTTTCTGGGGTGCCTAGTAATCCTTCTTTCAAAATCCGCACGAGTTTTGTTTTTTGTAAGTTATCCTGTTCAAATATGGACCCTGCAGAGTACGGCCCTCCGCTCACAAAAGAATAAGCTACCCCTGCTTCATTAATATCCTGCACCTTGTTCATCACTTTCTCTAAAACTTCCGGAGAAAGTTCGGATTCTGGAGATTTAGTACTTTCTTTAAAGCTTTCTATTGCTGGCGGTTTTTCGGGCATATTATCTTTTCGCCACGATGCTTTTTTTGTAGGAATCCAAATGCTCAAGAGCAGTGCCAGTGCCTTTAGCCACGCAATAAAGCGCGTCTTTAGCCACGGTCGCTGGCACGCCCGTAGAGCGCGTGACCAAAACGTTTAAATTTCGGAGAAGCGATCCGCCCCCAGTCATCACAATCCCGTTTTCTATAATATCGGACGCCAGCTCCGGCGGAGTATTATGCAGAACCTGCTTGATGGCTTTTATAATATCTCGCAGTTCGCCGTCTATTGCTTTCACCACTTCGTTGGTACGGATGTCTATGGATCTGGGAAGTCCAGTCAAAAAATCGCGTCCCTTGATTGTAGTAGTCAATTCTTCTTCCAGAGGAATTGCGGATCCTATGCCTATTTTTATCTGTTCCGCAGTTGTGTCGCCGATCGCCAAATTAAACTGTTTTTTAATATAATCAGCAATGGCTTGGTCAATTTTACCCCCGGCAACTTTTACTGAAATGGAACTCACTATCCCGCCCAAAGAAATCACGGCGGCGTCCATCGTTCCTCCACCGATGTCCACCACCATATGCCCTCTGGGTTCGTGGATCGGAATCCCCGCGCCAATTGCCGCCAACACCGGCTCTTTTACCACATAAGCGGATTTGGCTCCGGCTTTTATCGCCGCTTCCACCACCGATCTTCTTTCGGTGGAAGTGACCCCGGCCGGAACCGAAATCAAAACTTCCGGCTTTATCAAATTCCACCTGCCTACTGTTTTTGAAATAAAATAGCGTAGCATCGCTTCCGTCACACGATAATCCGCAATCACGCCGTCCTTCATTGGACGGTAAGCAATGATGCTTTCAGGCGTGCGCCCGATCATGACTTTTGCTTCCACGCCCACCGCCAGTATCCGATTTTCCGGAAGAGAGACGGCTACCACCGACGGTTCGTTGAGAACTATTCCTTGCCCAGGCACGTAAACTAAAGTGTTGGCTGTTCCCAAATCTATTCCGATTTTTTTTATAAATAAATTCATTTATATCTGTTTTATATCTGCGCCTATGGAGCGAAGCCTATAATCTATATTTTCGTATCCTCTCTCAATTTGATAAATATTTCCAATACTTGTTTCTCCGCTAGCTATAAGTCCGGCGATTATAAACGCCAAACCTGCACGAATATCAGGGCTTTCCAGAGCTCTCCCGGACAATTTAGTAGGCCCGTAGACTATGGCCCTATGCGGATCGCACAGCGTTATCCGTGAACCCATTTTATTCAAATCCTGAATATAATTCAACCTCCCTTCAAAAACAGTCTCATGCACCAAACTCTGTCCTTCAGCCTGGGTAAGCAAAATAGTAAAAGGAGCTTGAAGATCCGTTGGAAAACCGGGGAATTCTTTGGTGGTGACATTGCTCGCGCGCAAAGTTTTTTTATAAGCATCTTTTCCGCCAAAGGCGGACCAACCTTTGGCTGGAAAAATAATAGAATTATTTTCCAAAACATACTCCACGCCTACATTGAAAAGCAAAACCAGAAAAGTCGACAGTTCTCCCGCAACGAAATTCTTTATTCTTAAATTTTTTCCGAGAAGCGCTCCCAAGATAGCGAAACTCCCAGCTTCAATTCTATCTGGCGGTACGATAAATCGCGTGCTATAATTAAGAAGTTTCCCTGATCGTCCTTCTATTTTTATAGTTGTGGTGCCGGCGCCCGCGATTTGAGCGCCATTGGCATTAAGAAAATCGGCTAAATATTTAATCTCGGGTTCAAGCACAGCATTTCGTAAAATAGTAGTTCCTTTTGCTAAAACAGCGGTCATAATCAAAGCTTCCGTTCCAGTCACCGAAGGGATTTTAAACGTGTAATCAACTCCGAAAAGTCCTTCCGGAGCAGTGATTTCATAATCTGCCGGAGCGCTCTTCGACAATTTAGTTTTTGCTCCCATGATTTTCCAGCCATCCAAAAATACATCAATTGGGCGCTCTCCAATGACACATCCACCTGGATGAGGAAAAGCGACTTTGCCAAAACGCGCGAGAGCCGCACCAACCGGTAAAATCGATGCGCGAAATTTTTTTGCTATTTCGTAATCAATCCTCCCGTCCGCATCCAATTTATCAAGAAGCTCCTGCATTCTTTTTACGTCTTCAATATTTGGTAAATTTTCAATTTCAATCTTTTCTTTAAATAAAACAGAAGAGGCTAAAACAGGCAGCGCCGCATTTTTACTGCCGTTGATTTCTATCTCGCCTTCCAGTGCCCTGCCTCCCTTTATTAAAAATTTTGTCATTGGCTTAAATTTATGCTATTTTAAACGATAAATCAAATTAATTCTATGCTTACCAAAACTAAACGGCGGGTTTTGTTTTATCTTGCCACACTCATATTTGTGCTGCTGTCGGCTCCGGTTATTTTGTATAGCTTAGGATACGGCATCGGAAGCGATTTTAAACTTCATAAAACCGGAGGCATATTCATAAAAGCCTCAGGAGCTGGCGCCAATGTGACTGTTGATAAAAAAAACAAAAGCACCTCGCTCTTGGCGAATTCCGCTTTGATAAAAAATCTGCTTCCGGGCGAACATCAAGTTGCCGTGGAAAAAGACGGCTTTTGGAAATGGTCAAAAACATTTGCGGTTCTGCCAGAGATAGTTGCGGAGAGATTTGTGCTTTTGGTGCCCAAAAATACCGAAATAAAAATTTTAGGAACTACGACTCCAACCTTGGAAACAAAAAAACCGAAATTTCCCGGCGTAAAAAAATTCTGGGCTATTCCGAAAACTGACAATTTTTTGATTTTGGGAGATGATGGCAGTTTTTATAGAGACAAAGATCTTTTTGACATCATCGGCCAATGGGGTACCACGACCTTTAATATTTTAAAAAGCAACAAAAACAGCTTCTTTGATGAAACTTTTTCAAGGGTTATTTATTGGGGCGAAGAAAATATAGATTCCTACTGGATTTCCGATTTAGACAAAATGCCAGAATGGGAAAAAGAAAGAGGCCTTCATATTTTATCGGCTTCGCCCATAAATGATGTGAGATTTTATCCCGGCTGGCCGGATTATTTGATGGTCACGAGCGGAGATTCAATTTACGTGGTGGAAATGGAGCAAGCTGGCGGGCAAAACATTTTCCCGATACATAAAGGCAAACAGCCAAAAATTATTCAGATTGATGCCGGCAAATTAATCTTATTGGACGAAACAAATTATATAGAAGTCACATTGCCTAAATAGGCTTAACTCGTCTATCCGAGATTGACGACTTTTTATGTGTTTAGTAAACTTATAGTGATGGATTTAATACAAAAGAAATATCTCACCATTCATCAAGCCGCCAAATTAATAGGCGTTACCGCGCTTACGCTTAGAAATTGGGACAATCTGCGCAAATTTCAAGCAGCCAGGCACCCCATAAACAATTATCGGGTCTATACTTTAGAACAAATTGAATCATTGCTTAAAAAATTAGGACTGCCTAAGCCTGCCAAGAAATTGGTTATAAAGATTTTAGAGGATTAGTAAGGTTTATTAATATTTTGGACATTATACGACAAAATCAGAACCTTTTTTGAGCAAAATCCCAACTGATTTACCCCTTCATTCACCCCTTCATCGGCTCTGCCTCGGAATGAAGGGGTAGCTCTGTTGATTTGCCTTATGTTTACTGGACTTTCTAACCTTCGCTCTTCAAAATCCCAAACCCGACTTCACTCCGCTACGCCCCATTCCACGCTTGTGCTGTTTTCCACGAAAGTCCTCCTGTGGAGGACTGGCTCGCCGCCCAGCTGGGCGGCTCGCAGGTCGCCGGAATTCCTCCCCTCAAACCCCTCCTTTCGGCTGGTCCTTAGATGAGGTAGATAAGCAGTTATCCACAGGTGAGTACTTTACAAGAATGTGATATTGGTATAGGATCATACTATCACTTAATAAACTATCAATTAGTATACAAAATATGGAAAAAAACCAAAAAACTGAGACCATAGATATCACACCGGATAAGAGTATTTATCACAAAATTGGGGAAGCTAATTATTCGATCTCTGATGCACTTGCAGAATTAGTAGACAACTCAATTGATGCTGCGAATGAAGATGGCGTCGAGATATTTATTGTCTTAGATAAGAAGGGAGAAAAAATCATTGTCGAAGACAACGGGCAAGGGATGAGCAAAGAGATAGCTTCGAAGAGTCTAGTACTTGCCTATTCTAAAAAACATGATGCACTAGGCGAGTTTGGCTTGGGTTTAAAATCAGCTTGCACAAGTCTCGGAACAATTTTTGTTATAACAAGTACTCCAAAAGGCTCTGAAGAAAAATATACTCTCGAATATAATAAGGAGCAATTTTTACAATCAAGTGATTGGCATAAGTATCCTCTTACAATCATAAAGGCTCCGAAGAATGAACACGGAACAAAAATAGAAATTAGTAGTTTGAAGATCAAATTATATGATGCACTTGTTACGCGTCTCAAGGAGGACTTAGCAAAAAGATACGGCCCATATATTGAGCATAACAATGTTGTCATTAAAGTCGGCTTGAGGAGAGAGACGGCTAAACCGTGCGTACCTAGCGAAAATAAACTAGTTCCTGACTCGAAGAAAGATTTCTCATATATGCTTTCAAAAGGAAGCACTATTACGGGTTGGTATGGTCTTTTAGAGGTTGGATCACAAAAACAAAGCGGTTTCAACCTATTCCGAAGAGGACGATTAATAAGAGCGTCTGAGAAACTTGGTTATAACTATCACCCACACCTTATGAGTGTTGCGGGGGAAATAAATTTGGATTCCGTACCAGTAACACACAATAAACGAGAATTCATTATTGAATCTAGCGAATTTAAAGAATTTATTGAAAAATTTTGGGGCGATCAAACTGAAAAATATTTGGGGTACAAAGTTAAGGGTAAAATCGATGAGATAACAAAAACCGCCAGAGATCGATCAAGCCAAGAAAAAGCGGATAGTATGCCAGTTGAAAGAAAAGAAACAATAAAAAATAACTTATTGAATGCCCTTAACCGCCTCGATGAATTCAAAGAATTAGCTTACCCAGATCTATATCAACCTAAAAAGAGGTCTGCAACTGGGAAGGAAGATTTTAAGGAAACCAGAGAAACTGATTTGCGAGTAGCTAAAGAAGAGGAAGTGCCGCTTACAAAGGAAGAAAGGGATCAAAGAACACCCAAAAAGACACAGCCCAAAACAGCCAAGTTTATAATGGTTGGGGGGAAAAAATTCAAATTTGATTTCTTTCTAAGAAATCTGGGGAACGATACTATCGATAAGGAAACTATTATTAATCAAGAAAATGTTATCGAAATATATATTAACACGGGATTCAAGGGTTATGGTTTAACAAAGGATACTGATTTTTATTCTACCTTCCATATAGCGGAGGCTATTGCCGAACTTTATGTTAAAGAAGCTAATCAAAAGGTAGAAAGGATTTTTGAGCTAAGAAATAGTCTCATATACGAAGTTGCATCTTTAATATACGAGGAAGAGGAATATAAAAGGCTTGAAAAAACTGAAAAAGAGTTGGCTGCAGTTACTGACAAAAAAAGAGAGCTTGAAGAAAAGAGAGCAAGAACGAGTTTATGAGACCCAAAGATATAGGAAAGACAAACATAAAGGTCGATACGATAATAATAAATTATAATTTAATACCACAATGAAGAAAAAAGTTTTTGTTAGCTTCGATTATGATAATGATAAGCACTACAAATATCTTCTTGAGGCATGGGACGCGAATCCTCAATTTAATTTTGTCTTCAATGACGCGACACCAGAGGAAATCGATAGCTACAATATCGGTAGAATCAAAGCGGCCTTAACCTTAAAAGTTAAGGAGGCAGACTACACACTAGTTCTTGTAGGTAAGGAAGCGAATAAGACCCATAGACACAGTCGACTTATTGGCTTTAAAAACTGGATCAACTTTGAGGTTGCTAAGAGTAAAGAGCTTGGAAACAAAATCGTTGCCGTCAAATTAGATAGAGAGAATGAATCTCCAGAGGAGCTGCTCGACTCAGGTGCTTCTTGGGCTATGAGTTTTTCTCAAGCCGCAATTATCAAGGCATTGAATGATGCCTAAGTGAATATCTATGAGCATAAGCGACGATAAAAAACTAGAGACGCTTAACGATCACTACAAAGATACATTCGCTCAAATACGTGATTATATCTCACTGCGTGATAAGTTGTTGATCTGGATTCTCTTGGTAGCTGCAGTGATGTTATTCGAAGTTTTTTCTCCGAGTGAGGCCGGCTTAGCTATCGCACAATTTGCGTCCGAAAAGGTCGGCCTTAATGGAGCCTTAATTAACACCTCATTCATCGGAAGCGTCATTTGGTTTTTGATGCTCGTTTTGACAATGAAATATTTTCAAACAGTGGGGTTAATTGAGAAACATTATGATTATATTGAAAAAGTAGAGGACGCTATAAGAAAAAACTACGATGGAGCTACGGGAATCTTTTCTAGAGAGGGACGACACTATCTCGAAAACTATCCTCTCTTTTCTGATTGGTCGTGGCTCTTATATACGATAATTTTCCCGATACTATTAGTCGCCGTTTTGTTATATAAAATATATAATGAGGTTTTTATTTCAGGTTGCAGCGTGATTTTCTATATAAATCTTTTAATATTTATTTGCATAGTTACGTCAACGATTCTTTATTTAAGGATGTTGCATTTTAAAAAATAGTTCTCGGCCATGCGACCTTGAGCTATGAATTTTGAGGGGAGGAATTTCGGCGACCAAGCGAGCCGACCAGCAGGGCGGCGAGCCAATCCGCCGGAGGCGGATATTGTGGGAAACAGCACAAGCGTGGAATGGGGGCGTAGCGGAGTGAAGTCGGGTTTGGAATTTGAGGGAGGCGAAGTCAGAATAGCGAGTAATGACAGGCGGATTTGAGAACGGAGGGTAGTCATTCCGAGGTAGGGCGAATGACTACCTGAATGACTAGGTAAATCAGTCAGGATTTTGCTCAAAATGAGTCCGAACAGTATCATAAAGACACCACCAAATTTGATTTGCATCAGAATTGACCGAGCCCGCGCCAAAGGCGCGGGCGAGGTCAATCTTTCTTCAAATTCGGAATTGTGGACCCGAGGGGAATCGAACCCCTATTTTCCGGATGCAAACCGGATGCTCTACCACTAAGCTACGGGCCCCGGGCACGATTTATTTCTTGCCCATGATCCTTTCCTTTCATTGTCACCTCTTTGGGATTCACCATCGTTCTTTTTTCACGGCATTTTACACAGTAGGCAATTATTTTTTCGTCTTTATCATTTGCCATATATTTAATATAAAAAAACGCTTATAAAACAAGTTTCGACCCTAACCTGCCGGCAGCACAGGCTTTAAAGCTGATTCTAGCACAAATACGCACAATTACTAGTCATGGACAAATAGTTATTCACAAGATGGTTTATCTAAGAAAACCGAGATAAGACCACCAAGGATACTTCACGTTTTTTATGTTGCCGCCCTCATCTTTTGTTGTTGTTACTTTAACGTCAACTGGGATCAGAAAAAGAAATTTTAAACGAACGTACTCAACAATTTGAAACTCTTTTTTTATTGTGGTTTTTGCGTCGGTTGGTGGTATATATGCATGAGGCGCATCTACTTTCGGCCTCGGCGCGGGCGCGGTCTGCGGCTGCGCCGATTGATTCTGCGAGGATTGGGGTACCACCGATTTTGGAACGTTTGGGGGCAATAGCTGCGGCACTTTCGGCGCAGCGACTGACGCTCTGGCCGAATTTTTCGGCCGGACTTCTACGCTTAATGTCCTGTTTTTTGTGGCATCGTATCCGGTTTTTGCTTTAAAGGCAGGAGTTAGATTTATACTGACAACGTT
The DNA here is from genome assembly GCA_001001285.1 of Parcubacteria group bacterium GW2011_GWC1_45_13. Taxonomy (GTDB): domain Bacteria; phylum Patescibacteriota; class Minisyncoccia; order UBA11713; family 2-01-FULL-45-33; genus GWA1-44-29. Next base: position 42,968 of record LCKG01000004.1, read on the forward strand.
TAACAAACTCCCGCTATTTTGAAAAGAAAGATTGAGATCCCCACTTGGAGGGAGAAGGTCGTTATCCGCGAATGCGTAATTACCGCAAGGCAGCGCCAAGGATGGATTTTTAGAAGATGTTGCGGTTATGCCATCCGCGCAGGAAATTTTCAGATTTACGCCTTTTGTGTTTTGCGTTGACCAGGAAATTGGCAAAACTTGGCCGGGATAAGCAGGTGCAGAAACCGAAGTAGTAAAATAATTCACGACCGGATCCGGTACTATATCCGAAGCGATCGTTAAAATAAGAGTGGAGGGGTAGATGGCGTTATAAACCCCCGGCGCCATAGCGGGAATCAGGGTTAGAGTGAAAGGCAAAGGATCTACGGAAGAGTTGGTAAAATTAAGTTTTAGTGAGCCGGATTTGGCTAGATCCGGCTGAAAAATCGGCTTACCGCATGGGAGGTAAAGCCCCGCTGTATAGCTCTGTGACAATACTTTTATTTCCGGTTTGCATTCAATTGACAGGTTTACATTATCTAAATCAGTTGAGCTCCATGAAATTGTAACCGGGTCGCCGGAAACGGTAGTTGTGGTTGAAGTTGTGAATTTTTCTATGGGCTGCTGGTTTACGCCTACCGAAATATACAAAGTCTGCCCGCCAGCGTCATAATCTTTACCAGAAGAATCTTTTGGAATCACGCGCGCGGCAACGCTGACCTGATTGCCGCTTATATTGATTACCTTGACCCCTAAGCCGTTGTTTGTCGCGACTTGAGATGTGATGCGCGTTCCGCAAGCGAGCGCGCTGTCATTTAAATATTTTAATTTAATGCCTTGGATGCACGGGATTAAAAAAGAAGAACCGAACGCATTCTCTAAAGACCATACAAAAGCAAATGGATAACCGGATGGACCCGATGCCGGAGAAACCGTAAACGACGCAACCGCCGGATTTTGAGCCAGTGAAATTAAAGGAGAAAAAACCGTTGCGACAAAAACAATCGCCGAGAACAACTTCTTCATGATTGTATTATATCACGCGTTCTATTCCAACCCCCGCTCCGCCCACCAGGAATCGAACCTGGAACCTTCTCCTTAAAAGGGAGCTGCTCTACCAATTGAGCTATGGGCGGAGCGGGGTTTTGAATTTATCCGCAATAAAATTTTTATAGCTATAGACGGTTTTTGTATTTTACTCCATTTTTGGCCTTATTGCAATATAACCTTGGCTTTATATTTGCTACTTGACTTCTTACAGGTTATTTGCTAGACTCCGAAACAGAGTCCGAAACCAACAAAATAAGGCTAAAAACAAAGGATTTTAACTTAAACGAAGGAAAGGAAGGAGAGAGCGATGAAGAAGAGAATACTAGCCGCTGTGTTCCTGTTTTTGGGATTGGGAGTCGTAGTCCCGGAAAGTCATGCCTTTCGGGTCTGGGCAACCAAACCCGAAGTGACGGTGGCAATCGAGGACGGCGACATGCTTGAAAGAGTGTGTGCCGAATTATTGTCCAGAGGGTTCGTCCCCATCGGCATAAAAAATGCCGGCCAGTGTGGGGTTAGAACGGCTATAAACGCCTTCGGACCCCCGAAGGAAAAGTCGCTGGCTATGGCCAGGACTATAAGGGCTGGAGAGTTGTATACAATGCCCCTCCAGTCGCCGGAGCCTGTAGGCAAAGAAACCCAAAGTACCAAAACAGAGGCCGGAAAAGAGATTGGGAAAGTGGCAAAAGAGGAGAAAGAGGTCTCCCGGGTAGCGGCGTCGGCAAAAACAACTGGGCAAAAGACGGAAACATCTCAAACTGCAATTGTCCAGAAAGAACCGGCCCAAAAATCTGCCCCGCAACCGCAAATGGTCGCTCCGGCACCGGTAGCTCCAGCGGTGGCTCCGCAAGCGACTACTAAGACAGAAAAACCGGCGAGAAAGGACGATGCCATGGCGACAGCAGCAACAGCAAAGGTAGGAAACAATGAATTTTGGACAATAACTTGGATAACGGGCGCGTTCGGAATCTTTATCGCATTAGTGACCGGAATAGTGGTTTATCTTTTCCCTAAGCTAACTGCGAGAAAGAGGACGCAGCCAGCGAATTGGTCTGGCAATAGACCTGACGCAGAATTTGAGCTTGGCGATGTCGGCAATACAGAACCCTCACACCCGCAAGCCACTGAAAGGCACCGGCGGGGCTCAAAAGTTATAAACCTGGTGCAGGGTTGGGTCGTGAAGAAAAAAGCCCTTGTAAAACACTTCGATGATGAGCTTAAGCAAAAAACGCTTGAGCTTGAGCAAGCTGAGTTAAAACTATATGGCGAAACCAGAGCGGTCAAAGAGCTCCAAGAAAAACTGAGATATTTGGAGCCATTTTCCCCGGGGGTATTCACTCTCAAGTTTGACGGGAAGGAATACCAATGCGAGCGCGCAGGATTTGCGCGCGATGAAAAGAAAGTGCCCCGTCCGCTTGTTATGTGTCCTTGGCCGAATGGGTGCAAACGACCAATCTTCGCCAAACACATAATGCGGCACCTCGCCCGCGAGCTCAAGGGCGAAAAGAGCCTTGAAGAGAGCCCCGAGGAGCCCGAGGAGAATGTAGCATAGACCTTTTTCCTGTTTTCCATTTTTGCTTAACCTGACGATGTCATTCGACATGCTGAAGGGGCGCATTTTCATTGTCGAGAATTTCATTGCCGAGAATTGAGGTAAAACTCAATGTCGAAAGCGATGGAGAAAATGGATAAAGCGGATAAAAAAGCCTTAACGCGATGCCCTTCTGGATAAAACCGGCGGGGCATTTTTTTATTTTATAGAAAAATTACTCCGAAAATAGGGAGGATTGTCCACCATCTGGCGGTAGCGGCGTCAGAAAAAAACTTCAAGGTAAGCGGGGAAAGATTCAGTAAATTATTTTTTATTAGTACCGCCGGAGCCAAACTTAATAAAGAAACCATCAAAAATCCCGCCGTCAAAATCGCGAGTATCAAAACTTCCCACCAAATGCCACTTATATACGCCGCACCATGCAAAGCGCGCAGTAAAAAAAGAGTAAGCAAAATCAAAAGCGCCAGAAAAATTCCGGCTCTCCACATAAAAATTTCCGTCTCCGCCCTGCCTGCGGTCAATTTATCAACTGGCAAGAATGGGAATAGCGCGAGTAAAACGTAAACGGCTAAAATCATAAAAGCCATTTTTTTCTTGCCCCCCGAAATCCCCCAAAAAAATCCCCCCGCGGCTAAAAACAGCATCAGCACCATGTCCCACTGCGGATTTTTCAATAAATATAAAATTGACTGCATGAGACTATTTTAACACAAGAGAGAGGGGTTATCATAATCCCTCTTTCTCTAAATCCAAAAGTAATTTTTTTGCTTCATATGAAAGTTTTTTGGGAAGCTTGTGGTGGAGAATTATCAAAAGGTCGCCCCGGTTTCCGCGCGCCTTCGGCACGCCTTTTTGGCGAAGGCGTAAAATGTCGCTTGTTTTGGAAAGCTCCTGAATACGCACAGAAAGTTTCCCGTCCAGCGTTTCAACAATTTCCTCTCCGCCTAAAAGCATTTTTGTGAGAGGCAAATATAAGTCCATCAGAATATCAAAACCTTCTCTGCGCAAAGCGTGGTGCGGTAAAACGCGAATCCGGACATAAAGATCTCCCGCCTGCCCATTGGCAATCTCTTCCCCTGCTCCGGTAAATTTTATTGCTTCGCCGTCGCGGATGCCCGCGGGGATATTTATATCAATGGTTTCCGATTTTTTAAAAATACCGGAGCCGCGGCAGTGCCTGCAGATTTTCTCCGGCACTTCCCCTCGCCCGCGGCAATGCGAGCACTCCGAAAGCGCGGTAAATGAGCCGAAAAGCGAACGGCGCGTCTCGCGCACTGTTCCTGTGCCGCCGCAGGTCTGGCATTTTTTGAGCGAGCTCTCCGGCTCCGCGCCGGAACCTTTGCAAATTTCGCATTTTTTTGATTTCTCAATAACCACGCTTCTCCGTCCGCCAAAAACTGATTCCTTAAACGAAACATCAATGCCTAAAGAAATATCGCTGCCGCGCGATTGTTTTCTTCTGCCGCCACGCTCAAATCCTCCGAAACCGCCTAAAATATCTTCAAAAATATCGCCCAAGTCCGCGCCGAATCCGCCTTGGCCGGAGAAACCTTCAAAACCAGAAAAATCAAAACCTTCAAACCCGCTTTGCGTGCCCTGTCCGGAAAAAGTCTTACCGAACTGATCGTACTGTTGGCGTTTTTGCTCGTCCCCCAAAATTTGATAGGCTTCGTTGATTTCTTTGAACTTTTTTTCGTCCCCGCTTTTTTTGTCAGGATGATGCTGATGCGCCAATTTTCGGTACGCCCTTTTTACTTCTTCTTGAGAAGCATTCTTTCGCACCCCCAAAATTTCATAATAGTCTTTAGACATTTTTATTTCTTATCCTCTCCCTCTTCTTTAAAATCGGCGTCTTTGATGTCAGGGCCCGATTTATCTCCGCCACTGCCATCTTCCGGTTTTTTATACATCGCTTCGCCGATTTTGGAGAGAGATTGGGCGAGCTCCGTTTCAGCGGAGCGGATTCCAGCGACATCGTCTCCGTCTTTAACTTTTTTAAGTGCCTCTATTTTTTGGCTAACTTCGTCTTTTATCCCCTGTTCAATTTTGCCTGCCTTGCCGTCAGGCAGGTCACCCGCATCGCGCAACGACTTTTCTGCGGTGTAAACCAAAGCGTCCGCGCGGTTTTTGGCTTCAACCAATTCTTTTTTCTTTTTATCGTCTTCGGCGTGGAGTTCCGCGTCCTTTTTCATTTTTTCAATTTCATCTTTAGAAAGCCCCGTGGAAGCTTCAATCCTGATGGATTGCTCTTTATTCGTCGCCTTGTCCTTGGCTTTTACGGATAAAATTCCGTTTGCGTCAATATCAAAGCTGACTTCCACCTGCGGCATGCCGCGAGGCGATGGAGGAATCCCATCCAAAATAAATCTGCCGAGGGTTTTGTTATCTCCCGCCATCTCGCGCTCGCCCTGCAAAACGTGAATTTCCACGGAAGTTTGGTTGTCTGCGGCGGTCGAGAAAACCTGTGAACGCGCTACTGGCACCGTAGTATTTTTTTCAATAATTTTGGTCATCACTCCCCCCAAGGTCTCAATACCCAAAGAAAGCGGGGTGACGTCCAAAAGCAAAACGTCCTTCACGTCGCCCTGCAAAATTCCGCCCTGCACCGCCGCGCCTACTGCCACAACTTCGTCCGGATTTATGGAAAGATTAGCTTCTTTCCCAAAAAGTTTTTTAATGCCCGCTTGAATCGCTGGCATTCTCGTTTGGCCCCCGACCAAAACTATTTCGTCAATTTCCTGCATTTTAAAACCCGATTCATCCACCACTTTCTTAGTAATCTCAAAAGACCTATTTAAATAATCTCCTACCAGCTCTTCCAGTTTGGCACGGGTGAATTTCATCAAAAGATGCCGCGGGCCGGAGGCGTCGGATGTGATGAAAGGAATATTTATTTCCGTCTCAACCGTGGTGGAAAGCTCGTGCTTGGCTTTCTCCGCAGCTTCTTTCAGGCGCTGAAGAGCCAAAACATCCTTGGTGACATCAATGCCCGATTCTTTTTTAAATTCCACAGCGATATATTGGATAATTTTTTGATCAAAATCGTCCCCTCCCAAATGCGTGTCGCCTCCCGTGGCACGGACTTCAATGGTATCATCCCCAATTTCCAAAACGGAAAGGTCGAATGTGCCTCCACCGTAATCGTAAACCACTATTTTTTCATTTTTCTTTTTATTTAATCCGTAGGCTAAAGCCGCGGCTGTGGGTTCGTTTAAAATCCGGCGAACTTGCAAACCAGCAATCTCGCCGGCCGCTTTGGTTGCTTGTCTTTGGGCATCGTCAAAATAAGCAGGCACGGTAATGATGGCTTCTTCAATTTTTTCTCCCAGCTTGGCTTCGGCGTCGGTTCTTAATTTCGCTAAAATCATCGCCGAAATTTCTTCCGGCCGGTACCATTTTTCATTTATTTTTACGTCCACTCCGCCGTTGGCCGATTCTTTGATTTCATAAGGCAACAAGGTTTTATCGCGTTTAACTTCCGTATCGCCGAATTTCCTGCCAATCAATCGTTTTACCGAAAAAATGGTGTTTTTGGGGTTGGTCACTGCCTGTCTTTTTGCCAAAAGGCCGACCAGGCGCTCGCCTGTTTTTGAAAACGCGACCATTGAGGGCGTGGTGCGCGCGCCCTCCGCGTTTTCCAATATTTTCGGGACTCCCCCTTCCACGACCGCCATCGCGGAGTTGGTCGTTCCCAAGTCTATTCCTAAAATTTTTGCCATAATATTTTATTATATTTTAACTTTTAATTTTGAGATTTATAAACCCCGACTTTTACTTTGGAGGGTCGCAAGACCCGATCATAAATCATATATCCTTTCTGTAATTCTTCCACCACCGCATTATCTTCTGTTTCGTCTAAAACTTCTTTTTTCTCCAGCGCTTCATGCTCCAACGGATTAAATTGTTTCCCCAGCGCCTCAATCGGCAGAACTCCTTCTTTTTTTAATATATCAACTAATTGATTATGGATGGGATCCTCCCCGTCTTTGCCAAAGCTTCGGCGAGCAAGCAACGAATCAGCCACCGCCAGCATTTCTCTTAAAACTTTCTCTGCGGCAAATTTGGCAAATTCAGCCCTGGCTTTTTCTTCATCCTTCCTCGCGTTTATAAAATCTGCTTTCGCTCTCTGCCAGCCAGCCAGATAATTGTCCCGCTCGTTTTTCACCGCCTTCAGCTCTTCTTTTAGTTTCGTCAGCTTGTCTTTGGCCGTTTCCTCATCTCCCTCATTAATAATTTCCACGTCATCATCCATATTATTTCCTTCTTTTATTTTTCCCCGACGCACTAATAATATTTTTTAATAACGAAGTCGGGGTCCCGACTTTACGTCGGGAAACATCCCCCTTTGCATATTTTAAAACCGACCCAGCTTTTTCATAATTCATCCTGCGGGGGCCCAAAGATATCATGGCAAACCTCCCCCAATTTTCATCTTCAAAAAGCATTCCGGCCATTCCGAATTCACCAATCGTGAATTCTGGCTCCTCCGATTTTTTGTTCTGTCCGCCGAAGATTTCCGACACGACTTTTTCCAAATGCTCGGTCAAATTAACAAAATCAACCGCGCGGTTTTGTTCCATAAATTCAGGCTCTTTCAAAACTTCCGACAAGCCGTGCTTAAAAAATCTGTTTTCGTCTTCCAAAAAAATCGCCGAAAAAAGCCCGAGGTGTCCGGAGATGGCGCTATTTAATTCCTCAAATATTTCGCCAGGCTGCACAAAAATTTTATCCATTGAGCGCCGGATATAGGCCTCTGGCTCCTTAAGACGCATTAGATTTTGAATAAAATAACGATAACCTTTATCCGTAGGGGTCCGGCCGGCGGAGGTGTGGGGCTGTTCCAAAAAACCGCCGTTATCCAGCTCCAGCATGGTATTTCTGATAGTTGCCGGGCTCACGCCCAAGCTCACTTTTTTATTGACACGCTCGGAAGACACGGGGCTGGCCGTCCGGACATAATCCCGCACGATAAAATCCAAAATATTTTCTTTTCTGCTGTCTAAACGCATAATAAAAAATTATAGCAAATTAGCACTCTCTATACAAGAGTGCTAACGCAAAATCAGGCCGTTGGTTTCTCCGCCTGCCTGCCGGTAGGCAGGCTTGACTTTTTTAATTTTTCTGCATAAGCTGAAATCAGAGGAGCTTTAAGCTCCAAAAAGGAGGGCCATATGCATATATGCATAGAAGAGCTTAACACAAAAGAAGTTGCTGTCGTCATAGGGGAGAAGCCAAGTTGCTTTTCCCTTAGAGGATTATGGAAACGGTTACTATTTTTGAGGAAAGCTCGAGAAACAGTGGATAAAGAAAAACTCGCATGGATGATTGACAGTGCCATTGAAAATCTCCGGCGAGCCAAGCGGAACCTAGAGGATCGAAAAGCAGGAATGAAATTAATCTATACCTAGAAGGAGGATGAATATGAAAGTAATGGTGTACCCGAAAGGAGAGATTGCAATCAAACTGGATGGTGATTTTACCATGCAGGAGATGGTTGCAATCAAGAAGCGGATTAGAGAAGACAACGGCTTCCGATTGTTTCTTGTGCACACAACTGAAGAGCAACAATTTGTTGTGCCCATTGACACAATCAGGGAGCTCGGGGTAGATATCGGCACTTTCCTGCGACGGGTTGTCGCAACTGTTCTCGATATTGGGGATGAAACCAAGGAATCAATAAGAAACATTAGCCAAATCCCTGACATCGTGCATCAGGCAGTCGCGATAGTATTTCGTTCCGCTTGACCTAAGAGCGAATTCTTGTTTTAAGGGCTGGTAATCCTACCACCCTTTTTTATTTTGCAATCATTGACAAGCCACTCTTTATCTGCTTATAATAGAAGCGGAAGGGAGGGCTCTATGGCTAAAAAAGCACAAATAGAACCCGCTCAAAATTGCGAAGAAACTCTGAATATTGAAGGCGTTATTTTCGTTTGTGATAGCAAAGACAAGAGACATATTAATCCACACTGCTCGCAACGTAGGGTTAAATCGCCAGAGGGGTATGATTCCGTCTACATCATAACCTGGCGACGGGTTCCGGACTTCATATCTTCGCAAAATTGAGCAGGCCCCGCCATCCGCGACGGGGCTTTTTATTTTTATTTACCCTTACCTCTTCGCCCACTGGGGGGCTTTGCGGGCTTTTTTGAGGCCGAATTTGCGGCGTTCTTTCATCCGCGGGTCGCGTTTTAGGAAGCCCGCGGATTTTAAGAGTTTGCGGTGATTTTGGTCAACCAGAAGCAAAGCGCGCGAGACGCCGTGTCTTAGAGCTTCTGCTTGAGAATGAATTCCTCCGCCTGATATCTTTGCCACAACTTTGTATTCTTTCTCCGCGCGCGCTATTTTGAAGCCGTCTTCGGCGATTCTTTTAAGCTCCGCAGTTGGAAAATAAACTGCGTATGGCTTTTGATTTACAGAAATATTCGGCGAAGAATTTTTCTCACTAAAAAGGCGCACGCGGGCAACCGAAGTTTTTCGGCGCCCTACCGCTTCAAAATATTTATTATCTTTATTTATCTTCGCCATGGTAGATTATTAAATTCTTAATCATAATTTTTCTCAAGCGATTATGCGGAAGCATGCCCAAAACAGCGTGCCGGAAAACCAGGCGCTTGTCCTTTTTGGCCACCTCCCAAGCACTGGAAACTTTCCTGCCGCCCGGGTATCCCGAGTAGCGCGCGTGTTCTGTCTCTTTTAATTTTTTTTCTGAAATATCAACCAAATCCACATTTTTTACTATTATTTTCGGCAAAACCGTCCGGTTTGGCAAAAAATCCGCTTCGGTTTTTCCGCGGAGCGCTTTGGCAACCTCCGACGCAATTCTTCCCAGCCGTTTATTTTTAGCGTTTATGATTATCTCTTTTTTCATAATTTTATATAAATTCAATAAAGGCCATTTTAGCGGCGTCCCCTTTTCTGGGAGGAAGTTTAATAATTCTGGTGTACCCGCCGTTTCTTTCTTTGTATTTCGGCGCGATATCTTTAACTAGTTTCTGGGCGGCAGCTTTCGGCAAATTTTTTCTCAACTCGCGGTATTCGGCAGAATGCGCTTGGTGCCTTTTGGCGCGCGTTACCAGCCTCTCGGCGACACTTCTTAATTCTTTGGCGCGCGCTATGGTTGTTTTTATTTTCCCTTTCATTATCAAAGCAACCGCCAGGCTTTTTAAAAACGCCCGCCTTTGGTTCCGCTCCCTATTGAATTTCCGTTTCTTTTTCATTTATTCGCGTAATGATAATCCCAACTTAGCCAGAGCTTTTTTGATTTCGGATACAGCTTTATTTCCTACGCCGTCAAAATCTTTCAATTCCGCCTCCGATTTTTCCGCGAGCTCCCGCGGAGACCCGAGACCGGAGGCTATGAGCGCGTTTTTTGTTCTGGCGGATAATTTCATTTCAGAAAAAGAATCTTCGCCGGCTTTTTCTTTAACCGACGTTTCTGCCTGACCGTTTTCATTTTCAAAAATATCCATCTCAGTAAGCTGCTTCCTCATGATGGCTATGGCTTCTTTTAAGGCATCCCTCGCGGAGATGGTGCCGTCCGTTTCAATAAAAAGTCGCAAACGGTTGTAATCAGTCCTGTCGCCTACTCGCATGTTTTCAACTTCATATGTCACGCGCCTGATGGGGGTAAAAATGGCGTCTAAAACAATCACGCCCACAGCCACTTTATCTTTTACCAATTCTTCGGAAGGCACGAAACCGACTCCCCTTTCCACGGTAAATTCGGCGGAAAATTGTGCGTTTTTTGCGGTGAGCGTGGCAATATGTAAATCCTTGTTCATCACCTCAAGCTGGGTAGGGCATTTTATGTCTTTGCCTCTTATCTCTCTAGCCCCTTTAATTTCCACAGTCGCGGTTTCCGGTTCATTGCCGTGAAGCTTGAAACGAAGCTGTTTGATATTCAGCAAAATCATAACCATGTCCTCCAAAACTCCTGGCAGAGTCGCGAATTCGTGGTTAGCTCCTTCAATCTTTATTTTAGTAACAGCTGCGCCCGGCAAAGAAGAAAGCATGATGCGGCGGAGAGCATTGCCTAAAGTGTGCCCGTAACCCGGATAGAGACCGTCTATTTCGTACGTCCCTTTAGTGTCTTCTTCGGAAACAATTCTGGTGTGCGCCGATAAAACAATATTGTGGTCCATAAAAAATTATTTAAATATTATTAATAATAATGATTAACGCGAATAATATTCGACGATTGAACTTAAATTGTAAGATCTTATTAAATCATCTGCGGGAGGGTAAGCAATTACTTTGCCGGTGTAATTTGTTTTATCCAATTCCAGCCATCCCGGCGGAGCATACTTTTTGAGAGCCATAGCCAAATTCATAAAAACGCCCTTTTGCAAGCTTCCCAGCCGAATATTCACAGCGTCTCCTACTTTCAATTGATAAGAAGGAATATTCACGCGCTTGCCATTTACCATAATATGCCCGTGGTTTACCATCTGTCTGGCGCCAGCTCTAGTCGGCGCGAGCCCCAAACGGTAAATAACGTTGTCCAAACGCATTTCCAAATTTCTGATAATCGCTTCCCCTGACGGAGTAGCGCGCTGGGCCACGGCTTTGTCAATATAATTTCTAAACTGCGTCTCACGAAGGCCGTAAAGAAATTTCACTTTCTGCTTCTCCTTAAGCTGCTGGCCAAATTCCGAAAGGCCTCTTCGAAAACTTTTGCCATGCACTCCGGGCGGATAAGGTTTTCTTTTTAAGGCGCACTTTTCGCGTCCGCACACTGACATTCCCAAGCGCCGGCACATTTTACAAGTAATCGTGGTTCTCATTGTTTTTATTTTTAAACTCTCCTCGGCTTTGGCGCCCGCGGGCCGTTATGCGGTATGGGGGTAATATCGCGGATAGCGTAAATTTCAAAGCCCTGGGCGGCGAAAGAGCGCAAAGCCGCGTCACGGCCCGAACCCACGCCTTTTACCAATATTCCTAGATTTCTAATGCCGGCCGCTTTGGATTTTTCTCCCAAAAACTCGGCGACTTTTGTGGAAGCGTAAGGCGTCCCCTTTTTGGCGCCAGAAAATCCCAAAGCTCCGGAGCTGGAAGATAAAATTATATCGCCTTTCGGGTCAGTTATGGAAATAATCGTATTATTGTAGGTTGAAAGAATGTGAACCACGCCATCGGAGAATTTCTTTTTCAATTGCGTGGATTTAATCGCTGAAGCTCTACCATCATCGGTAGTCAAATCAATTTTTTGAATGATTCTTTTTTTGCCCATTTTATTTCTTTTCCATTTTACGCTTACCGGACATCATGGTTTTTCTGATATTACCTCGGCGCGTTCTGGAATTGGTTTTGGTCCTTTGGCCTCGCGACGGCAAGCCCCGCATGTGGCGTGTCCCACGGTAGGATTTGATGTCTTTTAATCTTTTAATATTCAAAATGAGCTCGCGTCTCAATTCTCCCTCAACTTTATAACTTTTTTCAATAATGTCGCGGAGTTTCCCGACTTCTTGCGGAGTCAAGTCTTTGGCCCGCTTACTTTTGTCAACTTTGGCAGAGGTTAAAATTTTCCCGGCCAAAGGATGCCCAATACCATAAATGTAGGTCAAGGATATTGGAATTTTTTTGCTGTCCGGAATATTTACTCCCGCGATTCTTACCATAAAATAAATTTAACCTTGCCTTTGCTTATGCTTCGGATTTTTGCAAGTAATAAAGATGCGGCCACCCCGACGGATGACTTTACAATTAGCGCATCTTGGTTTTACGGAAGCTCTTACTCTCACCCCGTTAGAAATAGGACGCAGACGCAAAAAGCGCGTCGCGTACTGGATTATTGCCTATAAATTTTGACCTTTTGTTATATATCATGCTTTTATTTTTGCGTCCGCGATTTCTAACGGGGCGCGTACTTATAATCTTTTAATAATTCGCCCGCGGGAGTCATCGTACCGGCTGAATTCAACCAGCACTTTGTCGCCTACCAGCACTTTTATATAATTGACACGCATCTTGCCGGAAAGATAGCCCGAAACCTCGCGGCCATCCGTGAGCAAAATACGGAAAGTTGCCGAAGGCAACGCCTCGATTACCTGCCCTTCTTTGACCTCTGTGTCTTTTGACGAAGCTGGCATTAAAAATCACCCTTTAGGCGCCCGCCTGCCGGCGGACAAGAATGTTCTCCCATACTAGCTCTCCTTTAAAACAATGTCAATATGTGTTGCTAGTACGGCGTTTGATTTCAAAAACATATATAAGCAATCTCTTTTCATGTATTTCGTAAAAAATTCGATAATTACCAACACGTCTCCGCCAAGCATCTCGACCCTCCATTTTTTCGATATCCCCAGCATAAGGATTGTAGATTAGCTCTTGAAGCGCGGCACGAACCCGTTCCACATCGTGCCGAGGCATTCGCTTAAGAAATTTTTTCGCATAACTATCAACTATTACGATCCAGTTCATTATCCAATTGATTCAGAGTAACGTAATTTCCATTAGCAAAATTTTTTCTGCCGCGCGCTAATGCTTTCAATTCTGCTTTAGTTGGCTTGAAAGTCCTTGCTGATTTTATTTTTTTAAGCCATGTCAAAAACTCGCCGTAGGTATTGCGCGGTACAGCTATTAAATCTTTATTTTGCGCCAGTTCTTTTGGAATAGTAATTGTTGCCATATATCCAAAATAGCATGATGCCTAAAAAGCTGTCAATATAAAAAAATTGACTATCCTGGATAGTCAATTAAACTTGTTCGGACTATATAATCATAAGAAAAAATGGTGGGCTACTAAAGTTTAAACTTGTTCGCCCATTATTTAATTTATGTTCAACGTATAGTCTCTGAGGATTCTTCAAAATTTTACCAATGATCGTATTCTGGACAGCGTACATAACCACCCTTTGGGTCCTTTAGCGGCCTTAGGGCTTTGAGTATGGAATCCCAAGATTGAAAAGTGATTTGATGTCTATTTTCAAAACTGACATTTTGTTTTTTGCTCTTTTTTATTCCAGATTGCTTCCTTTTCTTTTTCATCAATCCTCCTATCGAATTTTAATTTTGAAGTTTCCTGCTGATTGTCCGCACCAAAACATTTTTACTTCGTTGGTTCTACCTCTCGAAACAGTCTTCTTTCTTGGATATGCGGATGTTGCTCTTTGACAATTTTCCACGCATCGTCTTCATCTTCCGCTGGAAAATTAATTTCTGTAGTAGTTTTCCAGCCCAAAGCCAGGCATGGATTCCATCCCTTAAGTAGAAAGTTCATATATCCTCCTTGAAGTAGTTTTGGATACTAACGAGTATATCTATCGCAACCTTAGCATTACCTTAAAATAATGTCAATGCGGCTGGGGTCTTTAGGAGGTTTTTTGTAAAATAGGCCTATCCAGAAGGGTTTAAAATTTATTTCCGCCCGCGAAATATAGGGGTATTCGCCCAGAAGCGTGCTGGCCGATGAAATGTCTTTTTCTATTATTTTATTTTTAACGGCTACTTGGTCCAGCACAACCTCCACCTCGGCCATGCCAAAAACCTGAATGGTAAAGCTGGGAACATCAAATTTATAATTGATTAATTTAATATTTAAATTTTCTAAATTTTTAATTCGTACCGTCGCGCCGTTAAAACCAGCCAATCGCGGATTATCTTTCAGTAAATCCGTTTCAAGTTCGCTTCTGGACATAGTCGCAGCCCTAATTTCGCCTTCCATATCGAAAGTGAAATTGTCGGCCACAGCGCCGGCGACCGGATTACTTTCTTCTTTTAACGCGATGTATTCAACGGATGCCGGAAGCAAAAATTCTTCTTGGGGAATCTTTTTCAAAATTATAGAAACTGCTTCTTTTTGGGCTTCATTTACTAAACCGGCTAGCGCCGCGTCCCGGTCGTTTTTTCCGACAACGACTTGTTCTCCCTCGGAACCACCCTGGATTTCTGTTTTTGATCTGCCAAAAATCAGTTCGTATTTAAGAGTTCCTTTTAGCCCTGGCAAAGTAAAATCCGCAAGGCCTAAATTGTAAAGAGCGCCAGGCTTGTCCGCCAAAACAGCGATTTCTTTGGAACCAGGTGTCAGCTTCCCGCTTTCTGATTTGGCCGCCGGCACCACTATGGTTTTGGGAATCCGGTAAATATTTCCGTTGGGAGCCTCCATGCGCGTGGAAGCGATCAAGACTTGCGCGTCTCTTGATTTATTAAAAATAACCACAACTCCTCCGGCTTTAGCGTCCTCGGTTCTTTTTTCCGTCGCTTTAAACAAACCGCTTCTGATATCCGGCAAAGTAAGAGTCCTAAAAACCGGGGGGGCCTGATCCTGGTATCTCTTTAAAATTAAAGTTTTTTCTATTTGCCAAGAAGCGGTTTTAGGCGTCAGCGTCACCTCCATTTCGGCAAAAAACATACTGCCTAAAATAAAAACCGTTAAAACTACCAAGATAATAAAAGTCACCCAGCCTCTTTTTCCCCGGCGCCCGCGCTGTTTTAAAACCTTGATGGTTGGTGATGGCTCTTTAAAAAACTGAGAAGTTATTTCTTTTTTTGGCGCCGACACGATATCTGAAATAACGCGTTTGCCGCTCGCGGGAACTATGTCTATAAAATTTTCTTTAGATTTTTTTTGCATCCGCGAAAAGAATAAGGGCTGATAAAATAATATCTCCTCCTCCCACAAGCTGGTCTGATGGGTAAAGCATGTCTTGAAAAGCTTCGGCTCGCAAAATTTGGGGCTCGATATCAGCGCCGAAATCTTTCTTAAAACTATCTTTCAAAAAACTGGAAAATAAAGTGAAATCCGCCCCGCCCCCGGAAATTATAATTCTTTTAGGAACAATCCCAGCCGAAATCGACGTAAAAGTATTTTTAAGAACGTTTTTCAAGCTTGCCCACCAATCGGCAAGCGCCGGAGAAAGCGCCCGCTCCAATTTCGTTCTTAAAGTTTCGTCCAAAGTTCCTGAAGTGTATTTTCTAAAAATTGCCTCCACATCTTTCTGATCTATTTTCAAAGAAGTGGAAATTCTTCTGGATAAAGTGCGAATGCCGAAAGCCGAGGCCCCCGCGTGCTCAATATTATTTTTGTCAGCCCAGAAAATTTCCGTAACCTCCCCGCCGATATCTGCAACTAAAACCGGGTCCGTAAAATTCTCCGTCGCCTTAAGCAACCGCCAGAGAGCCCTTGAGTCCGAATAATAGCGCGTTGCTGCTTTCGGAAAAAATTTTTCTCTGGCATTTTCAATATAATCTTTTAAAGTTCTACTGATTAAAGTAAAAATCATTTCAGTCTCCAACACGCGTCCTTTATAACTTGCGGCGTTTTCAATACTATAGCCGTTAATTTTGACGCTCAAAACTTCACGCCCCACAACAAAAAGATTTTTGGTCGCAACGTCCGTTCCAATTGATTTTACCATAGCGTCAATTTCGCTTTCGGAAATAATTTTATCAGGATTGGCTCTTTCAATCTTTTGTTGCGCTTTTTTATACGCAAAGAACGGATCAGAGAGAGCGATTAAGACAGCGTCAACATGATGCGAAGCGCCGTAAGCATCCTTGAATATTTTTAAAAAACCGTCTTTTAAAATATAGGGAAGTTTTTGTTCGTCGCCATTTATTTTGTAACCGAATAAATCAATAGGATACCTTAAAACTTTCAAAATTTCGCAGGGGTCAACAATGGATTTAGGATAATTTTTTTCATACCGAACAGCGACAACAGCCGAAATGGAGGCTGTCCCCAAGTCAATCGCCAAGATATGCGTTTTTCCTCTTTCTCTCCCAAAAAGCCATGAGAGCATGAAGGTATTATAACACGCCATTTACAAATTTTAAGCAATTGCTATGATGCTGGGCAGGGAAGGAGGACAAAAACCATGCCGGTAGACAATGTGCTTAGCGATTTTTGGAGTCGCCCTTGGAAATGCGGAGTATACTATAATCGCCATCACAGGCGCCGAGGGTTTATAACTTGGCTAAAAATGGGCGGGTGGACGCGTGAAGGGATAAAACAAGAGGCTGAAAACAGAAAGGTCCCGCTCGAGCGTGTCTATAAAGAGCATCTTCGGCGACACAGATACAATCCGGAGTGTTTCTTAAGCCGCGCTGAATCCGTCTAAGATTCCGGTCAATCGGCCCCGACTTCACGGGGCTTTTTATTTTACTCAATTTCATTTAATTTCACTCAATTACTAATTTTACTTTCTTTTGCGATAGCAAAAGAAATGCAAATCTTGAAATTAGAAAATTTCTTATTCCACAGTTGCACGGATGCGGCGAATGCCGGAGCCGACGGCTTCCTGCTTCAATATTTTAAACCGGCCGATTTCGGAAGTGTTTTTGACGTGCGGGCCACTGCAGAGCTCTCTTGAGAAAATTTCCGGCGGGTCGACCTTAAAATCCCCCACTAAATAAACTTTAACTCTTGCTGGATATTTTTCCTTAAAAAAATGCTGCGCGCCCAATTTTAAGGCGTCTTCATAAGCCATCTCTTTCATCTCAACATGATATTTTTTACCAACCGCAAAATTTACTAGATCTTCAACTTTTTTAACTTCTTCATCCGTAAGTTTTCTGTCAAACGAAAAATCAAATCTTGTCCGCTCGGCCGTGATGTCAGAACCGGCCTGTTTTACTCCTTCTCCCAAAACTTTTCTCAAAGCTGCCTGCAAAAGATGCGTCACCGTGTGCAATCTTGTTACTTTTTTCAACTCTGCTTCGTCCGCGGCTTTCAATTCTCCCGTATCCAGCAGCAACCCATGCCCTCCGAATTTTTTCTCAATGCCAGCGCGGGATATTTCCTGATGTTTTTGAAATTCTTTATTAAAACTCTCCTCATCTACAGAATGCCCGCCTTGCCGAACTAAATCTTTTATAATATCAATTGTTAACCCGTAAGTTTGATGAAAATAAAAAGCATCTTTACCAGAAATAACTTTTAAGTCATGAGATTTGTAAGTCCCTCTTTCTTTCGGGGCATTAATTTGAGCTTCAATTTCCGGATATTTTTTTAAAAACTCATTCAGTCCATTTTCTAAAGTTTTATTAAATTTGTTAATTTCCGCATTGATTTCTTTAATGATTTTTTCTTTGTTTATCATTAACTCTTTGTAGAAATCGTAATAATTTATTACTCCTTCAATTTCTGGAATAAACAACTCAAATGATTTATGACCAATTGTCCTCCATCTTACCGCAATACGTCGAATCAATCTTCTTAAAATATAACCAGCCTCCTTATTGGATGGGCTGACTCCATCAGCTATTAAAAAGACACTACCTTTTAAATGGTCTGCGAGAACTCTGCCATCAATACCATAAGCAGGAAGGAGTTTAAATGGTTTTTGAAATAAATCAGTTTCAAAAATAGTTTTTTTGCCCTGCGAGACCATCGCGAGGCGCTCCAGCCCCATGCCGGTGTCCACGCCTAGCGTTTTCAGTTTTTCAAAAGTACTATCAGGTTTTTTGTAATATTCATTAAAAACAATGTTCCACATCTCCACGCCGTTTATGTAAATTTCTGTCGTTGGACCGCAAGGCCCCTCCGTGCCGGTCGGCCCCCAAAAGTTATCCTCGCGGCCGGCTTTTCGGATGTCTTTCACGCCGAGCGATTGCCAGATTTTATAAGATTCCTCGTCAAACGGCGTCTTTTCATCACCCGCGAAAACCGTGACGTATTCAATTTTAAGCCCGAGTGATTCCAAAAATTTTTTAGCGTACTTTATCGCCTCTTCCTTAAAATATCCTCCGAAACTGAAATTCCCCAACATCTCAAAAAAAGTAAGGTGCGATTCGTCCCCTACTTCATCAATGTCGGAAGTGCGGAAGCATTTTTGAATTGAAACAACATTAGGCGCGGGCGCAAGCGACGGCTCGGTATAATATTTCTTAAACTGCTGCATTCCTGCGGTGGTCAAAAGCACCGATAGGTCGTCTGGAATTAAAGAAGAAGATGGTACAATTTTGTGCCCGCGTTCTTTAAAAAATTCCAGAAACTTTTCTCGAAGCTCTGCGGAAGACATAGGGCTATTTTAGCATTAAAATCATTGCTTTAGCAATGATCCCGACGTACGTCGGGATGAAAGCTAAAGCTTTCAAAATAAAAAAGCGGCAGACGCTTATGCCACTCTAATTTTGCGTCTGCCGCCAAAGTTACCTGCGCGAATGCTTCAATCTAGCGGTGTTTTTCCCCGCCAGCCGCTCCTCTTTCCAACGCACCAGCCCCTTGCGAATATATTGGGGGTCAAACCCCAAAGCACCGCAGATGTTATTGAAGGAAAAAAGCCAATCCTTTTCCTCTTCCAAAACCCACTCCTCCGCGTCGCGAAACATCCTCTTTCTTTTGCCGATGCGGGCGGCGACATATTTCTGGAAGCAAGTCACCGCATCCTTCAGCACTGCCAGCATGAGGTCCTTTTCCGGCTCTAATTGGGCCTTACTGCGCAAGGTCTCAAAATATTGAGCCGGAATAAGGGTATCCGACTGAAATAAAGACCCTACTTTTTCATCTACCGAGAGACCATTTTCCATGTTTACGTCCTCCTTCTTTCTTTTTTAACCATAGCACAAGCTAAGAAAAAAATCAAGAGGCAGGATAATTATACGACTATGACGCCTCCCCCGAGCATTTCTTCATCCTTGCCCGGCTTGCCGTCGGGCAGGTAAAAAACAGCCGACTGTCCAGGGGCTACAGCGCGCTGGGGAAAATCAAAAACGACTCGCCCATCGCCGAAGAGAGAGCATGCCTGAAGCGGCTGACGGTGGCGAATACGAACTTGGCATGGAAAAGGCATTTCTGGTCCGCCAGCCGGCGGATTACCAATCCAATTAAAATTTTCCGCGAACAATTCTCTTTTATAAAGTGCTGAATCTTGTTTTTGAGATACCATTATAGTATTCGTTGCCAAATCTTTTTTTGCTACATAAACTGGCTCCGCTTGCCCGCCCAGCGCTAAACCGTGCCTTTGGCCAATGGTATAAAAATGTGCGCCATCATGCTCGCCAATTTTCTTGCCATCGGACGTCATAATCACGCCTGATTTTTGAGGCAATGTTTCCCTTATGAAATCCGCAAAATTAACTTTGCCGACAAAACAAAGTCCTTGCGAATCTTTTTTATTGGCCACCGGCAAACCAAAACCGCGCGCGAGATCTCGTGCTTCGCTTTTTAAATAATTCCCGATCGGGAACAAGCAATGTTTAAGCTGGTCTTGCGTCAAAGTCCACAAGAAATAGGATTGGTCCTTATTTTTGTCTTTGGCCGCAAACAATTTGCTTCCAAACTTTCTTACATAATGTCCTGTCGCCATAAAGTCAGCTCCCGCCTCCAGTGCGCGCTTCAAAAAAATACCGAACTTTATTTCTTTATTGCACATAACGTCCGGATTGGGTGTGCGGCCAGCCATATATTCGCAAATCATATAATCGTAAACGGCTTTTTTATATTCTTTTTTAAAATCCCAAACCAAAAACGGAATGCCTAAAACCGCCGCAACGCGCATCGCGTCTTGTTTATCTTCGTTATTTTCACATCCTTCCCAACAAATCATATGCGCCCCGGTCACGTCATAACCTTGTTTTTGCAACAACAAAGCCGCCACGGACGAATCCACTCCGCCTGACATTGCCACGAAGACCTTTTTATTCAAAACTTTGCGCATAAACAACACTATATTATACCTTTGCAAGCATTTTGTCATATGCTACACTCAAATTAATCATGAAATCGGCTTTCGCTACCTTTTTAATATTCAGTCTGCTAGGCGTGGCTGTTTTGGGATTTTTAGCGATGAACCATGGCGAGGGGCACAGCGGATGTATCGCCGCCGCGGCTAACGGCGTTGATTGCGCGCGTGAAACCGGCCGCGCCGGACTGTTCAGTTTTCATTCCGACGCTTTCAGAAATTTTTCTTTGGCCGTGTTATTCGGTTTCGCGCTATTCGTTTTGGCCCTGCTCTTTAGTTTTGATTTTAAAATGCCGTTTCCGGCGCTATACCTAAAATGGTATAATCCCCCAGTTTTATCTCTGCCTCAAAAAAGCCTGCTCATCAGCTGGCTCGCACTTCACGAAAATAGTCCGAGTTTTTCATAAGACGTAAATATAAACTCTGCAGTTTTTATTCTTATTATTTTAATTCTTATGAAAAAAAACCAAAATCAATTCATCTGGGCCGGAGTAATTCTGGCGGTGCTTATCGGCTTCATCTGGCTGGCCCGCCCGGCTTCGCAATCAACTCCCGCCTCGCCCGTTTTGGGAAAAAACGGCGCGTTAACCGCCCAAGAAAATAATTATGATTTCGGCTCCATTTCCATGGCCGCCGGAAAAGTGTCAAAAACATTCGCGATAAAAAATACGGGCTCCGACCCTCTTGCCGTAAATCAGCTTTACACTTCCTGCATGTGCACCGAAGCAACGCTTAAAATCGGCAGCCGCGCCGCGGGGCCCTTCGGCATGCCGGGGCACGGCTTCGCCCAACGCATTAGTGAAACGATAAGGCCAAACGAAGAAGCGGCAGTTGAGGTGGTATTTGACCCGGCCGCGCACGGGCCCGCTGGAGTCGGCCGGATAGAACGGGCTGTGTATCTGGAAAATAGCGCCAGCGAAGCGCTTCAACTTAAATTTTCGGCGACGGTAACTCCTTAACACCATGAGCAAAAATTTAATTATTTTCGCGGGCATCGCCGTCCTGCTCTTGGCTTTGGTATTTTTCCTAAAAACAGACAGCGCTGGAACAACTTTCGTCTGGAATTTGAGCAATGGCGGAAAATGGCTTTTACCGCTCGTAATAGTTTCTGCGCTAATTGACAGCATTAACCCCTGCGCTTTTTCTATCCTGCTTCTGACCATCGCTTTTCTCTTCAGCATCGGGAAACTCCGCTCCGGCATTCTTAAAATCGGAGGCGCGTACATTTTCGGCATTTTTCTTGTTTACCTCCTCATAGGATTGGGGCTTCTGCAAACCCTGCATCTCTTTTCAACACCTCATTTTATGGCCAAGCTCGGCGCAGGGCTTTTGGTCGCGCTTGGATTCATCAACGTGATAAATGAATTTTTCCCGGCCTTTCCAATCAAGCTCCGCATTCCGCACGCGGCTCACCACAAAATGGCTGAACTTATGGAAAAAGCATCGTTGCCGACGGCGTTTCTTTTGGGCGGGCTTGTCGGCCTCTGCGAATTTCCATGCACCGGTGGGCCGTATCTCATGGTTTTGGGATTGCTACACGACCAAGCGACTTATCTTAAAGGCGTGGGTTATCTGATTTTCTACAATGTCGTCTTCGTTTTGCCGCTGGCAATCATCTTGCTTATGGCCAGCGACGGAGCATTGCTTGAAAAAGTCCGCGCCTGGCAGCAAAAAGAAAATCGCCTGATGCGCTTTGGCGGAGGGGTTGCGATGATTATTTTGGGCGCGATTATTTTCCTTATCTAAAAATATGCGCCTGGAAATTTGCCCAATTTGCGCGGCGGTCGCGGGAACATGGCTTCTCCTGACTGCGCTGGTTTTATCCGGGTATTTAAATCCCGAAATTTTTCTGCCACTTATTACGCTCCTCATGGGAGGGACAGTTGTGGGCGTCGCTTACCAAATCGGCAAAAGAAAACCGGTCGTAATCAGCGTTGGCATGCTGCTCGCTTTCTGGGCAGTGCGCATTTTAAGCTTTAAAGTGTTTATTTTGGAGATTGCTGTTCTTGCAATGCTTGCTTATTTATTATTCGTTAAACGAAACGGTGGGGATAAGCCGGCTCTGCCTCAAGACTCGAAAACCCGCGAATTATTGGAAGAAAAAATGAAAAATTGCTGTTAATTAAAATTAATAAATTTATGGAAAACGAAATAAAACAAAAAGATTCTTTGCTGCCGGCAAGCATTCTTGCTTCAACGATCATCCTCGCGATGGTATGGCTTTATACAAGCGGCGCTCAAGATCGCCAAAATCAGCCGCAGACTCAACCGCAGCAAAAAACATCGGAGGGGATCGTTTTGCCGGTCCGCTGGGGGGATTTGGGCAAGAAGATGATAAACGCTGGCGTGATTGACGCGAAAAGATTTGAAGAGATTTACGCAAACCGAGGCGGATTGACTAAAGAAACTAAGGAATTACTTTACGGAGAAAACAACGGCAACCTTAAAGTTACTTCGGAAAATTCTGGAATAATTTTAAATCTACTCTGGGCGTTGGGACTCGGCGCGAAAAATGATATTTTAGAAGCGGGACCAATGACGCAATACGGTGACATTGGAAATTTTGCTTCTACCGGCGGCTGGACCATTACCAAAGGCGGCGCGATGGATCATTACAGCAAGCACGTTTTTTTTGAGCTGACTCCGGAGCAACAAGCGCTGGTGGAAAACGTAAGTAAAAATATTTACCGGCCGTGCTGTAATAATCCAACCCATTTTCCGGACTGCAACCACGGCATGGCAATGCTAGGGCTTCTGGAGCTTCTTGCCTCCCGAGGCGCTAACGAAAAGCAGATGTATCAAGCAGCTTTGCAAGTTAATTCGCTTTGGTTTCCGGAAGAATACTCCACAATCGCGCGCTACTTTGCTTCAAAAAATCAGACACTTTCCGCAATTGATCCAAAAGAAATCTTGGGGCTGGATTATTCAAGCGCTTCAGGTTTTCGCAGGATCGCGGCTTTGGTCCCGCAAGTGAAATCTCAAGGAGGAAGCGGCTGCGGGCTGGAAGAAGAACAGCCAAAAAGCGGCGGCTGCGGGTTATAATTAAAATAAAGGTCGAAAAAAATATTAAAATTAGAATTAAAAATTATGGAACTTGATAAAAATAAATTCGCTTTGGCGGCCGGCGCGACTATGGGCGTTTGGTACGTTATTTGCGCGGCCTTGGTCGCTATAGTGCCGGATTTAGCGATGAAACTTTTCAGCTGGATAGTCCATCTTATTGATTTGAAAGCTAAGGTAAGTTTTCCGGAAGTTATTTACGGATTTGTTGAAGTTGTTGTTCTTGCCTATATTACCGCGTATGTATTCGCGTGGCTGCATAACCGTTTCATGAAAACCGCCTAATAGAATTGAATGAAAACTAAAAAAATTATCACGCTTGCTGTATACGCGCTCGCCATGGCTTTGGTTGAAGCCGCAGTGGTGGTGTATCTCCGCGAACTATACTATCCGAAAGGGTTTTTCATACAAACCGCGGCGGACCTTCAAATTATTCCGTGGAAAATTCTGCGGGTGGAAATGTGGCGCGAGGCGGCAACAATAGTTATGCTCGCAGCCGTTAGTTTTTTGGCTTTTGACCGGCTGAAAGAAAAATTGTGGGTGTTTATTTTTGCTTTCTCGCTTTGGGATATCGGATATTATTTATTTTTGTACACCTTTCTGCGCTGGCCGCCTTCGCTCGGCGCTATTGACGTGTATTTTCTAATTCCATGGCCGTGGATCGGGTCTGTGTGGTTCCCAATTTTGCTTTTCAGCGCTCTTGGCATTATTTCTTTTTGGCAACTATTAAAATCGCATTACTATGAATCACAATCATAATCATTCAATGGCTAGCCCGCATATGGCCAAGCACATGGAAGCAGATATGCGGCGCCGGTTTTGGGTTTCTTTTATTCTTTCCATCCCCATCGTTTTGTATTCCCCCTTGGGGCTTAATTATTTTAAATTTAATCTTCCTACCCTTATTCCGGCGAACTGGCTGCTTTTGATTCTGACTACGCCGATTGTTTTTTGGACCGGCTCCATTTTCATCACCGGAACTTATTATTCGCTCAAAGCCCGTAAATTAAATATGTCGGTTCTAATCGCGACCGGCGTGCTCGCGGCGTATTTTTTCAGCGTCTTGCTCACTATAATCGGAGGAAATGAAACTTTCTACGAAGCCGCCGCGCTTTTGGTGACTTTTGTTCTTTTTGGCCATTGGATGGAAATGAAATCGCGCCGCGGAACATCCGACGCATTGCGCGCGCTCTTTGACCTTGTGCCGCCGCAGGCGAAAGTCATCCGAAGTGGTATGGAAATCGCGATTCCCAGCGCTGAAATTGTCCATAACGATATTGTGGTGTTGAGACCCGGCGATAAAGTGCCGGTGGATGGAATTATTACAGAAGGAGAATCCTCAATTGATGAATCGCTAGTCACCGGCGAATCAATTCCTGTGGCGAAAAAAATCGGAGATAAAGTCATCGGTGGCTCGGTAAACCAAACCGGCAGGGTTGAATTCAAAGCAACACAAGTCGGCTCGGAGACGGTGCTCGCTCAAATAATCAAAATGGTCGAAACCGCACAAAATTCCAAAGCGCCCGGCCAGCGCATCGCCGATAAAGCCGCCGGTTGGCTCGTGCTGGTCGCCGTCGGCTCTGGAATCACGGCGTTTTTGGGCTGGTATTTTATAGCGGGCGCGGCACTTTTGACAGCGCTGACTTTCGCGATATCCGCGATTGTAATCGCCTGCCCTGACGCTTTGGGGCTCGCGACTCCAACCGCGGTCGCCGTAGGCACTGGCATTGGCGCCAAGCATAATATTTTAATAAAAGACGCCGCGACCCTGGAAAATACTTCAAGAATCAACGCAATTATTTTGGACAAAACCGGCACCCTTACCGATGGGAAGCCGAAAGTCTCCGATGTTGTTGCTTTTAATAATTTTAGCGAACATGAAATTTTGCGCTACGAAGCCAGCCTCGAAGCTGGATCCAATCATCCGCTTGCGAAAGCTATTTTTGAAGAAACTGAAAAACGTGGCACTTTGCCGCTAAAACCCATGGAAAATTTTGAGTCGCTCGCGGGTCACGGGCTTAAAGCGCGGATCGGCGGCAAAATAATCTTAGCTGGGACGGAAAAACTGCTTCGAGATAACGGCGTCTCTACCGAGCTCGGGCGCGGCGCCCTTGACCGGCTCGCCGGAGAAGGAAAAACTTTGAGTTTGCTCGCGGTCGGCGGAGTTTTCGCAGGCATTGTCGCCGCCGCGGATCCAGCGCGCGTAAATTCCAAAAAAACCATTTCAGCGCTCAAAAATCTTGGAATGGAGGTTGTGATGATTACCGGCGACCACACGAAAGTAGCCGAAGGCATCGGCAAAGCACTTGGAATTGATCGGGTGTTCGCCGAAGTCCTGCCAGCTGATAAAGCAAAATGGGTCAGTAAGTTGCAAGAGGAGGGAAAATTCGTGGCCATGGTCGGCGACGGAATAAACGACGCGCCGGCCTTGGCGCAAGCTGATATCGGCATCGCCATAGGCGCTGGAACGGATGTGGCGATTGAAACCGGAAATATTGTTTTAATGAAATCCGACCCCTACGACATTGTTGCCGCCATCCGCTTAAGCAAAGCGACTGTGGTAAAAATGAAACAAAATCTTTTTTGGGCGGCGATTTATAACGTGCTTGCGATTCCCGTCGCGGCGGGCGTTTTTTATACTTCGCTCGGCTGGTCTTTGCGCCCCGAAATTTCCGCCCTATTAATGTCCGCTTCTTCTATCATAGTCGCCGCTAATGCCGTGCTTTTAAAGCGCGTTGAGCGGAAATTGAAAATATAATACAATAAAAATATGTTCGACCTCACGGATAAAGTCGCTTTGGTCACAGGGGCGCGCCGCGGAATGGGAAAAGCTCACGCTTTGGCTTTGGCAGAACAGGGCGCGAAAGTTGTCATAACCGACATTGACGCCGGGGAATGCCAGTCGGTGGCGGATGAAATAAAATCCGGCAAGGGCGAGGCGGTTTGTTTTAAACTGGACGTTTCAAATAAAGAAGAGGTAGATAAAGTTTTTGACGAAGTTATAAAAAAATTCGGGCGATTGGATATTTTGGTGAATAACGCCGGAATTTTTAACCCCAAAGCATTTTTAGAAATTACGGAAAACGAATGGGACAAAACTCTTGATATAAATTTGAAAGGCCAGTTTCTCTGTGCCCAGCGGGCGGCAAAAGAAATGGCGAAAAATAATCCGCCGGCTGGCGGAGGGCGGATTATTAATATTTCTTCAATTGCTTCAGGGCAAGTTGGCATAGGAATTGAATGGGGTGCGCATTATACCGCTTCCAAAGGAGGAATAATCGGTATGACCGAAACGTTAGCTATTGAATTGGCGCCTTTGGGCATTAATGTGAACGCTATTGCCCCGGGGGCTATAGATACGCCCATGCTCCGAGCCGGAGCAGAAACAGAAGAGTTGAAGAAATATATAGAAAAAATTCCGCTAAAAAGAATCGGCAGGCCTGAAGAGGTATCGGCCGCGGTCGTTTTTTTAGCGTCGGATGAAGCGAGCTACATCACCGGCTCCACATTTTACGTGGACGGGGGCTGGCTGGCCGCTTAATTAAAAATTTAAAAAAAATAATATGGCACAGCTTCACAAAATATCATTATTTCTGCTCCGCATATCGATTGGTTGGCTAATGTTCTACGCCGGCATAACGAAAGTGCTTGACCCTCAATGGTCAGCGGCAGGATATTTGAAAGGAGCGAAAACTTTTGCCGATTTTTACCAGAGGCTGACAAGCCCCGGAACTCTTCCGGTCATTAATTTCGTAAACGAGTGGGGCCTGACCTTGCTAGGCGTTTCTTTGATTCTCGGCGTGTTCATCAGATTCAGTGCGCCGCTTGGCGCGATTCTTATGTTGTTTTACTATTTTCCGATTCTCGCTTTTCCTTATCCCAGCGCGCACGCTTTTATAGTTGACGAGCATATAATTTATGCCGCGGCGCTCTTGGCGTTAGCGAGCCTCCGCGCCGGCGATTTCTGGGGCCTCGGCAAAAAATTTAGATAAAAATAAAAAGAGGGCAAGTATAAATCTACCCTCATGAACCCTCATAAGCTACTCTTCCTATTGTGCTCATCCACCAAGTCAGGCATCCATATTTTCTATATCTCGTATAGTGCGTGCGATGATGCCAATGGCGGGGTCGTCCTCGTTTACTGTTGGGAAAAGTTGATGGAGAATCTCGCAGGCCTCATCAGCTTTGGTTTTAAGCTCTTTGTACTTTTCTGGCGTGTATGATGACTTCAATTGGTTTTCGAGAGTATTGTTAAGCTTTTCAGATTCATCCAGTGTTGTTTGAAGCTTTTCAACCTGTTCTTGAAGTTTCTCAACTTTTTCACACGCTTCGCTTTCGCCGTCAATAGTCATATCAATCAAACCGTCCCGGCATCTAGGCAATCCGCAAGTAAGGCCGTCCGGAGAATCAAGCATCGCTCCCGCACAAACAACACATTGCGCCGCAGAACGCGCGGGGCGCCAATAAGCGCCATTATTTAAACTCTTTAGAATTGCTTCGCGTGCTTTTTGTAAGCCCTTTAATTCCCTATCGGTTAAATTCATATAGTCCCCCTTTCTACTCCACCTTAGTGTATAGCACAAAAACATTCAGTATCGCAACGCACAAGCTGTGGATTGAGAGCCTCGGCAAAAAGTGTTATATTTGGCTTATGAATGAAAAAACAGGCTTGCCCGCCGAAAAGGCGGGGCCGAAAGACGTGTTTTTACAGCTTTTGAATATAATCGCGCTTTATGTGAGCGCGGGGATGTTTATAAATTTAATTTTCAGCTATATCAACATCTGGCTTCCGGACGCTCTTTCGGAAAATTATTACACACTTCTTGCCGCGCGCTCGTCCGTCCGCTGGGCGATAGCGAGCTTGATTGTGATTTTCCCGGTTTATATTTGGGCAACCTGGTTTTTAAACAAAGGCTACGCCGCTATGCCGGAAAAGCGCGAGATGAAAATAAGAAAATGGCTTCTTTATTTCACTCTTTTTTTGGCTGGGATAATAATCATCGGCGATTTGGTGGCGTTGATTTACAACCTTCTACAGGGCGAATTGACGGCAAGATTTTTGCTTAAAATTCTGGTAGTACTGGCAATGGCCGCGATTATCTTTTGGTATTATCTTTTGGATTTAAAAAACAGGGCGCCGCATAAAAGTTTTGCCTACGCGACTTCTTTAATAATGATCGCGGCAATTGTCACCGGGTTTTTCCTTGTCGGCTCTCCGAAAGAAGAGCGCGCCCGAAAATTTGACGACCAAAGAGTCCAGCATCTCCAGCTTATCCAATCTGAAATAATTAATTTCTGGATTAAAAAAGCCGCGCTCCCGAAAACGTTGGGCGAGCTGGACGACCCCATCCGCGGCATCGCCATTCCTAAAGACCCCGAATCCGGCACTCAATACACTTATGACATTATAGATAAAGAGAATTTCAAACTCTGCGCGGCATTTAATCTGCCGAGTTTAGACCAAATGTCCGCTAACGCCCCGAAACGTGCCATCCCAGCCGCCTATCCGCTTGAAAATATTTACTACGGCAACGAAAACTGGACGCATGGCACCGGCCAAATCTGTTTTGACCGGAAAATTGATAAGGATCTTTACAAGCCGGAACCTAAAAGGTAGTCTTGTTTGCTCTTCGTCAAAACGCTTTCGGCTTCTTCAAATTTTAGATAAATCTTATCCACTTGGCGGCCACTTGGCGGTTTAACCGCCAAGTGCTATGCTCTCGTTATGAAACATCCGCCTTTCGTTAATACAGAATTCTACCACGTATACAACAGGGGGGTTGACCGCAGGCAAATTTTTTCTGACCAATATGATTTACAAAGATTTTTACAAAGTATTGATGAATTTAATGTTTTTGAACCAATAGGTAGCATTTACGAATCATCTTTTTTAGATCAAAGCATCTTATCAAAACGAAAGAAAAAACGCCTTGTGAATTTTATAGCGTATTGTCTTAATCTGAATCATGTCCACTTTATAATACAACAAGTGCGGAAAGGAGGAATAAGCGAGCTTATGAAACGATTATTTGGTGGCTATACATGGTATTTTAATAAAAAACACAATCGCAGCGGATCTTTATTTCAAGGCACTTTCAAAGCCAAGCATATTGATTCAAATGAATACTTACTGCATTTAAGTGCATATGTAAATCTGAACTATCGGGTTCATCAACTCGGCGGTTTAACCGCCAAGTTGTGTAAATCAAGCTGGGGTGAATTTATAGACGGCAGTGCAAATAGTTTTTGTAACAAAAATATTATACTGGAGCAATTTCGAAACGTTCGTGAGTATAAACAATTTGCAGAAAGTTCACTAAAAGATATTGCGGAACGAAAAAAACGAGATAGGGAATTTCATGAAATGCTGTTAGAATAAATCACTCTTGGCGGTTTAACCGCCAATAACCGCCAAGTGCCTAAGTAGCTTTTCTTTTAGCTAAAACACCTTCGGCTTCTTCAAATTTTATGGAAAGCAGTTTGGAAATGCCGTCCCCTCCCATGGTGACGCCGTAAAGAACGTCGGCTGCTTTCATTGTTTCGCGGTTATGGGTAACGACGATAAGCTGGGTTTTTTTACCGAGTTCTTTAAGCATTGAAGCATAGCGCGTCGAATTGGCTTCATCTAAGGCAGCGTCGGTTTCGTCCAAAACCAGAAACGGCGGCGGGTTGGCAGTGGACATCGCAAAAAGCAGAGCAATGGACGAAAGCGCCCGCTCACCCCCGGAAAGCATAGCCAAAGATTTTATGCGCTTTCTTGGAATATCCACCATAATTTCCAGCCCCGGTTCCGATTCCTCCTCCTCAAATTCTCCAAAGCCCTCTTCTAAGATTTCTTCCGCGGATTTTTTTGGGCGCGACTTTTCCATTTTTATTTCGGCCTTGCCGCCGCCGAAAATTTCGTGGAAAAATTCCCCAAAAAGCTTATTTATTTTGGAAAGCCCTTCATTAAAATCTTTGGCGATTTTGGTTTCCAGTTCGTTAAACACGTTTTTTAAGCTTTGGGCGGCATTTTTGAGGTCTTCCAATTCCTTGCCCAGAAACTCATCGCGTTTTTTAGTTTCCTCAAATTCTTTAAGGATGCTGTCGTCCACCCCGCCGGCTTCCTCCAGCCGTATTTGGAACCGTTCAATTTTTTTCCTGAACTCCGCGCGGAGAATGTCCGTGAGCAATTCGCCGGCCGGTTTTCCATTTTTTATCCATCCGCCAGCTGGCGGAGGAAAATCAATTTCAAGCTCTTTTTTAAGCAAAACTACGCGCTCTTCTTTCACTGCGAAATTTCTCAAAACGTCTTTGGTGCGAGCAAGCTCCTCCATTTTTTCTCTTAGCATGGCTCCTTCCTTGTGAATTTTAAGCGCGCGGGTTTCGTAATTTTTCTGCGTCGCCTGTTTTTTCTTTGCGATTTCCAGCTCCTCGGCTTCCAGCTTTGAAATTGCTTCTTTGGCCCGGGAAAACTCTCTGCTTAAAGCTGGGATTTTATGTTTATCTTCGCCATTTATCTCTTCCAAAAATCTGTAAATTTTCTGGGTGGCTGAAAAAACCATATTCCTTACGGCCTCCATAGTGCCAGATTGGGAAACCGATTCCAAATCCTTCGCCAATTCCATAAGCACCGCTTTTACTTTCTCTTTCGGCAATGCCCCAGCCGCAGTCGAAGGGGCGGCCTCCGACACGGCTTCCAATCGACCGATTTCGCGCTCAAGCAAACTACGCTTTTTAAAAATCGTCTCCAGCGCACTATCCATAGTTTTTAATTCTTCAAAAAATTTTTCGGCGTCTGTTTCCCGGCCCAGCGCCGTTTCGCTTTCCTTAATTTCAAGCTCTAAATCGGCTGCCTTTTTAGAAAGCGGCGTTTTGTTTTTTTTAATCTCCTCCGTTTCTTCGGCTAAAGTTTTCAACTCCCTTGAAACATATTCTTCCGAAAGCGCCTCTAGCTGTTTTTTTAATTCCTCGGCGTTTTTCATCTTCTCCGCCTGGGAACTCAAAAATTTAAGATGCGGTTTAAGCTCCGACCTCAAGGCTTCAACTTGTTTTATATTACTTTCGGTCGCTTCCAATTTGCGCGAGGCTTCGTTTTTTTTAAGCTCAAAAATTTTAAGGCCCAAGGATTCCTCCACCATTGATTTTTTTTCTTTAGGCGAAGCGTAAAGTATGCGGTCGGAATCTCCTTGGGCGATAATATGGTGCTGGGACGCCCCCAACCCGACCTTGGACAAAAGCTCAATAATGTCCTTCAGGCGCACCTGCGAATTATTTAAAAGATATTCGTTCGCGCCGTCCCGATAAACCCTCCGGGACATCGCGACTTCGTCAAACTCCACCGGAAAAACCTTTTGTTTGTTATCAAAAACCAAAGATACCGATGCTTTCGCAAGGCGAGCAATTTGCGAAGTTCCGGCAAAAATTAAATCCTCGCCTTTTTTCCCACGGAGATACTTCATTGACTGCTCGCCCAAAACCCAGCGGATGGCATCCGCTATATTTGATTTGCCCGAGCCGTTTGGCCCGACTACGGAAGTAATTTTTGTGGGGAATTCCAAAGTGACCGCTTTGGCGAATGATTTAAAACCAGACATCTCAAGACGTTTTAACAGCATATTATTCCCAATTTTTTATTTTAAGAGCGGCTTCGGCGGCTTGCTGTTGAGCTTCTTGTTTGGATGCTCCCTCGCCTTCAGCCACCAAGTCGCTACCCAAATAAACTCCTACTATAAAATGTTTATCGTGGTCCGGTCCCCATTCTTTTGATACTTGATAAGCCGGGGTCACCCCCGCTCTTTCCTGGGCTTCCTCCTGAAAAAGGCTCTTTGCGTCCCGATAAAGTTTTTTTTCTAAAATTTCTGAAATCTTGGGCGCGAGAATTTTGATAATAAAATCGCGCACCGCGCCGTATCCCTGATCCAAATAAATCGCGCCGGCCACCGCTTCAAACGCGTTTGCTAAAATATATTGTCGCGCTCTCCCTACATCCCGAGCCTCGCCCCGAGAAAGCAGCAAGAAATTATTAAAATCCAATCCCGCGGCCACCGCTCCCAGCATATTGGAATTAACCAAAGAAGCGCGGAGTGCTGTCAACTCACCTTCTGGTTTTGCCGGAAATTTTTCGTAAATATATTCTGTAATTACCAGCTCCAAAACGGCATCTCCTAGAAATTCCAAACGCTCGTTGTGCTCCGCCTGTCCGCCAGTTGGCGAAGGATTTTCGTTTAAATAAGACCGGTGAGTCAAAGCTTGCGTAAAAATTGCTTGATCTTTAAATGTTACTCCTAAAATGTTTTCAAATGCTTTCAGGTCTTTCATTTTTTATAATTTAAGATTTAATTCTGCAAGGGCGTTTTCCAAAATAGGTTTTATATCCGAATACATTTTAAGGCTCCTTATTTCGTCTAATGTAAACCAGCGCGCGTCATCCAACCCGCCAGAGCTTTCAAGTTTTAATTCTTTTTCTTTGGTCTCGACCAAAAAATAATTCACATGCCGTCTAGTGGGACCAGTTTCAGGGTCTGAAGCAATATATTCGTTTTCTCCAATCTTTTTTAAAATAGCGAGATTTTTTAATCCTAGTTCTTCTTTGATTTCTCGCTCCGTGCCAAATTCAATCCCCTCTCCTTTTTCCAAATGTCCCTTAGAAAAAGTCCAATAACCAAAAACATCATGGACTAAAGCAAAAAGGCATTCATTTTTGTCTTTTCTGATAACCACCGCCCCGCCCAAATTTTCTTTGGGAAGTTTTTCCAAATCCAGCTCGTATTTCTGTTTTCCTGTATCATTTTTGCCAGGCTCGCCCAATTCTCTATAAATTGTCCCCAAAACTCCGTTTACAAAACGGCCCGAGGAATCTCCGCCGAAAGTTTTGGCAATTTCAATCGCTTCGTTGATGGCTACCTTAGGCGGGACTTCTTTCTGGTCCCCAAAAAGAAGTTCGTAAAGTCCGATACGGAGAACATTCCGGTCAACCGGCGCGATTTGCGGGATGGGCCATTCGGGCGCCGCTTTTTCAATAATGTTGTCTATGTCTTTTTCGTGCTTGGCCACACCTTCAGCTAATTTTTTGGCGAAACCTTCGTCACGCAATCCAGGCCCGAATTCGCTGAGATCACGCTCCACAATCTCTTTTATTTTTTCTTTGCCATCATGAAAATCCCACTCAAAGAGGGCTTGCATAGCTATTGATCTGGAAAGGTGCCGATTGGCCATAATAGTTAAGCCAAGCTAAGCACATCGGAATAATTTTTACGCTTGGCCTCTTTTAGTAAAAATTATTCCGATTTGCTAGCTAATTCTTTTTCTTTTTCCTTACGCTCTTTTTTAGTAAGTTTTTTAAGCACATCAACAATCTCACGACCTTTATAAAACCCGCAGTTTTCGCAAACCATGTGCGGCAAAGCTTTTGCTCCGCATTTGGGGCATAAAACTAAAGACGTGGCCGCCAAAGCGTGATGCGACCTCCTGTTTTTAGTATGCGAAGGCGTATGCCTCATTCTTACAGTCATGAGAATATATTAGCACCGAATTTATAAAAATAAAAGAGGCAGGCCGAACTGGTCTGCCCTAGCTATCAGCTGGTTAAACCAACTGCTAACTTCACCACTTTGTTAGCTTCCTCTCTTGTTTTCTCCGCCTTGGCTTTCCACTTTCCAATAGCGTGAAGCAGCGTTCCTCGAAGAACATAAAACTTGTTATCTAGAGGGGCTGCAGAGAATTCCTCTTCAAGAAAATGTTCTACAAAATTATTTTTCCATTCCTTATAAACGATATCAACAAGCTTACCGCAGCACTCCATAACGCCTTCGCGGCCTAGAAGCCGAAAAATAGTACGCCCGACATCGGCTTGATTTAGTTCCTTGTGATATGTTCCGCAAAACTCACAAGTAAACGCGCTGGTCGTCCTCCGCATCAAATTACCCCTTCGTATAACTTCCGAATCTCCAATCGGCTTTTTCAATAACCAAATGCTCTCTTTCTGTGGCTTTGCCATAAACACCTCCTTTAACTTAAGAGTAAGAGTCTAAACCATGCGGGATTTTGGAACCATCCAGATGCCGAAATTGTAGATTTTTTTTCGCACGCGCCAAGAGAGAATAAGAGGACCAATGGCGCACCAACAAAAATCAACCACATTTTGAGCAAAGTGCATTCCTCTATCGCCCCAGTTCCCGTCTTTTTCGCCAAAACGACTTTTCTTTTGTCTCCAAAGATCCAAGAGAAGATCTTCTTCGGCTTGGATGCCGTCAGCTTTATCAAGATAGAACGACAGGCAAAGACCAGTTCCAAGCCAAATAAAAACGGTAAACAAAATAATCAGCAAGGAGTCCGCTGCATTTGGCATATAATCCTCCTGTTTCGTTATAGGACTGTAAGAGAGTTAAACCAACCTTCCGCAAAAGCTTCTACGATGAATATCGCATAATCCGTGTTTTTTTACAAGCTTGCAATGAAGCTTGGTGCCATAACCCTTATGAAGGTCAAAACGGTATTTTGGAAACTGCTCATGAAGCCTGACCATTTTTTTGTCGCGCCAGATTTTGGCGAAAATGGACGCCGCGGCAATGAGCGGAATTTTTTCATCGCCTTTTATAATAGTTTGTTGATTCACATAAGTTCTGGGAGCGTATATTTTTATTTAATTTAGCTAAACAACGCCCGACCGCCAAACGAGCCGCAGCCGAGACGCCAATTTTATCTATCAAAGCCGGGCCGACTGAAGCCAAAGAAAAACTGAATGTTTTGTGTTTCAAGTTATATGTTTTGATTTTTTGAGTCCACTCTTCGCGCTGGCGCGCCGAAAGTTTTTTTGAATCTTTAATTCCGCGCAAAAAATTAAGCCTTCCTTTCGCGACCACCGCCCCGACCGTAACCGGCCCTGCCAAAGGGCCCCTGCCAACTTCATCCACGCCAATAATGTATCGCGCCATATTTTAAATTTTAATAAAAAAAGAGCTATTCCGAAAGGAATAGCTTTAACCCAGAAAAGAAAAACTACTTGGGTTCAAACCGGCTCGCTTTGGGCTTGCATCTTCGGCCAACGCCAGTTCACAGCGCACAGAAGTTCGTCCAACGCGCGAAAAACGCGGCCGGTTTCGCCAACCATCACCGTCGTGATCCTTTTGTGTAAGGAACCTGGCAAGGAACCTAGCATGAAAATGTCTGGATGCCCACACAAGAATTTTTTCAGGCAGTTTGCCATCATAAATCGCGCATTTTCCTTGATCTCTTTCCGCTCCAGAAGATTCAAAAAGGCGTCAAAGTACTCAATGTTCGGAAGAACACTGATGCCCCAAAGGCACATTGCCACCTTGTACACTTTTTCCGACTCCGAAATAGTCGGGAACGCGGATGGGCACAGAAACGCAACGCGCGCTCGTTCGGCAAGAAGCTTCCTGTGATTTTGAAGCTCTTCATGGTCAAACTCGGAATGCGCCCCCATGTGGGCCTGAGCCGAAAAATAGCTGTAAAGCTGGTCAAAAGCGTCCACGTCTCCTTTATCAACCGCGTCTAGACATATCTTCCGCCCATAAGGCGAAACTAAAACTAAAGCTGAAAGATCCATATAATGTCTCCTCTCCTGTGTTTTTTCTCTAAACCCAAGCTAGCATATCGCAAAAAAATTGTCTAGAATGGGTTATCTATGTCTTTCGTTCATCTCCACACGCATTCGCACTATTCGCTTTTGGACGGCCTTTCCAAAATAGACGACATTGTGCGGCTCGCGAAAAAGCACAAGATGCCAGCAATAGCCCTCACCGACCACGGCGCTATGTACGGAGTAATTGAGTTTTATTTAAAATGCCGAAAGCAGGGCATAAAGCCGATTATCGGAGTTGAAGCGTATATAGCAAACCGCTCCAGATTCCAAAAAGAGCCGCACATGGACAACAGGCGCTACCATCTTACTCTTCTGGCAAAAAATAACGCCGGATACCAAAACCTGGTAAAGCTTACGACCGCCGCGCATCTTGAAGGATATTATTACAAGCCCCGAATTGATAAAGAGCTTCTTAGAAAGCATTCGGAAGGGCTTATCGCGCTCTCCGGATGCCCAGCGGGCGAGCTCGGACGAGCGATACAATCCGGAGACATGGAAAAAGCCGAGGCCGTGATAAAAGAATACCGGGAAATTTTCGGGAAAGAAAATTATTATTTGGAAATCATGCACCACCCGGAATTAAAATATCACCGCGAATGGAAAGGTGCTCTAATAAAACTCGGGCGCGAACTTGAAGTCCCTCTGGCGGCAACGCAGGATTCGCATTATCCGCACCCGGAGGATAAACTTGCCCACAAAACCCTGGTGGCGATTTCAACAAACTCCGACCTTGAAGAAACCACTATTTTTTCCGAAAACGGCGACTACCATTTAATCTCAACCGAAGAAGCCAATGAGTATTTCAAAGACATTCCGGAAGCCGTAGAAAACACGGGAAAAATCGCTGGTGCGTGCGACGTAAATTTAACATTGGGCAAATTCATTTTCCCCGATTTTCCTCTGGAACCGCGGAAAACCGCCGACCAAATGCTGGAAGAACTCACGCTGAAAGGGGCCAAAGAGCACGGCTTAATCGGCGACCGCGAAGCAATGGAGCGCTTGCGGTACGAATTCGGCATAATAAAAGAAAAAAGATACTCAACTTATTTCTTGGTAGTAGCCGACCTCATACGTTTCGCGAGAGAAGCAAAAATTTATACAACGGTCCGCGGTTCGGTTGCCGGCTCTTTGGTCGCTTATCTTTCGGGCATTACCAACGTGAACCCGATAGAATTCCAGCTGCCTTTTGAGCGCTTTTTAAACCCCTTCCGCCCTTCGGCTCCGGATATAGACATGGATTTTGCCGACAACCGCAGGCAGGAAGTCATTGACTACGCCAAAAACAAATACGGAGCCGATAAAGTGGCGCAAATCGGCACATTCGGCACCATGATGGCGAGAGGCGCCGTGCGGGATGTCGCCCGCGCGACCGGAAAATCATATGAAACCGGCGATCGGATCGCCCGCTTAATACCAATAGGCTCCCAGGGATTTCCAATGACCATTGAACATGCCATGGAGCTTGAGCCCGAACTAAGAAAGCTTTATGAAAATAATCCGGAAGCGCGCGAAATACTTGATACCGCAAAAAAACTTGAAGGCACCGTCCGCCACGTTTCGGTCCACGCTGCCGGAGTGGTAATCGCTCCCAAACCGCTTACAGAATACGTGCCCATGCAATATGACCCCAAAGGAACTGACAATCTCATAACGCAATATGACATGTATACAGTCGGTGAAGACGGCGTGGGGCTGACCAAGCTTGATTTTTTAGGCATCCGCAACCTGGCTATTTTAGAAAACGCGGTAAGCCTTGTGCAAGAGCATCGCGGCGCGGCAATTGACATTGAAAAAATTCCCTTTGACAATGAAAAAACATTCGCGATGCTGGCGCGCGGAGAAACAGAAGGCGTTTTCCAATTAAACGGAGCCGGGATGACCAAACACCTTACGGAACTTAAGCCATCAACCATACACGACATTAACGCCATGATTGCGCTTTATCGGCCGGGGCCCATGAATAACATTCCGGAATATATCGCGCGCAAACACGGCGAGCGGAAGATAAGTTACTTCCATCCTAAAGTAGCGAAGTTTCTTGAAAAATCTTACGGCATTCTTGTATATCAAGACGACCTTTTGTTTACCGCAATGGAACTGGCCGGATACAATTGGGAATCGGTGGACAAGTTCCGCAAGGCGGTTGGCAAAAAAATACCGGAGGAAATGGCTAAACAGCATGAAATATTCGTAAAAGGATGCCAAGAATGCAGCGGCATGGCAAAAGAAGAGGCGGAGAAAGTTTGGAAATTATTTGAGCCATTCCAAGGATACGGATTCAATAAAGCTCACGCGGCAAGCTACGGCCGGGTGGCTTACCAAACAGCGTATATGAAAGCCAATTATCCGGGAGAATATATGTGCGCCATACTTACTGCCGAAGCGGGAGATACGGAAAAAATCGGCCAGATAATAACCGAGTGCAAAAGAATGGAGATACCCGTGCTGCCGCCGAGCATTAATGAATCCAACAAAGATTTTACTTTAATTAAAAGCGCCGGAGATTCCGGCGGAGATCAAATTCGTTTTGGGCTTTTATCAATTAAAAACGTAGGCGCAGGCATAGTGGAAGCCATTATTAAAGAAAGGGGAAATAACGGCTTATACAAATCTCTGGCTGAATTTTTGGAAAGGGTTGAATCAAAAGACCTGAATAAAAAATCTGTTGAATCTTTAGCCAAAGCGGGCGCGCTGGATGAACTTGCTGAAAGAAACGAGATTTTGAAAAATATGGACCGAATTTTGGAATACGCCCACTCCTCGCACCAGACTAAATCCCAAAATCAGTCTTCGCTTTTCAGCATGATGAGGGACACTTCATCGGTGCCTGTTTTGCGGCTGAATAAAGCCGTGCCAGCAGCTTTGGCAGAAAAATTAAAATGGGAGAAAGAACTTCTGGGGCTCTATGTTTCTGGACACCCCTTGGAACAATTTTCCGCCAAAGGCGGCTCCGCCTCCGGCGGACAAAATAAAAATACGACCACCATTGAACAGATTAAAATAAAAAAAATGGCGTCCTCGGTAACATTGCCGGCAATCATCACCCAGACCAAAAGAATCGTCACAAAAACGGGAGAATCAATGATGTTCATTAAACTGCAGGACTTAACAGATGAAATAGAGGCAGTGGTATTTCCCAGGACTTTGCGTGATTACGGACAATTTATTTTGGAGGAAAGCCTTGTTTCCGTCCGCGGAAAATATTCCTCCCGCAACGGCATGCCCTCGCTGATTGCCGAAGAGATTAAGAAAATATAAATTTAAAAAGGACTTATGAAAAGTCCTTCTTTTTCCTGCTCCTGCAAATAGCATAGTAGACGAACAGAGCAATCTTGTCGGCGCATTCATACATTACTTCTTTCATCGCTTGCTTGTCTTTTGGCGATAGTTTTTTAACCCCCCAGCGTTTCAATTCTTCGCAAGCATCCGTTGTCAGCTGTGTATCAATCCCCAATCGCATACCGTCGAGCTTGGGCTCCTCTTGCTTCGTTTTGCTTTTTGCCATGGTTGTTCTCCTTTCTCTTCCACTAT
>LCKG01000005.1 GCA_001001285.1 Parcubacteria group bacterium GW2011_GWC1_45_13
TCAGATTGAGGTCTGCAATTCGACCTCATGAAGTCGGAATCGCTAGTAATCGCAGGTCAGCTATACTGCGGTGAATACGTTCTCGAGTCTTGTACTCACCGCCCGTCAACTCAAGGGAGCCGGGAGTAGATGAAGCCCGCGATTTTCGCGGATCAGTCTAAGCTCGGTGACAGGGAGTAAGTCGTAACAAGGCACGGCTAGCGGAAGCTGGTCGTGGAGTTTAATTTTTAATTTTTGTGATAAACAAGAATTAATGTGTCGATTATAGAGTTTTTCTGTAGGGTGTTGGCCGATAACCCAAAATGTCGGCTCGGGACAAAAGAAAAAGTGCTTTGCGCCTCATCGGCGCACTTGCCGAGGAGGCGAGAAATATCAAAAAATCCGAATATTGTTATATGTCGGCTTTTTGTGTTATTCTTATAAGTAGATTAGAAGAGAAAGGAGAATTTATGCCACATAGAAAATGGTTGGAATGCGTGCTTTTAAAATTAAAGCAAGCAAAGCTAGAAACTGGTGGCCTTTTCGAAGCTAACACCAGGGTGTCATTAAGCGGATATGAAATTACGCAGCTTATTGAAACCATCGAGCCTTTTGAGTCCTTGCCGTTGTTCCGATGGCATGATTACAAAAAAACTCCATGATACGCTCGACAACCGGGCGTTTTTTTTATAGAATAAGTTAAATCAATTTTTCGGGCGTGTAGTTCAGTGGTAGAACGCTGTCCTGATAAGACAGAGGTCGATGGTTCGATTCCATCCACGCCCACTTGACAGCGGCTTTTTGATTCTCTATCCTCTTTAAGAGGGTTGCAAATTTATTCCAAGAAAGGGGATGAGGATTACTGGCGGATTGCGACCAAAACAACAACGTGTATTAAGTAACAAGGGGGATGAAGATGAAGAAAATACCGTTTTTACTCGTTCTTTTGATAACCATTGCTGTCTTGCCAATGGCGTTCGCCGCCGAGACCCTAGATTGGGGTCAAGCGCTCCATAGCGGTCCATCGGCGTGTCCGGATGGGGGAGTGTTGGTGGTCAACATTACCCAAAAAGTGATTAACTCTGTGGATTCGGGCACAACCCGCCCGGTATGGGCCTTTGAGGACTATGTTAGGCATATTAGAGTTATTGACACAGGTTCGGAGTTTTGTGCCACGGTGCAGTATGAAGGCAATTTTACCTCTATTGCTGGTGACAGCCCCGGGGCGGCGTACACCGGTGGTGAGATTAGCGACGGAGTAGTGGGCACGTTCCAAGGTGGGTATGTGTCCACGTTATTTACTGGCGACCTGAAGCCCGGTGTCCGCGGAAGGGGTAGTATCGGAACTTATGATTACAACTGCGATGATTTTGGTAACTGCCCCGGTTTCGTGTCTTGGCCGGATGTTTTTTTTGATAATCTTGCTGGCTTTGATATAGGTGCCTGGTGGGGATGGATCTACCACGCAGGCAATAACGGCAGCTGGCAGAATGCCTGCCCCAGCTGCGGCGGCAACTCCGGAGATATAACAGGGGATTAATCTCAAAAACAACAAAAGAGAGATCTCAACACAAAAGGGCGACGGAAGCTGTTCCACCGCCCCCTTTTTTATTGACTCGCGAAATTATTATAATTCAATTTTATTGATTAATTTCTGAATTTTTTCGCGAATAATAGTTGTACCTTGTTCGGTTCGATCAGCGTTTAGTTTAAACGGCTTGTCTATTGAGATAATAATATGTCTCTTTTTGTTACGAATCGCGATTGGCAATATGCTTGCGTTCGATTCCATCGCAAGAACTGTTGTTCCGTGATAAAAAATTCCAAGGGAATCATTTTTGACAAGTTGGCCTTCCGGAAACATTAATATTGTTCCGTTGTTTTGTAAAATTTCAAGCGGAATTTTCATCGCGTTTTCTATGCCTTCGCCTCGTTTTGACGGGAAACCTCCCGTGAGACGATAAAAAAAATGCAGTAATCCGAATTTATTTAATAACCAGAGAACCGAACTGTTAAATTCAATCTCCTCCGCCATATATCGGCCGGGTAAAATACCGGAAAACCACGGCAGCGAAATCATTACTAAAAATCCGTCAAGAAGAGTTTTGTGGTTTGAAGCAATAATCAACGGCGATTTTGCGAGTTTTATGTTTTCGCGCCCTCTAATCTCAACGGTATAAAAAGTATGGACGAAAATCCACATAAACGGCCAAAGTATGTTTTGGATAAGCCAATAGAAATGCTTCATGCGTTTATCCAATTATACCAAATGACGCCTTTTTAGGAAGAGATTTTTGTGGTATGATTTAATGTTGTATGGAAGCAAGAAGTCCCAAGGAGGTTTTACTTACTGGCGGAACTGGATTTATAGGTAGTCGTATCACGGCAGAATTAAAAACTATGAAAAAGTCAAATTCAATGACGTACAAAAAACAAAGAACTAAAATAAAATTTATATTTGAATCTACAATACCACAAAAGAATTTTTATATCAGAAATGCTCATTCGAATATCCAGAAGTTAACTAGATTGTTTTCTGTTTCTCCCTCTTTTGTTGTAGTGCACGTTTTTCGAAATAGAGCATCATTTTTAAAGGCAATCCACAAAAAGAAGGTGCCTGATTGGCTTGTTGCTCTCGTGCCTCCAAAAAACACCTCTCGTATTTATGTATTTGACAATAAAGAGAGGATTGCTTCAAAGAAGCTATTGGGTCAGGTAATACTACATGAAATAACCCATCTCTATACAAATGCGTTAAATCCAAATCTGCCGGATTGGTTAAGCGAGGGGATAGCGGTATATGTTGCAGCCCAAATTTTTAAGCCCTCAATATCAACTGCGGATTGGAAAAAGATTACACAAGAAGGCGCGCCCTTCAAGCGAGTGTCTTGGAGAATTGCCGCAGAACATAACGGTTATAGTATTGCTGGGTTGCTAGTTATGTTTTTTGTAAGGCGATATGGCTGGGAAAAATTTATTGCCGCGATAAGCCACCGTCACTCAAGGCGTATTTCTATTAAAAGCATCCCATTATACTTCGATGAGAAATTCGAACGGTTTATAGCCGACTTCAAAAAACAGTTTGTAAAATAAAAAAGGGGGAAGTGTGGTTAACTTCCCCCTTGATGTTGCGGGAGACGCGCGTCTAACGGTTCACTTGACGCACGGATTTGAGTCGCAACTGAAGCAAGTGTTGCATTCAACGCTGACATCGCTACCGGCCATCTCTGCGCCGAACAGCGGGACTTCGGCGAACACTTCGTTCTGCTCGTTCTCAGCGGCTGTGTCGTTACGAATGTCTGCTTCCATTGCTATTTTCTCCTTTCTTGCTGATTTGCTGGTTTTATTAGGAAACCTTTCCGGATCAGCTTCTGATACAGACGTTCTACGTTTTTGCGCTCACTTTTGGTCCTTGCGCCAGAGCGTTTGAGGAAGGATAAAAAGTCAAATTTCTCTCCCTTTTCCGCTACAGTCTTGAGGAAAACCACAGCACTGTGATTTACTAGGACGATGGCTAAAGGGTCAGTTCTGTAAACTAACGCCCCAAACGGCTCGTTTCGAAACCCTACTTGTGGACACACCATAACCTTAGTCGGGATGTCGCTTATCTCCTCGGACAAGTGTGAGACCAAACGTTCCTGTGATAAACCGACCAAACGCCGTGTGTCAGCATAGCAATCCATGTTCTTCAAACCGGACGTGAGCGTGTTGACGCGACAACCCCCTCTGCAGGCAGTTACGACCGGACAACCATGACACTCCTCGGGGATAAACTCGCCCTCACGCCAACCATCCATTTCCTGCCAGATATCGGCGAGCGGTTTGTGAAAGATATTCCCGTAGCTTGTTTCCAAGTGAGAACATGGTCTCACTTTCCCGTCGGCACCGATTGTAACTGTTGTATAGCCAGCCACACAGGTGCGGTGCGAGAAGCGTTGGTACGCAGGAGTGCCTGCAAGGAAACATTTGGGGTAGCAACCCAAGATGTCGACGGGAATATCAAGCAGTTCCTCAATCCGCATGAGCTCGGCGAGAGACCAATGTACCTCCTCTGCTGACAGGAGAAATGCGCTGTCAGGTGCATGGGCATTAGGGAGTGCCTTTGTCGCACAGAATGTACGTACACCGAGATTCTTAGCAAGGCGCGCCGTAACCTCCATTGCGTGGAGGTTTTCTCGCATGAGAACCATGTTGAGACTCACCGGAATCCCATGCTGGATGGCCAAGGCTGCTATCTCAATCACTCGGACGTAGGAACCGCTTGGGGCACCAGCGAGATGTTCATGCTCTGCCGCGTCTGCTGAA
The DNA here is from genome assembly GCA_001001285.1 of Parcubacteria group bacterium GW2011_GWC1_45_13. Taxonomy (GTDB): domain Bacteria; phylum Patescibacteriota; class Minisyncoccia; order UBA11713; family 2-01-FULL-45-33; genus GWA1-44-29. The sequence continues at coordinate 4,285 of LCKG01000005.1, forward strand.
AGAAGTGAGAAGAGGATTGATACGTTACTGTGTTTGTTAGCGAGCTTCTCGATATCTTCTTTTTTCACGAGACTAAGGTTTGTGTTAATTGATGCGTGAATACCCGCTCTCTCAGCCGTTTCCAGTAGCATAAAAATTTCTCTGCGTTGTGAAAATGGCTCGCCGCCAGTGATCGTGATCGACGGAACTTGGTTTGTAACTAGTTCCTGCACGATGCGAAAAAGATTCTCGCAGGAAAGATGTCGACCGGGCTTGGTTGTTGTCCCAGCTGAACGCCAGTAGTTATAACAATGGCGGCATCGCCAGTTGCAAGCCTGTGTCAGCTCGATTTGCGCATCTACAGGAGCGTTGAGTTTAGCCGCCATGATTTATTCTCCTTTTTTCTGCTGATTTTGAACTATGTCAGGGTGCTATGCAGAACAAAGCTATTTTGCTCTATCTATTGGTAATAATAAGCAATTGTTAGTTATTGTCAATAACTATGCTTATTTCTATATTAACTCCTCTTATTCCGTCCATTTTTGTGGTATGATTGGGGATATGAAAACTCGGCTATCTTTGTTTCTTTATGAATGGATTTAAACTTATTAAAAAAAGGCTCCGGTGTAGTTTCAGAACCTTATAATTACGGCCTGTTCGAATACGCAGTAGGATCAACAAGCAAATCCGCTATCGCTTTGGAAATCGGCATGCCAGTAATAGCTTCAATCCATCCCCACTGGCCGCTCGGATTGACCTCGAGGAAGACATAATCACCTTTCGGTGTGAGGATCATATCGATAGCGCCAAACTGCAAATCCCAAATGCGCATAGCCTGCAGGAGTTTCTTTACAATTTCCGGAGGCAATTCACATGGCTCGTGTTTAACGTGACCAAAGTCATATCGGCGCCAATCATACATAGTCCGTTTGCTGTCCTGGGAGTGAATAGCACAGGAGAAGATCCTATGTCCAACAACTGTGATTCGCAGTTCAAGCTTCTTGGGAATGTAATTTTGAAATATTACCGGCGCATAGCGAAGCTCGTGGCCGAATTTTTCCAAGCCATCCCGAGTAATAGGAGTAGTAAATACACTTATCGGCCATCCGGAGTCGTTGCGGGTATGGCTTCCAAATGTCTTCGCCACTATTGCCCCATTCCAACAGTCAAAAAATTCTTTTACCGCATCAAGACAATTTGTAATAAGTGTTGCCGGAGTGGCAAGGCCGACCTGATCGGCTGTATGTAACTGAAGAGGTTTACTGTGTTCCAATTTGCGAAGAGCCGAAGGATGGTTAACCCAGACTATTTCGTTGGTATCCGCACTGTTCCACAATGCCATTAGAAACCGCTGGTTTTCGTTTTCAGCGTATTTCCTGTGATTTTCAGTGAGCTTTTCAGTGATGATAGTCACATTTGACGGTCTTCGGTACCAGACTGCCTTGATATTATTAGCCGAGATAGTCTGCATACCACAAGTCAACAAGAAATCTATTTCTCCTTTTTCTACTTGAAGAGTAAGACCATGCCCTACAAGCTGATCTGTATTCAATCGCAGCACTTGGCTAGATACCAAATGCTTTTGCACCTCTGGCACATTGAGCTCGTTGGAGTCAGTTACTATCAGAATCTTGTCTCTCATCGGTTTTTCCTTTCTGCTTTATTTGTCAAAAAGCTCGAATTTGCTATACTAAAATATAATCTTATTATTACAATATGTCAAGTAGAAAAAAAATGGCCATCGCGTCTCTCGAACAAGAAATATTGGACATTTTTGATCTATCCGCAAAAAATTATAGATATAAAGAAGGTATCAAGAAAATAGAAAAAATAGTAGAAATTCACCCGGAGTTAAAAAACGAGAGCGTTCTTAGCGAACTTGGATTTCTTTATGACCACCTTGCTCTTCAACAGAAGAATAAGTTATTAAGAAATAAATACGAAGAAAAAGCGTTTAATCTCTATCGGGGAGCTCTTAAAAAAAATCGCGAATCTATTAATGCCATATGGGGTATTGGAAGAATTTGGTGGCACAGAAAGAACAGAAAAGCAGTAAAATACGCGATTAAAGCTGCGAATCTTATGAAAAAATTGCATGGCTCAGCTGGATTGATGTTGCAAAATGTAGGATTAGTTTATGAGGCTCTCGGCGACATAAAACGAGCAGAGCAATGGTATTTAAGAGGGTTAAAGGAAGAGCCTAATAATTTCGGTGGTTACTATAATTTATTAAACTTTCATCACAAGCAGGAGCGGCGTGAGGAAGTTCAAAAACTATTGCCAGCTTTTAAAAAACTTTATCAAAAAGAAACAACGAAGTTTAAAAAAACTTCCTGGGGCAAGGATATTTTAAAAAAGATCAAAGAACTTGAGCAATTTGTTTTATTACACACGAAAAAATGAACACGGGGAGGTCGAGTCAAACCAACCTCCCTGTGTATTAGATACCTCGCTTCAGTCCGGGTCGCTCTTTGAGTCCGCGCCATATTTGCCGGTGGCGTAAACGGTTGTTTGGACCGTTGCCATAAATATGCCTTTATCCAGAATTCCGCTGCTGATTTCTTCCTGCGACATCAGCGGTTCGGCGAACCGAAGAGCAAATGGCATTTCTTGTTGTTTCAACATAGGTTTTTCCTCCTTTCTTTAAAGCTTTGATTAAACACGACTATCTACGACCATTGTATTACTCTTAATCTTGCCGTCAAGCGCTACACGATTCAATAATTATGCTTATTTCTGTACTAATCCCTCTTATTCTAAAGAGATTTTTGTGGTATGATTGAGGTATGAAAATTTGGTTATCTTTGTTTCTTTATGAATGGATTTAAACTTATCGTTGAAGCTATTCGCGATTTATTTTGGCCTCTATCGCCGCATTGGTTATTTCAAAAAAAATATAAATCTCCAGCTTTTGCTTTTATTGTGCATCCGCGCGATGTCGTTGATGTTTATAAAAAGTACCCCCATTTTAGAATTTTGCATCCCAAAATCGTTGAATGGTTTTTGTATCATTTTTGGCCAGTTGTTATTTCTGAGGTAACAGGATTAAAATCTGTTGAAAGTGGGATGCCGATACGGGGTTGGGTCCTTAGCATTCCTCTTACTGCAAAACAAATGATGACCAACCGTACTAAAGCAGTCGCAATGATACGTCGATCAATAAAATTAGCACATTGTAAAGGCGCAACTATAGTTGGGTTAGGAGCCCTTACCGCCTCAATTACATATAGGGGCAAGGATGTAGAGGATTTAGTAAAGCGCCTTGATATGGGAATCACAAGCGGGGTGGGGTATACGGCTTTTAATATAACGGAAATTTCTCTGATTTTATTAAAACGATTCAGACTAAATCCGGCAGATGAGGTTTTTGCTGTCGTAGGAGCCGCAGGCGCGATAGGAAGCGCTACAATACGTTTTTTATTGCATAAGGGGATAAGACGTTTTGTTCTAATAGACTTAGATCGTAAGCATAGCAGAATAGAAGAAATAATAAATAAAAAATTATTCCCAAAAGCTTCTTTTTATATTACAGCTAAACTTGCTGAGACAAAACGTTGCAGGTTTATAATTACTGCAACAAATGCTCCGGAAGCGCTGATTAAAAGCGAACATCTTAGCCCCGGCACTATCATAATTGATGATGCACAGCCATCCGATATAGATCCAGGGGTTGTTATGAAACGAGACGATGTTTTGGTAATAGAAGGAGGAGTAACTGAAGTGAATGGTATTTCGCCAAATGTGAGTTTTGGCTTAAAGCATGATACAGATGTATTTTCTTGTCTTGCGGAAGTTATGGTTTTAGCTGCGTTCAATCGAGATCATGAGCGGAGCCTAGACTATGCTAATCCCGAAGATATAGAGGACATGGGAAAGAATGGTAATGTATTAGGTTTCAGTCGTGCGGAATTACAGAATTTTCAAAAAGTGTATTCTGAAAAAGATTTAGATAATTTTTATAAAAATTATTTGGAAAATAAATGATTTTTCCGGAGCTCGTCTTAGATATAAAAAATTTAATTATTATAAGCGTGACTATTTTGCATGCCGCGCTCGGTATAGTCATCTCTCTTAGAGGCCCTAATAAAAAACAAAATATTACTTTTGCGCTTTTGGAATTAAGCCTCATTACTTGGTCGGTAAGTATGGTGTTTTATAGAAGCTCGACTGGTTTAGAGGCGATTTTTTGGGTCAAGATGCTTTATTTGTGGGCGCTTTTTATACCTTATACGTTTATTTATTTTTTATTTACATTTCCTGAAAATAGACTTGGCGAGTTTCCTAAAATCTATCAGTTTTTTATGATAGTGCCAGTATTGTATTTTGTCTGGGAAATATTTTTTGGCAAATTTATTCTCGGCGTTAAACCGGCTTTGCCAGAACCGGCTATAATTTTTAATCTTGCCGTGGAATATGCTTACGCAACGTATATTATAATTTATTTTTCTTTTGGTTATTTGCGTTTATTTAAACTTTATCGACAATCTAGCGGAATTATTAAAACGCAAGCAAGATTTTTGTTACTTGGGACGCTTATCCCTACGTTATTAGGAACGCCTGGCAATTTATTTTTACCATTAATTAACATTTTTTATTTAAATTGGTCAGGTCAGACGGTAATTGTATTGATGGCGGTTACTATTGCGTATTCAATTATAAAATACAATCTACTTAATATAAAAGTTATCGCCACAGAAGTACTTACTATTTTAATTAATGTCTTTATCATAATCCGGTTTGTGGGGTCAAATACTATAGCTGATTTCTTCGTTAATGGCATATTTTTATTAGGAGTCGCCATATTCAGTATTTTATTAATTCGCAGTGTACAGCAAGAAGTCCGATCGAGGGAAAGAATTGAACAATTAGCCAAAGATCTTGAGCAGGCGAATGTGGATTTGGTCAAGCTCGATGAGGCCAAATCGGAATTCATATCGTTGGCAAGCCATCAGTTGCGGGCGCCGCTCACGGTGATTAAAGGTTATACTTCCATGTTGCTGGAGGGAACTTTCGGTGAAATAAATAAAAAAGCTGTCGCGGCGATAGATAGAGTATTTATATCCGCCAACAATCTGACAAAATTGGTATCGGATCTTCTGGATCTTTCCAGAATTGAATCCGGCAAGATGAAATACGAGTTTAAAGTGATTCATTTGGATGATGTTGTGGGAAAAGTTTTAAAAGAATTGGAAGCCGTGTCCAAAGAAAAGCGCATTGCCATAGAATTTAAAAATGAAAACAATAAAACCTTCAGCGTTTTTGGGGACGCCGATAAACTTTACGAAGTTGTTATGAATTTGCTGGATAACGCTCTTAAATATTCTAAAATCGGCCCAGTAATTGTAACCTTGACGCCGCGTTCCAAAAGGTTGGTGTTGTCGGTGGCAGATAGGGGCATGGGAATACCTCAAGAAGAAATTCCCAAGCTCTTTCAAAAATTCGGCAGGACCGAAATCGCCAAAATAGAGCGGCCTGAAGGCATGGGGCTGGGGCTCTATTTCGTAAAAAGAATCGTGGATGACCACAAAGGCCGTATCTGGGCGGAGTCGGACGGTTTGGGCAAGGGGAGTACATTTTTTGTGGAGCTGTCTATCAGGTATGATTTTCAAGACGAAAATGAACAATTTCTTAGCGCGCTCTAGTGTGCTATCTTGGAAAATATGCGCACTCTGACCAAAGACGCAATAAATAAAATCGGCGAGACCGTCTCATTAATGGGCTGGGTGAATGTCAGGCGCGACCATGGCAAGCTTATTTTTATTGATTTAAGGGATAGATGGGGGATTGTACAAATTGTTTTTAACCCCAAAAATAAAGAGCTTTTAGGCCTTGCTGATAAATTGCGTCCCGAATGGGTTGTAAAAATTGAAGGCGTGGTGAAAGAGCGGCCAGAAGGCATGAAAAATGCAGACATAGCTACTGGAAATATTGAGATTGAGGCGATAAAACTGGAAATCTTAGCCGAAGCAAAAACTCCACTGTTTGATATCGCAAGCGATGGCTATGAGATAGGGGAGGAGAGCCGTCTGAAATACCGCTATTTGGATTTAAGGAGACCGCGGCTTTTAAAAAATTTAACAATGCGTGACAAAACCATTGCTTTCATTAGGGACTGGCTCCACAAAAAAGATTTTATTGAAATAGAAACGCCGATTTTGACGAAATCAACTCCGGAAGGCGCGCGCGATTACGTTGTGCCATCTCGGCTTCACGCCGGAAAATTTTACGCTCTTCCTCAAAGCCCGCAACAATATAAACAGCTTTTAATGGTGGCGGGAGTTGAGAGATATTTTCAGATTGCGAGGTGTTTTAGAGATGAGGACACAAGAGGCGACCGCCAGCCGGAGTTTACGCAACTGGACATTGAGATGAGTTTTGCAGAGGAAGAGGAGATTTTGAACTTAACCGAAAATTTATTTACGGATTTGGTGCGAAACCTTTTTCCGGAAAAACGCATAACACAATCCCCATTTTCGAAGTTTACGTATAAAGAAACGATGGAAAAATACGACACGGACAAGCCTGATTTGCGGAAAGACAAAAATAATCCCAACGAGCTTGCTTTCGCGTTCATAGTTGATTTCCCCATGTTTGAATGGAAAGCAACGGAGAAAAGGTGGGACGCGGTGCACCATCCGTTTACAAAGATAAAAAATTTTCAAGAAGAAATAAGCGAAAAAAACGCCGAAAAACTTTCCGCGCTGCAGTATGATTTTGTGTTAAACGGATACGAGATTGGCGGAGGGTCAATCCGCGAACACAATCCCGAAATTCTGGAGAAAGTTTTTGAAATTATGGGAAACGAAAAAGAAGATATCCGCCGCCAATTCGGCCATCTTCTGGAGGCCTTTAAATATGGGGTGCCGCCACATGGTGGGATTGCTCCGGGCATTGACCGCTTGCTTATGATTTTGCAGAACGAACCAAACATCCGCGAAGTAATCGCATTTCCAAAGACCGGCGACGGTAGGGATTTGATGATGGACTCACCATCCGAACTTTCAGTAGGTCAGCTTAAGGAACTGCGCATCAAAATTGAAAAGCAAAAAGAAAAATGACTTATCAGCTGACTTTGGAAAACTTTTCAGGGCCATTAGGATTGTTGCTCAATTTAGTTGAGGAGCAGAAGCTTTCCATCAACGAAATCTCGCTCGCTGAAATCGCGGAAAAATATATTATTTATTTAAAATCACTGGAGGAGATGCCTAAGGATGAACTCGCGGCTTTTTTGGTGATTGCCTCAACCTTGATGCTGATAAAATCGCGTTCGTTGCTTCCTGGTGTACAACTTACCGAAGAGGAAGAGATGGACATAAAAGAGCTTGAAACAAGACTTAAAACTTTTCAATTTTTTAATAAACTGTCAGCTCATCTTAAGGAATTGGATAAAAAAGATCGGCACTTATTCGGCCGCGAAGCTTACGTCGGGATGCGGTCGGTGTTTTTTCCTCCGGAAGGGCTGACTTTGGCTATGCTTAAAAAAACATTAAGCGAAATTTTGGAAGCAATTCCGCAAAAAGAAATTCTGCCCGAGGAGTCAATTTTAAAGACCGTGTCTTTGGAAGATAAAATGGATGAATTAAAAAAACGCTTAGAAAAATTTATGCAGTTTAATTTTGACGAAATGAAACGCCAAGCTAAAGAAAAAATCGAGATTATCATGAGTTTTTTGGCGATGCTGGAGCTTATCAAGCAAGGCTTTATGATCTTTGAACAAAAAAAATTATTTGGTAATATTGAGCTTAAAAAAAACGGCCATGAATGATTTAGCTAAAAAAATTGAGGCGCTACTTTTTGTTTCCGGCGAGGGGATGAGTATCCCTCGTTTGTCGGCACTTATCAAAAAAAGCGATAGCGAAATAAAATCGGCTATTGAAGAGCTAGAGTGCCACCTCGCGGATGAGCATTTTATTACGATTTTGCGCGACGGCGATAAAGTTTCCTTGGTAAGCGCCAAAGAGGTTTCCGAGCTGGTGGAAAATTTTGCCAAAGATGAATTCGCGGGCGAGCTTACCAGGGCGGCGCTGGAAGCGCTTACCATCATTGCTTATAAAGGCCCCGTGAAGCGCGTGGATATTGATTATATCCGCGGAGTCAACTCGTCTTTTATGATAAGAAATCTTATGATGAGGGGGCTGATTGAGCGGATAAGGGACCAAAAGGATTCGCGGGCATACTTATACCGCGTCTCACCAGACTTTCTTAAGTTTTTTGGGCTTTCTTCGATCGCAGATCTCCCGGAATATGGTGTTTACGCTAGCCGGTTGGAAGAATTTATTAAAGAAGGGGAAAAAATCGCGGCCGGTGAAGAAAAATAATCTTTATATTTTATTCTCTTTGATTGCTCTGGCGCTTTTTTTATTTTTGCCGGCTCCAAAAAAAGAGATTGCACATAAGCCAAGCCAAATTAACAATCCTGCGCCGGATATTGAGGCAAAGGCGGCTTTGGCAGAAGATCTGCTTTTGGGAGAAGTTTTATTTTCTAAAAATTCCAGCGAGGTCTTGCCTTTAGCGAGCATTACAAAAATAATCACTCTGCTTGCGGTTTTTGATAAGGTTGCTTTTGGTGAAGAAGTGGCGGTCAGCCAAGCAGCTGTTTTGACTTCGGAGCCGAGCTCGCTTCGGGTAGGGGAGCATTTTTCGGCGCGAGACTTAGCGGCCATGGCAATGGCCGAATCGTCAAACGATGCGACCTACGCGCTTTTTGAACACACTTACATAAAAAATCAAATAACAGATGAGCTGGCAGAGGCGTGGTTTTTGGATTCAATGCGCCAAAAAGCCGAAGTGCTTGGGGCCAAATCAATGAATTTTTACAACATCACCGGGCTGGATGTTTCAAAGAGCGCCTCCGGCACTTACGGTTCGGTTGAAGATGTGATGAAAATCGCGCAGGCATCTCTGGATTCGCCAATCTGGCAGCTGGGCGCGGTTCATGAAATTGTTTCCAAAGAAGGCATAAAGCATAAGTTGAAACCGACAAACAAACTCGGCCCGGAGCTGACTCCGCTCGTCGGCTCTAAAACAGGATACACTGATTTAGCTGGCGGAAATTTGTTGGTTATCGTTGAATATCCTATCGGTCGTCCTTTAGGAATTGTGGTTTTGGGCTCATCCGAAGAAGGGAGGTTTGAGGATGTTAAAAAGGTTTTGGAGTGGATAAAATCACAAAAACCCTTATAAAAATAAGGGGGTTTTGGTTATTTGACTTTTTAGTTTAATGGTGCTATAATAAGGCAAGATAGTTTTAGTGTTGAAATTATTGGCGAAGAAAAAGAAAGGGGGAAAGTATGGAGCGGTATCAATTCAGTGTGTATCTTGGGGCTGTCGCTGTGATGGTTTTGGTGGCTTATCTTGTGGTGGCTCCGAAAAGAGCCCTGCCAGTTATGACGTTTAATGAACAGCTCACCGAGGCTAATCGGCAAGCCAAAGTAGCCAGCCAGTTGCGTGCGGCGGAGAAAGGGTATTTAGTTGAGTGGAAAAACGGGCATTTTCAGAAAATTTGCGACGGCGGAAACGGTGGCATAATAATTTGTGAAGCGTTAGCGCTTGGGAGAAAGACAGCAGAATATTGGGCGCCGAAGATAGAGCGTGTTATCGGACCAACAGACAAAGACTGGGGAGAGATTGCGTTTCAATATCTACGTCAGTAGCCAATTTGGTCAAAGCCGGTTTCTTGCGGAGATTCAAAAAGAGTCTCCGCAGGAACCGGCTGTTTTTTATTCTAAAAAATGTTAAGATTAAGCCAATGCAAGATACGATTTTAAACGTTTATAAGGTGCTGGGGCTGGGGGGATTCGCATTTTTTTTAGGCGTGGCGTTGACGCCGATTCTGACGCATTATCTTTATAAATATAAATTATGGCGGAAAGACGCGCGGACAACCGCGCCTGACGGAAGCTCGACTCCGATTTTTAACCAGCTCCACAAAGAGCGCGAAACCAAAGCTCCCCGTATGGGCGGGATTTTGATCTGGGCAACGACCATAATTTTAGCTCTTATTTTTTGGGTTATTCCCAGAATTTTTCCGGAGGAACTTTTTTTAAAATTAAATTTTCTCTCCCGTGAGCAAACATGGGTGCCATTGGGCATTTTATTTGCTGGCGCGATGGTCGGGCTTTTGGACGACTTCATGCTGGTTTTTCAAAAGGGGACTTACCGCGGGGGCGGGCTAACTTTTACCAGGCGCATTGTTTTAGTCACACTGATTGCCGCTCTGGGCGCCTATTGGTTTTATTTTAAATTGGGCAAGGATTTTATTTTTATCCCCGGCTTGGGAGATTTTCATTTAGGAATTTATTTCATTCCGTTTTTTATTTTAGTAATGTGGGCGGTTTTTTCGGGCGGGGTGATAGATGGTTTGGATGGTCTTTCCGGCGGAGTGTTCGCGTCAATTTTTTCGGCTTACGCCAGCATAGCTTTTTTCCAAAATCAAATAAATCTGGCAACGCTCGCTTCGGTCATCGTCGGCTCAATTCTGGCGTTTTTATGGTTCAACATCCCGCCCGCCCGTTTTTATATGTCGGAAACAGGCATCATGGCACTAACTACGACGCTCACAGCGGTGGCGTTTTTAACCAACGCGGTTTTTGTTCTGCCAATCATCGCGCTTCCTTTGGTTTTGGAGTCGCTTTCTGTGATTATCCAGCTAGGGTCAAAACGATTTTTCGGTAGAAAAATTTTTTTGGTTGCCCCGATTCATCATCATTTTGAAGCTCTAGGCTGGCCTGCAGAAAAAGTCACTATGCGTTTTTGGATTTTAAGTGCGGTCGCGGCCGTTTTGGGCATGATTTTGCATTTAATGGGTCAAACATAATATGGCTTTTTCAATCTTGATAAAAAACGGAACTATTTTGGACGGCACTGGAGGCGAGCCCTACGTCGCTGATTTGGGGATTTCCGTCAATCGTGTGGAAAAAATAGGAAATTTATCTGATGAGAACGCCGACCAAATTATTGACGCCACTAATCTTTACGTTACTCCCGGTTTTATAGATATTACGAACCACTCCGATGTTTACGGGACGCTTTTTTCCGTGCCTTCTCAAGAAAGCCTCTTAAGGCAGGGGGTAACGACTATCTTAGTCGGAAACTGCGGAGAATCTTTGGCGCCGGTTTCTCGGCGCGAATCTTTGACAGAGCTTGAACGCTGGACTACCGGTTTTTCCGTGCCGATAAATTGGAATTCTGTCTCGGAATATTACGACAATATTGAAAATCTAGGCGCGGGACTGAATGTAGCCACTTTAGTGGGACAGGAAACTTTAAAAAGAAACGCCCAAACTTTGGAAGAGAAGATCTTTTTGCTTGATGGCGCGATGCAAAACGGCGCTTGGGGGCTCTCCAGCAATTTTTCTTTTGCCGGGCGGAGCTCGGCCGCGGATGAGGAAATTTTAGCTTTACTCAAAGTTGTAAAAAAATACGGCGGGCTTTATAAACTTCATTTGAAAGACGAAGGCAAAAATTTTTTGCCGTCAATCTCGGCGGCTGTTTCCTTGGCTAGAGCCAGCGGCGCGCGCACGGTTGTTTCGCACCTTAAAGCAATTGGCCGGGACGCTTGGAAAGATTTTGGAAACGCTTTAAAAATTTTAAAACAAGCCCAAAGCGACGGGATTGATATAACTTTTGACGTATTTCCGTATCTCCGGACCGGCTCCGTGCTGGTTTCGTTTTTGCCTTCATGGGCGAGAGTCGGAACGAACGAAGAAATTTTAAAGAGGATTTCGGATAAAGAGATTTCCAAACAAATAGTCAGTGAATTAAAAAGCGCGACTTTGCACGCGGATAGAATTTTAATCGCTTCGGCTTTTAAAGATAAAGGTTTGGTGGGGAAAACTTTGGAAGAAATGTCGAAACGCGCCGGTATGCCGGCTGAAGAATTGATTTTGGAAATTTTAAGAATCAATGAACTCAATGTTTCCGTGTTCGGGAAAACTTTAAGCGGCCGGAATCTTTTAAGAGCTGTGGCCGAACCGAGTAGCATGATGTCCAGCGATGGCGCTGGTTACGATATTGATTTCAAGCGCTTTGGAGATTTGGTGCATCCGCGTTCTTTCGGCGCCTTCCCGCGATTTTTTAGCGTAATTTCGCAAAACGCAAAAATTTCCTTATCCCAAGCTATTGCCAAAATGACTTATTTACCGGCTAAGGTTTTGGGCCTAAAAGACCGCGGAGCGCTTAAACCGAAAAATATTGCCGACATAGCCATTTTTCATCCGGAAGCATTTAAAGACCAAGCGACTTATGGCAATCCTTACCGCTACGCCTCGGGACTGCGTTTTTTAATTATCTCGGGGAATTTGGCGGTTTCTGAAAGCGAGCTTGCCGCAAAAAGATACGGTTTAGTTTTAAAAAAAAGATATTGATATGAGCAAAACCAGCAGTTATGACAGCGTTTTTTTTACTCTTTCTATACTGCTTTTGATTTTTGGCCTTTTTATACTTGCTTCGGCGTCTTTGGGGATTTCAGTTTCGCAATTTGGATACCCATATTATTATTTTCTGCATCAAATAATTTTCGGGATATTGCCCGGACTGATTTTACTATACGTAACTTACCGCGTGCCTTATGTTTTATGGAGAACTTATGCTCTGCCTATTTTACTTCTCGCTCTTTTTTTAATGTTTTTGGTTCTTGTGCCGGGCATAGGCATTTATTATGGAGGCGCCAGACGTTGGATCGCGCTCGGGTCCGTTACTTTTCAACCGGCTGAATTTTTGAAGTTTGCTTACGTGGCGTATCTTTCAGCTTGGTTGGAATCTAAAGCAAAAGCTATTGGCTCTTTTAAATTCGGATTTTTGCCTTTTTTAATTATGAGCGCTTTTATCGCTTCTTTTTTAGTGTTGCAGCCTGACATCGGAACTCTAGGCGTGCTTTTGATTTCCGTCTTGGCGTTGTTTTTTTTAAGCGGAGGAAATTTTAAACAAATGGCTTTGCTTTCCGTAATCGGCTTAGTTATTATAAGTATACTCATAGCGATCGCGCCGTATAGACTGGATCGTTTGAAAGTTTTTTTAAATTCATCCCACGATCCGCAGGGCAAGGGCTACCAAATTAATCAAGCCCTGATCGCCGTGGGTTCAGGCGGTTTTTGGGGAAGAGGTTTCGGGTTGTCCCGCCAAAAATTCAGTTACTTGCCGGAGCCAATAGGGGATTCTATTTTTGCTGTGGCCGCTGAAGAAATTGGCTTTGTGGGCGGAATTTTATTGCTTGTTCTTTTCCTTTTATTTTTTTTGAGAGGAATTTGGGTAACGCGCCAAGCGCCAGATTTATTTGGGAAGCTCTTGGGCGCTGGAATTTTATTTTTAATTATGTTTCAAGCGTTAATCAATATTTCGGCCATAGTAGGGCTACTGCCGCTTACAGGGATTCCTTTACCTTTTGTAAGTTACGGAGGCACAGCTTCGGCTATTACCTTAGCTGAGGTGGGCATTATTCTTAATATTTCCAAAAAAAGACCATGAAAATTGTTCTTACGGGCGGAGGCACGGGTGGGCATTTTTATCCCTTGATCGCGGTCGCGAGGTCTCTTAAAAAAGAAGCCGAGGCGGCAAATATTGCGCGACTTGAACTTTTTTTTATTTCGGACGACCCTTTGGACAGAGAGCTTTTAATCCGTGAAAATATTAAGTTCATAAAAATTCCTGCTGGCAAAATGAGGAGGTATTTTTCTTTAAGATATTTGCCGGATACTTTAAAAACCATTTTTGGAATTATCCGGGCTTTTTGGTGGATTTATCTTATGATGCCGGACATTATTTTTTCAAAAGGCGGCTATGCCAGTTTCCCGATACTGCTTGCGGCGCGCGTTTTGAAAATTCCGGTTATCATTCACGAATCCGACATTGTGCCTGGGCTGGTTAATCAATGGGCCGGCAAGTGGGCTGACCGTATCGCGCTTTCCTTTGTCGAATCAGCGAATTATTTTAAAAACAAAAACAGCGCTGTTGTTGGAAACCCGATTCGCTTGCAGATTATTGGTGGAAATGTCAAAGAAGCCATAGAATATTTCAAATTGGAAGATAATTCGCCGGTCATTTTGGTTTTGGGAGGCTCTCAAGGGTCGGAGCGCATCAATGAAACTATTTTAGCTATGCTGGACCAGGTCGTGAGACAATACCAAATTATCCATCAGGTTGGTAAAAATAATTTGGCAGATGTCTTGGGTAGAGCCAATGTTATTTTGGCAAAAAGCGAATTTAAAACCAGATATCATCCTTACGGATTTTTAGATGAAGGCGAGTTAAGGGACGCTTCGCGCGCCGCTTCTTTGATAGTCTCCCGCTCTTCCTCGGCGATTTTTGAAATAGCAGCCTGGGGGGTTCCTGCGATTTTAATTCCACTACCAACCGCTGCGCAAAACCATCAGCGGGAAAACGCTTATGCTTATGCTAGGTTCGGCGCTTGCGCGATAATAGAAGAAACTAATCTTACGCCTCATCTCTTACTTGCGGAAATTGATAAAATTTTGAACGACCAGGTCAAGCTGGCGCGCATGAAGCTGGCCACGCAAGGATTTGCCCGTTTGGACGCCGCCGAAAAAATCGCCAAAGAAATTATTAAATTGGGCGTTCATGAATAGCAAATAGTATGGTGTATGAAAAAACCGATCGGTCAAAATATACACTATGATTTTTGCCATTGGGAAAATATAATGAAAGAGGTGGTAGCGGAGTTTAAAATTATTATATTGTTAAAAAAATGTCAAATATACACATAAGAACCAGATTTGCGCCGAGCCCGACAGGTTTTTTGCATATTGGGGGGTTGCGCACCGCTTTGTATAACTATCTTTTTGCGAAGCAAAACGGGGGGCAGTTTATTTTGCGCATAGAGGATACCGACCGCGCCCGTTTTATGGAAGGCGCCGAAGAAAATATTATTGAAACCTTGCGGACTTTCGGCTTGGATTTTGACGAGGGGCCGGTTCGGCAATCGGAACATTTGGAAAAATACAAAGAGCGCGCCGAGGAATTAATTCAAAAAAGAGCGGCTTATGAAGACGCCGGAGCAGTCCGTTTTAAAATGCCCAGAGACGGCGTGACCCATTTTACAGATATTATCCACGGCGAGATTCAAATAGAAAATAAAACGCAGGAAGATTTTATTATTTTAAAATCGGACGGCTTCCCTACTTATAATCTCGCCCATTTGGTTGACGACCATGACATGGCAATCACGCATGTTATCAGGGGTGACGAGTTTATCTCTTCAATGCCGAAATACGCCGCGTTGCATAATGCGTTCGGCTGGGATCTACCCCAATATGCTCATCTTCCGCTTCTTTTAAATAAAAACCGGGCTAAGCTCTCTAAAAGAGAAGGGGAGATCGCAGTTTACGATTTTTTAGATAAGGGTTATCTCAAGGAGGCGGTTTTAAATTTTGTTGCGCTTTTGGGTTGGCATCCAAAAACCGATCAGGAAATTTTTTCATTGGAAGATTTAATTAAAGAATTTAAACTGGAGGACGTCCAAAAAGCCGGGGCGATTTTTGACGCGGCGAAATTGGATTGGGTGAACAGCGAATACATCCGCCAAAAATCGCCTCGGGAGATTTTGATGTATCTTATGGACGTCGGACGTCCACTTGGACGTCCGACGTCCAAGTCCGAGTATTTAGAAAAAATTATCGCATTAGAACAGCCGCGGCTAAAAAAACTTTCCGAATTGCCGGAGCGCGCCGATTATTTTTTTAAGGAGCCGGAATATAATGCCGTTTTATTGAAATGGAAAAAAATGTCGGACGAAGAAATAAAAAAATCGCTAGAAACTTCAAAGCAAATTTTAGAACAAATAAACGGCAAAGATTTTAGTAAAGAAAATCTGGAAAAAATATTTTTAGACAAAGCCGAAGATTTTAAGGATAGGGGAGAACTATTGTGGCCGCTCCGCGTCGCGCTCACCGGTCGCAAAACCTCCCCGGGCCCGTTTGAGATTATGGAGATTTTGGAAAAAGAAAAATCAATTTCGCGGGTTCAAAACGCGATAAATGTGATAAAATAATGTTGTGAAGCCGATTTATAAAATCGCTTTAATGGTTACGCTTTTGGCGCTAATTTTCTATTTTCCCGCCTTGCTGTCGGGCAGGCCTGTTTTGGCGGACACGGGAGACCTTCAGCAACAAATAGACGCCAAAAATCAGGAAATCCAGAAACTAGAAGCGGAAATCGGGCAATATCAGGCAAGCATTGACGAAGCCGAATCTATGGCTAAAACTTTAAGCGGCGAAATCAAGCGCCTGGATACGGAAGTAAAGAAGCTTAATGCCCAAATAATTTTAACCCAGAAGCGTATCGCCAAAAAAGAGCTGGAGATTAAGGAATTGGGAGTGGATATTTCAAATACGCAGGATTCCATAAAAAACAGGCAAGAAAATCTGGCAAAAATATTAGACGGGCTTCGAAAAACGGAAAACGAAGACATGCTTGAAACATTTTTGAAATACGACTCTTTGTCGGGTTTTTTTGACGAGCTTGAAAAAATAAGAAATCTGGATATGAGCGTCCGCCAAAATTATGAAGAATTAAAAATTCTGAAAGTTGATTTGGAAGACAGGAAAAAGAAAGCCGAAGCGGCGCGCAGAGATTTAAAAAATCTGCAAAATGACCTTATAAACCAGCGCGAAATCCAAAAAGACGCCAAAGCGGAAAAAACCAGTCTGCTGTCGGCCACCAAAAATCAGGAAGCGCTTTACCAGAAATTGCTCAAAGAGCGCGAAAAACGCCGCGCGGAAATTTATGATGAAATCCGGCTCATTGAAAACGATTTAAAAAAGCAGATAGATTTCGGCACCTTGCCATCCTTCGGAAGGGGAATCTTGCTTAACCCAATTGATGGGGGAGTGCTCACCCAGGGCTTCGGGCTGAACAGTTTTTCGCGCTTCACAGATGTTTACGGAGGCAACGGCCATAATGGAATTGACCTCCGCGCCCAAGTGGGGGCTCCGGTGCGTGCCGCCGAAGGAGGCATTGTAAAAGCCACAGGCAACACAGACTACATTTGTCCCAGGGGTTCCTACGGCAGATGGGTTTTAATTGAACACCCCAACAAATTGGCCACGCTTTACGCCCATCTTTCTTTGGTGCGCGTGAGCCCTCGCCAAGAAATTGCGCGCGGCGACGTAATAGGTTATAGTGGAAATACCGGTTATACCACTGGCCCGCACCTTCATTTTACGGTTTATGACTCTAGGACAGTGAAATTACGCCAAAGCCGTGTTTGCGGAATTTTGCCTTACGGAGGGTATCTTAATCCGTTAAATTATTTATAAATAAAAAATAATGCCGAAACAAAAACAAGGCTTTATCCAATTTATCATAATTTTGATACTTCTGGTGGTTATTTTAAGTCTTTTAGGGGTTTCTTTAAATTCGCTGTTTTCAAATCCTGTATTGGTAGGCAACTTCGGCTTTTTAGGGACATGGCTTGCGAACATTTGGCATAATTATTTTTCCACAGTTTTTAATTATTTTTGGGGCATCTGGGTTAATCTGTTTTGGCAGCAGTTCATAGACACCGTGAGGGGGTTTTGGAACGGGGTCATTTTTTTTAATCCCAGATAATATAAAACGTCGCAAAATATGCATTGTGCGTCAGTTATTATATTTGAATTTGCCACTTCCCTTGCTAAGCTAGGCTTATGCGGACTTCATATTCCAATCTAAATACTTTTAAACAGTGCCCGCAAAAATTTAAGTTTCAAATAATTGATAAAATAAAGGCGCCGAGATCTCCAGAAGCTTTATTTGGAAGTTCGGTACATGAAACGATGAAATTCATGTTTTCGCATGATCCCCTTTTCCCGACTTTAGACGAGATTTTGGGACATTTTTCGGAAAATTGGAAAGCTGCATTAAATAGAACATCAGGTTTGGCTCAGGAGCTCACTCAAATCTATGAAGAAAGCGGTAGAGGCATGATAAAAAATTTCTATAAAAATAATCCGCCGTGGAATTTTTCGGTTGTGGACACGGAATCGCATTTTGAGGTTTTATTGCCGGACGCAAATGGACAAACCCATATCTTGGCCGGCATAATTGACCGTGTGGACAAAATCGGAGACGGCGAATATGAAATTATAGATTATAAAACCAGCCGCCGGCTCCCCTCGCAGGAGGCAGTGGACGTTGATTTTCAAATGTCGCTTTACCATATGGCGCTCTTGCGACGCTGGCCGGGGACAGACCCCGCGAAAATAAAACTCTCGCTTTATTTTTTAAAGCATAACGAAAAAATTTCCTCCATGCGCTCAAATGCGGCGTTGGAGGCGACCCGAGAAGCAGTGCTTAAAACTATCCGGGACATTGAGCAAAAAACAATAAAAAACGATTTTCCGCCAATAGTCTCCAAACTTTGCGATTACTGCCCTTATAAGCGGATTTGCCCCGCTTGGAAGCATTTATACAAAAAAGAAGAGCAAAATTTTGATGAAGCAAAATTGCAGGAAGCCCTTAAAGAATATTTTGAGATAAAAGGCGTCGCGTCAAAAAATGAGGCTCGCCTGTCGGAGCTTCAGGGCGTTATTAAATCTTATATGGAGGCAAATAAGCTAGAACGCGTTTTTGACGAACGCGGATATTATATTTCTAAAAAAATCCAGCAGCGCTTTAAATACGATTTTGATAAAGTGCGCGAAATTTTAACTGCCGCGGGGCTTGAAAACGAATGGCAAAAAATACTTGAGGCAGATGAGAAAAAACTAAAACTGATTTTAAAAACCCTCTCCCCCGCCCTCCGCGCCCAGATTGAGTCGCATAGGGTTTTAGCAAAGGAATTTATCGTCTTGACTTCTTCCACGAAGCCTGTAAAATAACTTAATATGGCGCATACAAAAGCGGGAGGGTCGTCACAAAACGCAAGGGATTCGCAGGCTAAATACCTTGGGATTAAGCTTTACGCGGGCGAGAAAGCCAAGCCGGGCGCTATTTTGGTGCGCCAGCGTGGCACTAAGTTTATTCCCGGAAACGGCGTCAGAATTGGCAAAGACGACACGATTTATGCCATTAAAGAAGGTGTTGTGAAATATGAAACTAAACGGAAAACCAGATTTGACGGCTCAAAGAAATCGGTCAGCAAAGTTTCAGTGGTTTAGTTTATTCTTTTTCTACTTCAATTTTTATTGTGATACTTTCCCCTGCCTTGCCGGCAGGCAGGCCTTTTGGGCCCATGATGCGGGCTTCGTAGGCTCCAATGGTTTTTATTGGGGGATCAAAACGTATCATTTTGGGCTCAATATTTTGTGGGATGTGGAAGTTCAGCTGTTTTAGCGCTTCAATGATTTCTTCTCTGGAAACGGCGGCGTAGAGCCGGCCGTTTTTGTAGGCCTTTTTCTTAATCACAATCCTCCCCTGCCCATCCGGCAGGCGGGGTTTAGCTAGGACCGCTTGAAGTGCGTGGAATCCCTCATATTCATGCTCCTTTTGGATTTTTTTACTCTTTAATTCTTCTTCCGTCCTTTTTATATTTTCCGGCGTGGCCGGGGCGGCTAAATTCCGCAAAATTAAAAAATTTCTGGCATAGCCGTCCGATGTTTCTTTAATCTCACCCCTTCTGCCTAATTTAGCTACATCTTTTAATAAAATGATTTTCATTCATTGTGATTTTAGTATTTCAATCGCCTTTTCCATAACTGGATCTCGGCCGGACGCGATATCTTCTTTGGTCGGTTTTAATTCAATATCAGGCATAAGCCCGCCTTCGGAAATGGAATAACCATTCGGTGTAAGCCATTTGGCCACTGTAATTTTTATGGAGGTATCCGCTGTAAGCGGCAGAAATTCCTGCACCGATCCCTTCCCAAAGGTTTTTTCGCCGATTAGTTTCGCTTTGCCGTGGTCTTTTAGGGCGCCTGCCAAAATTTCGGAAGCCGAAGCAGAACCCTGATTAACCAAAACAACCATAGGCAGGTTTTTAAAAACATTGTAGCCCTTACTGCGATGCACTTTGTTTTCTTCTCTCCCGCCATAGTTTTCCGTGACCACAACGTTCCCTTGTGGCAAAAACCAGCTGGCTATATCCACGGCGGCTTCCAAGAATCCTCCGGGGTTGTTGCGGAGGTCAATTATCAATTTACTACGATTCTTTACAATCATTTCCCGGAGCGCACTTCTGAAGCTCTCCGGAGAATTTTCCGAAAAATTATAAAGCCTAATCACAAAAATATCGCCCAAGTCTTCCTCCTTTTTCTCGCTACCTTTTTGGGTTACAACTTTTTTGGTTTCTGTATCGATGATGGGAATTTTTATCACGTCGCGCTCCACCTCAATAACTCGGCTTTCCTCGTCCCCATTTCTGGCGATAGTCAGTTTAACTTTGGTCCCTTTTGGCCCCCGAATCAGTGTCACAGCTTCTTCCACGGTGAGGTCCGGCGTGATTTTGTCGTCTATTTTTAAAATTTTATCTCCAGCGCTGATTCCAGCGCGCTCGGCTGGAGAGCCCTTAAGCGGAGCAACCACGGTAAGAATTTCTTTTCTGATGCCGATTTCCATCCCCACTCCCTCAAACTCTCCTTGTATTGAGCTTTTAAAAATTTTTGATTCTTCCGGATTAAAAAACACGCTATAAGGGTCGCCCAAGGATTTTACCATCCCGGAAATCGCGCCGTAGACCATATCTTGTCTTGTAACCTTGTTTATGTTCACATATTTTCCTTCAGCGATGTTCCAGGCGCGCCAAAATTCCGAGAAGTCCACTTCTTCCCTGTCCGCGCTTATCTGTGGGGCTGTATTCAGTATTTTGGCTACTTGGCTTTCCGGGGATGTTTTTAGGCCTGAATAGAAGCCGATAGAAAACACCGCCGCCAAAATAATGGCGGCTATTGCCAACCAGCCAAATTTCTTCAGCCAATTCATCCCCCCATTATCTCAAAAAGAAATTTATAGTACAATAGTAAAATAGTGAATCTGAAAATTTATAATTTCTTGACCAGAAGAAAAGAACCGTTTAAGCCCATAAAAAAGGGCTTGGTTGGATTTTACGCTTGCGGGCCAACGGTTTATAACTATGCCCATATTGGCAATTTTCGCACTTATATTTTTGAAGATGTTTTGAGGCGAACACTGGAATATGCTGGATACAAAGTTAAGCACGTGATGAATATTACGGATGTAGGGCATCTTACATCTGATGCGGATGCAGGCGAAGACAAGATTGAAAAAGAAGCCAGGAAAGAAAAAAAATCTGTTTGGAATATTGCTAAATTTTACGAAAAAGCATTCTTTGCAGATATAGATGCATTGCATATAAAACAGGCGGAATTAATAGTCCGCGCAACCGACTCAATCAAGACTCAAATAAAAATAATAAAAATCCTTATTAAAAAGAAGTATGCTTACGAAACATCTACTGCGGTATATTTTCATGTTCCTAAATTTAAAAATTATTCCAGATATTCTAGACAACCGCTAAAAAATTTAATAATCGGCGCGCGCGCCGAAGTAGTCTCCGATAATGAGAAAAAACATCCTGCTGATTTTGTTCTTTGGTTTAAAGCTGTTGGCAGATTTCAAAACCATGTTATGCGATGGCCTTCTCCGTGGGGCGACGGGTTTCCCGGTTGGCATATAGAGTGTTCCGCAATATCTTCGGAAAATTTGGGGCAGCCTTTTGATATTCATGCAGGCGGCGTAGATCATATTTTCCCGCACCACACAAATGAAATAGCTCAATCAGAGGCAGCATATGGAAAAAAATTAGCGCATTTTTGGCTAGAAGGAGAACACTTGATAATTGACAGCAAGCGCATGGGTAAATCTTTGGGAAATTTTTATATTCTGCGAGATCTCGAAAAGAAAGAATTTTGGCCAGAATCTTTTCGTTATCTTGTTTTGAGTGCACACTATCGCTCACAGCTTAATTTTACTCTGGAATCTCTACAGTCAGCGGAAAACGCCTTTCTTGGCTTAACTATATTCATTTCGAGATTAAAGGCAGATTTAGCTCAATCGGTTAAAAGAATAAGCGTGTTTCGTACATTAAATCGTTTTCAAGTCAACTTTCAAAAAGCTGTCTTCGATGATTTAAATACCCCAAAGGCGCTCGCAGTTATGTGGAATTTGGTGCATGAGTACAATAAAAATTCTAAAAAATTCAACCCCAAAGATATTTTGGCTCTCTTTTATGATTTTGATAAAGTTTTGGGGCTCGGATTCGCTAACATAGGACCAGAAGCCTTATCTACTGAGGCGCAAAAACTCTTAAAAGAACGTGAAAAGGCGCGTAAAGCCGGCGATTTTAAGAAAGCAGATGAAATTCGCCTACAAATAAAACATCTGGGTTGGCAGGTCAGCGATACCACGGGAGGTTCACAGCTTTTTCACCTATGATTCACTTTTGGGCTATTGCAATATTATTCTTTTCTTTTAAACTAAAATAATGGCTCAAGTTTTTTCACCTTTCGGCGTCTCTCGGATGCCTCCTCAAAATATTGAGGCTGAAATTTCGCTTCTGGGCTCTTTACTTTTAGATGGCGGCATAATTGACGAAGTAGCCGACATGCTCGGGCCGGAAGATTTTTATAAAAGAGAGCATCAAATCATATACGAAGCTATAATTAATTTATTTAACAGGCAAAAAGCGATAGATGTTCTAACTGTTGGGGATACTTTGAAAGCGAATGGCAAATTGGAGGAGGCTGGAGGGAATTCCTGCCTTACTGCTTTGGTAAATTCCGTTCCCACCGCTTCCAACGCGGTTTACTATGCTGAAATAGTCCACAAAAAGAAAATTCTAAGGGATCTTATATCGGCTTCACATGAAATTTCCCAATTGGGATATAGAGAAGGCGAAGACGTGGAGATTTTAATGGACGAGGTTGAAAAAAAAATTTTTGCTATAGCCCAAAAATCGTTGGTTAGAGGTTTTGAGTCGGTGGCCGGCGCTTTGGGAGAAGCTTGGGAAAGAATTGACCGGCTTCACAAATCTGGAGGTGGCAATTTGCGCGGAGTACCTACGGGGTTTAAGGAATTAGACAATAAACTTTCCGGATTTCAAAAGTCGGATTTCATTGTACTAGCTGCGCGTCCTTCTTTGGGCAAAACCGCTTTAGCCATGGACATCGCGAGACACGTGGCCTTAAACGAAAAAATTCCTGTGGGAATTTTTTCTCTAGAAATGTCCAGAGAACAACTGGTGGACAGATTAATCGCGGCGGAGGCGCACGTGGATCTTTGGCATCTTCGCACTGGGAGGCTTTCTTCGGAAGATGATTTTGAAAGCATCAGGGACGCCATGGGCAGATTAAACAGCGCGCCGCTTTTTATAGACGATGAGGTTTCCACAAACATTCTGCAAATGCGCGCCAAGGCCAGAAGGCTTCAAGCTGAAAAAAATCTGGGTTTAATTATTGTGGATTATTTGCAGCTAATGGTGCCCAGAATTCAGTCGGACAATATGGTCCAGCAGATTACAGAAATTTCCCGCTCCCTAAAAGCTTTAGCTAGAGAACTAAACGTCCCAGTACTCGCGCTTTCACAACTTAGCCGTGCGATTGAGTCCAGGCCCAATAAAAGGCCCCAACTTTCCGATCTCAGAGATTCTGGAGCGATTGAGCAGGACGCCGATGTGGTTATATTTATTCACAGGGAGGATTTGGTAAAAGAAAATTCCGACAGGCCGAACCAAGCAGATCTTTTGATAGAAAAACACAGAAACGGCCCCACCGGCAAGGCGACGCTTTATTTCAACAAAGAAAAAGCCAGTTTTTCGTCTCTGGAACCGAATTAATGGAAACGAATTATTTTCTTGAGCTAAGAAATTTTCTGGAAAAACTTCCCGGCGTGGGCCCTAGGCAGGCCGCCAGATATGTCTGGGCGTTTTTGGATTTTAGCAAAAAAGACCGCGAAAAACTTGCAGATTTATTACAGAATCTGGATAAAAATTTAAGAAGATGCAGAGAATGTTTCCGGGCTTTCATGGGCGGAGGAGAAGTTTGCGGTTTTTGCTTGCCCACTTCACGCAGAGAACACCAAAAAATAATGGTTTTGGAGCGTGACAGCGATTTATTGAATATGGAGAAATCAGGGGTGTATAAGGGACTTTACCATGTTTTGGGCGGCGTTATAGACCCAACGGATGAAAATGCCGTGGCGCGCGAAAGGATTAAAGCGCTTTATGAGCGTGTAAACTTGGACGTCGGACGTCCAACGTCCTTAGAAATTATTCTGGCGCTTCCTACTACAAAACTGGGCGAATTTACCGCGAGCTATGTTGAAAAAGTTTTGGAGCCGTTGGCTATTAAATCCAAAAAAATAAAAATTTCCCGCCTGGCGCGGGGCCTTTCCACCGGAGTTGAACTGGAATATGCAGACGAGATGACTTTGAAACAGGCCATGCAGAATCGGAAGTAATTAAAATTTAAGGATTTTTACGATATTTACCTGCTGGCGGTGGCCTTTTTTTCTGCGATAGCGTGTTTTGGAGTGGTATTTAAAAATCGTGACTTTGGGAAGCCGTTTTTCTTCCAGAAGCTCCGCGGATACTTTTTTGCCTTCCAAATACGGCTTCCCTGCTTCGATTTTGTTATCTCCTGCCTTGTCGGCAGACAGGTCAACCAAAAGCAAAACTTTATCAAAATCAAATTTAGCCCCCGCCTTCTGCGGGAGTTTTTCCACTTGTATTTTTTGTCCTTCGGAAACCAAATACTGTTTCCCTCCGGTTTCAATTACCGCGATTTTCATAATGGTTTCTATTTTACTCCATTTCGTCCGGTTTGTCCAGAAGCGCTAGCTCGTATTCGCCGCCCCTGCCTGCTATCCGTAAAACGTCTTTGTCTATTTTTTTAAATTCTTTTTGGGCGCTGTTGTAGGCTCCGACCGTCTGCGAAAGACCCTTGCCTATTTTGTTAACAAAATCGTCATAACTCAAAAGATGCTTGTGCAGATTTTCCACTTGTTTTATGATATCCTGTGTTTGTTCAGAAATTTTTTGATTTTTGAGACCCTGTAAAACCGTTTGTAAATACGCAAGAAATGAAGTTGGAGACACCACAATAACGCGTTTTTGGCCAGCGTAATTTATGAGGTTTCTGGTGTCGTCAGCGACAGCTCCGACTTTATTTATAAGAAGGTCGTAATACACGGCCTCGGAAGGAATAAACATAAACGCGAAATCCATTGTATTTTCTTCCGGCTTCACATATTTCGATGTTTCGTCAATGCGGATTTTAAGGTCAGCGACAAATGCCTGCTCGTATCTTTTTTTATCCATGGCGTCCCGCGCCTCCAAAATTCTATTATAATTTTCCAGACTGAATTTGGAGTCAATTGGAATTATGCGCTTATCCACAAAAACAACCGCATCCACGATAACCCCGTCAGAAAAAGCATATTGCATTTGGTAGCTACCGGGAGGAAGCACGTTTTTAAGCACGGTTTCCAGATAATACTCGCCTAAAATCCCCCGTTGCTTGGGATTTTTTAAAATATCCTGAAGATTTTTAAGCTGGTCGGCGAAATTTACCACTTGCCGGTTGGTTTCATCTAATTTAGTCAATCGTTCTGTAACATTTCTTATAATCTTTGCCGATTCGCCGAATTGGCTCTGCATTATCTTGGTGGACTCCCCCATTTGTTGCCCCACCACGCGGGAAAGCTCTTGTATTTGGTTTTGGAGCATTAAAAACGATTCGCCGCCATCTTTCAGTCCGCTTCCTTTTTTACCTAAAAAATAAAAAACCACCGCCCCCGCCACGGCTCCCAATATAATAAACAATGCTATTAAACCTCCGCTCATTCCCTTATTTAAGCACTTTTTCTAACGCAGGTCTATGTTTTAGACTCAAGCCCCGATTCAAATATTTTTTTATCTTTCGGGAAGAAAACGCAGGCGATGTGGTAAATCGTAAAAGTGATAAAAAACGCCGCCAGAACGTCTATGGAATAATGCAAATGCCCCATCAGTACGACTGCGCCGAAAAGCAGAGAGGACGCTATAAAAAACACGCGAAGGCGAAAATTTTCCCAAAAAAGCAGGGCGAGCAAAAACGGAAGCCCGGTGTGCGCTGAAAAAAATAAATCGCCCCCCGGAGTAAAATAATTAACTACATTTGCCGGAGAAATTACCAATTGCGACGGAAAAGGCCCGATATGGGTTAAACTGATGAAAATAGAACGTATCAAGATAAACAAGCTAATACTTTTCAACGTGAAGGGAATCAGATGAAGCCGCATTATCAAAATATAAGCAACAAATAGATAAAAAAATACAGGCCCATAAATAAATATCCCGTCCACATCATACACGCGGATATTGTCCAGAATTAAATCAGTTACAGCATTACTTGCCTTTTCCGTAGCATATACGCCAGCATAAAAATTGATGACAAGAGAGGCCAAAAGAATTAAAAAGGAAAGCATGAGAGAAACGAGAAATTCCTTATTATTTACATACACCGCGTATTTTCGTTTTATTTTATTCATGTTGTTAGCGGATGTCTTTGTAATCTGTTGTCACACTTTTTTTTGTAAACACAATTGAAAGAAAATTAATAATATAATGCGTGCCGGCAGTTGCCAGTCCTTCGCCTCTAAATCGCCTCGCGGAAGTGTACATATAAAGATTTTGTCTGAACTTTACCTTTCCGATTTTATGCAGTCGGCGCGCGATGTCAGTATCTTCGCCGTAAAAACTTATATTCGGGTCAAATCCTCCTGCGGCCTCCAGCGCGTTTTTTTTGGCGGCAAAATTTCCTCCCACCACCATATATCTTGTGAACAAATAAGCCGTCCGCGCCAAAAATAGCCAATATGCCCACACGAAAGCTCGCTCTAAAAAAGACATATCGTAATAAATATAAGGTCCACTTACGCAGACGGTTTTCGCATCTTTTTCAAAAAGATATTTTATTTTATTTATCCATTGTTCCGGCATTTTAGTATCCGCGTCAATGTAAGCTACGATATCGCCGCCGGCTTCCACAAGGCCTCTCTGGCGCGCTTTAGTGAGGCCTTTTTGGGGTTCGTCCACCACGCGCACTCCCGGAAAGTTTTTCGCGACCGCCGCTGTTTTATCGGTGCTGGCGTTGTTTATGACGATAATTTCGCAGAAATCGGCTGCGTTTTTTCGCGCGCTTTCAAGGCACGCTCCTATGTATTTTTCTTCGTTATGCGCTGGGATAACCAAACTGATTTTAAGATTTTGCATATCTTTTGACGGCTTCATTATAAACCTTTTCAAATCTTTTTACTATGTTCTCCGGCAGGAACGAAAAAACGCTGCGCATGGCCGCCTCGCCGAATTTTTCAGCGAGAGCGGCATTTTTTAATAATTCAACAACTTTTTCGGTAAAAACGCGCTTGTCGGTTGGCGGAACAGTAAAACCGGTTGTATTTTCCAAAATATATTCCGGCAGGCCTCCGGCGTGCGCGCCAACTACGGGCAGCCCACAAGCCATCGCTTGCAATGTGGTCATTGACTGCGTATCCGATGTGCTTGTAATCAAATAGAGGTCAGCGGAGTTAATAACTTCAACAAGTCTCTCCCCCCGCAGGACGCCAAAAAAATGAACAGCTTTCTCCAGTCCCATTTTCCGCGTTTTTTCTTCCAAGGCGCTTCGGTATGGGCCGTCGCCAACAATAACCAGTTCTGCATCTATTTTTTTAAGCGTTTCTGCGAAAATATCAAGCGCGAAATCAAGATTTTTTTCAACAGCGATCCTTCCGAACATCAGGATAGTTTTTTTATGAAGATTGTATTTAGTTTTTAACTCCGCGCGGTTATCCAATTGCCGGAAAATATTTAGCGGAATAGGGTTGGAAATTACTTCAATCGGCGTTCGCAAGCCGTAAGTTTTAAGCTCATCAAGCATGTTGCGACTGGGCGCTGTCACATAAGAACAGTGGTTGTAATACCAGGTTGCGAATTTTCGCGCGATAAAACGGAAAAAAGCATAATCAAGTTTTATGTAATGCAGATAATCGGCGGGAAAAGTATGGTCGGTACCGACAAGCGGCACGTCCAGTTTCCAACTTGCGTATAGCGCCAAAAATCCAAGTGTGGAAAAAGTATGAGTGTGTATTATATCCGGCCGGAAGCGCTTCATATCTTTCAACGCGCCTACAGGCAGCACTAATACCAATCCGTCTTTGGAACCCGGGACAGAATACGAAAGCAGGCGGAACACATCGGGCTCATTGAGAGAGTTTCTAATTCTTGGAGCGTAAATGCGCACGGCGTGCCCGCGTTTTTTTAATTGGCTTGAAAGCAGCTGGATGGAATCGGCCACACCGCTTAGTTGCGGAAGATAAATATCAGTGCAAAACGCGATTCTCATATGATGTTATTTTCCTTTTTATTCGCGAGTATTCTAGTTTTTAGATAATATGCGAAAATATAATATCCGATTAGCAGTATAATAAACGCGGCGGCTATTATTAATTGCGCGTTCTCTATGTATTTAGTGATAAGCACATATGAGTTTCCGAAATAAAATCCAAGCGCCATTAAAATGGCGTATTGGATAATTGTGACCGGTAAGACGTATTCATAAAATTTTCTTGCCGTGATCCCGGCAAATCCTGCGGCCAC
>LCKG01000006.1 GCA_001001285.1 Parcubacteria group bacterium GW2011_GWC1_45_13
TACCTTAGACGGCGAAATATCCGCGCAAAAAAGCGTGCGCTTAAAAACAACTATGCCAGAAATTTTATTTTATGAAACCAACGCGCTTACCGGATTAAAACCCGTGGCACTGAATTCTTTTTTGGGCCGGGCGGGGAATTCGTTTTCAATATTGGCGGAACCTTTTTATTTTGATTTAGGTTCTTTGGTGCGCGCTAAATTCAATTGGAGCGCGAACGGAGCGGCGGCTACACCGAATCTAAAAAATCCATTGCTTTTGGAGTTGGCCTCTCCGGTAAATACCGATTCAGCAACAACTTTTGATTTAAAAATTGAAGACGGCCAAGCGCTTTTCCAGCGAGCCGAGGCATTAATAAATATCTCCGCCACAAAATGAAAACCAAAATTTTAATACCAATATTTTTATTTTTATTGACTGGCACGGCCTTGGCGTATAATTTGCTCCAGCCGCTCCCAGGCGTTGGGCGGACTGTTGATACTTTCCCGGATTATATTACAAAAATAATTCCTTTTATTTTGGGTTTGGCGGCGGTTCTGGCGGTAGTAGAAATCGTTATCGGGGGAATAGAATACGCCGTCACGGAAGCGATTGATTCCAAGGCGGATGCCATAGACCGCATCCGACAAGCGATTTTGGGGCTTTTACTCGCGCTGGCATCCTGGCTGATTCTTTACACTATCAACCCGGAGCTAATAAATTTGAAATTGAATATTCCGGGCCTCCCGGGCGCACAACAAACAGGGCCTGATCCTATTGGCTTGCCATGTACTACACAATCTGAATGCGCGCCCGGATTCTGCGATATTCTGTCCAGACAAAGTGTTGGTACATGCAAACTTTCTGCGGGAACATGCCAAAAGCCGGCTGACTGCTCATCTAATATCTGTAATATTCCCTCAGGAAGCACAATCGGCGCCTGCACCCCCGCCACAATTATACCGCCGCCTTAAAAATAACATGGAAAATCTTTTAACAAGAAGGAATATAATAATCGCGGGTGTGGGAATTGTAATCATTATCGGCCTGCTTATTTATTTTGGGTCAAAGAGCGGGACGGAAAGAACCGGCGGAGGAGGATTTTTGGGGGCCATATTTCCCTCTTCGGCGCCCTCCCCAACACTCGGTGTCCCGGGGACACCGAGTGTTCCCCTGAGTGGCCCAGCCGAACTTCCCTTAAGTAGTAGCGCGGCCAATGCTCTGCCGGTTGGCACATTAATCCGCCTAAGCGAAGCCAATATTTCCTCGCTCGTCGGCGTCGGGACGACTTCCGTCCGCTACCACAAAAACATTCCGGAAAATCTTGGGCATCTTTTTGAGAGAAGAGCCGACGGGACGGATGCAGAAAAAAGGATATCCAATTTCACAATTCCACAAATTCTCCGCGTCGTCTGGGCGTCAGATGCCCAGCGCGCGGTAATTTTTTACAACTTAGACGACCAAGTCAGAAAACTTTTGATTGACTACAGCACCACAACTCCCAAAACTAATTTTCTTCCGGACGCCGTTTCGGACGTGGCTTTTTCTCTGGATTCCAAATCGCTGGCGTTTATAAATGATGCGGGCGATAACCAAAATATTTTTACGGCTACGTCAGATTTTAAGAATCAGAGAAAAATTTTTGATAATATTATTCCGGGTCTGGAAATTTCCTGGTCGGCCGCGAATACTATCGCCCT
This sequence comes from Parcubacteria group bacterium GW2011_GWC1_45_13, assembly GCA_001001285.1. Classification (GTDB taxonomy): domain Bacteria; phylum Patescibacteriota; class Minisyncoccia; order UBA11713; family 2-01-FULL-45-33; genus GWA1-44-29. Next base: position 1,678 of record LCKG01000006.1, read on the forward strand.
AAAAACAAAATCTTCTTACGCCGTGCGCGGATTTCTTTACACCGTAAATCCGTCAACCGGAGCGTTTAATAAAATCGCCGAGGGTTTGGGCTTGGACGTCGTTTTGAACGCCGACGGCTCGGGCGCTCTTTACTCAACCGTAAGCTCCGACGGGGTTTTGCTTAACTTGAGATTTGTGGACATAAAAAGCGGCGAAGCCAAAGAGCTAAACGTAAAAACCATCGCCGAAAAATGCGCGTTTCTCAAAACTTTAAAACACGCGGCCTACTGCGCTGTCCCTAAAAACCCCTCCGGAGTGCTTCCCGACGATTGGTGGAAAGGTAAAGTATCGTTCAGGGACGATTTTGTCTTAATTGACACAGCAACCGGTCAAGTATCGTCTTTCGTCCCAACACCGTTAAACATTATTTCTCCGAAAATCCTCGCCGACGATTCGTATATTCTATTTCAAGACAAAATCAGCAGTAATCTCTGGAGCCTTAAATTAAAGCCGTAATAAATTAAAAAATCTTTAAACCAAATCCAGCGGTTTGATGACCACCCTACGCTCGGGGCCTTCGCCGGTGCTTTCGGTTGCTATATCAGGATATTCCTGCAAAACCGAGTGCACTATTCTCCGCTCATAGGCGTTCATTGGTTTCATCTCCATTGGTTTTTTAAAATAACGGACGCGTTGGGCGTGCATGCGCGCCGCATCTTTTATTTCCTCTATTCTTTTTTTATTGTAATCATTGATGTCTATAAAAAAATGGAATTTTTCTCCAGCTGGCGGATTCGGAAATTTTTGTTCATAAATTCTTTTTATAACATGCGAAAACGCGCTTAGATGCTTGCCGTTGTCGCCAATTAAAAGCGGGGCGTCTTGGGCTTTTATAATAAACCAACTATCCTCGCCGCCATCCTGAAATTCCAAGGAAAAAGAAAACCCCATCTGATGAAGCAGAGTTTTGATGGCATTTTCAACAAATTCTATGTGCGGTTTTTTATCCTCCTGCATGTAAAAGCGTCTCGCGCGCTTTTTTGCGCACGTGCGCTTCGTGCACTATAGCAAAAACATTCATGGCTGTCCAATAAAGAGAGACCGCTGCCGGCAGTTTAAAGCCCAAAATAAAAATAATAAAAGGAAACACGTAAAGCATCTGCCATTGCATCGCTTGGCCCATATCGCCTTTCGCGGGAGATATAGTTTTGGGCGGAAAAGCTAATTTTGCCTGCCAAAATTGCGAAAGCGCTGCCAAAGCGGCAAGCCCGATGTTGGCGCTGGTTAAGGAAATAAAACCTAAAAAAATTGTGTTTATATTCTCCGGTATTTTTAAAAAGGAATAAACGTCGCCAGCTGGGAAAGGAAGCCCATACAAAAAAACTTGGTACATAGCAAAAAGTATCGGGAGTTGTATTAGTAGAATAAAAAATCCAGAAAGCGGATTTATACCATGTTTTTTATAAAGTTCCATTAAGGCCTTTGCTTGGTCTTCCTTATTTTTGTTGTCCGCGTAAATTTTCTTAACTTCCGGCTCAATATTTTTCATAGCATTCTGGGTCTTGAGCATTTTATGCGTCATAGGGAACATCAGTGTTCTGATAATAACGGTGAGCAAAATAACTGCCAAACCCAAATCATGCCCCGGAAGCACTGTGGTTAAAAATATAAGCGCGTTTAAAATCGGCTTGTAAAAAAATGTGTTAAAAAATATTTTGAGCCAGAACATATTTTATATCTTCTTTGATCTCTTTAAAGGACGGCGCGAATCTCTCTGATAATTTAATAAAAAAAACAACATCCCGGCCCTGCCCGTCCGGCAGGCGGGCAGCGTGCATTGTTTTTAAAAAACTTTTCGCGGCTTCGGACATACGCCTTCTGGTTAAGTTACGCAAAACCGCCCCTCGAGTTTTAGGCCCGGAAACTATAAAGGCAAAACGGTTTGCTTGTCTCTCGTTATTGAGAGTCCTCACGGAAATAATTTTCCCACGGAAACTCCGCGTTTTTGATCTAAAAAGCTTTGCCAAATCTGCTCTGTTGAGCCTGAACGTTTTTTTCAGCATAGCACATTAAACCGCCAGGCGGTGTCTACCCTTCCGGCGTCTTCTGGCGAGAATGTTTTTGCCAGTTTTGGAGCGCATTCTCTTTAAAAATCCGTGCTTCTTGGATCTTTTTCTTTTTTTGGGCTGGTAAGTGACTGACATAATTTTTTAATTTTACAACAATTCCTATTTTTTGCAATATTCACAACTCATCCACAATATATTAACATCTTTTATGATGCAAAGTAAAACAATAGTTTTATAGTAATACCATGACCAATGAAGAATTATGGGGTCGGGCGCTAATCGAAATAGAGCTTGCTGTGTCGCGGGCGAATTTTGTGACCTGGTTTAAAGACACCCGAATTCTTGACTTCGAGGAAGGCGCCGTCACGGTCGGAGTCCCCAATGGATTTTCCAAAGAATGGCTGGAAAATAAATTTCATAAATTTATTTTGAAATCCTTAAGAACCCATGCTCCGGAAATCCGCGCTATTAACTATTCAATAGCCACTCCTTCAACCTCGACCGCGGCTAAAATTAAATTTAAAAAAGAACTCCCATCTCTTCACGAAGAACAGCTTGAATTTAAAGATTTTTACGTAGACCCGAAAACCAATCTTAACCCCAAATACACACTTGATACTTTTGTCGTCGGATCCTTTAACGAACTGGCCCACGCGGCGGCCTTAGCTGTGATTAAAAGCTTGGGCAGGGTTTATAATCCATTATTTCTCTACGGCGGAGTGGGTTTGGGTAAAACCCATCTCTTGCAGGCTATTGGCAACGCCGTAATTAAAGAAAATCCAGGGAAAAAAGTGCACTACATCACTTCAGAAAAATTCAGCAATGAACTTGTCAGCTCCTTGCAAAATAATTACGTTCATAATTTTAAGGAAAAATACAGGGAATTTGATTTATTGATTGTGGATGACGTCCAATTTTTTGCTGGCAAAACCAAAACCCAAGAAGAGTTTTTTTATACTTTTAACGCTTTATATGAGGCCGGCAAGCAGGTTGTATTTTCTTCGGACCGTTCGCCGAAATCCATTTCGGATATCGGCGAACGGCTTCAATCGCGCATGGAGGCTGGTGTTATTATAGATATTTCGGAGCCTGAATATGAATCGCGCCTGGCTATATTAAAATCCAAAATGTTAGAGAAAAACATCGACCTGCCGGGGAGCACCATTGAGCTTATAGCTGTGCTTATTCATAAAAATATACGCGAGCTGGAAGGGGCGTTAAACACCATAAACATTCGGTCAAAATACCAAAATCGGGCACTGACTCAAGACGAAGTAAAGACTATTTTAAACAAGAATATTAAGCCAAAAAACACCGTAACTCCAAACCAAATAATAAAAACGGTTGCCGAATTCTATGATATTCAAGAAAAAGCCATATACGAACACACCAGAAAGACCGAGGTGGTAAAGCCGAGGCAAGTGGCTATGTATCTGATCCGAGAAGATTTAAAAGGATCTTATCCGTTTATTGGCCAGAAGTTCGGTGGCATGGACCACACCACCGCCATCCATGCTTACGAAAAAATTGTTCGAGAATTAAAAAAGGATTCTAAATTAGATGATGAATTAAAATCTATCAGAAATAAATATCAAAACATATATAAATAAAATGTGTATTAAAAAATTAAAAATATTTATACGATTAATATACACAGGTTATTTAAAACATTCGTTACCAAATCCTTAAAATACAACAATTTTTTAAAATTCACATATCCACAATACTTAATTATAATAAATTTTATGAAAATTCAATGTTTAAATAAAAATTTAAAAGAAGCTGTAATTATTGCCGAAAGAAATATTTCAAAGAATCAAACCTTACCAATTTTAAATTCTATATTTTTAGAAGTAAATAAAGATAGAATAAAAATCAGAGCGACTAATCTTGAAACGGCGGTTGAGGTTACTGTGTCTGGGAAAATACAGGAAACAGGTATTCTCGCGATTCCAGCTAAGACCATTAGTTCTTTTCTTGCGAACATTGGAGATGAACAAATTATATTACAAACCCAAAAAAACAACCTATTTATTAAAACTAATGCCATAGAAACAACCATTCATGGTTATCCACCGGAAGATTTCCCAATTTTCCCAAAACTTGAATCTCCGGAAACATTTACATTAACATCTCTGGAATTAAAGCAAGGGTTGTCTTCGGTGGCCATAGCTTCCAGTATTTCGGATATAAAACCAGAGCTGGCCAGTATATTTTTTAATATTTTTAAAAACACAATAAAAATAGCGGCCACAGATTCCTTTAGGCTCGCAGAAAAAAATCTTGTTTTGAGTAAACTGCGCGCCGAAAAGATGCTTTCTTTTTTGATTCCCCAGAGAGCCGTCAGTGAAATTTTAAGGCTCTTGGAAAACGACGAAGACATTGAGGTGGGGGTGAATAAAAACCAGATTATATTTTCCGGAGCAAATTATAAATTCATATCCCGGCTCACGGACGGCAAGTTTCCTGATTACGAACAAATCATACCGAAAAAATTTAACGCCGCCGCCGTAGCCAAAAAATCGGATATTTTATCGCATATAAAACTGGCCAGCGTGTTCGTTGGAAAGTTAAACGAGCTTGCACTTTCTTTTAATCCGGCGAAAAAAGCAATTTTATTAAACACTTCACATTCCGATGTGGGTGAACACTCCTCAATTGTAGCAGCTACGGCGCAAGGCGAAAGCATCGTGGCGAAATTTAACTGGAAATATTTATTGGACGGAATTTCCCAGATAAACAATGAATACGTGGAATTTAACATGAATAGCGACCAATCGCCTCTGCTCATCAAAGGCAAAGGCGACGCGTCTTATATTTATCTAGTTATGCCAATGAGGGGAGTATAGAACTCGGTGGTGTTGCCGACGGAATCGTACGCTTTTACTTTTATAGTGATATAATTTTGCTCTCCCAGACGGGTGAGAAGCAGCGCCAGCTCGAATGGATATGTTTTCATCCCTCCCAGATATTCATCGTTGGCGAAATAATCAACTTGTACAATACCAAATTTACTTTCTATCCGCGGACGGAAAACCACAGTGTCGCTTTTGCTGTAAGTAGTTTTTTGCGGAGATACGTCTAATTTTGTTATTTTAGGAAAGTTTTCCGGAACGTGAACATTATCGTATGCTGTCGGCATAACGCTTTCGTTTTGATCTGAAAGTCCGTTGGCCAGCGCCCAGGCGCGCACCGGCCCTTCCCAATTTTTCAGTTGCGCGCTTTCCTGGTCAATCCAGTAAAGAATAGAATGCACCTTCCGCACAACTCTTTTTTCCTGCGTTTCCGGCGGAGTGTATGGTGTCGCAAGCTTCCCGGAAATTTTATCAATAATAAATTCTTCGCCCCCTCGCCATTCTCCGCGAAGATAAGGTTTGGGTCCGCCAGCCGGCGGTTCAAAAGGATCCGGTGGAACAAAAACTGAAGAGGTGGCGTTAGACGTGGCAAAATCCATAATTTCATGCCACCAGGGAGCCACGATAAAACCAGCCACCTTTTTTTCCATCGGAGAATTATCGTTATTGCCTGCCCAGGCGCCGATAGCGATATTCGGCGTGTATCCGATTACCCAAGCATCCCTATAGTCGTTGGTAGTGCCGGTTTTCGCGGCAACTTGCTTTTCCGTAAAATAAAGCGCTGAGAATTCTCCGAAAGAAGGCGCGCGGGCCTTGTCGTCGGATAAAATATTGCTTATGGTGCGCGCGATATTTTTATCTATCACCTCTCGGGGCTGGCTTCGGGCTTCGTAAATAATTTTTCCGACAGCGTCTTCAATTTTCAAAATATATCTGTAAGGGTTTCTCACACCGTCGTTTGCGAACACGCTGTAGGCTGAAACCAATTCCAGCAGCGAAACTTCTCCGCCGCCTAAAACCAAAGTAAGCCCGTATCTGTCTGGTTCATTTAAAGAAGTAATGCCGAAATCCCGGGCGGTGGCCAAAGAATCCGGAATACCGACAAGGTAAAGTGTTTTTACAGAAGGAACATTGAGCGATTGTGACAAAGCTTCGCGCAAAGTAACCGGTCCGCGGAATTTATTGTCAAAATTTTGCGGGTGGTAGCATTTATCTTTGTCCACTCCGGCAGTAGGCTGGCCATCCGGCGTGCACAAGGGATTAAATTCGGTCGGCAAATCAAAAAGTGTTGTCTCCGGCGTGTAGCCCTTTTTAAAAGCTGTGGCGTAAACAAACGGTTTGAAAGAAGAGCCGGGCTGGCGGTGGGTTGTTGCGATATTAAAATTGCCCTCATGCTCCGTGTCAAAATAATTGCGCGAGCCAACCATTGCCAGAATATCACCTGTTTTGGGGCCAACGGCCACCACGCCCTCGTTTTTGGCGTTAAAATTCTTTTCATTGCTCTCGGCGTATTTATCCACGACATCCTCCGCTTTTTGCTGAAGGCCTGTGTCAAGGGTTGTCGTAACTTTAAATCCGTTCGTTTCCACCGCGTCTTCACCGAATTTATTATTAAGTTCGTCTCTAACCTCAATTACAAAATGCGGCGCGATAATTCCCTGAGAGCGCGCCGGAGCGAATTTAACTTTTTGGTTTTTCGCGTCCTCATATTCTTTGTCCGACAAAAAACCCAAATCCTTCATGCGCTTTAAAGCAAATTGGGCGCGGCCGTCCAATTCCTTGGTGTGCTTGCCGTAAGGCGAATAATAACTGGGCGCTTTCGGCAGAGAAACCAAATAAGCAGACTCTAGGATTGTTAAATCTTTGGCGTGTTTGCTAAAAAATGATTCGGATGCCGCTTCTATTCCGTAAGCTGAACTGCCGTAAGGTATCTGGTTGAGATAAAAATTAAGTATTTCATCTTTGGAATAACGGCGCTCAATTTTAAAAGCTATAATTATCTCTTTTATTTTTCTTAGGATTGTTTTTTCCGGAGTAAGCAGCGTGGTTTTCGCCAATTGCTGGGTTATTGTGGACCCCCCTTGCTCAAAACTGCCGCGCAGTATATTTATAAAAACCGCGCGCAGGAAAGCGAAAGGCCTAAAGCCGAAATGTTGGTAAAAGGAATCGTCTTCTATAGCGATGGTCGCGTTTTTCACGCTTCTGGGAATTTCATTAAAAGGAATCACCGTGCGTTTTTCTTCCCCATGCACGTCATAAAGCAGAATATTTCCAGTGCGGTCGTAAATTTTAGTAGACTCCGCGATTTTACGCTCATCAAAACTATTTAAATTCGGCACACTTACCGAGGCCACAAAAAATAGCAGAGCTCCGCCCAGAAGAATTCCCGCCAGCAATATCCTTATTAAAAACAATCTCATTTGGCCTATTATAGAAGATTTTTTGCTTTTATGATAGGGTGAAAATAATCTTATGAAAATAAATGAAGGAAAGATTAAAGAAATTTTGGAAAGGGGCGTAAGTGGAATAATAGAGAAATCTCATCTGGAGCGCGCGCTCCGATCAGGCAAGAAACTCCGGGTTAAGTTCGGTATAGATCCAACCTCTCCGGACCTGCATTTGGGGCACGCCGTGCCTTTTAGGAAACTAAAACAATTCCAAGAGGTCGGGCATGAAATTATTTTTATAATCGGCGACTTCACTGCGCGAATCGGCGACCCCTCAGGCAGGGAAAGCGCGCGCAAGCCTCTTACGCCGAAAGAAGTTAAAAGTAATTTAAAAAAATATCTGTCCTTAGCTGGGAAGATTATAAATATCAAAAATGCAAAAATGCTCTGTAACAGCAAATGGCTGGCCAACACTGATACTTTACTGCGCTTGGCCAGCATAGGCAGTATTCAGTACGTGATGAAAAGAGATGAGTTTAGGACCCGCCAGGTCGGGGGGCAGGAAATAACCATTTTGGAAGCCATGTACCCACTTTTTCAGGGTTATGACTCCGTCAAAATAGGCGCAGACGTTGAAGTTGGAGGCGCTGACCAGGAACTTAACCTTTTGGCGGGCCGGAAGCTTCAAAAATATTTTGGGCAGAAGGAACAGGATATATTAATGACTCCGCTTCTTACTGGCACCGACGGCGTTCGCAAAATGAGCAAAAGCTTTAGTAATTATATTGCGCTTAATGACGCGCCTCAAGATATGTTTGGGAAGATTATGTCCCTGCCAGACAATTTACTAGAACAATATTTCCTGCTTTCTACGGATGTTCCGATGGAAGAAGCCAAGAAACTTTTGGGCCGGAAACCATTTGAAGCAAAAAAAGTTTTGGCATATGAAATTGTAAAACTTTATCATAGAGAGAATTTTGCCAATAAAGCCAGAGAATATTTTGAGAAAACTTTTTCAAAAAAAGAAATTCCTGAAAATCTAAGAATTTACCGCGCGAAGGTGAATGAAGAATGGGCCGATTTTTTGACCAGAGAAAAACTTATATCCTCTCATTCAGAAGCCAAAAGATTAATTGAAGGCGGCGGGCTGGATTTTAACGGAAAAAAAATTGCCCGCGCGGGCGAGCAAATTTCCGAAAGCGGAACGGTGAAGATCGGCAAGTACAAATTTATTAAAATTGATGTCCGCGCCTAATTTTTATTCATCCAAATCATCCTCTTCAAGCTCCCAAGCATCCAAATTGTCCGGATCTTCCACGCTTTCTTCCCCATCTTCAAGCGCTACGCCACTTTCCTTAATCGCGTCGTCGTCACCCGCGCCCTTGTCTAACTTGTCGTCGTCTAAATTTGCCATGTTTTCATAGAATAAAAAAGTTTGTTTTGGCTTGCAAATCAGGGTTGTGGATAAGTTATGGAAAAGTGGCGGAAACAAGGCTTGTAAGCGCCAAGGCTAAAGCATCTGTTTCGTCATCCAGAAGCTTATTTTTAGGCAAATTTATGGAGAGCTTAAGCATTGAAGCCACATTTTCCTTGCTTGCTCGGCCATATCCACAAATAGCTACTTTGACTTCCAACGGGGCGAATTCTTTTATGGAAAGGCCGTTTTTTTCGGCAACTGCCAATATTACCCCGCGGACTTCTCCTATGACTAAGGCGGTTTTTACATTTTTAGCAAAAAACAGCTTTTCGGTTGAAAGCCCGTCGGGCTTTTCTTTTTTTATTAATTTATCCAAAAAATCAAAAATTTCCCAAAGCCTCTCGCTTTCCTTCTGGCTTTTCAGCGTTTTTTTGACTCCGGAGCGGATTCTTGTCAGTTGACCGCTGTTTTTTTCAACAATTCCCCAGCCCAAACGCTCAATGCCGGGATCAATTCCTAGGATTTTCATAACTGTTCTTTGTTCATAAGCCGTAAAACTCTTCGCGCGATATACCCATTTCTTTTATGAGCTTATTCAGCAATCCTTTCGGTATATCACGAGGATGTTTATGAGGAATTGGAATTGTGATCTCTTTTGTTGGATGGAAGTAAATCGTGTGCTTACTTTTCCGGACAGGAACATATCCCGCCCTGGCGAGTTTCCTTTTGAGTTCATCATAGCCAACAGGCCTAAGCCTTGGCATACTCTGGCACTTTAACAAACGAGAACCCGCGCACTATTTTTGGTTTCAGAGTTTCTTTTGGTGGTTCCTTTTTAAATTTGGCGAGCACCTCCAAACATTCTTTGATTGCGGCCTGAATATTTTTGTGTGCCTCTTTTAGGGTTTTGCCGCGCACTACGCAACCGCGGATTGCCGGAGCCGAGGCAATATATCCGCCACCTTCGCCTTTTTCGTAAGCTATATAAAATTGCAGATTTTGTTTTGTCATGATCTTACTGTAGCAAGCTTAAACAACATTTGTCCACTTGCACAATTTGCGGGGTCTGTTTGCGTTTAACCCCCAGATCCTTATTATTGATATATGCCTACTACCCTAAAAAAACTATGTTTGCGGCACGAGAGAGAGAGTAAAAGCCGCCCGCCTGTCGGCGAGGCAGGCCGCGCTGATATTCTGCGCAGTTTTTTTGTTTTTTGGATTGGTAGCGAACGCCCAAGCGGCGACGACTTTTTTAGAACCCGGAGGAGACGCTACGTTTAATGTAGCTACAGTTGCTAATAATGGTTTTTGGAGTATTGTGTCGGGTGCGGCAGTTGCTACCGATTTTGTTCATGGCTCTCATATTAAATCTATAAAATATAGAGCGAATTCTTTTGATGTTGTGCAGTCTCCCAATGGTGTACTTAATAATACAGGGACCAGAGTAAGTTTTTATTTATATATAAACGCATTGCCCAGTGCCACGACAGGTTTTGCAAACCTTAGAGCCCTCGGAGGCGCTAATGGGGCAACTATTCGTCTCACTAGTGCTGGGGTTTTACAGCTTTGGAACCAATCGACGGCACAAATAGGAAGCGACGGTTCCGCTCTGTCTACTGGAGTTTGGTATAGAATTTCTCTTGCCGCCACAATTACCTCTTCCACAGTAAATAGATTTGAACTATTTAAAGATGGTGTTTCTGATATTTCTGTGACCAACGCCACATTAACAAATGTAACCACGGGCGGCAGACTTGTTCTCGGTAATACAGAGGGAAATTCAACTTTAGACATAAGAACCAGCGACCATTATATAGACGACTTGTCCTCCCTCACAGACACGGGCAATATATGGGTTACAGCAAAACGCCCCAATACTAACGGCACGGCAAATGAATTTACGACTCAAATAGGCGAAAGTGGTTCAGGGTTTGGTTCAGGTCATTCTTCACAAGTTAATGAAAGAGCATTAGATACTGCCAATGGCTGGAGTATTCAGGATGCTTCAAAGAAAACTGAAGAATATACAATTGAAAGTCTTTCTCAGGGCGATATAGATTTAACAGGGACAGGCATTGTGGATTATGTGGGCTGGGTTTCTGCAAAAGTTGGAAGCGCAAGTACGGGGAATATAATCGTGGCGGGCTCGGCAACCAATATCAGCGTGACAACCGCGTATCAGATGTTCACTAAGGTGGCGGGTTCTACGACATATCCGGCAGGGAATACTGACATTGGTATGGACACCAATTCAGTAAACCAATTATTTAGTTTGGCCGAAGCTGGGATTATTGTGGCGTATAGTCCCAATACTAAAGCCATCACTGCTTTTGACTTTAACGCTCTGTCTCCAGCTGTCATTGGTGTTATTGATGAGGGAGCGAAGACCGTCACATTAACTGTTCCATATGGTACCAGCCTGACTAATTTAGTTCCAACGATCAATCAGACTGGAGCGTCGGTATCGCCGGCGTCAGGTGCGGCTCAGACCTTCGTTGATGGTACTTCAATAAATTACACCGTCACGGCCGCTGACGCTTCCACTCAAGTTTATGCGGTGACAGTCAATGTCGGAGATAATCCTGACACATTCGGCGATAAATGGGACTTCGAGACGGACTTCGAGACGGACCAACCCCTCGACACGTCGTTCACGCACGCTGGCGGATCTGTGACACGGAATACTACCCAGCCACACGGAGGGTCATATTCGATTGAGATGATTACCCCGGCAACAATTTACAAGCGCGCCGCCGTAGTGAAAACATGGAACGCCTCCGAGGGAGGTTTCGAGGGCGGCATTCGTGTCGCAGACTTATGGTTCTACTATCCAAATCCGAGCACGGATGGAGCTATCGAAGTAGCTACTGAGGCGTGGAGCGGCACCCAGTCGCACCTTGCGTCCATTCAGCATATAAAGTCTGATGCATACGGTCTCGAAGGTTGGCAGTACTGGCGCAATAACCAATGGAACTACATTCCCGGTGGCGGTCAGGGCGCGACCCTAAGTCAGGGGGCTTGGCACCACTTTAGAAGCGAGGTTAACTATGACCTTAATCAGTATCGGCGCATGACAATTGATGATACTAGCTATGATATGACGGGACTGTCTTATGATGTCGCAGCTAGTGGGCTTGTGTCATTCCGGCAATATTCCATTTTGCGCTGGACTCAGACGGCTGGGTCGGTGACAATGTTTGTGGATGACGTGCGATTCGGGAGCATGGGCTTGGTTCCTCAAGCCCCCACCATCGGCGCTCCTCAAGCCCAGTCAGCTTCATCAATCAGATGGAACTTCACGGATAATTCCAATGATGAAACCGGCTTCAAGATTTATGATAATAATGACAATACTGTTAATTCGGCTACTCCAGACGGCCTTTCATATCTTGATGAAACGGGATTATTATGCAGTACCGGCTATTCTGGCAGATACATCAAGGCCTACAACTCCTATGGCGAAAGCGTAGCTTCGGCTGTGGCTTCATCTCAATCTACCAATACTTGCGGAGAAGGCGTGATTACGGGAATTATTGGCTCTCGCGGCGGAACCTTGGGAATGACAGCTCCTGTTATTCCTTCTCAAGCCACAACCACACTCGCATCGCAGGTCGTCGGGGCCTCTTCCGTCTTTACCACAACACCAAAACCTTTGGTGTGGAAGTTTACCTCCAACCTCAAACTCGGCATGAAGGGAAACGACGTCAAACAGCTTCAGATATTCCTGAATCAGCACCTTGACTCCCCGCTTGCTAAATCAGGCCCTGGCTCTACAGGCAATGAAACGGACTTTTTCGGGCCTCTGACCAAAGCCGCGGTGATTAGATGCCAGGAAAAACACGCCCAAGAAATTTTGGCTCCTTGGGGTTTGACCAAAGGAACGGGCCTTGTCGGAAGAACCACCAGAGCGAAAATTAATGAGTTGATTATGAATAAATGATGAATTTGAGGGCGTCTTTTGTGGAATGTCCAAAGCTCGGTTTTGGACATTTGTGTCTTACGGCAGTTGTGCGTTTGAATAGACCTCCTGTACGTCGTCGTGGTCGTCTAGCGCGGAGAGGAGCGCGTCAAACTTTTTTGTATCCGTTTCTGAAAGAGTTTGAGGAAATTTGGCGATGAAACCGCCTTCGCTGGGGCTTCGGCGGTCAAAGGCCCACAGCGCCGAACCCTCAACTCCGAGTTTCGCGCCGTGCTCTAAAAGAAGATGTTTTATTTCATTTGTTGTTCGGTTGGAGTTGTCTGTTATAGCCGTAATGATGATCGCCGACCCACCGGGCCCATAGGCCTCATAAATAACCTCTTTTAATTCAGCACTTTCTTTGGCAGAGGCTTTTTTAATTGCCCGCTCAATATTATCCGACGGCATGTTTGCTTTTCGCGCTTCTTCTATCGTGGTTGTAAGCCGAGAATTTGTTTTCGGGTCCGGTCCTCCGCCAGCTGGCGGATTCGCAGCGGCAAGCGTAATCATGCGCGAAAGCTTTGAGAAAATTTTTCCTCGCTTAGCGTCGGTTGCGCCCTTTTTATATTTTATCTGCGCCCACTTAGAGTGGCCGGACATTTTGTTTTTTGGCGTAGTCCAAGATTAAGTTTTTCGCCCCATAGACATTAGGCGCCTGCTCAATCTTGAAAGATTGTTCGCCGGCAGTCTGAATTATAATATTGCCGTATTTAAGAAAAGTGGCCATAATATTCGGTATTTCAATTGTAACATCCTGCACTCTTTCCAGCATAAATTCCGAAATCTCACGGTTGAAAAGCCCTTTTTGATCAATATCAATAATACGTTCCGAAGTTATAATCCAAATGTCCAAATAATAATCAATCCAAAAAACAAAAATCACGAGGACCGCCGCCATCAAATAAATCAAAGCAAAAAACCAGAGCGCTATCTGCGGAATACCCAAGACTGATTCTAAAAAAGGAAAATAGGGAATAGCCAGAAGCGCAAAAATTAACAGAACGGCGCCGATTAAAAATCTCCAAAAGATCGCTATCCAATGGCGGTGGAGAACCATCAAGATTTGTTCGTTTGGCAGTAAGTGAATCATAGTTTCAAGCTAAAAAATAATGCCAAAGAAATAATATTGAGTACGGCAATCGTCACCAAAAAAATCCAGAGGATCCATTTATAAGAATCCTGCGGCATGGAATATTGTTTTACGTGCCACAAAATTGAAAGCACGACAGCCCAATAAACCGCCAAAAAAAGAATGTATATAACCAGCGCCACGATAAAGCCCATAAGATTATAATAACACTTATATCAATTTCTGTTGGTCTTGTTTCGGCGCCGTGAGCCCCAAATGCTCATAGGCTCTCGGGGTAGCTAAGCGCCCTCGGGGAGTGCGTTCCAAAAATCCCAACTGCATCAAATAAGGTTCGTAGACTTCTTCAATGGTGTCATCTTCCTCCATTATAGAAGCGGCGATGGTTTGGATTCCCACTGGGCCGCCGCCAAATTTTTTAATAACCGTATCCAAAATTTTTCTATCAATGGATTCCAATCCCAGCTCGTCAATTTCTAAAAGCTTCAAAGCTTCCTTAGCCAGGGGTACCGTGATTATTCCGTCGCCTTTTACTTCAGCGTAGTCCCGAGCGCGTTTTAAAAGGCGATTAGCTATACGCGGGGTAAATCTGGAGCGCGAGGCAATTAAGGGAATGGCCAAGCTATCAATTTTTACTCCCAAAATTTCCGCGCTTCTTTTTATAATGCGTTCAATATTTTCTTCAGTATAAAAATCCAATCTGAAAGACCCTCCCGAAAAGCGTGATCTTAAAGGCGAAGAAAGTAAAGCAATGCGCGTGGTGGCCGCGACCAATGTGAAGGAAGGAAGTTCCAATTGGATGGTGCGAGCCGACGGGCCTTTTCCTATGATAATATCCAAGGAGCGGTTTTCCATTGCCGGATATAAAATTTCCTCAATAAGTTTATTTAAACGGTGCGCTTCGTCTATAAATAAAATATCTCCCGGGGAAAGATTTGTTAGAATAGAAGCCAAATCGCCAACTTTCTCAATCGCCGGCCCGGATGTAATTTTAATTTGGCTGGAAGTTTCTTTTGCTACCAAATGCGCCAGCGTTGTCTTGCCCAAACCAGCCGGACCGTAAAAAAGCAAATGTTCCAAAGGCTCGCTTCTTTTTTTAGCAGCCTCGATTAAAATTTTAAGGTTCTTTTTAATACTTTCCTGGCCGACATATTCGTCAAAAGATTTTGGGCGCAACGCCAAATCCAGCGAGAGATCGTCGCTCCGTTTTTTGGGGCTTAATTGGTTTCCAGATTCATTACTTGACATTTTTATTATTATTTGCTATAATGGGGATGGTTAATAAAATTTTTGTGAAGGTTTCCGGTTAATAGTCTCTAGGCGATTTCCGCCACACCAGCGGAAGCGGGTTTTTCTCTAAGTTTAGGATGGCTTGGCGCTTTGCTACAAGTAGGGCTAGCTGGGCCATTCCTCGGAGGTAATCTAAGCTCTCTCTACCCATGGAAGAGCAATCGCCTGGAGACTATTCCTCAGAAACCACTCTATTTAATTCATCAAAGGACGTGATGCCAGCCAAAACTTTTAATATTCCGTCCTGATACATTTTGGCCATGCCTTGTTTTTTAGCAGTGTCCTCAACATCGGCTCGGGGCGGATTTTTTATAATCAAGCGTTCCATTTCATCATCAATTAAAAATATTTCAAAAATTCCAATGCGGCCTTTGTATCCGGTCAGATTACAAGCCTCGCATCCAGCCGCTTTCCAGATTTTAAAATCTTTTTTATCCGTCAGCTGGCAGATCTTATTATAAGCCGGAGGCAGCGCTGTAACTTCTTTTAAAATTATTTTTTTCTCTTCTTCGGTGGGCTGATCTTCTTTTTTGCACGCCGGACAAAGTATGCGTACCAATCTTTGCGCCATCACTAAATTCACTGCTGGAGAGATAATATTAGTTTTTACCCCGAGATCTATAAGGCGGGGGATTGTTCCGGCGGCATCGTTAGTATGCAGCGTTGAAAAAACCAAATGCCCAGTGAGCGCAGCATGCATGGCGATCTCCGCGGTTTCTAAGTCGCGGATTTCTCCGACCAGTATTATGTCGGGATCCTGCCGCAAAATTGAGCGGAGACCGTTTGAAAAATCATACCCTTTGGCCGGGTCAATCTGCGTTTGGGTGATGTTTTGAAGGTGGTATTCGATAGGATCTTCAATTGTGATTACTTTTACTTCCGGCGAGGCGATTGTTTTTAAAAAAGAATAAAGCGTAGTGGTCTTTCCAGATCCGGTAGGGCCGGTGTTGAGAATCATGCCGTTGGGTTTTTTTAATTCCGCTCTCATCATTTTATAAACCGGAGGTTGCATACCCAAATTCTCAAAAGTAATAGAGATAGTTTTTGGCAAGAGCAATCTCATAACCACGGATTCTCCGAAGGGGCCGGGCAGAACCGATGTTCTCACCTCAATGTCCTCTTCAGCGGTTTTGATTGTGAACCGTCCGTCTTGTGGTTTGTCATGAACGTTTAATTTGAGTTCGGAAATAAGTTTTATTCGGGCAAGAATCAATTGAAACAAAGCCGTGGGGATTTCCGCGATGTTCTGCAAAACGCCATCTATCCGTAACCGTATTTTAGCCTGTTTTTCCGTTGGCTCAATATGAATATCCGAGGCCTCAACCCCTAAAGCGCCAGCCAAGAGAAGCTCCAAAGCGTCTGAAGCTTTTCTAACTTCCTTTTCGTGAGCCATTATTCCCAGCATTTCTTTAAATTTAGCGAACGATCCTGTTGCTTGGGTGAAGGCGGATAATTTTTCCATGGAGACGTCTACGACGCCGGCTTTTATTTCTTCAAAACGCCGAATTTCCTTGTATCTGGAGAAAACGCGCTCTATACCAGATGGAGAAACCATGAAAAGCTGAACTTCATACTTTTTTCTTTTTAGACCATCTACAATTTCTTTAGTGCCTGAGCGGTCCGGGTTGGTGACTGCCGCCTGCAGTTTTTTCCCAACACTTTGAAAAACGGCGACGGAATTCGCCCGGGCATCCACCTCAGGAATTATTTTAAGTGAATCCAAATCAACCGTGACGCGCGATAGATCCAGATAAACCAAGTTGTGTTTTTGGGCGAGGACGCGCGCCAAATCTTCCTCTTCTTTTTTCCGCAATTTATCTAGAGTGTCGCTTTTAGGCATATATTAATTATAACATTATTACAAAACTTTGCGGATAAACCCACGAATTTTTAGCTCTGCTTCGGAAAATGTTGCGAATCCTTTCGCGAAAAAATATGAAGAAGTAGGAAAAGTATGCATAAATTCCGCCAACATTTTTAATTTTAGGGCATCATTACTTGCCAGAAGCGCGTTAATTGATTTTGGGGCCGATATTAAAGAACTCTCCCAAAGCAAGGCGAAAAAATTGCTTTCCGGCCTCAAGCTCCGCATTTCCTCTAAAATGGCCGACAGACTTTCTTCGCTCTCGTTGATTTTTTCAAAATCGGTTTTGGGCAAGAACGACCAAATGGTAGCGGTTTCTTTTTCAAACGAGCTTCTGGCCAGAGCTCTTCCGAAAAGTTTCCAAAAATCCGAGGGGTGGAGAGCCTCTTTGGCTTTTTTGATTTTTTCATGCGCCAAATTTTGGTCTAAGAGCTTGCCCAAAAGCGCCAAAGTTTCTTTTTTTGGAAGATAGTTCGTTTTATCTTCGTGTGCTGCCAAAAACCAAAGCGCATCTTTAAACCCATCGGGAATTTTTCCGAAAAACACTTCCAAAATTTCAGCGGACTTTACTGCCAGGCCTTTCTCTTTAGTTGAAAGCTTTACCGCATTTTTATGCGCGGTTTCCGAAAGCAAGTCTTCCGCTTCGGCATCGGACGGATCAATTAAAAGCAGCAAATCCAACGGGACCGCTTCTTTTTCCACGGATATGGTTTTGAGGTCAAAAGATTTTACTTCCGGGCTTTCTAAAATTATTTTAAGCGCGTCGCCGTCCTGTTCGTATTTTAAAGAAGACACGGGAAGATTTTTAGTGTCCAATTTTATTAGAATATTTTCTTTGGCGTCGAAATTTTGTCCGAATGGATTAGAGTTTTCATCAAATAAGGCGCTTACGCAATTTTTTATCCGTTCGTTTAGAGTATCCGAATCAATAGAGGACTTTTTCCCGGCTTTTAAAAAAATCTGGTGGAGAATCGCTCCGGTTAACGCTTTCGCAATATCATTGGCTTTGCACAATCTCACCGCAATGATCTCGGCGCGGTCTACCATCTCTTTGAATTTCTGCATTGATTCTGACATGATGATTAATTCCTAGCACATGGGCTTTTTGGCGCGCAACCCCGAAAAACTCGAAAAATGTGGATAAGTCTGACGCCTTTTATGGTCGGACCCCCGACCAAAGCGTCGGGGCTTTTTGGGACTTGACAACAGGCTTTTTTGGGAGTATAATAGAGACAGAAATGGAGGTGCTCTATGAAAAAAGTATTGTTTTCGGCTTTGGTTTTAAGCTCGTTTTCGTTTTTTTGGCTTTCGGTGCCAGCACAGGTAAGGGCCCAAGGGGTTGGATTGAGATGCGATACGCCGCATTGCCGCTATGCTCCCTATGATCGCGGCGGGCACTGGTATGGTGAGGGAAGGCATGATTACTACCAAATGCCACTTCCTATTCCCGGATATTATGCTCCAGTGCCATATCCTTATCCTGATACGGTATACGCCAGGGGCGGAATTAGTATTATGAATCCCACACCAGGAACAAGCTTGAAGGTAGAGAAAAAAAGCGGCGGGTTTATCTGTTCGTTATTCAATTTTTGTAGCGAGGAGAAAGTGGATTTTTCTACCGCTCGTCCGCAAGCAGTTCCACCTTCACCGCAGCCAGCTTCTCTGCCAGCAGAGCCCGCAGAAAAGATAAAAGAGGAAATGATCCTGCCGGCCCCAGCCAGAGTTTTTGTGAGCGGGGACAATATGGCGGCTGTCTGGGAGGTCATAAAGGCTTTTCAGAAAAAAGGTTTCGCCATCGCGGATAGCAAAATGTCCGCGGATAAAGAAGCAAGGGTAACATATGCAAAAATCGCCACTTCGGCTCAAATCAGGCTGGAACTGGTAGATATTCAAACCGGCCTGAAGAAAATAGGCGAAAGTCCACCACGCGTTCCGCCGAAAGATGTGGCAGGTGAGATCAAAGCTTTGGGCGAGGCCGCGGCCGAGGCAGTGGCTAATCTATAGTAAAGAGCCAGTAGTTAATTTCGGTAAGGGCATCCAGCAGGGTGCCCTCTTCTTTTTTCTGTTAAAATACAATATAAACATGAAAATAGAAATTTTTACAAAAAGCGATAAAGAGACAAAGAAATTGGGCAAAGTTTTGGCGCGTGAAATTTTAAAAACGAAATCAAAAAAACGCGCGGTTGTAATTAGTTTAGGGGGAGAGCTGGGTTCTGGCAAAACCACCTTCACGCAGGGGTTTGCAAAAGGATTGGGTGTCAGGGAAACTCCACGTAGCCCAACGTTTGTGATTATGCAGATATATAGATTCAGAACAAGAAATCTCGTGCATGTGGATGCTTATCGTTTAAACTCCCGAGATTTCCGCATGCTTAATTGGGACGATTTTATTAAAAATCCCCAGAATATAATTTTGGTTGAGTGGGGAAACAAAATAAAAAATATTTTGCCGAAAAATTCTGTAAGAATTATTTTTAAACACATCGGGCGTCCGCGCGAGCGCCTAATAAAAATATTTATATGAAAACTCTTGTTTTATTGGATACTCACGCATTAATTCATCGCGCTTATCACGCGTTGCCGAAATTCACGTCTAAAAATACCGGAGAGCCGACGGGGGCGCTCTACGGATTGTCATCAATGTTGTTTAAAGTTATTCGCGAACTAAAACCGGATTATATTGTGGCGGCTTTTGACCGGCCGGAGCCGACTTTTCGGCACGATGCCTACGATGGCTATAAAGCCAAGCGCCCGGAAGCGGAAGAAGATTTGGTTAAGCAGCTCATCCGCGCGCGCGATGTCGTGGAGGCGTTTGGCATCCCGATTTTGGATGCCCCTGGATTTGAGGCGGACGATGTTATTGGGACGATTGTTGAACAAGGCAACAAAATCAAAGATTTACAAGTAGTCATCGTTTCTGGAGACATGGATGTTTTACAACTGGTAAATGATAATCGCGTAGTTGTCTATACTTTGCGGAAGGGAATTGAAGACACGGTAATTTATGATGAAAAAAAAGTGGAGGAGCGCTACGGCTTCGGACCGAAGCAAATCCCGGATTTTAAGGGGCTGAAAGGCGACCCATCGGACAATATTATTGGAGTGAAGGGTATTGGCGAGAAAACAGCGACGGATATCATTAAAAATTTTGGGACGCTGGAGAATTTATATAAAAATTTGGCTGCGGGTAATTTAAAAGAAAGAATTTTGAAGTTGCTTTTGGACCACAAAAAAGACGCGTTCTTTTCCAAAACACTTGCCACTATCCGCCGCGACGCGCCTGTAAAATTTGATTTGCCAGAAAATGAGTTTGAAATCCACAAACCAAAACTAAAAGTCCTATTTGAAGAACTTGGCTTTACGAGCCTAGCAACCCGCTTGGAGGCGGGTAATTAAAGAACTAAAATGAAGGCATGGGAATGTGGGAGGACGCGGGGAAACAGGATAATTTGTATCTCCTTCCTAACGATGGGGGGCATTTGGTGTTAGGCAAATCGCGAGTTTGGGAGATTGGCGAGGAGAGTTTTAAGAAGGAAAAAGCCAGGTGGGAGAAAATCTTAGAGGAAAAATTGGTTGTCGGATTTTTTTTGAAAGACCTTATTAAGATTTTAAAGAAATATAGAATTGCGCTGCCAAAAACAATTTTTGACTGCGGAGTGGCAATGTGGACCGCGGCAAGCTCAATCAAAACCCCAGAACTACCGCAAATCGGCGAGTTGCCGAAAATTTACTTGTCGCTGGTCAAAAACATCAAAGAAAAACAGCTAGAGAAAATTCTTTACGAAATAGAATTTCCGCTGATCCCGATTTTGGCGGAAATGGAATCAAACGGTATTGGAGTTGACGGAAAATTCTTGGAAAAATTCAAGAAAGAAATTTTGGGAAAAGCGGCGGAGCTGGAAAACAAAATTTATAAAGCCTCCGGCGCGCCGTTTAACATCAATTCCCCGGCGCAGGTAAGTGAAATACTGTTTGAAAAGCTGAAAATTGGCGGAGGCGGCAGAAGAACAAAGACCGGGCGGCGGAGCACGCGCGAATCGGAGCTTGCTAAATTTAAAGACAAGGAACCAATTGTCCGCAATGTTTTGGACTATCGCGAACTGATGAAGTTGCTTACTACCTATATTGAGCCACTTTTGGAGCTTTCCGAAAAAGACGGCTCGCCTCGCTCACGCTTTGGCGGAGCGGGCAGGGTTCATACGACTTTTAATCAAACTGGGACAGTAACGGGCCGGCTTTCTTCGGAAAATCCCAATTTGCAAAATATCCCGATTCGTAGCGAATTCGGAGCGAAAATCCGCGGTGCTTTCGCCGCGTCCACCGGATTTACTTTCGCCGCTTTTGATTATTCGCAGATAGAGCTTAAAATTTTAGCAGCGCTATCCGGAGACGCAAAAATGATTGAAGCGTTTAAACGTGGCTTGGACATTCACAAATTTACCGCATCCAATATAAATAATGTCCCTATGGAAAAAGTTACGCCGGAGATGCGCGGGCGCGCCAAGACAATAAATTTCGGCATAGTTTTCGGTATGGGCACGCGGCAGCTTGCCCGGAGCACGGGCATGACTCTGGAAGAAGCGGGGAAATTTTACCGGGAATACTTTAGCGACTTTCCGCAAATCAGCGCGTATATAAATAAAGCGAAGGAAGACGTGAAGAAAAACGGCTTCACTCAAACGCTTTTTGGCCGAAAGCGCTTTTTTAATTTGGACACTGTTTTAGGGGACGATTTTTTGGAGTCGGAAATGGAGCGGATGGCTGTGAACGCGATAATTCAGGGAACAGACGCAGATATTGTGAAAAAGGCAATGATTGCTGTAGCCGATACTCTGGATTCCAAGAAAATCCGCCCAATTTTACAGATACACGATGAATTGTTGTACGAAATTGAAGATGATACAATAAGGGAAGCGATTCCGCGAATCCGCTCTTTGATGGAGGGAGCGTGCCAGTTTGCAGTGCCATTGTCGGTGGACATTAAAATAGGTAAACGCTGGGGGTCGTTAAAAATTTATGCAGAGTAAAAAAACAGTTTTCATTATTATATTGGCGATTATCGCAGTTGTTGCCTTGATATTGTTTGTTTCGCCGCCTTTTAAAACATCGCAACCGGCAACCCCTAAACGCATCGGCGTGCTTACGGCCTCCGACTTGCAACTCGCGACGATTGAGGGGATAAGGGCTGGGTTTAAGGAGTTTGGGCTCACGGAAAACAAAGATTTTGTTATCGAACTCAGAAATCCCAAAGGGGATTTAAATTTAGTAAAAACAATGGCTACGGATATTGTGGTTTCAAAGCCGGATTTGATAGTTTCTGTGTCCACTAGCGCTTCTAGCGCCATGAAAGAAGCGGACGACGGCGCCAAAATTCCTGTTGTGGCTGTGGATGTGGGCAATTTTGCGCAGTTGGGTGTGGAAAACATTCAGCACCCCGGAGGATTTATGACAGGGGTTATTGTTGACAATGTTGTCACCGCTCCTAAACGGATGGAGATTTTAAAAACCCTTCTTCCAAAATTGAAAACCGTCGGTATTTTAGCAAATCCAGAAAACGTAAGTTATGGCAATGTTATCAAAATCTACGAGGAAGCGGCAGGCAGACTGGGCCTCCGAGCGCTTTGGTACAACGTTACTAAAAAAGAAGATATTTTGGCTGCTATGCAAAAAATGATCCGCGACGACGCTGGCGCTTTTATGACTGTTAATGACGCCGTTATTTCCGGCAATTCCAACCTTATCGTTCCACCGCTTAAGCAAGCTAAAATCCCTTCCATTGATTTTAATGTTGAGCGCGGAGTTTCTTCAGGCTATCTTATGGTTTACGGCGCCGCTCGGTTTGATGTTGGTAAACAAGGAGCTCGCATGATTTATAAAGTTATGCAGGGAGAAAAGCCAGGCGATATTCCGGTGGAGTTCTTCTCCGCTCTGACTTTTGAAATAAACACCGCTTTAGCAAGGGAGATGGATGTAAAAATCCCAGAATCTTTACTTCTTCAGGCCAGCAAGGTTTATAATCAGTAAGCGCCATGAGCGAGTTTCTTTTAGGGCGGAGGTCGCAACTGTGGATTTTGGGCCTAGTTGCGATTTCGGCTTTAATTGCAGCCAACGTCGCCTGGCTTTTCCCAACATTGGAGGAAATGGACACAGGCGCTTATTTGCTTTACCGAGCCGTTGGCGTGGACGCTAGAAACCAAATCGCTTCTTTCCTAAATAGTCACGAGTTTGCGTTAAAAAACGCCGCGGATATTATTGCTCAGGGGACAGGGCGCGAGACGGAATTGATATCCAGACTTATGAAGGAAAACCCGCCGTTCGAGTCTGTGGCACTTCTTGGTTTGGATGGCGTGGAGAGATTCAAAACGCACAGATTTTTGCTTACCACCCCGGCCGACTTAAGAAACAGATCACGGGATGAGCTTTTTAAAGCTGTAAGCCGCGGAGAGATTTATCGAGGTCCAGCGCTAATCTCCGGTATTTCGGAGCCTTTAATTACGATCGCTTTGCCATTAAGAAGAGAATCCGGTTTTTCTGCGATTGTTGCAGATATTAATTTAAAATTTTTACTGGACGTCGTTCGTGGAATAACGACAGGAGATAGAGGTGTGGCTTATATTATTGATCGCGATGGCTATATAATTGCCCATCCCAATTCGTCTTTAGTATTCGGCCGCGTCAATGTGCTGGAAAGAAAAATTATCACCGCCACCTTATCCGGCCGCGAAGCCGACACGCGCAACTCTGATTTTATCTATAAAAATGAGAAGGGAGAAGACATATTCGCTGTAGCTTTACCGTTTGAACTAACCAACTGGGCTTTGGTTGTTGAGGCACCAAAATCCGTGGCTTTAGCATCTTCCAGAAGAATTCTTTCCGCTGCGCTTATTTCGTTCGGTTTGGAAATAGTGCTTTTGCTACTCTTAATTTGGAACTATTTTAATTTAATCAAGACAGCGACGCTTTTTTACAGCGAACGCAACCAGCGCGAAGCCATTTTAAACAGCTTATCTGACGGGGTAGTTGAATATAACGACAAATCGGAGATAGTTTTAATGAACCCGAAAGCGGAGGAGCTCTTAAATGTCAAATTTAAAGATATACGCGGACTGGCTATATCTCCGGACATCGCAAAAACCAATCCAAAAATG
Source organism: Parcubacteria group bacterium GW2011_GWC1_45_13 (assembly GCA_001001285.1). Classification (GTDB taxonomy): domain Bacteria; phylum Patescibacteriota; class Minisyncoccia; order UBA11713; family 2-01-FULL-45-33; genus GWA1-44-29. The sequence goes on from LCKG01000006.1 coordinate 25,733, forward strand.
AAAGGCCTGGTTGAACTTATGTATCCGGCACTAGCGCCTTACGCATCCCAGACGCGCGAGATTGTCGGAACGCTTGCGAAAACAATGGAGGTGCATATTTCCAGCCCAGAGCTTAAATTGCTGGTGACAATAACTCAGGTTGTTGAAGAGAGCGGCAGGGTCCGTGGATTTTTGAAAATATTGCACGACGTCTCCAGAGAACGATTATTAGGGAGAATGAAATCGGAATTCGTGTCTATCGCGGCGCATCAGCTTCGCACGCCACTCTCCGCAATCAAGTGGACGCTACAATTGCTTCTCGACGGAGACGCCGGCGCTTTGAGCAAAGAGCAAGGAGATTTTTTGGCCAAAGGATATGAAATCAACGAGAGGATGATAAAGCTCGTAAATGACCTTCTCTCCGCCGCTAGGATTGAAGAGGGTAGATTCGGCTACGAATTTGCCGAAGTAAATCTGTCGGAATTCTTGGAGAACGCGATTGCTGGATACGCCGATATAGCCCAAAGGAAAGAGATAACTTTTTCTTTTAAAGACAAAGCAGGCAAGTTGTCGCCAATTTATGCGGATGCGGAGAAATTATCCTTAGCGTTTAATAATTTATTGGACAACGCCGTAAAATATACCGCTGGTAGTGGCAAGATTGCCGTAACATTGTCAAGAGAAGGAAATTTCGCTACGGTCAGTGTTGCGGACACCGGCGTGGGCATACCGACGGAAGAAAACAAGAGGGTATTTTCAAAATTTTTCCGCGCATCAAATGTTATCAGGATGGAAACAGAAGGAACCGGACTCGGGCTTTTCATAGCGAAGAACATTATCAGGCGGCACGGCGGCGATATTAGCTTTGTATCTAAAGTTGGCAACGGCACTACTTTTACCCTTGCGCTACCTTTAAAAAAAGAGTTGGTGCCGAAAGAAGAAAAGCCGGAGTTGGAGGAATTTTTAGGTTCGGTTTGACGTGTATATAAAAATGGAGATGTGATACAATGATATTATTATGGCTGGACGCAAAATTCTAATAATAGAGGACGAGCCGGTGCATTTAAACGTAATGAAAGCCAAGCTGGAATATGAGGGGTATGAAGTCATTGTGGCTACAGACGGGGAAACTGGCTATCAAAAAATAATGGAGGAGAAGCCGGACCTCGTGCTTTTGGATATTATTCTGCCCAAGCTTGATGGCTTCGGTATTATGGAGCGATTAAGAACTAAGGGTAAACCTGCGCCCACAATAATCGTGGTTTCAAATTCAGGCCAGCCGGTGGAGATAGACAAAGCTTTAAAACTTGGGGCGAAAGATTACTTGGTAAAAGCCGAGTTTAATCCGGCTGATGTTTTGGATAAAGTTGAAAAGGCGCTCGGCCCATCCGTGGCGGAGAAAAAAAACGGAACCAGGAAAAGTGTCCCTGCGGAAAAGTTGACTGTGGCGCCGTCTGCTGATAGAAATTACAGCATTACCGGAAGTGGCAACAAAGAAAATATTTTGATAGTTGAAGACGATAAATTTTTAAGAGACCTTATCGTACAAAAACTTGGGCGCGAAGGGTTTCGAACCTCAGAAGCTATGGATGGCGAGGAAGGATTGAAAGCAGCCAAAGAGATGCGTCCTGATTTGATTTTACTTGATTTGATACTTCCGGGGATGGACGGATTTGAAGTGTTAAAACGCATTAAGGAAGATAAGGTGACTGCCCAAATACCCGTTATCGTGCTTTCCAATCTGGGTCAGAAAGAAGATATGGACCGGACAGTTGCTTTGGGCGCGGAGGATTTTATGGTCAAAGCACATTTCACTCCCGGCGAAATTATTACTAAAATAAAGGTCGTTCTTAAAAAGAAGTATTTTTAAAAAATGCTTACAAAAATTATAGTTTTAATAATCATAATTATCGCCGCACTTGCTGGTTGGTACTATTGGGATTCAAATAAGACGGAAACTATCAAACTAAGTTTGGCGGATGCCGAAAATCTGAAATTTTTGCTGGCAGTATTGCAGGACAAAGGAATTGCCGAGAAGCACGGATTAAAGCTGGATGTGGCCTTTTCGCCCCCATTTGAAGCAGAACGCCGTTTAATTGAGAGAGTAGACGGGGTTGAGGTCGGCAGTATAAATCCGTTATCAATCGTTATTGCTAATCAGACCAAAAACACAAAGCTGCGCGCGTTCGCATCTACTTACCAAACCAATCAAGCCTTGGTAGTGAAAGCAACATCCCCATTCTATAAATTTGAAGATCTCAGAGACGTAAAGGTTGCCATGCATCCAAAAGGAAGCGCATCTTATACTATGCATGCTTTGGGTATGAAAACGCTGGGATTGGATTTAGAGCGTGATTTCAAGCTTGTTTTTGGCTCATTTCCGCAAAATGAGCAGCGTTTAACCAACGGAGAAGTAGAGGCGGCGTTTTTAAACGCAGTTGCCACGGCGCGCTTTTTAGCGACCGGCAACTACAGAGAAATAGTTAACCTGGGCGAACAATGGGGCAATATAACTGGTTCTTCTATTATACCGTTTGTGGATTTGGCAGCGCACGCAGACTGGATTTCGCAGAATCCAAAGAAAGTTGAACGTTTAAGGGAGGCCGTTTTGGATGCCGCAATTTTCATTAGGAAAAATCCGCAGTTGATAGAAGAATACAAAGAGATTTTGGGCGCAACTCGGCCCGAAGAAATTAATTTGATGAAAGAGCGACTGCCGGCCATTTTTCCACTTGCATGGCTGCCAGAGGCGCATAACGCTCTTTTAAAGAAAGCCTTTGAATTAAACCTCATTCCAGCATTGCCCAAAGAAAATATTTTTGTTGAGTGATATGGATTTTATTAAAATATGAATGTAAAAAAACCAGCTTTAATAATTGTTGGAATTGCGGTTTTAATCGGGATCGCGTTTTGGGCCTGGCCGGCCAAAAAGCCGCCGGAGCCGAAAAAAGTCAGCGCAACATTTGTGGCTACCGGCGCGGAGGGGTTGCTTAAATACGTAATTGAGCAACTCAAACTTGACAAACAACACGGTCTTGACCTTACTATCCAAGCGGTAGAGCCGGGTGAGGTTGCGCGGAGAACCATTGCTCGGGAAGTTGATGTTGGCGCCCTTAGTCCTATTGAGCTTGTTCAGTCTCAACAAGCGGGAAGGGATATCCGCGCTTTCGCGCCGCTCCTGACTGCCATTCATGGCCTGCTGGTTAAAACCAACTCTAAGTATAGAACCATAGACGACCTAAAAGGAAAAAAGATTGCGGTGTTGCCGAAGGCAACCGCTGGTTACCAAAGCATGGCTTTGGAGCTTAAGATTTTGGGTATAGATTTAGAAAAAGAGTTTTCTCTTACTTTCGGAGGCATTCCTGATACTCTTTCTTTTCTTAAGGCTGGTGAGGTGGATGCCGCTTTTCTTCCGGATCCTGTGGCTGCACAACTCATTGTTTCGGGCCAATATCGAGAGCTTCTTAATCTCGCGGATCTGTGGAAGGAGAAATACAACATTCCTTACTTTTTTAACGCTCGAGTTGCCTATGCCGACTGGATTGCGGCAAATCTGGATACCGCAGAACATTTTGCTGCTATGAGGATTGAAGCGTCCAAACAAATTAAAGATCATCCGGAAATCGTTGCCAAGTATGCTCGCGAGGTGGTAGGCGCCAAAACTGAAGCGGAAGTAAATTTTATTGTTGAGCGCCTGTCAAAAGCTTTATTATTTCCGGCCCCCTTTGGTACAATATCGCGATAATTTTTGCTATTGGCATTTTTTTAATTGCCGCCAGTTTTTACTGGCTTTTTCCTGTTCTGAACGGTGTTGAGCAAAACGTCATAACTTCGCAAAATGCTACTACCTCGCACACTGTTGATCTGCTGGATTTGTTTTTGGATCTTACCTTTCAAGACCTGTTTCATTTTGGCAGTCACGCCTTAGAAAGCGTTAATGATTACGAAAAGCTTTCTAAAATTTTTTTCGGGAGCAGACACGATTTTTTAAATTTATTAGTTTTTGATACGAACGGAAAACTTTTGACTTCTTTGGCGGCGCGAGGTGTGAGAGCACAACCTCAATTGTCTGGAGTTTCAGCGCAAAACAACTTATTTTTTCAAGAAGCTTTGGGCGGAAAACGCTATATTAGCCCTGTTTTCTTTGGGCCAAACGGCCCTTCAATTCAAATTGCTACCCCAATAACAAAGAACGGGAAAATCATCGCGGTGGTTTCTGGTGAAATAGATTTTACTCTTCTCTGGGGTGTAGCGAGCAAAACTTCTGTTGAGGAGGGTAAAATATATCTTGTTGACAACCGCGGCGCAAGGATTTCGGATCCAAATATCGAACTAGCTCGTTCCGGCGAAAATTTGAGATACCGTGAAATTGTCAACTTGCTGGTTCAGGGTCGCGAGCGAATAGATTTTAATAAATATACGAATGAAGTGGGCGAAAAAGTTTTGGCGTCTGGGGTTAAAATGCCGTCAACCGGATGGGGGGTGGTTGTAGAACAAAATGAGAATACAGCTCTAAAGCAACGCAATCAAACGTTGATTATTGCTCTTATTTTCGCTGGAGCAAATTTTGCGCTTTTGGCGCTGTTGATTTTCAGCACTTTTAGGCTTATGCGCGCGCTTATAAATGTGGGGCGCGAACGCGAAGAGAGAGAAAGAACAATTGCTTTTCTTCCCGACGGCGTCATTGAATATACCGGCGAAAACCAAATTTTGGCCATGAATCCGGCAGCCAAACGGCATTTGGATATTGCCGGCTTGCCCATTAACATTTATGTTTCTGAAAGCGCGGCCATACCGGCGGGGCTTGAAAGGCTTTGGACAATATTTTTTCCCAGGCAAGAGCGCGAAGGCGGACAAGGTAATATATATGAAATAAGTTTTCAAAAACCGGAGCCCAGGGTGCTTCAAATTATAACTGTCTATATAAAAGGCACCGGGCATTTGGAGGAACAACGCTATCTTAAAATTATCCATGATGTAACCCATGAGCGGCCATTATGATTTATTTTCTTTATGGAGAAAATTCATATAAAGCTTTGCGGAAAATCCGCGAGTTTAAGGCCGCTTTTGTAAAAAAAGCAGGAGACGCTTATTTGATTGAAGAGTACGATGGCAATGAGGTGCCGATGACAGGTGGAAGTTTCCATTCTGCGCTTGGGCAGATCAGTTTGTTTGCCGAGACGCGTTTGATGATTTTCAAAAACGTTATCAACGGAGACATTTTTAAAATTTTAAATGAGAACGGCGGGTATATTAAAACATCGCGCGACATCTTTGTTTTTTGGGAAAAGGATTTAATGAAGCATAAGGAAATTTTGTCGTTTTTTAAGAAATTTGCTGAAAAAACACAGGAAACGCAACCGCTTGGCCCCAAAGAGTTGGATTTGTGGCTACGAAGAAAAGCGCAGATACTCGGCATTAAATTAGGTAAAGAGGAGTGTGAAATAATAATTGACGAAGCTAGTGACAGTGCCGAGTGGGCACTGGAAAATATGTTGGAGAAGATTATGTTAGGCGGAAAAATTGAATCGGCTGGAAAACCAAGCTCGGCAGGCGCGAACCCTTTTGCTTTTATTGAAAAAATGTTTGGGTCAAAAGCGCTCTGGGCTCTTAAAGAAATGAGTTTAAGCGGCATTGAGCCCCAACGTTTTATTTACTCTTTTTTATGGAAATTAAAACAGAAACGCATGGCAGACGCTTACCTACGCGGCATTCTTGCTGAATCTGCAATGAGGAGAAATCCCAAAAACGCCGAAGAAATTCTAGAAAAATTTATTTTTTCACTACAAGCTTAGCCAGCCTCGACTAGCCAGCTTCGACTAGCGAAGCTAGGCGAGTCGGGCTAGGCGGGCCAACCTCGATTTCATCCTAGCCGCCTTGTTTTTTTTGATGAGGCCCTTTTTGGCGGATTTGTCTATGGTTTTGTAGGCGGCCGAAAGAGCGGCTGGTGATTTTTCGGAGACAGCTCTTTTTACCGCGTCGCGGAGCTTGTCTTTCCAAACAAGGTTTCTTTCCCGCCTTCTGCGAGATTGCCTCAACGCCTTTTTAGCAGATTTTATGATTGGCATATGAGAAGTAGTTTATATTATTGTATATTTTTAATCAAGTCTCTAATCTCCGCGGCTTTTTCAAAGTCTAGAGTTTTGGCGGCCTCTAGCATTTCCTCTTCCAACTCCTGCTTTAACTTTTCTTTGGACATTTGTTTAGACATTTTGGTTAGGTCGAAAGACGTCCGACGTCCACTTGGACGTCGGACGTCTAAGTCAAAAATATTTTCGCCGATTTGACGCTGAATGGATTTAGGAACAATGCCATATTTCGTGTTGTATTCTTTCTGAATTTGTCTTCTGCGGTCAGTTTCTTCAGCGGCTTTTTTCATTGAATCGGTAGTCGTATCCGCGTACATTATTACAGTTCCGTGGGTGTGCCGCGCGGCGCGTCCGATGGTCTGGATTAAAGTCTGGGCATTCCGCAAAAATCCCTCTTTGTCCGCGTCCAAAATTATAACTAGCGACACCTCCGGCAAATCAATTCCCTCGCGCAGAAGATTTATTCCCACAATCACGTCGTAAGTGCCTTTTCTCAAATCTCGTAAAATTTTATGCCGCTCCAACGTTTTGATGTCCGAATGAAGATATTCGGCTTTGATAGCGGCCTCTTTTAGATAATCAGCTAAGTCTTCCGCCATACGCTTGGTGAGGGTTGTTACTATTATTCTTTGGTTTTCTGCTGTGCGTTTTCTAATTTCAGATAAAACATCCATTATTTGATTTTTGGTATCTCGGATTTCAAGGCGCGGGTCCAAAAGGCCGGTGGGGCGGATGATTTGTTCAACAACGGCATCTTTACTTAAATTTATTTCATATTCTGCTGGCGTTGCCGATACGTAAACTGTCTGCCAGATTTTTTTATTAAATTCCTCAAATTTTAACGGGCGGTTGTCTATAGCTGAAGGGAGCCTAAAACCGTAATCAACCAACACTTGTTTTCTTGCGCGATCTCCATTATACATTCCGCGGATTTGTGGAATGGACATATGAGATTCGTCAATAATCGTAATAAAATCTTTAGGTAAATAATCCAGTAAAGTGGCTGGCGGTTCTCCGGATTTTCTGAAAGAAAGCTGGCGGGAGTAATTTTCTATCCCATGCGTATAGCCAGTTTCGCGGAGCATTTTTAAATCAAAGTTGGTGCGCTGGGCGATTTTCTGCGCCTCAAGCAATTTGCCGGCCTTTTTCAATTCTGCTGCGCGCTCTTTTAATTCTAACTCAATATTGGAAAGCGCAAGCTCAAACTTATCATGAGGGGTTACAAAGTGTTTCGCTGGGAAAATTTTTGTCACACCATTTATTTTCTCAATAGTATTTCCGCTCCATTCTATTTTTGTGGTTGTGTCTCCGGCCGGAGAGAAAATTTCTACGGCTTCCCCGCGGACTCTGAAAGCCCCCGCTTTTTTGTCATAATCATTCCTCTCATATTGCATCTCCACTAGTTTTTTCAAAAAGGCGCGCTGGGAAATTGGCAGCCCCTCTTTTATCTCCAGCGCCACCCTTTCATATTCAATGGGGTCGCCGATGCCGTAAATACAGGAAACCGAGGCAACAATTACGAAATCGCGACGGGTGAGCGCCGTAGCGGTCGTCGCGTGGCGCATCGCGTCAATAAAGTCGTTTATTCTGGCATCTTTTTCTATATAAGTGTCGCTTTGCGGTATGTACGCCTCGGGCTGATAGTAATCGTAATAGGAAACGAAATAATGAACCGCATTTTCTGGGAAAAAAGTTTTGAATTCCTGATAAAGCTGTGCGGCCAAAGTTTTATTGTGGGAAATCACTAAAGCCGGGCGACCTAAATCGGCAATGATGTTAGCCATCGTAAAAGTTTTTCCCGAACCAGTGACTCCCAAAAGCGTCTGATTTTTATTTCCGGTTTTCAGTAATTTTGAAAGCTCGGCAATCGCCTTTGGCTGGTCCCCGGCCGGCTTATAGGGCTTGTGTAATTTAAAGATTGACATAGCGAAATAAACGCGAATTTAGCTTATCAAAAATTATTTGATTTCGCAACTACTATGATATATCATAGTAGTATATCTATATGCCGCATGTTTCAAGAAAGAAATTAAAAAAGAAAGTTTTTATAAAAATTGGCGAGAAACTATCAGATACAGTCGCCAAAGCAAATTCTGCTCGAGAAGTGAGATGGATTTTTAAGGAACTAATTACTCCTACCGAGTGCGTTATGTTGGCGAAAAGACTGGCGATAATACTAATGCTAGAAAAAGGCCATTCTTTCAATACTATCCAAAGAACCCTTAAGGTGACACCGCAGACCATAGTTAGATTTTGGAAAATAACAAAACAAAGTTTGCATAAATCTGTTATTAAAGAAATTTCCGCCAGCAAGACAAAGGGCGATTTTTGGCAAGAACTAGAGAAACTTATTTTATTGGGCATGTCGCCAAGAGGCAGATAATGGCAACTTGTGCGGCGCGTCGCAGAGAAATATTCCTAGCTTTCTAAGTTGTTCTACATAATAAATAAAATAAACAAACTACTATGATATATCATAGTGGTTTGAGATTGTGGCAGTCGTTTTGAAGTTATAAATATAGTTGCTATAATAAAAGCAAATGATAGGACACGCAGAAGGCAAGATAATATTTAAGGGAGAGCGGTATGTTGTTTTGGATGTTGGTGGAGTAGGATATAAAGTTTTTGTCGTAGCGTCTTCTTACAGAAATTTATCTGTGGGGGAGAGTGCCAAGCTTTGGACACATCTGCATGTTAAAGAAGACGCATTGGAACTTTACGGATTTTCGCATCAAGCCGAGCTCGAATTTTTTGAATCTCTGATTTCAATTTCTGGCATCGGACCGAAATCTGCCTTGGGCGTTTTGTCTTTAGCGCCGGTGGACACCATAAAACGCGCGATTGCCTCCGGAGACACTTCTTATCTGACAAAAATTTCCGGCATTGGCAGGAAAACCGCAGAAAAAATCATTTTGGAGCTGAAAGACAAGATGGGCTTCGGAAAAGTTTCATTCGGCGGGGAAGAATTTAAAGAAGACGCGGACATTCTGGACGCGCTTTTGGCTTTAGGTTATTCCCAGCGTGAGGCCCGCGAAATCTTGCAGAAAGTACCCAGTTTTGTCAAAGGGCGCGAGCAGAGGTTAAAAGAAGCGCTAAAAATGTTAGGGAAATAGTAAAATAAGCGCATGCTTGATAATATCCTTGCTTTTATTAAAAAATTTATTCCGGTGCCGGTTTTTAATTTGTTTCAACCTTTTTATCATTTGTGTCTGGCGTATCTCGCGGCTGCGATCTACGGATTTCCGGCGCGCCGGTTGAAAATTGTGGGAGTCACTGGCACCAATGGAAAATCAACGGTGGTGCATTTGATAAGTTCTATTTTGGAAGAGGCCGGAGAGAAAGTCGCATCAGTTTCTTCTTTGCGTTTCCGGGTAAATCAACAAGAAGAAAAAAATACTTTGAAAATGACCATGCCGGGAAGATTCAAGCTCCAGAAATTTTTACGGGAGGCAGTCTGGGCCGGATGCAAATATGGAATTATAGAAATAACATCTGAGGGCATAAAACAATACCGGCACGTAGGTATTGTTTTTTACATGGCGGTGCTTACCAATATGACTCCGGAGCATATTGAATCGCACGGAACTTTTGAAAAATACCGCGCGGTGAAAGCAGAGCTTTTTAAAAGAGCCAAAATCCATGTTTTAAACGGAGAAGATCCTTCTATTGAATATTTTCTTAAAATTCCTGCCCAAAACCGCATTATCTACTCAAAAAAAGATCTTCCTCCGAATGTACATCTTAAACTTCTGGGTGAATTCAATTTGGAAAACGCCGTGGCAGCGTTCCATGCCGCGAAACTTCTGGGCATAGAGTTTAACGCCATCAAACGCGCCTTGGAGAGCGTTAGGGGCGTGCCGGGTAGATTGGAGTTTATGCAAAAAGAACCCTTCTTGGTAGTGGTGGATTATGCGCACACGCCGGACGCGCTGGAAAAAGTTTACGAGACTTTAGGTGGAAATTTAATTTGTGTTTTGGGTTCGGCCGGCGGAGGAAGGGATAAGTGGAAAAGGCCGGAAATGGGAAAAATCGCTGACAAATTCTGCAAAAAAATTATTTTAACCAATGAGGACCCGTATGATGAGAATCCGGAAGCAATTTTGGCGGAGGTGGAATGTGGCATCGCCCAAAAAAACAAGCTCCAGAAAATTCTGGACCGCAGCGAAGCTATCCGCGAAGCGATAAAATCCGCCAAAGCAGGAGACACCGTAATCATCACCGGCAAAGGCGCCGAGCCGTGGATTATGGGCCCCAACGGCGCAAAAATTCCTTGGGATGACAGGGAGGTTGTAAGAGAAGAGCTAGCTATCGCGCAAAAATAAAAAAAGCCCAGCGATTCTGATGCTAGGCTCCACGGAAATTTATCTCATAACGGAAGGGAAGATAATGGCGGAAGCGGTGTTTTTTCTTTCATTTTTATTTCGTCTAGTTGTCCATCGCAGATACCGATAATAAACACACCGTTTACATCTTTTAACTACCTTATCTTTATGTCAAAATATTTATCTTTCCCATCCTGTACTAGGAGAGCTTCTTTTACCTCAGGATCTTCCGGCGGCAGTACTGGCGCGAGTTTTGTTTGGGCTTGGTCTACCGAATCAGCTTCTACAACAAAGAGATGCGGGTCGCTCCACGCCGTCCAGTGATGCATTCCAATGAAAGGAATAAAAACTTCTACAAGAAATAGGCTCATATAGCACCCTCCTTATTTTTTCATTTCCCGTTTGGGATTTGTGATAACATAATCCATTTCGTATAATACTCCAGTAATTCAAGAAGTCAAGTTGCAAAAAATGTAAGATGATGCTAAAACAAATGAAGAAGGAGGAGGACGCTTTATGGAAAAATTTTGGGTTGAAACACATGAGAATGGTGTTGAAAACAAAAAAGCAATTTTGATTTTCCCGCACTGGGGAGCGCAACTCTGGCAGTATCAATTATTCGCGAAGTGGTTTTCAGGTTTTCGCACAATTATTTTTCATTGTCCGGATTCGCTTTTAAGTTCGGACATTGAGGCTACGTTTCGTAATTTTGATCTTTTGGAATCGGTGATTTTGAGCGATATCGGGCATTTAAAGAGCAAAGGCATTTACGATTTTAGTTTTTACGGAGCTAGCTTGGGAAGCGTTATGGCTTTGCGCGCCGCCAATATCTTAGCATTCGCGGACGGCAGGGTCGGCGGAGTAGTTGTAAATTTAAGTTGCGCTGATTTTCCGTTTGCGACTTGGAACGGCAGCGCGACAAAATCACTTAGGGAAGATTGGAGGAAAAATGGCGTAAGCTACTCAGAGGTAAATCAGGCATGGTCCTATCTTTCGCCCATTAACAATTTATCGCGCCTCAAGGAAACAAAAATATTATTTTTTGCTTCCAAAAATGATGCGGTTATGAATCCCCCAAATGTTATGGGTTTAGCCGATACGTTTGCCAATTATTTTCCTAAAGCCGAAGTTCACACTAACGCTTTTTTAGGGCACTATTTGGGCGGCGCCAAGAATTTTCTGCGCCTGCGCACCATGAGAAACTTTTTAGAGAGGCCCTGACCATCCGGCGGGGCTTTTTATTTTTAGTCCATTTTGTGATATTATAAATCTATGGACATAAACGAATCAAAATACCTGTATATCAGGCCGCCGAAGGAAGCGCTTTGGGCGATGACAGTATTTTTGGCGCTGGCCAGCGTATTTATGGCGGTAAAAATCAACGGCGAATGGCGCGGCTATGGCAGGACCATTCCGCCCAACACGATTATGGTTTCCGGCGAGGGAAAAGTTTTGGTAAAGCCGGATATCGCGGTTGTTAATATCGGAGTTATAAAAGAAGACGCTGATTTGGGAAAAGTTCAGCAAAACACGGCTGAAATTATGGGACAGCTCGCGAAATTTTTGAAAGAAAATAAAGTGGATGAAAAAGACATCAAAACAACTTCATACAGCATCAGCCCGCGGTATGATTATAAGGAAGGCGAGCAAAAACTGCGCGGTTATGAAGTTTTTCAAAATCTTGAAGTGAAAATAAGGGACCTGGGAAAAGTCGGCGCGGTTCTTTCCGGCGCGGCCGCCCGCGGGGCGAACCAAGTCGGCTCCCTTACTTTTTCGGTGGACGACCCTAAAAAAGCCAAAGAGGAAGCGAGAGCCATTGCAATAAAAGACGCCAGAGAAAAAGCAGGCAGGCTTTCGGCGGATTTGGGAGTGAGTTTGAAAAAAATAGTAAACTACGGAGAATCGGGCGGAGGCGGGCCGCAGCCGATTTACGCGCAAGCTGATTTTGGATTTGGAAAGGGAGGAGGTTTTCCGGTTCCGGCGCCTTCCGGCGAAAATGAGATAATCATCACGGTTAATCTGACTTACGAAATAAAGTAAGGGATGAAAATTTTTCTTGTTTTGCATAATATCCGGAGCTTACATAATGTCGGCTCCATTTTCCGGACGGCCGAAGGGCTGGGCGTTAAAAAAATATATTTAACGGGATACACGCCCGAACCGCGCGACATTTTTGGAAAACTCCGGAAAGATTTCGCAAAAACCGCGCTTGGCGCGGAAAAATACGCTGATTGGGCGCGGATTAAAAATATTCACGCGCTGATTAAACGCTTAAAGAAAGACAGAACTAAAATCGTCGCTTTGGAGCAGTCAAAAAATAGCATTCCACTTAGCTTACTTAGCAATCGGATTGCTAAACGGGACATTGCTTTAATTTTAGGCAACGAAATCAACGGCATCCCTAAAAGTGTGCTTCAAAAATGCGATAAAATTATAGAAATCCCAATGCACGGCAAAAAAGAATCGCTGAATGTTTCCATAGCCGCAGGCATCGCGATTTACGAGCTTACTAACCTCCCTACAACCCCTCCCTAATTAAGGAGGGGACCCACTTTCATTCCCAATGACCCATGACACTTTTACGCTTTTTTGAGAGGGAGATATATATGACATACGCAGAAAAAGAACTTCAATCTTTCGGTTTTCATCGGGTGAGTCAAAAGCTAGACTGAGTGGGCTTTGAACAACAAGTAGTTCTTTCCATCGGTCACCTCAAGCTTCTATTCGATTGTATTTGTCCCGCATATCCTAGTATCAGAGCGCTTGGATGTCCACTTCATCATGATGGCTCGGGTGGTTCTTGGCCAATAGAAGAGGCCAAAAAAATTCCGACAGCAATCGTATAATCATCACATCTTCTTTTTCGCCGCATGGTTCGCCCAGCGGTCTTTTCTTTTTCCTACTTCCCATGACGCTTTGTATTTTTTTATCCCCTTCTTTACAAGGAGGGGTGGAGGGGATGTAGTTAGTAACTTGTCTCCGTAACTAAATTTCCTGATTGGTCAAAAAGCTGGATGTTTTCGTGCCTATTGCCCCACATCTCGGCATTTTTGCCTAAATAAATTCTCCATTCCGGCTGGTTGAAATCATAATCATTTTTATGATCGGTCACGCACCCGGCATAGCTGGCGTGTTGCGAGACGAACTCGGCACAGTCGTTATTTATTCCGGTGTCGGCATTTATCGTGGGCGAGACGCAGGAGCTTAAACTCTCAATATAATCTATGCATCTATTATTTAAATTTCTCGGCAAGGACAAATCCGATATCCGCGGGCAGGAAAAAGACATTGAGGGCGAAATATTTTTACCTTGCGCCAAATAACCAGAGCATTTGTTTATTTTAAAATTTTTGCCAAGCTGGCTTTCGCCAGTGGCTATAATTGCGCGCTCGCCATAATTTAACGCGACACTATTTCCATATTCGTCTTTACCGATTGTTGCCAAAACTCTGTCTCTATTTTGAAGTTTCATGCCAGAAATAACCGCGGTTTGTTTATTGTCGTAATCAAAATTTTCCAAAGAAATATATTCTTGCGAGAAATCTCCGTAAGTAGCCCCACCGCTATTTATGCGGATGGCAAGTTTTTTAGGGGTGCTTGCCGGAGGCGCCGGCGATGGCGGAGTAGGCTGCGTCACCTTTTTAATGGGGTTTTGAATGATTGGCGGCGGCGTGGTTATGTCTGGTAAAGTGAAAAAAGAGCTGTTTGTAGACTGGCTTGGCGGCACTGGAGACGGAGCCGCCTGGGAACCCGAAGTGCCCGCGGAGCCATGCTCTGGAAATTGTCCTGGGATCTGCGTTTGCTGGCTTTTTGGGAATAAGTTTAAATTTTTTCTTTGAAAACTAAAAACTATGCCAACGATGACTAGCACGAATATCAGCCACATGACATCTTTATTCATATTTTGTATAATACGCTTATGAGCGAAAAACCGAAAGAGGGCGAGCTTTTTCCGAACATAGAGCGCAAAATAAAACCATGCTAAGTATTTTGCCGCAACTTCTTGATTTCCAATTTTATGTGCCGCTCCTTTTGAGGCTTGCTTTGGGAGCGATTTTTTTGGCGCATGGCTGGCAAAAATTGAGGTCCGATAAAATCCAACTCGCCGGCTGGCTGGAATCGATGAAATTCAAGCCTGGAGAGTTTTGGGCATGGGTCGTCACTTTGGTTGAATGCTTGGGCGGCATTGCTTTGGTTGTTGGGCTGTTCATGCAATTGACCGCTTTGATTTTGGCCATTCAATTTATAGTTATAATTTTGTATATCAAGCGCGGCCAGAAATTTATCGGCGGGTGGGAGTTTGATTTTTTGATTTTTACGGCACTCATAGCATTGTTGGTTTTAGGCCCCGGCGCCTGGGCGTTTGACTTGCCGCTTTAGGAATATGGTATAATTGGTTTATGGCTAATCTTAAAACAAGTCTTTTGGTCGCTGGCGCGGTTGTGTTATTGGTGGCGGTTTTTTGGTGGATTCAGCCCAATTTTTGGAAGAAAGAGCCTGTTAAAGAGCCTGTTAAGGTACAATATCAGGTTGCGGCAGGCGGGGCCAATGAACTGCGGGCGCAGGTGATTAAAAAATACGGCATTGATAAAAAGCATGGCATTGATTTTGAGATTGTCACCACCGATCCGGGCGAATTGGAAAGAAGAATAGCTAACGGCGAATCTTATTTGGCGGATATCTCGCCATTCACTATTTTAGCGGCGAAGCAAAAGAATATAAATTTGTTGGTCATTAGCCCGTCGGTGCTTTACCGCTATCATGTGCTTGTTTCTATCGACTCTCACATAGCTTCTGTTCAGGAATTGAAGGGGAAGAAAATCGGAACACAGCCGAAAGTTACCGCAGCTTATATTGCCACCGCCATAGCGCTCAAGGCGGGAGGCATTGACGTTGAAAAGGATGTCAGTATGGTTTTTGGAAATATTCCTCAAACTGCGGCTGCGGTAGAAAAAGGTGAGGCCGACGCGGCTATGGTGGCTTATCCACCCGCGGCCTCCCTTATTGCAAGCGGAAAATTCAAGAGCGCGGCGGCATTAGGAGATATTTGGAGCCAAAAAGAAGGCGGGCTTGTCCTTCCGTTCGTTGCGCTCGTTGCCAACAAAGACTGGTATGAGCACAATAAAGACACGGCAAAAAGAGCGGTGGAGACCATTTTGGACGCGGGGCGTTTTATCCAGGAGCGGCCTAGCGCGATTTCCGAGCTCACCGATTATCTTAATAAATATAATCTTAATACGCCACCGATTAGAGCATTGCTTGAAACAAATAGCCCAAAACAGTTTCCTAATAATTACGGCGAGAAAGAAGTAATGGCGTTTGAAAGATATTTTGCGCAGGCCAAGGAGCTGAAGATTATACCAGCCGATGCTCCAATGGATAGTTTCCTTGTGAAGCCCTCCGAGCTCGGGCTTTAAACCGGCTTTATAAAGCAATCTCTTTGTGGTATAAATTATCCTATGGATGACGGGGATATTGTATTTGATATAGAAACGAAGAAATCTTTTGACGAAGTGGGCGGGAGAAATAATTTCGGGAAATTGGGTGTATCAGTTGTCGGCGCATATATTTACGGGCCTGGCCAATATTTAACTTTTGAAGAACACGAAATTCCTGAATTTGAAAAATTGCTCCAAAAAGCTGGCCGCGTGGTCGGTTTTAATATCCACCATTTTGACCTTGAGGTTTTGCGTCCTTATATCTCCTGGGACGTTAGAAAACTTTCCACGCTTGATTTAATGGATGATGTGAAAAAATCGCTTGGCCATCGGCTTTATTTAGATAGCTTAGCCGAGGCGACCTTGGGCGTCCGAAAAAGCGGAGACGGAATGCAAGCCCTGAAGTGGTACAAAGAGGGCAAAATTGATGAGATTAAAAAGTATTGCCTAAAAGACGTTGAGATCACAAAGAATCTTTACGACTTCGGCAGAAAAAACGGCCACGTTTTGTTTTATTCAAGGAGCGCCGGCGGGCGAGTGGCTATTCCTGTTGCATGGGAAAAGCAAAGCGTGCTAGAACTAAATAAAGATGCCCAACTCAAAATTTTTTAATATATTAGGAGCGGAGCTGGGCCTGGACGAAGTCGTCCAGGCAATTTACGATTTTATAACATTGAAACCGCAGAGAAAATATAAAATAATAGTGGGGACGGATTCGGCCGCGAGGAGCGAAGTGAATTTTGTGACAGCTGTCACTATCTGGCGGGTTGGTAATGGAGGAATACATTTCTGGACACGCTCGGAGAAAACGCACTGCCACGATTTACGCGAGCGGATTTACAAGGAAACGATTCATTCCATAACTTTGGCGCAGGAACTCCGCGGGCGGCTCAAAGAAAAATTGGGGGATGAGTTTTTCTGGAACGATCAGATTCATATTGACGTTGGCGAAAACGGTCCGACAAAAGATTTTATAGAAACAGTTGTAGGCATGGTTAGGGGCTACGGCTTTGACGCCGTAATCAAGCCCAATTCTTTCGGGGCTTCAATAGTGGCGGATAGGCACACGTAAATCACTTGGGTGTCGGACACCCAAGTGATTTTTTGTCCTCGTAGCTCAACTGGATAGAGCGTTGGCCTCCGAAGCCAAAGGTTGCGCGTTCAAATCGCGCCGAGGGCACAAAAATTTTGACGCCGAAATTTTTAATTTATATTATATGAATATACCCTATTTTGGGGGAAGAAAATTTTTATGAATAAATTTTTTCCAACAAGCACAATCACAGGCTTACTGGTAGGAACTGTATTTGCAGGTCTAAACTTTCTCAGATTTTTTTGTTCGGAGTCTACATCATTCACCTGTGCTTTCCCTAAAGCCTTCGCTTACTATTCACCTGTATGGTGGCTATATGCAACTATTAATTTTAGCCTTGGTCCTTTTATTGCCCTAGCTCTTACAATAGTTATCTTTGGTTTCCTTGGTGCGATTGTAGGTAAAATACTTGGCTTTTTTTCGGAATCGAGGTTATTTAAATATGTACTGTGGATAGTTCTGATTTTGATCGTATTGCTGTATGTCGGGGCGACTATTCAAAGAACCTCAAAAGAATTAGGAAGCTCAAATAGAATTCAGATACAAGCTAATAAGGAATGGGAAATTCTGCAATCCGTTCTGTCTGGCAATTCTACGGAGATGGTTTGTTCGGACGGAGACCTCGCTAAGAATACTTGCTATATCATGGCCGCTTTAAAGTACGAAAACCCGGAAACGTGTTTTAAATTATCTTACGCCGCCGAAAGTCAGGCTGGGTCGGAACTTTGCAGAAATCTCGCCGAAGAAGCCAGAAATAACCAATTATCTAGGGATTCGTGCGATAAAGATAAATTATCGGGCGAAAATAAATTAAAAGGCCCTAATAAACACCAAGATTGTTATTTTAACCTTGGAATATATTTTCAAGACAAATCTATCTGTGCTAAATCATTTCAGGAACATGGCTGTGAAAGATATATTCAGTAGGAATGCGTTTGTAAAAGAATTTGCCGCCAAAGAAAAACTTGTCCCGACTAATTCAAGAATACTGCACCATAATCCAACTGAAAGATTTTTTTCCCGCCAAACAATGGACTTCCATTGCGGAAGCCCATTGTTTGGAAAATAAAAAACCTGTTAGTTTCTTATTGGTGGGATTATACGCTAATTTACTAACCTATTTTACCAAGAATTATTGAGGTTTACCTAGTCATACGGGTAGTCATTCGCCCTATCTCCGTATGACTACGGTTTACCCCTTCACGCACCCCTTCACTCGCTCGGTGCTGGGTTGAAGGGGTACGCCGCCTCAATCTCCCCGCCAATGCTTGTCTTTTTGCTCTCGCACCCCAATATTCCCAAGTCCGACTTCACTCCGCTACGCCCCCATTCCACGCTTGTGCTGTTTCCCACAATATCCGCCTTCGGCGGATTGGCTCGCCGCCCTGCTGGTCGGCTCGCTGAACGCGCCGGAATTCCTCCCCCCACAAAATTTATAGCTCGAGGCCACATGGCCGAGAGACATTATTGATTTTTTAAATATTTCTTAATTCGTTCGCGGTCTTCATTTTCCTTGTCGCCTTTATAATATAACTCGATAAATTCAATCTGTTGATTTTGTTTGAAGTAAGCATAGATAATCCGCAAAGATGTTCCTTTCAAGTATCTACAAAATAACCGTGCTTTAATAATATGCAAAACCTCGGTTTGCATTATGACATTAAAATGTTTGCTGTTTCCAAGCGGAACAGCAGAAACTACATTCCGAAATTCTTGCAGATCGTTTAAGAGTGATTTGTATTTTTTACCAAGCCACTTGAGTTCTTTTTGAAATTCCGGCAGTTCATTAAAGTTCATCGCTATAGTTTCTTACGGAGTATCTTTCATCGCGGTAAAAGACGCTCTCATAAGAAAGCGGCTGCCCTTCTGTTGCGGATTTCCACGGAATATCCTCGTGCGAGTAATTTTCTATCTCCGCGGCGTTCTTGTCTGAAAGGCGAGCCAACACATCATCAATGTGGTCAATTTCGCGTGCCGAAAGTATATCGAGATTTGGACGCTTTCGCGGGAGATATTTTTTCTGGCTGTATTTGAAATACTGACTTTTTACAGCTTCCAACTCTCCTTGTTCTTGCATATCCTTAACGATCGCACCAAGCTCAATTGAAGTAGGACCATGGTGGTTCTTAATATATGTCGCTCCCATCAAGTTTTCTTCGAACTTCTCGTAATAATCAAAATCAATGAAGTAGAGTAACTTGTGCAATACCGTCTCGCCAACATTTGGTTTACTGCCTACCTTGCCTAGGACATACAGTAATACCTGTTTGAATTTATCAAGATTTTTTTCTGTAACACGAATTTGCAAGTCGTCTGATTTTTTTGCGGACTCCTTTTCAATAGTTACATTGTGTTTTGGCTCCTTCCCCTCTAAAAACTTCTCAAAAGGGATATCAAAAACCTCTGCCAGTTTTTTGGCTTCGGTAATCGTTAAGTCGCGCTCACCTTGTTCAATCTGCATATAGGTTGGGCGGGAAATTTTGAGCGCGGATGCTAAAAATTCCTGCGGCAGATTACGCTTTTTACGTTGTTCTTGAATGAATTTAGCAAGCATGATTTTAAGTTGATGATTCGCTAATTTTTCCGACTTTTTTTTCTAATCGCTGGATCATATCCCAAACCAAACTGTCATATTCTTTGTAGATGCGTAGAACCTTGCTCTCAACCACTTCGGTATCTTCTGATAATAAATTATGGATATATTCATTCCGCTTCGCTTTAAATTGCTCAAGCTTTTTGAATTTCTCTGTATCAATTACTCCAAGTAAATAAAGGTCATTAATCGCGTTATCGTAGCCATACCACTTATTTCTTTTTCCCTTTAATGCACTTAAGTTAGCTTTACCATCCAATAGCTTTAGTCCATAACTCACAAGCACTCCTTCCAGCAAAGCTGTCTGCAGTAGGAACGCTTCAATGTGTCTTGTTTCCTTTCCTTTTCTTCGTCTTGTCCGGCTGTGCGCCCCTGCCCGAATATAAAGACGTTTGATGTCCTCTATGCTCGCTGAAGTTTTTGACCTCGCGGACATAGTTTATTTATCTTTGTTCTTTGGCGGTTTGTACTCGCGGATTTCTCTACGCTCAAGGCTTTCAGCAGCTTCTTTGCTCGGTGTTGTCTTATACTGAAACCGCGTGCCTCCTTCAAACTCGCCTTTGTGCTCCGCAATCCGGTCATCTAAGCGGCCGCCTTTTGCCTTGCCGATGTAAAGAACATCTCCCTCGGCGTTTTTAATGCGATACACGCCCGGCTTATCGCCCGGAACCTTTTCAATGTTTCCCTTCGTGATCGTTCTCACGGGGCTAAATTTCTTCATGGCCATAGTGGTTGAAAAAAATTATGGTTAATTAATACGACTATACTGTCAGTATGGGGGATGCAGGATTCCTTGTCAAGTGGTATGTAAAGAAGTTATACATGGTTAAAACAGCCTCCTTATGTGTCCAATCCAAACGGGTGAGCCGGAAGGAGGAGATCCGCTATGAGAAAAAGTCAACAACTTTCTCCTGTGGATAGCGATATTCGGTTTTGTGTCCCATCATCATCCATACCACATTGACCAGCTGACGACGCAGGCAGACCAGAGCCTGCGCTTTTGTTTTGCCTTCGGATATCTTTCTCTTGAAATACACTCTGGCAGCGTCATTGCCCGACCTTGAGATTTGCGATAATGCCATTCGGTGAAAGGAACGATTGAGTCGTCGGTTGCCCGACTTTGTTTTTCTCCAGCGTATGGTCTTGCCCGAGGAGTGTTCCCTCGGAGCGCAGCCGGCATACTTAGCCAATGCTCCCGGAGAATGAAAACGAGCAATATCTCCAATCTCACCGATCATCTCGGCGGCGATGACCGTGCCGCAGCCGGAAGCGGTTGAGAGTGTTTGCTTGTTTTCTTTCATCATTGTTTCAAGTTCTTCTTCAATCTCTTGGATTTCTTCCCGCAGATCAAGGATGCGGCGCAAAGCTCGTTTCGTTCGTTGCGCGAGTATCGCGTCAGTATTTTTTGGAATTGAGCGCGACCAATAGCGTAAGGCTTTCTTGGAGAACGGGTCTTTGAACTTGGCGCGATAGCCGGTGTTGTGGATCCGATGGAGCAGGATGTGGAGCTGATTCTTGAGCCGTGAACGTTCTTTGACCAGCCACTCTCTTTCCAGTGATAACTCTCGTATTTGCTTGGCTTCTTGGGCCTCTTCGGTTAATGTATAGACAGGTAGCGTGTCAATCTTTTGGATCATGACTTCTGCTACCCCTTGCGCATCCAGAGAATCCAGCCCGAAAGAAGGAACGAGTCCTGATTTTTCTGCCTCGACCTTTGTTTTTTCAACCAAGGAGATGAAATCCTCGGCTTCATTGCCGATGGTCATCTCAAATATCTTTTTCCCGAACGGCGAGAGCGCTACCGCCGTATGGGTATCTTTGTGAACATCCACGCCCACAAAGAGGGTTTGCGAACGATGTATCGTTTGCATAGATTTTGTTATGATTAGTTTACCTTCCCGCTGTCCGACGAAACAGCAGGCGTGCTTGAGCAGAAATCCCAGTATGCGAGAGTCATTCCCCGAAAGGGCGACCAATCCGCTATTTGTGCATTGCTCGTGCACAGAGGCGGAGCGGAACAATCCCCTATGGGTCTTTCCCAGCCCTTTCAAAGAAAGGGCTGGACGACAGGGTCAGGGTAAGTAATGCCGCTTCGCTTCTCTACACTCTACCGGAAAACAAAA
>LCKG01000007.1 GCA_001001285.1 Parcubacteria group bacterium GW2011_GWC1_45_13
AATAGCGATTAACGGATTTGGGAGGATAGGGAGGTCGTTTTTCAAAGCCGCGTACGGAATGCCCGATTTTGGTATTGTAGCGATTAACGACTTGGCGGACGAAAAAACGCTTAGATATCTTTTGAAATACGACTCGGTTTACGGGCGTTATTTAAAGGAGCCGCATGGCGTCCAATTTTTGGCGGAAAAAGATCCGGCTAAGCTCCCGTGGAAAAAATTAGGAATTGACGTTGTTGTGGAATCCTCCGGTTTTTTTACAACTTCGGAAAAAGCCAAAGTGCATTTGGATGCTGGGGCAAAGCGGGTGGTGATTACAGCCCCCGCTACAGGCGACGTTGTGACCGCGCTTGTGGGAGTAAATGATGATATTTTTGCAAACAATAAACATCCTTTAACTTGCAACGCTTCATGCACTACAAATTCTGTGGCGCCGGTTCTTAAAATTCTTTTGGAAAATTTCGGAATAAAAAAAGCCGCGATGACGACTGTGCATGGCTACACGGCGACTCAAAAATTAGTGGATGGGCCGGATGCCAAAGATCCGCGCCGCGGGCGGGCTGCGGCGATAAATATTGTCCCCTCCACCACTGGCGCGGCGGAGGCGGTGATTCAATCAATTCCGGAGCTTGCAGAAAAATTCCAGTCAGAATCAATTCGCGTGCCGGTGATTACCGGCTCTATCAGCGTTACCACTGCGCTTGTTGAGAAAAAAACTACGCGCGAGGCGGTAAATGATGTTTTCAAAAAAGAAGCGGCGAAACCCCGCTGGGCGCATGTTTTAAAAGTCACCGAAGACCCAATTGTTGTCACAGACATAGTCGGCGAGCCCTACGGCGCGATAATAGATGCAACACTTACTCAAGTTTTAGGCGATGACCTAGTCAAAATTTTTAGCTGGTACGACAACGAAGCCGGTTACACCGCAACATTAGTGGAGCATGTGAGGAGAGTTGCCGAATCGTTATGAAAATCTACATCGGGGCGGATCATGCGGGGTTTGAATTTTGGGACTAAAAATGCTACTATTAGCATATGTACAATTGGTCAGTTGATGAAAAACAGCTTAAAAAATACCCCGAACAGTACAAAATCTGGAAACTTGAGCAGATGATAAACTGGGGCTTGGGCGGAGAAAAGCTTGACGAAAAACTATTGCGTAAATACTGGCGCAAACTTTTTATGGACAGTCTGACGCGTAAGTATCTTGTTTTTTTGTTATGGCAAAAGAAGTCAAGATATTAACCAAAGAGCAGGAACTGTTTTTAGAGTTGGCTGGGAAGTCGAAACAAATTTCCCGCAATTTTTATTTTACCGGAGGCACGCCTCTTTCGGCGTTTTATTTACAGCACCGATTGTCAGAGGATATCGATTTATTCATTGAATCGGAAAAAGTGCCAATTTTATCCATCAGAAACTTTATTCGTAGCATTCAGCCAAAACTTGGCGTATCTGAATTCGATTACCGTCAATTTCTCGGTTTGCACTCGTTCCAGCTATATTTTTCGAAAACAAATATTCTGAAAGTTGATTTCAATTACTATCCATTTCCAAGGATTGAGAAAGGAATAAAATATAAAAACATTGAAGTGGATAGCATTCTGGATATTGCGGTGAACAAGGTGCATACTATTGCGATGAAGCCGCGTGCCCGTGATTTTATAGATATTTATTTTATAATTAAAGAAAAAGGATATAGATTTAACGATTTGCTGAAAAAAGCAAAGATTAAATTTGATTGGCATATTGACCCGTTGCAACTCGGGTCGCGCTTGCTTATGGCGAAAGAAGTTAAAGATTTCCCTAGAATGATAAAGCATATTCAGCCGCAGGAATGGCAAAGGTTTTTCTTGGAAGAGGCCAAAAAACTAAAATCAGAGATATTAAAGTAATTATGAAAATCTACATCGGGGCGGATCATGCGGGGTTTGAGTTAAAAGAAACTCTAAAAAAGTTTCTTTTAGAGTTAGGCCACGAAGTTGAAGACAAGGGCGCGTTTAAATATGAACCGGAGGATGATTATCCGGATTTCGTTTTTCCGGTCGCTGAAGCTGTGGCCGAAGGCTCCGAGCAGGGTCAAGGAGCGAAAGTTCGAGGGATAGTTATCGGCGGTTCCGGTCAAGGAGAAGCAATGTGCGCGAACCGTGTAAAAGGCGTACGCGCGGCAGTTTACTACGGGGGTGACTTCGAAATTGTGCGGCTTTCTAGAGCGCACAATAATGCGAACGTTTTGGCATTGGGCGCGCGAATGATGGACGATGAACTTGCTAAAAAGGCGGTAAAATTGTGGCTGGAGACGCCGTTTGACGGTGGGCCTGCCTCGCCTGACGGCGGTCAAGGCGGGCGGCACGAAAGACGCATCAGTAAATTGGACTAAATTATTCACAGCTGGATTTGGAGGCGGTTGTGCTATGTTGAAAAAGAGCCTTCGGCTCTCGAAATTCAATGACGAGCCCAAGGTTTATTTTTGTTATAGGGGGGGTGATGTCCGGAATCGGTAAGGGCATTACTACCGCGTCCGTCGCCAGGATTTTAAAATCCAAAGGTTTTCGCGCCACTTGCGTCAAAATTGACCCTTATCTCAATGTAGACGCGGGGACCATGAACCCCACAGAGCATGGGGAAGTTTTTGTTACTGAAGACGGCATGGAGACGGACCAGGATCTCGGAAACTACGAAAGATTTTTGGGCGAAAATATTCTTTCTTACAATTACATGACCTCCGGGTCGGTGTATCTTTCGGTAATAGAGCGGGAACGCGCTTTGGGGTATGGCGGAAGATGTGTGGAAACAGTGCCACATATTCCGGAGGAAGTGATAAGGAGGCTCTCGCTAGCAGGGAAAAAAGCGAAAGCCGATTTTGTTTTGGTGGAAATTGGCGGCACCGTCGGGGAGTACCAAAATTTAGTATACTTGGAAGCCGCGCGCATGCTGCATCTTAAAAATCCGAATAACGTCATATTTATTTTGGTAAGCTATCTGCCCGTGCCGAAGCAAATCGGGGAGATGAAGACCAAGCCAACGCAATACGCGGTACATTCTTTAAACGCGGCCGGCATCCAGCCGGATTTTATTATCGCCAGGTCCGAATTGCCCTTGGATGAACCGCGCAAGAAAAAGCTTTCCGTGTTTTGCAATGTCGGACCTGGAGATATTATTTCCGCTCCCGATATTGAGAATATCTATCAGGTGCCTGTTAATTTTGAAAAGGATAAATTGGGTTTGAAAATTTTAGCCAAATTCGGCATGGATGGGAAAAAGCGGGATTTGGCCGATTGGTCGCGTGTTCTCCGCCGGGCGCTTTTTTCAAAAAAAGAAATCAAAATCGGCATTGTAGGCAAATATTTCAATACTGGCAAATTTACTCTTTCCGATTCTTATATTTCGGTGATTGAAGCGATTAAGCAAGCCAGCTGGCATTTGGGACTCTGTCCGAAAATTTTATGGCTGGACGCCGAGTCTTATGAAAAAGATTCCAGAAAAATGCGCGGGGAGTTGCAGGAACTTGACGGCATAATCGTACCGGGAGGTTTTGGAGAGAGAGGCGTGAACGGGAAAATTAAAGCGATAGAATTCGCACGGAAAAACAGTAAGCCCTTTTTCGGGCTTTGCTACGGCATGCAGCTCGCGGTTATAGAGTTTGCCAGAAATGTCGCCGGAATGCATGGCGCGCACACTACTGAAGTAAATCCTCGAACAAAGTATCCCGTGATTGATCTGATGCAGGAACAAAAAGCGAAAATTTTCGCGAAAAAATTGGGAGGCACGATGCGTTTGGGCGCTTACGCCTGCCGTTTGTCGGATAAAACAATCGCCAAAGCTGCGTATGGCCTGCCTGCCGGCAAGGCAGGCGCGCGTACGGTGTATGAACGCCACCGCCACAGGTACGAATTTAACAGCGCCTTAAGAAAAGTTCTGGAATCAAAAGGGCTCGTTGTTTCCGGCGTGAATCCTGAAAGTGGGCTGGTTGAAATTATAGAGCTTAAAAATCATCCTTTTTTTCTTGGCACGCAATTCCACCCGGAATTTAAATCAAGATTTTTGAATCCTCACCCGTTATTTTCAGTTTTTATCAAAGCGGCATATAAAGTTAAACAACAAAAGCATGGTTGAGATTATCCCATCCATCAACGTTTCAGACTTTGATGAGCTAAAAAAGCGGATAAAAAAAGTTGAACCATACTTCAAATGGGCGCATTTGGATGTTTCGGACGGGGTTTTCACAAAACATGTAAGCTGGCATGATCCGAAAGACTTGGTTGGGCTTAAAACCAAGCTGAAATTGGAGGTTCATTTAATGATTGACCGGCCGGAAAGGACAATTGAGGAATGGCTGATAAAACCGGTCTCGCGGGTTATTTTTCATCAGGAAGCCACAAAAGATCACCGGCTTTTGATAGATAAAATTCAGGGGCATGTACGGCACGTCTGCCCGGAGTGTATAATAGAAGTTGACGGCGGAGTGAATAAACGCGTCGCCGCCAGATGCATTAAAGAGGGCGCGAATTTATTGGTCGCCGGCAAAGCAATTTTTGATCCGCCAACTGGCGGAAAAAACATTAAAAAAGTAATCGCAGAATTAAAAAATGCCGCATCTTAAATTGGTATTGTTTTGTCTAAGCTTATTACCATTGATTCTCGGTATTGTTTTATTTAATCACGGACAAGGGTTTGATAATGATGATGCATTCATCATCTTTTTAGCAGAGGCATTAATAGGCTTTTTATTAATTAATTTATTTTTCTATTTCAATTCATATCTGATGTCATTTGTGCTTTCGCTGGGTTTATATGTAATTCTATATTTTGTCTTTACCGCCGATCCCAACGGAGATGAGTTTGCTGTAGGGATAAGTTTGTTGATTTATCCTGTTTTAGTTGCAGTATTGTGTTTAATTTTCGCTTGCTATAAGTTTTTTAATTTTTTAAAGTCAAGGAATCGGGCGGGCGAGTAAAACGAAATTTCTATGAGCCATTTGCACGAAGATAAAATAAAATTTTTGGAGGAAAAAGCGAATGCCGTAAGGCAGTCCATTATTGAGATGTTGGTGGAGGCGGGAAGCGGGCATACCGCCGGGCCTTTGGGGATGGCGGATGTTTTTACCGCTTTTTATTTTCACATTTTAAATCACAACCCCAAAAAACCGTATTGGGAGGAAAGAGACCGCCTGATTTTATCCAATGGGCATATTTGCCCCGTGAGATATGCCGCAATGGCGCACGCGGGATATTTTCCGCTGGAAGAATTAAAGACATTAAGAAAATTGGGAACGCGTCTTCAAGGGCATCCTCATCGCACCGCTTTGCCCGGAGTTGAGACGACTTCCGGTCCGTTGGGCTCCGGCCTTAGCCAGGCATCGGGATACGCTTACGGCGCGAAAATGGATAACAGAAAATTTAAAGTTTATTGTTTTATGTCCGACGGCGAACAGCAAGCCGGAAATACCTGGGAAGCCGCTATGTTCTCCGGGAAATACAAATTAAATAATCTGATCGGGCTTATTGACCGTAACAATATCCAAATTGACGGCATGACGGAAGATATCATGCCTTTGGAGCCCCTCCGCGCAAAATACGAAGCATTCAACTGGCACGTTTTGGAAATTGACGGGCATAATTTTGAGGAAATTGTGAACGCGGTTGAAGAGGCTAAGGCGATCTATGAAAAACCAACCGTCATTATTTCGCACAACATTCCGGGCAAAGGAATTAAAGAAATAGAGTTTGATTACAAATGGCATGGCATCCCGCCCAATAAAGAGCAGGCCGCAAAATTTTTAGCCGAGCTCCGAACATTAGGAGGAAAAATAAAATCTGAACACGAGTAACATGCCAATAAATCCGAAAGTAAAATTAGTTGAGAATGTTTTGGAGAAAGCGAAGATTGAGCAGGCACCGACGCGGAAGGGCTACGGTGAGGGGCTTTTGGCTGCCGGTGAGGCAAACGAAAAAGTAGTCGCGCTCTGCGCTGATCTCACCGAATCAACCCAGATGCATCTTTTTGCCAAAAAATTCCCGCAAAGATTTATTGAGATGGGCGTGGCTGAACAAAACCTGGCGACTGTCGCCGCGGGGCTGGCAAACTATGGGAAAATTCCGTTCATTTCTTCCTACGCGATGTTTTCCCCGGGGAGAAACTGGGAGCAGATTAGGACAACGATTTGCTATAACGAAGTTTCTGTGAAAATTGCCGGATCGCACGCCGGAGTATCGGTTGGGCCGGACGGCGCGACTCATCAGGCGATTGAAGATATCGCTCTTATGCGGCCGATTCCAAATATGACGGTTATTAATCCGTGCGACGCGCATGAGGCGAAAAAAGCAACGATGGCGGCAGTTGGTGTAAATGGGCCGGTTTATCTTCGTTTTGCCAGGGAAAAAACGCCTGTGTTTACGACTTCAGAGACGCCGTTTGAAGTTGGTAAAGCGGAAATTTTCTGGGATGCCGGCGGAAAGTTAGATGTTGCCGTTATTGCTTGCGGTCCGCTTGTGCACAATGCTATTTTAGCCGCGGCGGACTTGGAAAAAGAGGGCATTAAAATTCGCGTAATAAACAACCATACAATAAAACCGATGGATGAGAAAACGATTATTGAAGCCGCGCGAGATGCCGGTGCTGTTGTAACTGTTGAAGAGCATCAAGTGCAAGGCGGCATGGGTTCCGCCGTAGCCGAAGTGCTTGCTAAAAATTATCCCGTGCCAATTGAATTTGTCGGCGTGCAGAACCGTTTTGGAGAAAGCGGTACGCCAAATGAACTCATTGAACACTTCGGTATGGGCGTCTCGCATATTAAAGAGGCTGTTAAGAAAGTTTTAAAAAGAAAGACAAAATAAACCAATATGAGACAATATGATTTTATAGCGATAGGAGATACGGTTACCGACGCGTTTATAAGATTAAAAGACGCGTCGGTGCATTGCAATATTGATAAAGAAAAGTGCGAGATTTGCCTGCGTTTTAAAGATAAAATTCCTTACGAGGAGGTTTATGTCGTGTCGGCAGTTGGGAACGCCGCCAACGCCTCGGTGGTTGCCGCTAGATTGGGACTTCAAAGCGCGCTTATTTCCAATATCGGAGACGATTATTTCGGTGAAGAAGCTCTGGGTGCTCTAAAAAAGGAAAATGTCGGCGCGGAATTTGTGACGGTAAACAACGGCAAAAAAACAAATTATCATTATGTGCTTTGGTACGAAGATGACAGGACAATTTTGATAAAACATCAGGAATACGATTACCGCTTACCCTATTTCAACGACCCAAAATGGGTTTATTTTTCTTCTATGGGCGAAAATTCTATGCCGTTTCATGAAGTTTTTGAAAAATATATGAGCGAGCACCCGAATGTAAAACTGGCTTTCCAGCCAGGGACTTATCAGATGAAATTTGGGAGAAAAAAACTCGCCGGTATCTATAGGCGAACAGATGTTTTTATTTCCAATAAAGAAGAAACGCAAAGGATTTTGGAAGTCGGCGAACCGGACGTTAAAAAATTAATGAAAGGCATAATGGAGCTGGGCCCCAAAATTGCGGTAGTTACTGATGGCACAGAAGGAGCCTATGCTTACGATGGGAAATCCGCTTGGTTTATGCCTCCTTATCCCGATCCAAAGCCGCCTTATGAAAGAACTGGCGCCGGTGACGCGTTTTCCTCCACTTTTGTAGTTGCGCTTTGCCTCGGGCTTTCCGTGCAGGACGCTCTCCGCTGGGCGCCGATAAACTCCATGTCGGTGGTGCAGTATGTTGGGGCAAGAGAAGGTCTTTTAACCCGGTATAAATTAGAAAAATATTTATCCGAAGCCCCAGCCGATTATATTCCCAAATTAATATGAAGTTAAAAGATTATTTGGAAAAAGCACTGGCGGAGGGTTGGGCGACGGGGCATTTTAACGTTTCTGAATCAGACCAGTTTCGGGCGATTACCGAAGCCGCTAAAGAATTAAATACTATAGCGATTGTCGGCACATCGGAAGGAGAAGCGAAGCATTTAGGCTATTTTGAGGCCGTTGCGCTAAGAGACGCCTTTAGAAAAGAACTAGGCATTCCGGTTTTTTTAAATTCAGACCATCATAAAAGCGTGGAAGCTGCGGAAAAAGCGGTGGATGCGGGGTATGATTCAATTCATATTGACCTATCCGCCGAGCCGTACAAAAAAAATATTTCATGGACAAAAGAGGTTGTTGAATACGCGAAAAAGAAAAACCCGGAGATAAGTGTTGAGGGCGAGCTGGGATATTTAAGAGGGGAGTCAAAAATCCAAAAAGAAAAAATAATAATCAGGCCGGAAGATTTGACCAATCCGGACACAGCTAAAGATTTTGTTTCGCGCACTGGTGTTGACCGCCTTGCGGTCGCGGTAGGAAATATCCACGGCCTTTCCATGGATGAGCCGGCGCTGGATATTGAAAGAATAAAAAAAATAAGGGAAGCCGTGCCGAAAAATGTGGCGCTGGTGCTCCATGGCGGCTCCGGAATACCGGATGGGCAGATTAGAGCGGCGATAGAGGTGGGTATCGCGAATATCCACATCAATACCGATATCCGCGTGGCTTACGCCGAAGCTTTGCGCGAAGAATTTTCCAAAAACCCCGATGAAACCGCGCCGTATAAATTTGATTCATCCGCGCGCGAAGCCGTCAAAAAAATCGTAAAAGAAAAACTGGAATTATTCGGCGCGAAAAATAGGATATAAAAAAATTATCTATAACCTACTATTTTTGTCAATGATACACTGAATCTATACGATCGGATAATTTCAGTGTATCATGAAATTATATGCGAAAAAGAATAATATATGAACCAACTTTATCTGATACCGCGCTTTTAATACTCGGTGGAGCAAGTAAAATTTTTATTGAATCATTTTGGCCGCATCCCTACTACCATACTTTTTGTGAATACGCCAACAAACGTTCTTTTCGTAATGCCATTGATCGTCTAGAAAGCCGCGACTTAATAGTTGGTGAAAGGCGGAAAAGCGGGCGAGTAGCGTTTTCTCTTACAAAAAGGGGCCAACAATTAGCAGATAGGATTTTTCTTAAACTAAAACTGGCTAAAGCTGGGAAGTGGGATGGCAAGTGGCGGCTTTTAATTTTTGATATTCCGGAGCGTATTCGTACGCAGCGGGATTTTTTCAGAAAGGAATTGCAGGATTTTGGATTTTACCAACTTCAAAAAAGTGTTTGGGCGTATCCTTATCCGCTACCTAAAGATTTCTTTGATTTATGGAAAGATTTTAATCTGGATAATCATTTAATAGCAATAGAATCCGCGAAAATTATTGAAGATGAAAATTTACGCAACTTTTTTAGTCTTTAATATACATATACTGTTTTCTCACGATCGGAAGAAAACGATGTATCGTTATTTTATCGTATTATAAATTTTAAAATAAAATAAAAACTGCCGAGAAGCTTTTCGGCAGTATACAGACTTTGTTATTTAAATTTATCTGTCAAAAACGAAACCGTTTTTAAGAATCATTTTTGACAATTGTTTCTGCCAGGTCAGCCTTTCAGGGCATTTTTTAAGCGCTACTAGCTTTCGTGCGTTGTGCATAATGATATCACGGAGCATCTTTTTTGCTTCAGATAATCCATTTGATGAGTTTATGCCAACTAAGACATCTGTGTCTGGACAAAAGACCTTAAGTAGGCCATTTTCTTTTGTCACTACCAGCGACAACATAATTTTTCTTTTCATTATATTCCCTCCCTATATTGTAAGCTAGCATAGCCATATTTTTTGTCAATACTCGTATTTTAAAGACAAAAGATTTAAAATAAGGACATGCCGAAAATATTTGTGACCAGAAAAATACCGGAGGCGGGGATAAAAAAATTAAAATCCGCCGGATATGAAGTGGAGGTAAATCCGGCTGATAAAGTGCTCGCGAAGGACGAGCTGGTTTCAGTTTTAAAAACCGGTAAATATGACGCTGTGTTGGCTCTCTTAACCGATAAATTGGACGCCGATGTTTTTGAAGTGGCAAAAGGAAGCGTCAAAATTTTCGCAAACATGGCTGTGGGTTTTGATAATGTGGATGTTGAGGCGTCTAAAAAAGCGGGGATTATGGTTTCAAACACCCCGGGAGTTTTGACCGATACCGTCGCCGAGCATACTTTTGCTTTGATGCTCGCGATCGCGCATAGGATTTCTGAAGCCGACCGTTTCGCGCGCGCCGGGCAGTTCAAGGGCTGGGAACCAATGATGCTTTTGGGAACGGATTTTTCTTACAAAACCGTGGGAATTTTAGGTTTAGGGAGAATAGGTTCTAGAGTTGCGCACCATGCCGCGAAGGGATTTAACGCGCACGTGATTTATTATGATGTGAAAAGAAATTTAGATTTTGAGGCCGAATTTCAAGCGGAGTTCCGGCCGACTATTGAAGAGATTTTAAAAGAAGCGGATTTTGTTTCCATTCACGTCCCGCTTTTGCCCTCAACATACCACTTAATAAATGCCGAGCGGCTCCGAATGATGAAACCTACGGCTTACCTTGTAAATACCTCGCGCGGGCCGGTTATTGATGAAAAAGCATTGGCAGAGGCGTTGAAAGCAAAAATCATCAAAGGAGCGGCGATCGACGTTTTTGAACATGAACCCGCTATTCATCCTGACTTGCTGGATTTAGACAACGTGATTTTAACCCCGCACATCGCCTCTGCTACAGAAGAAACCCGCGCAAAAATGGCGGAACTCGCCGCCGAAAATATCATTGTGGCTCTTTCCGGCAAAGAACCACCGAATTTGATTAAATAAAAAATGCCGGGTTCCGTAGAACCCAGCCGCGGTGGCATTTTGCCGTTATCGGCCTTGTAGTTGGAGCTGGCCCTGGCCTTGCGAGTTCCAGTTGCTTTGTCCTTGTCCTTGGGACTGTAAATTGAAATTGCTTTGGCCTTGGCTTTGCCCTTGTCCTTGCCCCTGATATTGCTCGTTGCCGCTCCCGACGACGTTGACACTGATGTCAGGATGTCTGACTGCCATAGCTCCAACCGCACCCGCAGCCAGAGCGGTAGCGGGACCAACGCCTTTCAAGACATCGGAGGTTAATGATGAACCGGTGGCATAATAGGCGCTTTCTTTTTCGCAAGGCTTAGACTCTGGACATCTGAAAGATTCTAAAGCGATGAGCTTAGGCCCATCCTGCCCCTCTGTGCCTACCTGCACATAATGCCTCTCGCTACCATCGGGCAGCTTAGCGCTGCCAAGGTTTCTAACCCCGGATACGCACCCTCCCAAAAACAGACTCATCAAACCTACCGCCAGAAGCCTTTTTAGCTTCATCATAATCAAACCCTCCTTTGACACAAATTTTCAAACGTCTTAATCTTACACCTATTGATAATTGTTGTCAATAGCTTGCAAAAATAGTTTAAACCGGATATGATTTACATTATGCAATCAATTGTCGCTGAAAAGCGCGATATTTTGGGTAAAAAAGTGAGGAACCTGCGCAAGCAGGGCTTTTTGCCTGCGGTGGTTTACGGCGGGGGAAAGAGCGCCGAACCCATTACTATAAAAGAATCCGAGTTTCTTAAACTTTGGAAATCGGCTGGAGAATCAACCGTAGTAGAATTGGATATCGGCAAAGAAAAAAAGAATGTTTTGATACACGACGTTGACATTGACCCAATAAAAGACAATCCGACTCACGTCGATTTTTACGTGGTGGACATGACCAAAAAAATTCATGTGGACGTGGCGCTAGAATTTATCGGCGAATCCGACGCGGTTAAGATCGGCGGAATTTTAGTGAAAGTTTTACATTCGCTTAAAGTTGAAGCTTTGCCTAAAGATTTGCCGCACTCAATTTCAATAGATATTTCGCGTTTAAAAGCCGCGGGGGATTCTATTATGGTTAAGGACGTAAAAATACCAAAAGAAGTCAAAGTTTCGGATAATCCAGAGGAAACCGTAGCGATGGTTGAAGCCCCGCGCGCCGAAGAAGAAAAAGAAGTGGAAGAAACTGCCACGCCGTCTTTGGAATCCATTGAAGTGGTTGGTAAAAAACCCAAGGTTGAAGCGAAAGAAACAACCGAGGACGAAAAATCCGCCTCCTCAAAAAATGAGTAATCTAATAAATTTAGCGAACTTTTTTTTATTATTTATTTCACTCGCTCACGCGCAGGTAGATCCGTCGTTGGTTACTTCTCGTCGGGCAGAGCTGGAGGCGCAGTTAAAAGACTACGAAGCACAGATTGATCAGTATCAGGATCTTATTCAGACTAAAAAGCAAGAGGCAGATTCGCTATCGCGCGAAATCGCTATCTTGAATGCAGAAATTTCAAAAGCCACGTTGGAAATAAAAGCCAGGAATTTAAATATTCAAAATTTAGTAAGCGATATAAATCAAAAATCAAAAAACATAGACGAGCTTTCCGTGGAAATCCAAAACGCCAGAGGCTTTATTGAGGAATTTTTAAGAAAAATCCGCCAAAACGACAATTTTTCTGCCTTGGAATTGGCTTTGATTTATAACAATGTTTCGCAGTTTTTTGGAGAGTTGCAGTCAATAGATAATCTGCAAACCTCGCTACAGCAAGCGCTTACCAAATTCAGCAATTTAAAAATAGAAGAGCAAAAAGCCAAAGATGATTTGGAGGCGCAAAAACAAGAAGAATTGGAATTGAAAACTTTGCAGGAGCTTCAGAAAAAAACTTTGGAGCAAAATAATAAAACCAAACAGCAATTGCTCAAAGAAACCAAGGGTAAGGAATCGGAATACCAAAAAGTTTTAAAAGATAAGCAAAAAAATGCCGCCAATATCCGGAGCCAACTTTTTTTGCTTGTGGGCTCGCCGTCAATTCCGTTTGAGCGCGCCATTGAATACGCCAATTTGGCCGAAAAATTTACCGGCGTGCGCCCGGCGTTTCTTTTGGGAATAATTACGGAGGAATCAAACCTTGGCCAAAATGTCGGCAAAGGAAATTGGAAAATAGATTTGTCTAATTACAGATGCGCTGGCCAGAAAACGGCATTTTTGCAAATTACTTCTGAACTGGGATTGGATCCTGATTTGATGCCGGTTTCCAAAAAAAGCTGGTACGGATATTGCGGTGGAGCAATGGGGCCGGCGCAATTTATGCCTATAACTTGGCAAGGATATAAAAAAAACATAGCCAAAATTACCGGAAATAACCCTCCATCACCTTGGGACCCAAAAGACGCTTTCATGGGGGCGGCTTTGCTTTTAAGGGACAACGGAGCAAAAGCTGGTAATTATAAAGCCGAGTGGACTGCCGCAATGAAATATCTCGCGGGGGTCAATTGGAATAAAAAAGCGTATCGTTTCTACGGCGACGATGTCCTCGCGATTGCCACAAAATATCAGGAGCAGATTGATTTGCTCCAGCTCGCTTTTAGATAAAATAAGCCTTATTTTTTAAACGACTCAATAATTTGGTCCAGATTGCCGGAGATTATGTTTTGAATATTGTGCCAGGACTTGTTTAATCGGTGGTCAGTGACGCGGTCCTGCAAAAAATTATATGTCCTGATTTTTTCGGAGCGGTCGGCCGTGCCGATTTGCTCTTTTCTTTCTTTACTTACCGCTGCCTCTTCTTTTCTTATTTTTTCGTCCAAAAGCTTGGCGCGCAAAATTTCCAAAGCGCGTTCGCGATTCGCCAGCTGGCTTCTTTCCGTCCGCGAGGATATCACAATCCCCGTTGGTTTATGAAGAACTCTTACGGCCGTTTCAACTTTATTTACGTTTTGTCCTCCTGGCCCGCCGGCTCTGGAAAATGACACTTCCAAATCCGCTTCTTTAATCTCAATTTCCTTGGCTTCGGCGAAAGGTAAAATTGCCACCGATGCCGTGGAGGTGTGTATTCTTCCGGATTTTTCCGTTGCCGGAACACGTTGGATGCGGTGCACGCCCGATTCGTATTTCAAAGCGTCATAAACATTTTTTCCGCGGAGTTCCGCGACAATTTCTTTATATCCTCCCAAATCATTTTTTGATTCGTCCAAAGTCATGAATGCCCAGTTCTTTTTCGCGGAATAGGCTTGATACATTCTGAATAAATCCGTGGCAAAAAGCGCGGCTTCGTCTCCTCCTGCCCCCGCGCGAATTTCCAGAATGGCTTTATTTCTTTCGGCGTCCTTTCCGCCGGCCGGCGGAGTTAAAATAGTTTTTAGTTTTTCCTCAATATCTTTTTTTCTGCCATTATCCGCTTTTTCGTATTCATCCGCCATGACTTTCAATTTTGAAAGTTCTCCGAATCTGGCGATTTTTTCTCGAGGCCATTTAAAACTTTCCGCTACGCCCATTTCCAGCACGTCGTATTCCTTGAGGGCTTCCCCAAGTTTTTTTTGAATATCCTGGTTCATAAGTTATTTTTTTCCGCCTGATTTTTTAGCTTTGGCCGCCCGCGACTTGAATTTTTCAACTCGGCCGGCCGCGTCCACCAACTTTTCCTTGCCGGTGTAGAATGGATGGCAATTGGAGCAGATTTCAACGGTTATTTTTTCCTTAGTTGAGCCGACGGAAAAAACCGCGCCGCAAGCGCATTCTATTTTGGCTTTATGATATTTTGGATGTATTTCAGCTTTCATAAAAACCAGTTTAACATATCAGCCTTGCCATCGCAACAATTTTTGTTTATACTCGATATATTATGGAAATTACGGAAAATACCGAAATTGAGACTCTTTTTGCCGCGGGGGCACATGTTGGATATTCCAAAACGCGTCGGCACCCCAGCATGAAGGAATTTATTTTTGGCACCAGAAATAATATTGAGATTTTTGATCTTGGCAAAACTCTGGCCAATTTAAAAACAGCGGAAGAGTTTTTAAAGTTGTTGGGCAGGGAAGGTAAGGCCGTTCTTTGGGTCGGCTCCAAACCGCCGGCAAGTCGGTTTATCAGGGAAGCGGCTAAAAAAACCGGAATGCCGTATGTTGCGGAAAGGTGGCTGGGCGGCACTTTGACTAATTTTAAGGTTTTTGAAGGGCGCTTGGCACATTTGGCCAAATTGGAAACTGAAGAAATGTCGGGCGGATTTGAAAAATATTCCAAAAAAGAAAAACTTCTCAAGACGATAGAAATCAGAAAACTTGGCAGAATGTTTGAGGGGTTAAAAAACGTAAAATCTTTGCCGCAAGCCTTGATTATTGTTGACCCGGGAGAAGAAAAAACGGCTTTATCCGAAGCCCACAGGAAAAATATTCCCGTGGTTGCTATATTAAACGTGGATTGTGACCCCCAAAATATAAAATATACTATTCCGGCTAACGACAATTCTTCGGCCGTGATTTCGCTGATATTAAGTAAACTCGCTACGGCCTATGAAGCCGGCCTTGCGGAGAAACAAGCCGAAAAACAAATAGAAAAACCAGTATGACCATATCCAGCGATTTGGTAAAACGTCTTAGAGAGACAACCGGCGCGTCCATGGTGCTTTGTAAAAAGATTTTGGAAGAAGCCGGCGGAGATTTGGAGCTGGCTTCGGCGCTTATTTTAAAATCGTCTGAAGGCTTGGCAGTCAAAAAAAGCGAACGAGAAACCGGCGCTGGGATTGTGGAAGCATACATCCATGCTGGGGGGAAAGTGGGCGTGCTTTTGGAGCTCCGGTGTGAGACCGATTTTGTGGCAAGAAACCAGGAATTTAAATCTTTGGCGCATGAGATGGCTTTGCATATCGCAGGCATGAACCCGGAGAATATTAAATTAATGCTCGCCCAGCTCTACGTTAAAGACCAGTCAATGACGGTTGAAGAGTTGATAAAACGGGCTACCGCCAAATTCGGCGAAAAAATAGAAGTGGCCAGATTCGTAAGATACGAGCTTTAAAATATGATTTTTTATTCCATAATTTTGTTTCTAAGCGTTGGTGGAATTTTAGCGATTATCCGCAGAAACCGCGATGAATTTGTAGCGTTTAATTTCGCCGAATTTATGGAGGGATTGGTGGCCGACGCCGTAGCGCTCTGGCACTCTCGCCTTCGCGACCAGTCGTTCACATTTCTGGAAAAGCGTTTGAGGGAAGCTAGAATCTGGGTTTTAAAAACCGAAAGCATGCTTTTTCGCACGGCGCACAAACTCCGCGGGATAAAAGAAAGAAATGGAAATGGAAATAACGAAAACGGGAACAACGGAAATGGCGGAGGCAAGGATGGCAATGGGAATGGTCACGGAGATAACGCAGACCTAAATCGTTAAGCCGGAGAGAGGACTTGAACCTCCAACCTACGGTTTACAAAACCGTTGCTCTGCCATTGAGCTACTCCGGCAATTTTTTAATTTTACACTATTTTTTAAAATAATCAACTTAAAATTGCTTAAATCAAATTTGTAATCTGACAGCTATAGCGCTGAAAATGCAAATTACACATAGTTGCAAAAAATTAAAAAGTTGTGTATAATAAAGCTTAATGAAAAAGCTCTCTTTTGTTGTTTCTTTTTTGCTTTTAACGGCTGTTTTTACGGCTCCTCTTTCCGTCTCGGCAGCCGAAAGCGCGGGGATTAAACCCGGCAGTTTTTTCTACGGTTTTGTCACCACTTTTGAGAAAGTAAACCTATTTTTTACTTTCAATCCCGAGAAAAAAGCGGAAAAAGCTCTAAAATACGCCGAAAAGCGGCTCGCCGAAGCCGAGGCTGTTGCTGGAGATAAAAATTCAGACGCTGTTAAAACCGCAATTTCCGGTTATGAAACAAACATCGCTCTCGCGGCCGAGGCGTCAAAAAAAGTTAAGGACGAAACCAAGGCCGAAAACCTCCTTAATTTAATCGCGGACAACGCTTCAAAACACCAAACAATTCTGTCGGATGTCTTATCTAAAGTCCCCGACGAAGCCAAAGAAGCAATAACAAAAGCAATTGAAACAAGCCGTAAAGGCCAAGAGGAGGCAATACAAAAAATCGCCGAATTAAAGCAGGAAGTCGCGGGGCTTAAACAGGAGGTCGCAGAATTAAAAAAACAGCAAAGCACGGAATCCGCCACTTCTCAAAAGATTGGCGCGGAGAGCCCACCAACGAGCATTAAAGAATTAAAAAAAGAGATTGAGGAGCTAAAAAAACAAGCCGCAGAGAAAGAAGAGCGTGAAAAACAGGCAACAACCCCAACTACTCCAACCCAGCCTGCTGTCAAAGTTCCAGTATCACAAACAGAAATTAAAGCAAAAGAACAAGCTGTTACCTTAACCAACTCTCTCGGAATATCTTATACTTTTGACGACCCGATGATTAATAAACAAAGAGTCCGGGACTTGATTGGTATTGGCTTCGTTGTGACTAAAGGTGAGCTCCCAGAGGGAATAATAATTAAACCCGTTGAAACTCTACCGCCCATGCCGACTCCAATACCTACCACAATTTCTACCCTAATACCAACAGCTACGCC
Organism: Parcubacteria group bacterium GW2011_GWC1_45_13; assembly: GCA_001001285.1. GTDB lineage: Bacteria > Patescibacteriota > Minisyncoccia > UBA11713 > 2-01-FULL-45-33 > GWA1-44-29. The sequence continues at coordinate 17,338 of LCKG01000007.1, forward strand.
AACACCTACTCCAACTCTGACCCCAACCCCAACTCCGACTCCAACGCCCACCCCGACTCCTATGCCAACGCCTACACTGACTCCAACTGATAATTTACTTGTTAATATTGAACAGGTGTCTTTCCAAGATCTGGCGAATTCTGGTTATAACATAAGTTATCCAGATTATTTTGCTGCGTTCAGAGTTACATGCGATGAATCGATTATTTTAAACAACTTTAGTTTTATTTTTAACAACCCTAACTCACTCGCACGACTTTATAATGTAGATCTTGCTGGTACTAATATTCCAGTAATAGCGCCCGGTAATACTGTTATATTTAATGGCGAAAAAAATTGTGATCCAAATTCTAGTCCTAACTATAAAGTTTTGATGCTTAAATCGTATTCGAGTGAGGCTGGTTGGAATATAGTGTTTAACTCGGTTGCCGTAAAACGAAAATATTTTCCGTCTCTTCCTATAACTTTAACTGGGCTGCCAATTAATGTTTTACCAAGAGATAGAATCCTTAAATTGGCATTACTGTCCTCTACTTTATCTGGATTAATACCCCCAAGCTCATATGGAAGTCCCACCATATTAAAACTTGGGCTCACAAGCGATTATACAAACTTATCAATAAATAGCGTGAAATTGTTACTTGTTGGTGAGACATTTTTTGATGGTGGAAATTCAAAAAATGTTAATGTTTCTGTTAGTGAAAACAACACATATATTATTAAACAACAACCATTTGAATCAGGCATTACAAGTACTTACACTTACGGTAACCCAGGTTATCAATACGATATTGGATCTAAATCATACACCATTATAGATGTACAGCTTAGTTTAGTGGGTGCAAAGCCGGGCACAAAATGGAATGCTACTCTTCTCGATATAGAATTTATAGACAAAAACACCGGTTCAAAAATCAATGAAACCGGTTTACCTATAAGTAATGAAATTGGGTACTAAATCGAATAAATTTCTATCATGGACCAGCTCAAAGAAAAATGCTTGAGCAGTAATTACTGAAACATACTTTTCATATGACGCTAATTGCCGGACAACTTTTTTTCCAAGGTTTAGTACTGATTGCTGACAGTAGAGCCAGCACTATCAAAAATGGGAAAATTGTTCCTTGGAGAGACAATACCCAGAAGATATTTCTTCTTTCGAGCCACTTGGGTATTGGTTTTGCGGGAGACATAGAATTTGCTGGTAGCATAATTAGCTTTTTAAGTAGCCAAATAGAAAAAAGGCCACTCTTGAGGAATTTACATGTTTTTTATAGCAAAGGACCCAAGCTCATAAGATACGCGTACAAAATTCTATCGGAAAAAACTGGGGAAAAAAGACCAGTTGGATTTATTGTCGCGTCTCTTGACCCAAACAGACCGGAACCAATAAAAAATGAAATCGGACAGATAACTGGGCATATCGGCATTTACGATAAAAAACTATTTAAAATTTCATTTCCGGAAGATTCTTTTGAAGAAGCAAAATTAATTTTAATGCCATCTTTGGTTTTAGGTAGTGGAGAGCCTGCTGTAAGAGGGAAAGAGGATTCACTCAAGAAATTATTATTTTGTTCAGCAATGAATTCTTTATATTTTCAAGCATTTCTTATAGATTTGATTTTGAGGAGAAAGATCAAAGAATTAGGCATAGATACGGTTGGTGGTTTGTCACAAATACTAATAATTGAGCCAAAAAGCTCAGGCTTTTTGCAGTACAAAGGGAAAAGTGACTTAGACGATTCTACGGATATATTAGATATAGAGCTTATAATAAAAAATGATAGGTTAGTTCAACACAATTTAATTACCGGCAAAGAAACCCCTTTGCTTTTTCCGCCGGAAGTGATGAAAATCAAAGATCCAGAATCTGATTTATTTGCGGATTTAGACAGCTAATACTTTGCGTTTTTACAGAAAGTTCAAAAATTATCACTTTAAACATAGATTTTCTTCTTTCCGCAACCGTTTTTCCAGCGGGCGGGGAAAAATTAAGGGAAAATCCAACGGCTCAACGGGCAGAATTATTTAAGGGCATCCCAAATTTCGGATTCTTGAAAGCCCCATTCCATCATCTTTTTAAATATTTTCATATTCAAAAATTTATGGAGTTTATGCTGAATAGTATATTTTGCATCAGTTTTAGGATGTTTAACCAAACAATGACTGCCGTCCCCTCTCCTGCAGTCAACCAACAGACCAAGTTTTCTGCAAGCCCTCAACCAATCTCGCTGCTTCAAATCTGAAAATCCTCCTTGCATATCTATCTCGTGACATATACTTTCGTGGTATATACTTTTTGCTCAATCGTAACTGGCTCATTATTCATCCTAACTAAATCATAATTAACCAAGTACGGAGGAATTTCAAAATAAGTAAAAACAGCGCCTTTGATAACCCGACTTATTTCCTTCACATCATTACCTCCCGTAAGAATACCGTCGATATTTGTTGATTCGGCAGTCCAGCTTCCGTCCGGATAATGTTCAATTGTAAAACTTATTTCTTTTAATTCGTTCATTTTTTTTAACATAGCTAAAACAACGGGGTTTTGATTTTCGTGAAAATCAACTCCGTATTTCTTCACTAATTGACTTATATTAAAAATTGCTCTAGTAAACATTCTTTTGCTTTATTATAGCATGAAATAATTAAGATATCCACATAACTGTTTTCAAGTCTATTCATAGCATTTATATATTCCTTTGTCCAGACCCACTTTTTTGCTATAATTTTTTATATGGTCCACGAAATTGTAATTGTCGGCGGGGGGTTGGGGGGAGTGAGAGTGGCAAAAATTTTGGCAAAATGGGGTGGAGGCGGCCCTGCCTCGCCGGCAGGCAGGCACCATATTAATATTACTTTAATAGATAAAAGCCGCTACCATACTTTTTATCCCAATCTCTACGAGGTGGCGACGGCGCATATTCCGGAAGTTTTTGGGCACATGCCGCTCGATTTTTTTAATTTGAAATCTTCAGTCATTTATCCTTTGGAGGATATTTTTTTGGACGATTTGAATGTTTCTGTCTTGGAAGACGAAGTCATCGGAGTGGATTTTAAAACAAACAAAATCAGGCTGAAAAAGTTTCCTGCCCATAACTATAATTTTTTGGTGCTGGCCGCCGGCAGTGAAACGAATTATTTTAATATCGCCGGCATGAGCCCAAACGCTTTTCCCTTGAAGGGCTTTTTTGACGCTTTGGAAGTCAGGAATGCCGTTGACGAAGTTTTTTTCAGGGCGCCGAAAAATCATATAGTGAAAATTGCCATCGGAGGTGGGGGGTTCACCGGATGCGAGCTGGCCGGGGAGCTAATCGGCTACATGAAAAAACTTGCGCTGGTTCATGGCCGCCCCGAATATTATGGAGAGTGTCTGATTATTGAAGCTACCGAAAATCTTTTGGGAGGCGCGAGCCCGGCGCTCCGAAAAAAGGCCAAAGCAAGACTGGAAAAAAACGCTTGTGTGGCGGTGGATAAAAATCTCCGCGTTCTGCCTTACGAAAATGTTTTCGGTGTGGGGGATATTACTTATTGCGTTGACGAAGCCACCGGAAAATCTTTACCGATGACGGCGTCGGTCGCCATCCGCGAAGCCAAATATACCGCGGAAAATATAAAGCGGATGATTTTAAAAAAACCACTCATAAACTACAAACCGCATCACGCTGGATTTATTATTCCTTTGGGCGGCAAATACGCCCTTCTCGAAAGCCACGGCTTGCGTATAGCGGGAATAATTCCGTGGCTTGTCAAACAAACCACCTCGCTTCATTACTGGGCCACGCTGGTCGGATGGATGAAAGCTTTTAGGCTGTGGAAAAAGGGACTTGAAGTTTATTTAATGAATGATTAAAATCGGACTATAATAGTCCGATTTTAGTTTATGGCAAAGAAATTTGATTATGGGATTGTTTTAATTGAGCGTCTCAAATTGGCTGAAGATGGGTATTTAAACGCGAAAAGCGTGGCAAAAAAGCATGGCTTGCCGGAGGCCTATATGGAAAAAGTGGCGCAGGAACTTCGACGAGCCGGATGGCTTGAGGCGCGTCGTGGCATCGGCGGAGGATACAAACTTATAAAAAAAGATTTTGAGATTTTTGAGCTGATTAATTTTTTTGAAAGGCCTTATAATATTTGCCCAATAACGAGATTGCAAAAATGAAACGGGTTTATTTAGATCACGCGGCTACAACTCCCTTGGACGTTCGCGTAAAAAACGCGATGGAGCCTTTTTGGCGCGAAGATTTTGGCAATGCCGGAGGGCTTTATGAAGAGGGTCGTCTTGCGAAAAATTTCTTATCACAATTTCGCGAAACAATTGCGAAACTCATCGGCGCGCGCGCTGACGAAATTATTTTTACTTCAGGCGGAACCGAATCGGATAACTTGGCAATTTTTGGCGTGGCCGCCGCAATTGCGCCTCGCTCCTCAACACTCGGTGTTGAATCCCCAAAAACACCGAGTGTTTTCCCGCGAGGCGCTCACATAATAACAACCAAATTTGAACACCATGCCGTTTTAGAGCCATGTCAGCAGTTAGTCAAAGAGGGTTTTGACGTAACTTTTTTGGATGTCGGCGAATACGGCTTAATAAATTCCGAAGACGTCCGTAAAGCTTTACGCCCGGAGACGATTTTGGTTTCTATAATGTACGCGAATAATGAAATTGGTACGATTCAGCCAATCGCGGAGATCGGAAAAATTATTAAGGAATTCAGAGAATTAAAAAGGAAGAGTTACCCCCTGTTTCATACCGACGCTTGCCAAGCGGCGGGGTATTTGGATTTAACTGTGAATAATCTTGGCGTTGATTTAATGACGATTAACGGCTCAAAAATTTACGGGCCGAAAGGAATCGGATTTTTATACAAGCGCGCAGGAGTAAAAATAAAACCGCAGATTATCGGCGGGGGACAGGAAATGCGGATGCGCTCGGGCACGGAGCCGATGGCTTTGATTGCGGGGTTGGCAATGGCGCTTGAGATAGTGCAAGCAGAAAAAGAATCGGAATCTAACCGGCTTGCGCCTCTAAGGGATTATTTTATAGAACAACTGATGAACAAAATTCCGAAAGTTGTTTTAAACGGCCATCCCGCAAAACGGCTTCCAAACAATGTAAATATTTCTATTTTGGATATAGAGGGCGAGGCGCTGGTGCTTTATCTGGACGCGAAAGGAATTTCTTTTTCAACCGGTTCGGCCTGCACGTCTGAATCGCTGGAGCCGTCGCACGTTATTTTGGCTTTAGGCAAACCTTATGAATTCGCGCACGCGTCGATGCGCTTTACAATGGGCCGCGGAACGGTCAAGGAAAATTTGGATTATGTTTTGGGCGAATTACCGAACGCGGTAGAATGGCTCCGCAAAGTTTCGCCTTTAAATCTTGAGCTTGGCGCGAAAACTATGTCCCATCCCGAAGCTTTCGCCGGAGAAAATTTAAGAGTTAAAGCAAGATCAAAAAGTTACAAATGAAAGACATAGATGTAATAAACCAGTATACTGGTGAAAAATGGTATTATTCGAATATCGTAAAAGAGCATTTTTTTAATCCAAGGAATTTGCTTTGGGAGCGGCCAGAAAATGAAAACGAATATGACGCTCACGGAATGGTGGGTTCTCCCGCTTGCGGAGATATGATGGAAATGTGGCTCAAAGTTGATAAAGCAACGGAGCGCGTTAAGGATTTAAAATGGAAAACATTCGGATGTGCTTCGGCAATAGCAGCGACTTCTATGTTTTCGGTGATGGTTACTGAAAACGGCGGCTTGCCGATTGACGGGGCGTTAAAAGTTCGGCCTCAAGACGTTATGCTACGCTTGGGAGGCCTCCCGAACCGCAAAATTCACTGCTCGGTCTTGGCGGACAAAGCGTTTCAGAAGACCGCCAACGATTATTTCCGGCGTTGCGGCAAGTTTGATAAAATAATCGTAGAAGGCGCGCGGGTTGTTGACGCGAGGCTCAATATTACCGACAAAGATATTGAGGAGGCCGTTTTGGAGGGAGCGCAAAATTTGGAAGACGTCCAAAAAAAATTAAAAGTCGGCATCGGCTCCCCGGAAATAATAACAGAGGTTGAGCAATTAATCCGATTTTATAAAGATAAATATTATGGATAAAAAAATTGCGAAAATTTATGTGGATAGGGAGCTTTGCATTGGGGCGGCGAGTTGCGTTGCCATCGCCCCGGGGGTTTTTGCGCTGGACGGTGAAAATAAGGCTTATGTGGTAAATGACAAAGGCACGGACGACGAAACCATTCTCTTGGCGGCGCAGAGCTGCCCGACCCGGGCTATAATTTTATATGACGAAGAAGGCAATCAAATATGGCCAGAGAAATAAAAAAACTTAAATACACCGAGCTGGACGGCATTTCCGAAAAGCAATTGCGTGAGCACCACGATGTGCTTTATGCCGGATATGTCAAAAAAATAGGGGAGATTGAGGAAAAATTAAAAAGCGTTGATTTGTCTTCCGCTAACGCGACTTATTCCGATTTGCGGGAGTTAAAAGTGGAGGAAACTTTCGCTCTAAACGGCGTTAAATTACACGAGGGTTATTTTGATAACATGGTAAATGCAGGCAGTCCTGCATCCGGCAAAATTATGGAGATGATTACGCGCGATTTCGGCTCCTATGAAAATTGGGAGCGTGAATTTAAAGCGATGGGGCTTTGTGCGCGCGGCTGGGTTGTTTTGGGGTACGATTTGGACGAGAAAAGGTTAAAAAATATCCTTTGTGATTCGCATAACCAAGATGCGCCATGGAACATGATCGCGCTTCTTATTATGGACGTCTACGAGCACGCGTATTTTATTGATTACGCCACTGCACGCAAGGCCTACATTGAGGCGTTTTTTAAAAATATTGATTGGCAGTATATAGACCGCCGCATTTCCGAACACAGCTTGTTTTTTTTGAAAAAATGATTGAGGAGAAAATTAAGCAAATTTTAGAAAAAGAGATAAAGCCGATGCTGAAATTGCATCTGGGTTCTTTGGATTTTGTCGGGTTTGAAAACGGCGTGGTCTCGGTGCGGTTTCAGGGAACCTGCAAGGGCTGTCCGCTTTCCAATTTAACTTTAAAAACCGGCATTGAAGCTTTGCTTAAAGAAAAAATTCCGGCAGTTGAAAAAGTAGAAGCAGTTGATTAAAATAAATCTATGAACGACATGACAAAACATCAGCTTGTCCTTTTGGTGCTTTTGGTCAGCTTCGTGACGGCTTTGGTTACGGGTATTGTAGCGGTTACTTTGATAAACCAAGCGCCGCCTCCGATTACCCAGACAATTCAGAGAGTTATAGAAAAAACAATTGGCGTTTTGCCGGAGCCTTTGAAAAAAGACGAAAAGCAGGAGTTAGAATTAAACGCTCTATCGCGCGATGTTTTAATTGAAGATATCGCGCGAAGGGTCTCTCCGGCTGTGGTCAGTGTTGTGGCCACCAAAGATATTCCGATAATTGAGCGGTATTTCGTAAGTCCGTTCTCAAGCGATGACCCTTTTCAGCAATTTTTTCCGGATTTACTGGTACCGCAATATCGCCAAAAAGGCACGGAAAAAGCACAGGTCTCTTCCGGAAGCGGTTTTTTTGTTTCGCAAGACGGTTTTTTATTGACCAACAGGCACGTGGTTGAAGATCCGGAAGCGGATTATTCTGTGATTACAAATGATAATAAAAAACTGAAAGCAAAAGTCGTGGCCAGGGACAAGATTAACGATATGGCCGTGCTGAAAGTTGAGGGCGAATCGTCAGCCGGCGGCTTTGTTTCAATTCCGTTAGGGGATTCCGAGAACGTTTCAATCGGGCAGACGGCTATCGCCATAGGCAACGCTTTGGGGGAATTTCAAAACACCGTCTCTGTGGGAGTGGTCTCTGGTTTAAGACGCACTATCATAGCTTCCGGACTTGCCTCCGGTCCCGAGGAACTTTCGCAGGTGATACAAACGGACGCGGCCATCAATTTGGGGAATTCCGGTGGGCCACTTTTGAATTTAAAAGGTGAAGTAGTCGGTTTAAACACTGCGAAAGCCCAAGGAGCCGAAAATATAGGATTTTCCATTCCCATAAATCAATTAAAACGGGCATTAAACGACACCAGGGTCAATGGCCGGATTATAAATCCTTATATTGGTGTTAGGTATATTTTGACGGATAAAGGCGCTTTGGTGGGGGCCGGAGCCAACGGAGAGGATGCAGTTCAATTGAATTCCCCGGCTTCCAAAGCGGGAATAAAAGAAGGCGATATTATTTTGGAATTAGGTGGAGTAAAAATCACGCGCGAAAATCCTCTGAATAAATTAATCCAACAGCGAAGCGTTGGCGACAAAGTGACTCTAAAAATTCAGCGCGGAAACAACCAAATAAAAATTGACTTAGTTTTGGAAGAAAGAAAGTGAATATAGAAAATAAAAAAAGGGCCTATCAATCTTGACAAGCCCACAGCACAAAAAGCTATGAGGTGCGCGCATTTTCTGTTGTTTGTGGAAGGAACTTTATTGAAAGATATGTTTTAAAAAAAGAACGTAGAAAATTGAAAGCTTCCTTGGATGCATCGGCTTTCTGAATGCTGATTTGTTTGCAGAGAGTTCCTGCCAAATCGTATGCCGCATGCTGGAGACAACGATGGTCTTCATGTTCATCGTATACCAGGATCACCGCCGAATTGGCATGACACACTGGATCAACTAGACTATATTCCATAATCAGCCATATAAAATCACATTCCTCCCTCGACCTTTCAGACTTCACTGTTGGTAGCATAATCGCACCTCCTTAAGGCTTGATTTTCCTGATTTTTATGCTAGCATAAAGTTAATAAAAAACCATGCCTCCATACGGACAATTTACAATTAAAGCTCAAGAAGCCTTGAAAAGAGCCCATGAGCTGGCAATAGAGCGTGGCGGGAGCCAAATAGACGCCATGCATCTTTTGGCTGCTTTGCTTTTGCAAGAAGACGGCGTTATACCATCCCTATTGGATAAATTGGAAACCGACCAAGCCAATTTGGTAGATTTAGTTATGGGCGAACTGGATAATACTTTGCGCACCAATATTCTTTCGCCTTCGCATCAGATTTATTTGACGCCTGAGCTGGCAAGGGTTTTGGAGGAGGCCCACAAATCCGCCTCATTTCTGAAAGACGAATTTATCTCAACCGAACATTTATTTTTGGGGATTTTGGAGGCTCCATCCAGAGCCCGCGAAATTTTGGGGCGTTTTTCTTTAAACCGCGAGATGATTTTAAGGGCGCTCGCGGACATCAGGGGCTCGCAAAGAGTGACAGATGTTGAGCCGGAAAATAAATACAGGGCTCTGGAAAAATACGCCAGAAATTTAACGCGATTAGCACGCGAGGATAAACTAGACCCAGTTATCGGCAGAGACGAGGAAATCCGGCGCGTCATGCAGGTGCTTTCACGAAGAACGAAAAACAACCCCGTGCTCATCGGTGAAGCCGGAGTGGGGAAAACCGCTATTGTTGAAGGCCTGGCCAGTCGCATCGCCTCCGGAGATGTGCCCGAAACGCTTAAAGACAAAGAATTAATTTCGCTGGATTTGGGGGCGCTGGTGGCCGGCACAAAATACCGCGGCGAATTTGAAGAAAGATTAAAGGCGGTGATGAAAGAATTGGAGCGCGCCGCCGGCAAAGTCCTGCTTTTTATTGACGAGGTGCATACTCTAGTGGGCGCGGGCGCGGCCGAAGGCGCTATGGACGCTTCTAACATGTTAAAACCCGCTCTTGCCCGCGGAGAGCTTCACGCCATTGGCGCTACGACCATTAAAGAATATCAAAAATACATAGAAAAAGACGCGGCTTTGGCACGCAGGTTCCAGCCGGTTTTGGTTGACGAGCCTTCGCTGGAGGATACCGTGTCAATTCTTCGCGGAATTAAAAATAAATACGAACTTCATCACGGCATCAAAATCACTGATGCTGCTATTACCACGGCGGTGAATCTTTCGGCGCGCTACATCACTGACCGTTTTTTGCCGGATAAAGCGATTGATTTGATAGATGAAGCCGCGTCTTCTTTAAGGCTCCAGATGGACAGCATGCCGGATGAGTTGGAGCACACCCGACGAGAAGTCATGAAATTGGAAATTGAAAAGGAGGCTCTGAAAAAAGAGGAATCCAATCCGGAGGCAAAACAAAAAATCCGCAAAATCCAAAAACAAATTGACGAATTAAAAGAGGAAACCGCTGGACTGGAGATGCGCTGGAAGCATGAGAAGGAAACGATTGATGCCATCCGTCAATTAAAAAAAGATTTGGAAATTTTTCGCCAGGAATCGGACGCGGCCGAGCGCCGCGGAGATTTAGCAAAAGTGGCCGAGATAAGATATGGCCGGATTCCCGAATCGGAAAAAATGCTTTACGCCGAAGAGGGGAAATTACGAAAAATTCAGGGCACTCGCCGCATTTTGCGTGAAGAAATTACCGAAGAAGACATCGCCGACATAGTTTCCAGGTGGACCGGCATACCGGTCAGGCGCATGCTGGAATCGGAAGCCAAAAAACTTTTAAGAATGGAGGAGGAACTTAAAAAACGGGTGATCGGGCAGGCCGAAGCCATAGAAAAAATTTCGCAGGCAATCCGCAGGTCGCGCGCGGGCATCGCGGATGAAAAGCGGCCAATCGGCTCCTTTATGTTTTTGGGACCGACCGGCGTGGGAAAAACCGAGCTGGCTTTGACTTTATCAGAATTTCTTTTCAATGACGAAAAAGCGCTGGTGCGTGTAGATATGTCGGAATATATGGAGCGGCACGCCGTTTCCAAATTTATCGGCTCGCCCCCCGGCTATGTCGGCTACGAAGAAGCGGGGAATTTGACCGAAACCATACGTCACCGACCTTACGCTGTTTTACTTTTTGATGAAATTGAAAAAGCACATCCGGAAGTTTTCAACATTATGCTTCAGATTTTGGACAACGGCACGCTCACGGACGCCAAGGGCAGGCACGTGAATTTTAAAAACACAGTTATAATCATGACTTCCAACATCGGCGGGGAATTTATCCGCGAGATGGGGAGCTTGGGGTTCGTCGGTGGGGCGGTTGACCGTGTGAAAAAAGAAGACGACTTGAAAACCAAAATTTTGCGCTCTTTGGAACAGCATTATCGGCCTGAATTTTTAAACAGATTGGACGAGGTGATTATTTTCAATTCGCTCCAGCCGGAAGAGCTCAAGCAGATTGCGAAAATTCAGATTGCCAGGCTTACCGAAAGAATCAGCGCGCGAGGCATATCTGTTTCCGTCAATAAATCAGCGGAGGATGCGCTGGCGAAAGAAGGCTACGACCCTAATTATGGCGCGCGTCCTTTGAGGCGGCTTATTCAAAACAAAATTTTAAATCCTTTGGCGGAGAAAATAATTTCAAAACAGATAAAAGAAGGGGATACAGCTTTGGTTGATTTCCGCTCCGGCGCGTTTGTGATTGAGGTTAAAAAACTTCTCTCGGCTTTGCCGAAAAAGGAAAAGGACAAAAAAGTTAAAATTACAACTACTTAATTTTTGCGCAGGGAAGGATTCGAACCTTCGTAGCCCTTCCGGGCGCGCGGTTTACAGCCGCGTGCGATTGACCACTCCGCCACCTGCGCGAATAGTTGTATTATAAACGAATTTATGAAAAAATAAAAGACGCATGCCGATGTAGCTCAGCGGTAGAGCAACTCCATGGTAAGGAGTAGGTCGTGGGTTCAATTCCCACCATCGGCTTAATTTATATTAAACTCAAAATTTTATCAAAGATTTTTTTGGCGGTATTTTCTTCTGCGAGCCGGGCGCGGTATTCTTCGGGAACGCAAACGCGGAGCGCCGCGTATGAACGGCCGTATTCTTCCATATTTTTATAATGCGCCGGATAGGCGGTTTTAAGCTGAAAGGGCCCTTGGGGGCTGTAAATTTTTATGTCTCCTCCTTTGAATCTATCCGCGCGCACGATCGGCGCAATAAGCACGTCATATGGCGGGATGCCCGCGATTTCCGCGACCGTGCTTTCCATTTCCAGCAGTTTTTCAGGATTTTTTTCCTGGAAGTTCGGAGAAGCAATAAACCGCTCTATTATTTCCGCGTCCACCCCGAAAACATTGATTGGTTTTCCGGCAACCAGACGGGCTTCAGTAAATTCTTTATGGCGTAGAACTATGGTTTCTTTGAAAACATTATTATTCATAAAAAGCGAGAAAAGCCGCTCCACGAGCGGATTTTTTGAGGCCTGAAGCTTGCCCAAGAGCTCAAAATCACGCATGCCCATAAGGTCGCTGTTTTTTAATGAGCCGTCTTTAATCAGCGCGTAAGCCATTTTCTGCATCATCCGCTGGGCGATGACCGATTTTTTCCGGAGATAGACGCTCTTGTACATTTTTATGTAAAAATCCTGGACTTCTTTGGCAACGTCTATTACTTTCGGGTCAATAACCAACTCATTGTTTATAAAATAAATATGGTTTACCAGGTAGCTGACGCCTGAAAGCTTGCCGACATTTGTCATAAGGCCGTCGCGCTCCAAATAATCCAGCTTTTCTGTGCCTATGTTTTTATCGTGCACGGCGAGATGCAGGGGATTTTTATTCGCGAAAATATCCTTAAAAAGCCGGAAATCAATTCCGCACGCTTCTATTTCTTTTTTTAATTTATCAATCAAGCGCAGTCCCTGCTCGTTGTTGTCGTACGGGCAGAGGGGCTCGGTGACATGCGAGAAAGCGGGGTGGCCGATGTCGTGGAAAAGCGCGAAGCCGTTGACCGCGCGTGCCTCCTCTTTGGATATAAGGTTCAAATCAATCCATTTTTTGGTGAGCTCTGCGGTCAGCGCGTAGGCGCCGTAGGAATGTGCCTGGCGCGTGTGCGTTGCCATAGGAAAAGTCATATAGCTTGCCCCCAGCTGGTATTTGAAAGCCAGCGCCTGGAACTCCGCGGTCTGTACCATCGGCAAAACCGGCCGGATGTCTATAATTCCGCGAATAGGGTCGGAGACTACTTTTGGGCTTATAATCTTTTCCACCTTTTAATGTTAAAATATAATAGATGTTTTGGAAAATTCTTATTCTCTTGGCGCTTATTGTCGCACTGCTTACTTTAAGCGTTCCCGGAAAACAAAATTTAGAATACGGCGCGACTTTTTCGCAAAAATTTTCGGAGGAGCTGAATGGTGGCTCCGACGCGAAGGTCGGAGCAGGCTGGAAGCAAAATTATCTAGCGATTTTAGATGATTTAAAAATAAAAGATTTGCGCCTAGTGGCATATTGGGATTTGATAGAACCTGCGGAAGGCCAATTTGATTTTAAGGATTTGGATTGGCAGATTAATGAAGCTGAAAAACGCGGGGCGAAAATTATTTTAGCAATGGGGCTGAAGGTGCCGCGCTGGCCGGAGTGCCATATTCCTGATTGGGCGAAAGGGAGAGACGCGTCTGCGCGTGCGGGGCGGCTTATTAAATACGAAGAGATATTGATAAATCGCTATAAAGACAACAAAGCTGTCTGGGCATGGCAAGTGGAAAACGAACCCTATTTTCCTTTCGGAGATTGTAAAATTGTCCCGCCGGCAATTTTAAACGCGGAAATAAAACAGGTGAAAGCGCTAGACAGTAGGCCAATTGTTTTAACCGACGCCGGCGAATTGGGGTTCGCTTGGCCGTATCTTGCCGCGAAGTCTGACATTTTTGGGACAACACTATATAGATACATAAATAACAGATTTTTAGGCGATATCCGTTATTCGCTTATTCCTGCTTATTATTTTAGAATCAAAGCATTGTGGGCTGGCAAAATTTTGGGCAAACAGATTTTAATTTCAGAATTGCAGGCCGAGCCATGGGTCTCGGAATCATTGGCAAGGGTTCCGCTGGAAAAGCAGGAGAAAACCATGAACCCGGAAATTTTCAAAGAGATTATTAACTACGCTGAACGCTCTGGGTTTCCCAAAGCATATCTCTGGGGCGCAGAATGGTGGTATTGGATGAAAGAAAAACAAGGGAGGCCGGAGATGTGGGAGGCGGCGCGAAACGCAATTTCCAATTTATGATTTTTAATTTTCAAAAATGAAGTTAGAATTTCCAAAAAACTTTCTTTGGGGAGCGGCGACTTCAGCTCATCAGGTGGAGGGGGGGAATCATAACGACTGGAGCGAATGGGAAAAAGCTACGGGGAACGAGGAGTCCGGTCGAGCGTGTGACCATTATAATCGTTTCCGCGAGGATTTTGATATCGCGAAACAGCTTGGCCAGAATACCCACCGTTTTTCTATTGAATGGTCGCGCATTGAGCCGGAAGAGGGGAGGTTTGATGAAAAAGAAATCGCGCATTATCAGGAAGCAATTAACGTTTTGCGAGAACGGGGGATAGAGCCCTTTGTAACGCTCTGGCACTGGACTTTGCCAATTTGGGTTGCCAAACAAGGCGGCTGGGAGAACAAGAAAACGATTGACGACTTCGCGCGCTATTGCGACAAAATCGTACGATCCCTGTCTGCCGACGAGGCAGGGTTAAAAAGTGTCGCATATTGGATTACGCTAAACGAGCCTGAGATATACACAATGAATAGTTATTTGCGCGGTAAATGGCCGCCTGCCTCGCCGACGAGTCAAGGCGGGCCACAGAAAAAATCGTTTTTTAAATTCTTGAAAGTTTATAGAAATTTAGCCAATGCGCACAAGAAAGCTTACACCGTAATTCATTCCACTTGGGTGTCGGACACCCAAGTGGGTATTGCAAAAAATAATTCTTATTTTGAGGGCTGGCTGGCCCCGATTTTGAATTGGGGCTGGAATAATTGGTTTTTAAATAGAATCAGCCAACATCAAGATTTTATTGGTCTAAACTATTATTTCCATAACCGCATTAAAGGATTTAAGCTAAACCAAAACAACAATAAACAAGTATCTGACATAGGTTGGGAAATTTATCCGGAAGGGATTTATCATGTTTTAAAAGATTTAAAAAAATATAATAAGCCGATTTATATAACCGAAAATGGTGTTGCCGACGCAAAAGATATTCATCGTGAAAAATTTATAAAGGAGCACTTGCGATGGGTTCATAAAGCAATTTCAAAAGGCGTAGATGTAAGAGGTTATTTTTATTGGTCGCTTCTGGACAATTTTGAGTGGGACAAGGGTTTCTGGCCGCGGTTTGGGTTGGTAGAGATGGATTACAAAACCATGGAACGCCGCGTTCGCCCAAGCGCCTATGAATACGCCAAAATAGTCAAAGAAAACGGGTTTGAGATATAGCCAGTTTGTCCACTTGACGCCGTTTTTCTGACGAGTATACTGGAGGTATTATCGGTTAATATATTTATATGGCAGGAGGATATGATGAAATATAAATAGTTTGAAAAGTTAAAGCAAAACCACGATTGTTTCTTTGCGGAGATAATCGTGGTTCTGTTTTATACAGAGCCAGAAAGAGAACCTTGAAAATTTAGAAAATTAAGTCCCGAAAAACAAGGAGCGAAAGCGACTATGTTTTTCGTGGATCCCGACATTGCTTTTAGCAATCGTCGGGGCATCAATCAGTAATCTTTGAGTCCGCCTTCAGTCGCTACGCGACTTTCGGCGAGACTCTAAATTTCGCAGCCACGCTTTGCGTGGGCGAAATTTGAGCATTTTTTCTTTTGTCCCGTTCGAGTTTTGTTTGCGCGCAAGCGCAACCACAAAACTCAGAACCCCGCCAAAGGCGGGGTCTTAATGAGAGTTTGATCCTGGCTCAGGATGAACGCTGGCGGCGTGGATAAGGCATGCAAGTCAAACGGATTTTATTTATTTTAAGATGAGATTATATCAAGTCAAGAGATTTATAAGATTAGTGGCAGACGGGGTAGTAACACGTAGGAACTCACCCCAGAGACGGGCATAATTCGCCGAAAGGCGAACTAATTCCCGATAGTGTCGCCTTTACGGCGACTAAATCAATCAGCTTGGCTCTGGGAGAGGCCTGCGGGCTATCAGCTAGTTGGCGGGGTAATGGCCCACCAAGGCGACGACGGCTAGGGGGAGTGAGAGCTTGGCCCCCACCAATGGAACTGCGACACGGTCCATACACCTACGGGTGGCAGCAGCCGAGAATATTCGACAATGGGCGAAAGCCTGATCGAGCGACGCCGCGTGCAGGAGGAAGTCCTTCGGGAC
>LCKG01000008.1 GCA_001001285.1 Parcubacteria group bacterium GW2011_GWC1_45_13
AGAAGGGCCTGAATAAAAGTTTACGTTGGCGAGGCCGCTTTCATAAGTAATAATCGCTTCGTTATTTAATATTATGCCGTAAGCCGTTGCTTCTTTGGCAGCGGCGTCGTTGTTGAATTTAATTTTGCCGTGGTTGGCGTAATATATTACGCCAAGCGCATCGTTGTTTACATCTATAACTATGCCGGTCTGATCGTTTTGCGCCGAGGTTAGCATGAAATAACTATTAGGATCGCCGGAGCCCGAAAAAATTGCTCCATTGTTAACAGAGGCATCTCCGTCTGCAACCATGACGCCGGAGAGCGCCCCGTACGATGAATCAAGCCGCACCTCCGCTGTGTTGTTGAAAGAAGCCGTGCCTCCGATCCAGATTGTGCCAGTTATTGTGAGTATGGCTTCGTTGTTTATGCTAAGATCTCCTGGTATGTAAATAGGTCCTAGGCTTATAGAGTCGCTGGCCATATTTAAAGAAAGATCTCCGGAACTTGAGCAGGTTGGCGGGCCGCAAGTCCCTCCGGCCAAAGCGGCATTTTTCCAATCTTGGATTACGCCGTCTGATATTGGCAACTCCTCTCTTGCCGGATTATCTATAACACAATATTCGTTGGGACAAGCAGATCCATGAATTGTTGTGTTTACAAATAAGTTGGCCCGTCCGGTTCCGCTTGTCGCATCTCCTATTGTTATGCCTTCTATTTTCGTGCTTACCCCGCCAATCCATACCTTAAACGCCAAATCTCCTCCTACATTGGTCCATGTCGGGTTTCCACCGCAACAATCTGATGTGTATTTGGCGGTATTATTTAAATAGCCATCGGCCGAATCTTTTCTCCAGTTCCAATAATTTGATGATGAATTTGTGCTAGTATCCAATACTATCCAATACTTTGACCCGGTTGTAAGATTGGGCGGCGAAGAAAAAGACGCGTCAATCCACCCTGGTGTTGCGCCTATCATAGAATTTCTTATGGTTGCGCTCGCTATGCTGGATTTGTAGGGGTTGCCGCCGTAGTCAGCCGCTATTCTTAAAGTTATGTCGCCGGCCGGGCTTCCGACCTTCCCCAAATAAACGGATGTTTTATTTAATCTGTCAGACACATTAGCAATAAAAGATTGCGCAATATCGTGATTGGAAGATGCAGTAGCAAAAAATTGATCGGAGTCGTGAGCTGTCCATTCAACGCTTGGAGACAAAGAGATGCCGCCTGCAACCACCGCGTCGCCAGTTATAATTGAGCTCGCGCCTCCGGTGATGTTACCGTTAGAAAAAACATTTCCGTTAACGCGAGAGCTGTTTCCCATATCAAGCCCTCCGTCGCCGACCTGAACTCCATAGTAAAACGAAGCTCCGGTTGTATTAGAAAGAGCCGCTTTTGCGGCGCGGGTCGCGCCCAAATAATCTCCTGTGGATTTTATTTCTTTTGTTTGGCCGCTCGTGGTGACAACGATGTTTGCAGTCGCCCCATTCAACAGAATTGTAAATGACGAAGTTAAATTTTTTCCTCGCTTTAATCGGTAAGCCGCATCGTCTATCCCGGCTTCCGCGGCAAAAAAAGAATAGCGCGACCGGGTGTTTTCCGTAGCGACTTTGGCTTCTTTGAGCGCCACCGACGAAGCTCCGAAAACCGCAGAGAGCATAATAAAAAGCATCAAAATGACGGCGATTAAAGCGGCTTGCCCCGTTAGAGGCAGAGACGCGCTGCGAGCCCTCGCGGCCCCTAACGGGGCTTGTCCCTTATTTTGGCTTTTGGCTTTTGGCTTTTGCATTTTTAATAAGCCCCCCTCATTACCGCGCTCCCGTAAAAATTTTTTGTTTTTTGAAATTTACCGCTGCCTGCCTCAAGCGTAAATTCAACCTTTATCATTTTTGAATTGTCTGTTGAAGTAGCATAGAAAATCAAATTTGTTACGGAAACGTCTGAAGATGTCAGATTTTCCGTTGGCCCGCCTTTTTGTACCTGAAGAACAGCTCCGGAAAGAGAAAACTTTTCCGTAGAGCCGCTAATATTGATTTGTAGAACTCCCGGGCTTGTTCCAAAAACACTGACGCCAGCGTCAAAGCTTTCGGCTGCGCGAACGTCGCGGATTATGGTTTCCATGGCGACGTCGCCGTTTAGCGCCAGCCTTCTTTCCACCTTTGTTTTTGCAAAAGCTTGGTAGATGGAAAGTATTGAGCCCACGACCAGCACCGCAATGACAGCCAGTATGCTGACATAAACCACTATTTCTAATAGCGTGTAGCCTCTCATTAATTCGCAAAAATATCGGATAAATAAGTGCTTAGCGTAGTAGTGGAATAAACTCCACGCTCTTGCCACGAAACGCTGACGCTGAATTTTTTGGTATTTGCGTCCGGTGATCCCCCGGAAGTTACAATATTATCCGATACGTCGCGATTCACCGCCTCAACAACAAAAGAGAGTGCAAAGAGGCCGTCAATCAACCCAGGATTAGATGTTATTATTTTCCGAGCCGAATCGGCGGCGTTAAAAGAAAGATAGTAAGTGGTCGCTATATTTAAATTTGCCAGATGGCCGGACCAACTTTCATCGCGTAAAAAACGGAGAATTTCCAAGCCCTCCTCTGCTAAAAAATTTGCGCGGATTTGGTTTGAAGCGCGAGTTTCCAGCTTGTTTGACATTAAAAATACGGACGATAGCGCGAAAACCACCGCCCCAATAATAGAAACGGCAATCACGATTTCGAGCAGGCCGAAGCCGCTCGGTCTTCGTAGCTTTAGCGAAGTAGGCCCCATCAACTTTATTTTAACATATTTATTCAACAGTTCCTGTTGAGAAGATTGTGATGACGCGGGTTTTAGAAGTATTCTTTTTTGAGCGCAGGGTTACGGTACCGGAGGCCGTAGTTGTGCCGCCCAAAATTGAAAATATCGTGTCCGCGGCGCCACCGGTTAAGCTGATTGCGCTAATCTCAACCGGTGCGGGCAAGACATAGGATTCATTTGACGCATCAGACGCGCTGTAGGTGGATCCCTTAAAAAGCACGGCTTTCGCTGTTTCAAAGTGGACTCCGTAAGTTGTTTTACCTTGAGAGCTAGTAGCTCTTGATCTGGCGTCTTTTAATATGCCGATAATCGCGGAGTGTGCCTCCGTAAGCTGGCTATTTTCGCGGAACGTTGAAAAAGCGGACATAAAAATCGTGGCGACGACAGCGATTATAAAAATACTCACCAAAAGTTCAATCAGTGTTACGCCTCTCATATTTAAAACGCTCCCACTAAATTATACATCGGAGAAATCATGGACACGGCGAAAAATCCTACGACGATGCCGATTACAATCATCAGCAAAGGTTCAATAATAGTGGAAAGGTCTTTCGTGGCCTGATTGACTTCGTTTTCATAAAAAGAGGCCAGCCGCAAAAGCATCCCAGAAAGTTCTCCGGTTTCCTCTCCTATGGCCACCATCTCGCCCACCAAGGGAGGATAAAGATTCTCCGAACCTAAAAAGGCCCGCGAGATGGTGTCACCACGCTGAATTTTCAGGCGGGCATCTTCCAAAATATTTTGATAAAAATGATTTTGTAAAACTCCTTTGGTAATTGAGATGGCTTCCAAAATATTCACTCCGGAAGAAATTAGAGAGCTTAAAGTGCGGCAGGTCCGGGCCGCGTTGAATTTTTGGTTGATGCCTTTGATTACTGGCAGGTTAGTAAAAATCCAATCAATTTTTTCTTTTCCGGATTGGGACCGCCCCCAACGGTAGCCGAAATATCCTAAGAGAACTACGACAAATAAAAAAATCAGGCCGCTTTGTAAAATTGATGCGCTTATAAAAATTATGAATTTCGTTGAGAGTGGCAATTCCACATTGAGCTCCTTAAAAGTTGAAACCAATGTCGGCACCACGTAAATCATCATTAAAATGCCAATACCTATCATGGCTATAATGACTATAGCCGGATAAACCATGGCTCCGCGAACCTTTCTCCGGATGGTGTAATCTTTTTTTAGTTGCAAAGCCACCAGTTTCAAAGATTCCTCCAATTTTCCGGATTTTTCGCCGGCTCTGGCCATCTCCTGATAAAATTTTTGGAAAACTTCGGGATGTTCTCCCAGAGCATCTGAAAAATTGTTGCCTTTTTTGATGGCCTCTTCTATGGCGAGTATTATTATTTTAAATTTTTCGTTTGTGGTTTGTCGCGCCATAACTTCCAAAGCTTTGGCCAAACTCACGCCGGCACCGATCATGACAGCGGTGTTTCTGGTAAAATTCAATTTTTCCTCCAGTGAAATCCTTTTAAGAAACTTTGGGATGTAATCGTTTAAAGTTTTTTTCCTGTCTGCGCCGCCGACTTCCAAAATAAAAAGCGGTGTCATCCCCTCCGCCCGCAAAGCGTGCGCCAGATTGTATTTGTCTTTCCCTTCCCTTTTGCCTTCAACATCCCACCCTTCCTTGTCCCGCGCTTTATAATGGTAAAGTGGCATAATTTTATTCCATTGTCACACGAAAAACTTCTTCTATTGTCGTTAGCCCTTGGACGCACTTTGTGATGCCGTCTTCCAGCATAGTCATCATACCTTCTTTTTTTGCTTGGGCTTCTATTTGATCGGATGTGGCGCTTTGCATAAGCAAATTTTTAATTGTTGGAGTCATCTCTAAAACTTCGTGGATGCCGATGCGATCGGAGTAACCGTCGACGCATTCCGCATTCGGTTTTGGGCTGTAAAAAGGAATATCTTTCCAAATCGCTTTGGGCGAAATTATTTTTTCTTTTTTCAAAAATTCCAAAACCCGCTCCAAATCCACGCGTTCGCCCAATTGTTTTAGCTCGGCTTCGGTTAAAATGTGCTTTTCTGGCTCACCACAAAGCTTGCGCACCAATCTCTGGGCGATAATGACGTTGGTGGTGGAAGCGATTAAAAACGGCTCCACTTTCATGTCCAAGAGGCGCGGCAAAGACCCGGCTGCAGAGTTTGTGTGCAAAGTTGAAAGCACTAAGTGGCCGGTGAGGGCCGCGTTGATTGCCAGATTGGCGGTCTCGGTGTCCCGAATTTCCCCAACCATAACAATATCTGGGTCCTGCCTAACCAGCGAGCGAAGCCCGGTGGCGAAAGACAATCCGATATCCGGTCTAACCTGTGTTTGGTTGACCCTAGGCATTCTATATTCAACTGGATCCTCAATTGTTGAAATATTTACTCCTGGAACGTTGAGCAAAGATAAAATCGTGTAAAGCGTGGTGGTTTTACCCGAGCCCGTGGGGCCGGTGGCCAAAATCATCCCCAAAGGTTTTTTAATATTTTTATAAAGCGCTTCCAAAGCCTCGCCGTGAAGACCCAGATCTTCCAAAGTAAAACCGTGGGAGGATTCCGGGAGAAGCCGCATCACTACTTTTTCTCCGTCAAAAACCGGCAAAATGGAAACGCGGAGAGAATATTTGTATTCTGGAGTTTCAATTTTAAACCGGCCGTCCTGCGGCAGACGGTGCTCATCCAATTTTAAATTTGCCAAAACTTTGATCCGGGCCACGATGCCCGAAGTAACTTGCTTTGGCAGCACCATGGCGTTGTGTAAAATTCCATCTATGCGGTATCTCACTAAAACTTCCTTTTCCGTGGGCTCAATGTGAATATCTGATGCGCGCTGTAAAATCGCGTGCCGCATCAAAGTGTCCACAATGCGAACGATGGGCAAATCCTCCGCGGCTTTTTTTAAATCCTCAATACCAACCTCCGTCCCCGGCTCTTTCAAAACGGTCGCCAAACTCTCGCTTTCTCCTTTTATAATTTCTCCGAATTCCGCCTCCAAACTTTTTTGGTACTGGGAAAGCGCGTACTTCATGGAAGCGATATTGGTCAGGCGCGGGAGAATTTTTAAATCCGATGTTTTTTTGATAAATCCAATTGTTTCCAAATCCTCCGGATCCAGCATAGCCACTTCCAAATTGCTGCCGGTTTTTTTAAATGAAACAATATTGTGTTTTTTGGCAATGGGCTCCGGAATCATAGCCAACACTTTCGCGTCAATTTTTTCTCCTTCCAGGCTCATGAAAGGAATCCCTAAAATATAAGCTTTTAATCGTGCTAGCTCTTCCTCGTTTATCTTTCCTAATGCCAAAAGCACATCGTCAATTTTTTTGCCGCTTTTTTTTGCCTCCGCCTCGGCCTTCTCAATATCGGCTTTTTTTACCAGCTCGGAGTCCAAGAGAAAAGCCTTCAATTGTTGCTCTTCTATTTTCATCTTTTATCTTTCTTTATTTAGCGTGATGGTTTAAAATTGCCTCAATTTTACCGAGAAGTTCATCCAGCTTGTAATTGGCTTTGACCAAATAAGTGGTGGCGCCCAAAGACAAAGCCCGTTCCACTTCGGCGCTACCTTCCAGATTGGTCAGCACTATCACCGGAATATTTTTGGCGGATGCGTCTTTTTTTAATTCTTCAAGAAATTCAAAGCCGTTCTTTTTCGGCAAAATCAAATCCAAGAGAATCAAATCGGGAACTTCTTTTTTGGCCATAGCGAGTCCTGTCTCTCCGTCCAAGGCCTTCAGCATCTTATATCCCGCCTGCTCCAGCATATCGCCCATGGCGCGCTGCAGAGCCTCCTCGTCTTCAACAAATAGTATTTTGTTCATAAATTATTTTTTACTGGTAACGAAAACCAAAACATCGACCCTTGGCCCAGCGATGAAGTAAAACCTGTTTCTCCGCCGGATTTTTTTATAATGGATTTCACGATAAAAAGCCCCACGCCCGAACCTTCCGTCTGATATCGCAAGGCATGGTCCGAGCGGAAAAATTTTTCAAAAATCCTTTTCTGGTCCTTCGGCGGAATGCCTGCGCCCTGGTCAGTAATTTTCCAAACCAATTTGCCTCCTTCAACCGCGATGCTTACGGAAACCTTGCCACCCTTGGGGCTGTATCTTATGGCATTGTCTAAAAGATGCTCCATCACATGCTTAATTCTTTCTTCGTCGGCATATAAAGTGGGCGCTAAACCAGCGACGCTTACTTCTATATTAACATTGCTGGCAGCGGCAAAACTTTTATATTCGCCAACAATCCTATCGGTTGTGTCCAATATGGAAAAAATTGTGGGGCGCAAAACAAGGTCGTTGTCCTCTATGCGGTTGACCTCCAAAAGGTCGTTTACCGATCTAATCATCCGCTCATTTTGATCATACACCGTCTGAAGATATTTTTGCACCGATGCTACGTCCAACGCTTTTCTTTGAGCATCCGAAAGTAAAAAATCCACCTGCCATTTTACCGCCGATAAAGGCGAGCGAAGCTGATGGCTCATGATGCTTATAAACTCCGATTTGGAGCGTGAGGAAAGCGCCACCTGCTCAAAAGCGCGCACTATTAGATTGCCGATGGCAAATAAAACTGCGGTGAGAACCAAAACCACCAAAGCCGCGATTTCCGGCTCTTCATAACGACTGGCCACTATATAGGTAACCATTATGGCCAAAATAATAACCGTGCCCATTACCAAAAACAAAAATTGCGGACATTGCCAAAGCCCGACCCGGTATTCAGCGCAATTTTTTTTAAGATTCAAGCTTTCCAAAAATCTCCCCGCCATATGAATAAGTATAGCATGCGCCTTGAAAATCCGGCGATTTTGAGGCGGTTGTGTATTTTTAAAATTTCTGTAATAATATAAATATGGCTACGCAGATTGCGACGATACCCAAACAAATCAGTAGAGGCGAGGAACTCGTTGTGCTTAAGCGAAGCGATTTTGAGGCGTACAGAAAATGGCAAGAGGAAGTAAACGACGCGCTTTCAAAAGTAAAACGAGGCAAAGAAGAATACAAAAAAGGCAAAACTTTTTCTGTCTCTTCGCCTCGGTTTTTGCGCTAATTTATATGGCGCTTGAGCAAATTCACTACACCTCTGATTTTCGCAAAGCATACAAAAAACTGCCGCGCAATATCCAGAACATCGTTGACCGGAAAGATAAAATTTTCCGCCAAAACCCGTTCAATCCCAGCCTCAACGCCCATAAATTACACGGCCCGCTCGCGGGCCTTTGGTCTTTTTGGATAACGCGCGATTACCGCGTACTTTTTGAATTCGTAAAAAATGGCGCGATATTCTATGACATCGGCACCCACGAAATTTATAAATAATTTGAAAACCCGCAGATTTTGAAACTATTAAAACCGCGTTAAGCCAATTCCAAATCTGATAGCGATAGCGCTCAAACTTACAATTCAAGGTTGGTAACTATAAGTGCGCAAAGCTCAATCTAATAAAATATTTCCACCTTGAAAACCTGGCGATTTTGAGCTAGGGTTGGATTGATATATGGAAACAAATTTGAAGAAGAAGTTTATTAAATTTGAAATTTTAACCTGGTCTATCATTGCGGGACTTTCAAGAGGCAAAAAAGTATATAAAGATGGGTTGAAAGAATTTGAAAAAGAAAATTTTAAAAAGTTTTTGAGGAAAGAGTTGCGCTACAGATTTGGAAATAATTATTTGCCCGCCGATTCAGAAACTCACATTGCTAATTTAAATAAGTTTAAAGAAGACATTGATGCAAAATATGCACCGATATTGCAAGGTGGAAAAATTTATTTTGGACGCATTCAAAAAATTGTAAATCTTTATCTTAAATATCGTTGGATATGCTTTGATGAGCGGATGCCAATTCATTGCCCCATTGACTCTCTTGTTTTAAAAAAACTAGACTTGCCTCATATCAACTGGACAGCGATGACTGCAGGTCAATATAGAGAAATACTGAAAAAAGCAGAAAAAAACACTGGCGGTATCGAAAAAATTGCTGAATGGGAAATGGATTTGTTTAATAAGAACAATATAACTTACAAAGTATAAACTAAAGCGATTATTTTTATCCACAGCCTCCGTTTTTTCAAATGATATAATTAAATCATGATCCAAAAGGTTGTGTCGCAATGGGCGCAAATCTAACCAAAAGCCCTAATAGGCTTTTTTGTCGTTGACAAGAAAATAGTAGCCTGCTAAGGTTGGATAAAATTCTTTATGATTATTAATTGGTAGGAAAGAGAGCAAAAAACCCCCTTTCGGAGGTTTCATGCTCTCTTCCTTACGGAAGAGGTTTTTCTTCGGAATCGTCCTCGTCTTTCGACGAGGGCTTTTCCTTTTGTTTTCTAGCGTTGTTATACGCTGGAAAAACGATGTAGTTTCCGTTCCAATGTTCGCAACATATTATGTTGCCATCATCTAACGGAAAACATCTTGCAAATTTGTCTGTAATTTGCATGAGTATAAAGCTCTCCAGCTTGGGCTGGGGATGCCCTTAATGCTAAGGCGCCCCAATCAATTGCCCAAACTTGCAACTGAAAGCGACTACTTAACAAAAAACCACTACAGGGGCGGGACTTTATGGATTTCTAGATTTCTCTCGAAACCCCATAAATTTGGCAATCAATAGAGTTTTATCCCCATAAAGTGCCCCCTCTAAAGTGGTTTTGAGCGCCTATCCCCGCCTGTCCCGATTGCCGTGGAACAAATAAGTTTTCAACTACCCTTACCCTATAATTCTACTATAAATTGACTTAAAAAAATACAAGTCAAATTGTGAATAACTTTATTACTGGGATGAATCGTGGCATTTGACACGCGCGCTTGTCTTTGCTAAGCTTAAATAAGTCCATCATTTACGATGGGCTTTTAATTTTAAAAAAATATGGGCAAAATAAAAGGCGGTTTTTATAAAAGAGGCGTTATAACGATACCGAGCGAGCGGATTATCAGCAGGATATTTTTAATCAGGGGTAAGAAAGTAATGATAGACCGAGACCTTGCCGAGCTGTATGAGGTTGGAACTAAAGCGCTTAACCTGGCAGTCAAAAGAAATATTGATCGTTTTCCGCCAGATTTTATGTTTCAGTTATCAGAAAAAGAATTTAAAAACTTGAGGTCACAAATTGAAACCTCAAGTTGGGGCGGGAGACGCTATCCGCCATACGCTTTTACCGAGCAAGGCGTTGCTATGCTTTCTAGTGTGCTAAATAGCAAAAGAGCAATACAGGTTAATATACAAATTATAAGGACTTTCACGCAACTAAGAGAATTGCTGGCAACAAACAAAGAGTTAAGAATAAAAATAGAAAATATGGAGAAAAAATACGACGCTAAATTAAGGCAAGTATTTGATGTATTAAAACAACTTCTTATGCAAGAAAGTAAACCAAAAGGACAGATAGGTTTTACAAAATAATATTAATCACATGTTAGACATCAAAAATTTCAACGCGGCGCTGGACCAGCTGGCCTCCGAAAAAGGCATTTCCAAGGAAAAAATTCTGGAGACCATAGACATGGCCTTGGCCGCCGCTTACAAAAGAGACTACGGCAAAAAAACGCAGTTGATCCGCGCGAAGTTTGACATCGCTACCGGCAAAGCCGAGTTTTGGCAGGTAAAGCTTGTCGTGGACGAGTCTATGATTAAATCCGAAGAGGAAATCGCCGCCGAAGAAACCGCTAAAGCAGAGGGGCAGGACATACAAAGCGAACGCCAGGAAACCAGAGAAGCGGCTCGGGAAGCTTTGGGTGAACCAGCCGACAGCTTAGGCAATCAGGCGGGCGAAGGAGAAATCCGAAAAGTCCGTTTCAACGCCGACCGGCACATTATGCTTGCCGACGCAAAAAAAACCCGCCTGCCGGACGGGCAGGTTAAAAAAGACTTAAAACCTGGTAATGAAATCTTGTTTCCATTGGAATCGAAAGAAGATTACGGCCGGATCGCCGCGCAAACCGCCAAGCAAGTTATTTTGCAAAGAGTGCGCGAAGCCGAAAGGGATTCCGTTTTTGACGAATTCAAGGAAAAAGAAGGTGAAGTAATCTCCGGCATAGTCCAGAGAGTTGAGGGCCGGCTGGTATTTTTGGATTTGGGCAGAACCATCGGCGTACTTCCGCCAGACGAACAAGTGCACGGCGAAAGATACAGGGTTGGCGAAAGAATCAAAGTGTTACTTTTAAAAGCCGAGAAAATGCCGCGGGGGCCGGGCGTTTATCTTTCAAGATCTCACCCTCGGCTGGTTTTAAAACTTTTTGAAATTGAAGTTCCGGAAATAGCTTCAGGCGCGGTTGAGATAAAAAATGTGGCCCGGGAAGCTGGCTCGCGCACCAAAATCGCCGTCTCATCCAAAGAGGAAGGCATTGACCCTGTGGGTTCCTGCGTCGGGCAAAGAGGCGTGCGCGTGACCACGGTTATCGCCGAATTGGGAGGAGAAAAAATAGATATCGTCCCGTGGTCGGAAGACAAAGAAAAATTTATCGCATCGTCTCTTTCTCCGGCCAAAGCGCTGGAGGTGGAAATTGATGAAGAGATAAAACATGCCAAGGTGACCGTAGCCGAAGACCAGCTTTCTCTGTCAATAGGCAAGGGCGGACAAAACGTTCGTTTGGCTGCCAAGCTTACCGGCTATAAAATTGACATCCGCTCGCGCTCCGGCGAAACCATCGCCGAAGCCACCTCCGAAGGCGAAGTTTCGGGGGAAGGGATTGCGGGGAATTGAAAATAATTTTTAGCAGGTGTAATATTTTTATAGACGGAGGTGCGGGCAATGTTAACATTAAAATGGCTGAGTTTTCTTTTTGTTCTTAGTATCCCTAAAAATATCATTTTCGTTCTTTTTTTACTGGCAGGTTTAAGTTTTTGGACCGCTGCCGCGCTGGCTTATGGTTTAGTTTTTTCTTCTTCGGTATTCATATATCTTGCGCGCCGCCACAAAGTTTTCTTGTAGAGGCACCCATTGCGGCGCCTTTTATTTTTTATTAAAAAAGTGCTCAAAATGGTCAAAAAGGCATAAACGGGCTTTTTGATTTTTTTAAAATTTTGACTATACTTAAAAATTATGACCATAGAATATTTTGCGATAGGCACGTCAATATTTTCAATACTTTTTGCGCTGGTTTTGAGGAGAAGCGTAAAAAAAGAGCCGGAAGGAGATGAGAAGATGCGAGAGATCGCGGAGGCTATACGTGAGGGATCGCGAGCGTTTTTAAAAAGGCAATTTAAATCCGTATTAATAGTTGGCGCGCTCATCGCTCTGCTTTTGTGGTTTTTTCTTGGTAAAAATATCGCCATCGGTTTTATAATCGGCGCTTTTGCATCGTCTCTGGCGGCTTATTTGGGAATGAAAACCGCCGTGATGGCAAATTCGCGAGTCGCTGAAGGCGCGAAATCCGGCTTAAAAAAAGCTTTTTCTCTGGCGTTTAAAGGAGGCGCGGTTACCGGTTTTTTGGTTGTGGGGCTTGGCCTTTTGGTTGTCGCTGGATTTTGGAATTGGATTGGTGATTTGGCCGCGCTAGTCGGTGTCGGTTTCGGTGGATCTTTGATTTCTGTTTTTTCGCGCTTGGGCGGAGGGATTTACACAAAGGCGGCTGATGTCGGGGCTGATTTGGTAGGAAAAGCCGAGGCTGGAATTCCGGAAGATGATCCAAGAAATCCGGCTGTTATCGCCGATTTAGTTGGAGACAATGTCGGCGATTGCGCCGGAATGGCCGCTGATCTTTTTGAAACTTACGCCGTCACACTGATTGCCGCGATGCTTTTGGGCGCTTCTGTTTTTTCCGGTTCAGATGCCGCAATTTTACTTCCTTTATTTTTGGGCGGCGTTGCGATTTGGGCTTCTATAATAGGATTCTTTTTTGTTAAGGCGGCGAATGCTTCAAAAATAATGTTGGGATTATACAAAGGCTTGGTGGCCGCGGGGATTCTTTCAGCCGCCGGATTTTATTTCGCGATAAAAGAATTTATTATTCCTCCAGGGACCGCCGGAAACGAATTATTTAAAAATATAATAAAAATCCCCGGCAAGTCGTTGGATTATTTTCTGGCATCTATTTTGGGGCTCGCCGTGGTTTTGGGAATAGTTTTAATTACCGAATATTACACTTCCAAAAAATTCTGGCCCGTTAAAGACATTGCCAAAAGTTCAGAGTCAGGCCACGGCACCAATATCATAATCGGCTTGGCTTATTCTTTGGAATCAACCGCCTTGCCAGCTTTGCTTATCGCTTTTTCCGCTTGGGGCGCTTATTATTTCGCCGGCCTTTACGGCGTGGCGCTCTCGGCGGTCTCCATGCTTTCCATGGCCGGAATAATAGTGGCCATTGATTCGTTCGGGCCCATCACCGACAACGCTGGAGGAATTGCGGAGATGGCCGGGCTTCCAAAAAACGTGCGCGAAGTCACTGACTCATTGGATGCTGTGGGGAACACCACCAAAGCGGTGACAAAAGGATACGCCATAGCTTCCGCCGGGCTCGCCGCGATGGTTTTATTTTCCGCCTACGCTTCGGAATTAATTTTAAAAGGTGCCGGCGCGGTTTTTCAGCTTTCCGACCCATTGGTCATTACCGGTTTATTCATCGGCGGAATGCTTCCCTATGTTTTCGGCTCTTTGGCCATGCGCGCCGTGGGCAGCGCAGCCGGAGCGGTTGTTATAGAAGTAAGAAGGCAATTTAAAGAATTGCCGGGCATCATGGCAGGAACACAAAAACCGGATTATGCCGCCACCGTAGATATAGTGACAAAGGCGGCACTACACCGAATGATTTTGCCAGCTTTGCTTCCGATAATTATTACAATTTTAGTCGGATTTATTTTGGGGCCGAAAGCTTTAGGCGGCTTGCTTATCGGCGTGATTCTTACGGGATTTTTTATGGCGATTTCAATGACCTCGGGAGGCGCCGCTTGGGACAACGCCAAAAAATTTATTGAGGAAGGAAACTACGGAGGCAAGGGCTCGGACGCGCATAAAGCAGCCGTCACCGGAGACACCGTCGGCGATCCCTACAAAGACACCGCCGGTCCTGCCATTAACCCAATGATAAAAGTAGTCAACATTGTCGCCCTCCTCATAATTCCGTTTATAATTTAAAATCTATAAATGGCCGGAAAACAAAAAATAACCGGACCGGCGTTTTTTGTGGGAATGGAGGGCAACGGAATAATTTCTTTCGGCTCGGGACAGCCCGACCTCCCACCTCCAAAAGAAATTTTCAGGAATTTGGAAAACCCCAGACTTTTTAAATACGGGCTTATTCAGGGCGACAAAAGATTAAGAGAAGCCTTAGCCGAAGAATACCCCGGCGCGGAGGCGAAAAATTTTGTGATTACCAACGGCGCTTCGGAAGCTTTGGATTTAGTCATGCGCGCTTTGGCGCAAGAACCCGGGTCTCACAACATTCTGCTTTGTCAGCCTTACTACTATTCTTATCCGCTAATCGCAGAGTTTGCCGGGCTTTCGTCGATTTACACTCAGTTGAAAGAAGGCCTGATTGACCTTGATGATTTTCAAAAAAAAATCGGAAAAGTAAAAGCGGTTTTAATCAACTCCCCTTCCAATCCGACCGGCCGAGTAGAAGCTATGGAAACTTTAAAAGCTATTGAAGCGCTTACCAAAAAACTCGGCGTCTGGGTTATTTCCGACGAAGTTTACAAGGATTTGATTTACGGGCGCGAAAATTATCTGATAAAAGGCCGACACGTCATCACCATAAATTCTTTTTCCAAAACTTACGCCATGTGCGGTTTGCGCGTCGGCTATCTTTATTCGCCCGACCGGGAATTTATCCAAAAAGTCGTGGACATGAAAGTGCACACTTCCATGAACACCAATTCCATGGGCCAGGCGATGGCGCTTTCCGCGATGAGGGCGCCCCGGAGCTATGTGAAAAAACAAGTCGCGATTTGGGAAAGAAGGCGAGATTTGATCTACGGCGGGCTGATTAAACTCGGATTTGATTTGTGGAAACCGGAAGGTGCTTTTTACGTGTTTCCCAAAATAAAAAACGTGGAGCGCGCTCTGGGCGAACTTTATTATAAATATAAAGTGATTGTTTACGACGGCGCTTGGTTCGGCGCGCCGGGAAGAATCCGACTTTCCTACGCGCTGGACGAAAAGAAAATAGAGGAAGGTCTCCGGCGCATCAAAAAATTTTTAAAAGGGAAAGAAAAATGGCTTATTTGACTCTGCTTGGCAAATAAGTTAGATTGCGTGTAGAACAACACCCAGAAAGGACTGCGAGTGAGCTATGGTACTTAAGTTTAGTCAAAACCGATTACCGAGAAAGGCCACAGAGAATTGCCGTTTCCTTAAACGGGCGGAAAGAGAATGCGGCGATCACAAAAGAGTTTATATGCTGTGTAGAGCTCGCCCTTTTGATAAAAAGCCAGACCAGCGCGGGATAATAAGGCCATGGAAAAAGACCGGAGAGAACGGTGAAGGATACTTTGAACGCGACCCTGAACTGGCGTACAAGTTTTGTTCAAACTATTTTTGCGGAGGCAGATGTCCGTTTCGCTACAAGTTCCCAAAAAAGCTCATTTTCGCCAGCGTAAGATCCGCTTGAAATCCGTTGGGCTGTCGGCGTATGCTGCGGCCCTTTATTTTTTAAAATAATCCTGTTAGTATGAATTTTATGGAAGAAGACGACATGTATAACACTTATTTAATCCCGACTGTTATCGAAAAAGAGCAGTTCGGTGAGCGCGCCTACGATATTTATTCCAGACTACTCAAAGACCGCATTGTTTTTTTGGGCGGCCCGATTATGGACCCGGTGGCCAATACTGTCATCGCCCAACTTTTGTTTTTGGAATTGCAGGATACCAAAAAAGATATATTTCTCTACATAAATTCGCCCGGTGGGTCGGTTTCGGCCACTTTGGCAATCTATGACACCATGCAACATATCAAGCCGGACGTGGCCACTTTATGCGTGGGGTTCGCAGCTTCGGGAGCGGCAATCCTTTTGGCGGGAGGCGCAAAAGGAAAGAGATATGCGCTTCCAAATTCGGAGGTGATGATCCATCAAGTTTTGGGTGGAACTGAAGGGCAGGCCTCCGACATCGCTATAGACGCCAAACATATCGTTCACGTAAAAGAGAAAATAAATAAAATTTTGGCACATCACACGAACCAGTCCCTAAGCCATATTGAGCGCGACGCCGACCGCAATTTTTACATGGACCCGGACGAAGCCAAAAAATACGGCATCATTGATGAAATTGTGAAATCAAAAAACTCCATCGGAAAAAATTCCAAAAACGGCCTGCCTCGCGGCAAGACAGGCTCTAAAAAATAATTTTTGCGCCCATGAGGGATCGAACCTCAGGCCTTTTGCGTGTCATGCAAACTTTGGGTAAATTTGAACTATTTTAAGAATACTGCATCAAACTTGCTTTTTATGTTGCTTCGCGCTAGGGTTAAAATATGAGAAGCAAAAAAGACCGCGAACTGGAGCTTAACCAAAACACGACAACCCTCGCGAGTTTCATGGAATCTTACAACAAAAGCGTTCCTTTGGATTTTCCCAGAGTATCGCCAAAAATATTGAAAGAATTTCAGGTCTTGCACCCGGCGCTTTTTAAGCGCGGCGACGAATGGTCAATAGATAAACACCGTAAAAAGCTGATGGACTGGCTCCCCTCCTACGCCGATTCTAAGATTTCGTAAGCTTAATTTTTATAAAATCTTTGAGAGTAAATTCACGCCAGTCATTTCGGCTGGTTGCCGGAGCACCATCAAATATAAAACCGTGGGCGCGATGTCGGTAAGCACGCCTTTGACCTCCGTATAGCGCGAGAAAATTTCGCCGTCCAGTCTTGACGTTTTGCTTTT
Organism: Parcubacteria group bacterium GW2011_GWC1_45_13; assembly: GCA_001001285.1. Lineage (GTDB taxonomy): Bacteria > Patescibacteriota > Minisyncoccia > UBA11713 > 2-01-FULL-45-33 > GWA1-44-29. Next base: position 16,594 of record LCKG01000008.1, read on the forward strand.
TAAATCCGCAGCCGCCACAAAAAACGGCACAGGGTTGGCGGTATGCTTGGTGCGCTTTTCACCCGAAGCCGAATAAACTTTATCTTCCGCGTTTCCGTGGTCGGCTGTAATAATCGCGGCGCCGCCCACTTCCAAAATTTTTGAAATAATTTTTCCAACAGATAAATCCAGCACCTCAACGGCTTTAACGGTAGCGTCAAAATTTCCGGTGTGCCCCACCATGTCACCATTGGAAAAATTCGCCAGAATAAAATCATACTTCTCCCAATTTCCCAAAATCGTGTCCGTAATTTTAGCAGCCGACATCTCGGGAGTCTCGTCAAAACGGGCGGATTTCGGAGAAGGTATCAAAATACGCTCCTCACCTGGATAGGGCGTTTCTTTCCCTCCGTTAAAAAAATAAGTGACGTGCGCGTATTTTTCCGTTTCGGCAATGTGGAGCTGTTTTAAGCCGGCTTCGGAAATTATCCGCGCCAAAGGCCAAGAAACGTCCGTTGGCGGAAAAGCCACTTCTACCGGAAAACGCTTGTCGTATTCAGTCATCGTCACAAAAAAAAGATTACTTATTTTTCCTCTTGAAAATCCAGAAAAGTTATTTGAAACAAAAGCGGAGGTCAGCTCGCGCTCCGAATCTTCCCTATAATTATAAAAAATTACGGCATCTCCCGCTTCAACCCGGCCTTCTTTTGGACCCAGAGACGCAGGCAGAATCATGTCGTCCACGATATTCTTTCCGTAAGACGCCTCAACATAATCTGGGGCGTTTTTAAAAATTTCGCCCTCTCCCAAAGTCAAGCATTTATAAAATTTACCAATCCTATCCCAATTTTCGTCTCGGTCCAAAGTGAAATATCTGCCGGCCACGGTAGCAATTTTCGCGAATGGGTATCTGGCCGCGAGCCGTTCGTCCAGTTGCTTCAAAAATAAACCGGCTTCTTTCGTCGGTGCGTCCTTACCATCTGTAAAAAGATGGAGATAGACTTGGTTAACCTTTTGGTTGTTGCAAAAATCCAAAAGCGCGTAAAGATGGTCGACGTAGGCGTGAACAGACCCAGAAGAAAAAAGCCCCATCAGATGCATTTTTCCACTTCCTTTTTTTACGAAATCTGCCGCGTCCAAAAAGGCCTGATTTTGGAAAAAAGAGCCGTCATGGATTGAAGTGATTATCCGCGGAAGATGATGGTACAATGGTTTCCCGGCACCGATGGTAAGATGCCCCACTTCGGAGTTGCCCTCTTCGCCCCATGGCAAACCAACCGCGACGCCTGACGCTTGAAGAGTCGTGAACGGAAAAAATTTTTCCAAATCGCGGAAAACCGGCATCTGAGCGTGTTTCCAAGTTGATTCCGGATTTCCGATATTCACCCCGAATCCATCCAAAACCACCAAAACAACAGGTTTATATTTCTTGGCCATAATATCCATTATTGTATCATTAAACCCAAAATGTCAGAAGTTCAACTTTTGACAAAATATAACATAATACGCTATCTTTAAGACATGCCTAGAGCTAAATTGGGTGAGAGCGAATATTATCATATTTTTAACAGAGGCGTAGACAAGCGCCAAATTTTTTCAAACGACGCCGATAGATGGCGCTTTCTTACGCTGTTGTGTGTTTTGCAGGGAGAAGATTCTTTTCCGCAAATCGGTCGCATAGTACCCTTTGTCAAAAGTTCGAGTTTTGACAATGAGATATTTAATGGAGTTATAAAGACAAAATACGTGGAGTTGGTAAGTTTTTGCTTGATGCCAAATCATTTTCATTTGAAAATACGTGAACTTAAAGAAGGTGGCGTCTCTAAATTTATGCAGCGTTTACTGGGCGCTTATACCAAATACTTTAATATACGCTATGGCCGCACAGGACATTTATTCGGCAGTAGATTTCACGCGGTTCATATAGATAGCAATGAATACTTAAACTATCTTTCTGCTTACATTCACTTAAATCCACGCGAGTTAAAAGAATGGCGCGGCAAAGAAATAAAATATCCATGGTCCAGCTTTCAGGATGTCGCCTTTAAGAATCGTTGGGGTACTTTTTTAAATACCTCAATTATTCTAGACCAGTTTGCCACAGGAGCAGAATACAAAAAATTCGTAGAGGATACCCCCATTAAGGAGTTGCGCGAAAATTTGCCGAAAGAATGTCAGAAGTTCGAGTTTTGACAGATTTGTATCACTTCACGCCCATTTGACACACGCTTTTAATTTTGCTATAACAGGGGCGGGATGGGATATGTACCTAGCGCAGGCTATTGGGAGCAAGCCGATAAAAATACTAGTTATCGCCATTTCTACATCAGGGAGCTTCGTCCCCCGTCCAAGGATAGATAGCCGTTATGCGCAAAGGGTCATTCCCATCGCCCTGCCGGGTAAAACCGCGCGGGGCTTTTTTTATTTGACTTCTGAAACTAGGTTTGCTAAGATTGGATTATAATTTTATTAACAATGCTTTTTAAGATAGAACAAAAACAAATATATGGATATACTTACGCTTGTAAAAGCGGCTATTGCGCTAGTGGCGGGCGCGGCGGCCGGTTACTTTCTGCGCCAAATCATAGCCCAGCAGCGGAAGGACACGCTGGAGCTTAAAGCCAAGCAAATATTACTGGATGCAAAAGAAAGCGCCCAAAAAACATTGGACGATGCCAAGTCGCGCGCCGAAAAAGTCTCGGAAGAGGCCAGGCGCGAGCAAAAAGAGCAGGAAAAGGAGCTAAGAAAAATTGAGGAGCGGTTAGCCCACAAAGATGAAGTTTTAGAAAAAAAGTCCGCGGAGCTGGATAAAGAAACGCAAAACCTTCAGGAAAAATTTGAAAAAGTGAAATCTATGAAAGAACAGTTAGAGGTGATTGAAACCCAAAAACGCGAGGAGTTGGCCAAGGTGGCCGGGCTCACCGAAGAAGATGCTAAGACGCAAATAATAGAAGAAGTTGAGAAAAAACATTCCAACGATATTTTAGCCCGCATCCAAAAAATCGAGCAGTTCGGCTTGGAAACTTTGGAAAAAAAAGCGCGGGATATTCTGGCTTCCATAATCCAGCGTGTGGCCTCATCCACCGCCTCCGAGGTTACGGTGACGTCTCTTACTATCCCTTCGGATGATCTTAAAGGAAAAATAATTGGGAAAGAAGGAAGAAATATTCGAGCCTTTGAAAGAGCGGCGGGAGTTGAGCTGATTGTTGATGATACTCCCGGAGTAATTATTATTTCAAGTTTTGATCCGGTCAGACGGCAGATTGCCAAGGTTGCTTTGGAAAATTTGATTTTAGACGGGCGTATCCAGCCCGCGCGGATTGAAGAAATGGTTGACAAGGCCAAAGTTGAGATTGAAAAAATAATCAAAGAGGCCGGAGAAAAAGCTGCTTACGAAGTCGGGATTTTAGATATTGATTCGCGGCTTTTGATGCTGGTGGGCAGATTAAGGTTCAGAACTTCCTATGGGCAAAACGTTCTGCAACATTCGGTTGAGATGGCGCATATTTCAGGAATGCTGGCTTCGGAGCTTAAGGCCGACGTCGGAATAGCGAAAAAAGGAGCGCTTCTTCACGACATTGGGAAAGCTGTTGACCACGAAATTCAGGGAACGCATGTTGAAATAGGCCGGAGAATTCTTCAAAAATTCAACGTTGACCATCGGGTAATTCAAGCAATGCAATCTCACCACGAAGAATATCCTTACGAAACTTTGGAATCAATTATCGTGCAGACGGCGGATGCGATTTCCGCTTCCCGACCAGGCGCGCGCCGCGACAGTGTGGAAAATTATTTAAAGAGATTGGAAGATCTTGAAGGAATTGCCAACTCTTTTCCAGTGGTGGAAAAATCCTACGCTATTCAGGCGGGACGCGAAATAAGAATTTTCGTGACACCCGATAAAATTTCCGACTTGGAAGCCAAGAAGCTCGCCCGCGACATCGCCGACAGAGTTGAGTCCGAATTAAAATATCCGGGAGAGATAAAAGTCAATGTCATTCGGGAACTGCGCGCGATTGAATATGCGAGATAAAAAAGACCGCTTCGCCAGCTGGCAAAGCGGTCAATTAATGACATGGGGGCATATTTTAGGGCAATCAAAATCTGCTCCCCCACTCATAATAAAAGAAGATAATTCCATTTTGGTTGGCCTGCTTTTGTTACACTTTCCACAATATTTCGGACAACCGTCTTCTAAATGATCTTGCAAACCCAACAAGGAAACAAAATCACTCGCACCACAATAAGGACAGCGGATCATTTGTTATCTCCTTTCCGACGTTAAAATAGCGCATATGGAATGTGCTTGTCAATATTTGTGAAACAAGTAAAATAGGTTGCATATTATGAAACTCTTGATTTTCGGGGATGTGTTTGGAAAATTGGGGCGGGAGGGGGGAATCCCGTTAGAGGCCGCGATCGCATGGTGTTTCATTAATTTATAGACATGAACAAACAGATATTAAAAAATAAAATAAGGCAGATTTACGCATCAGATCGCGATCTGCCTCTAACGGGATGAAACTATTAATCTTCGGGGACGTTTTCGGGAAACTCGGAAGAGCTGGAGTAAAAGCAATGTTACCGAAATGGCGGAAGAAATTTTCGCCGGATGTTGTAATTGCTAATATTGAAAACATCGCGCACGGAAAAGGAATTGGAATAAAACAAATCAACGAGCTTTGTGAAGCAGGCGTTGATATTTTTACCGGAGGCAATCATTCTTTGGAAGGAAAAGATTTTGATAAAGTTTTAGACGATGAAACCATTCCTATTCTTCGCCCCGCGAACATTCCGGGCGCTCCGGGCAGGGGAGCATTGGTTTACGAAGTGAAAACAACCGACAAGAAACTTCTTGTAATAAATCTGATCGGACAAGTTTTTATGAAACCTGAATATGAAAATCCGTTTCTGGCGGCGGATACAATTTTGGAAGAGTACGGCAGGTCAATTCCTTATAAAATTTTGGATTGGCATGCCGACGCTACTTCCGAAAAAACCGTGATGGGTTGGTATTTGGACGGAAAAGTTTCTGCTGTTTTCGGAACACATTCTCACGTACCGACCGCTGACGCAAAAATTTTACCACACGGCACAGCTTACATTTCCGATATCGGCATGACGGGGCCGTTAAATTCAGTAATCGGCGTAGAAATTGAACCATCATTTCTGCGTTTTAAAAATAAAGAAAAAACAAATATGAATCCGGTTGAAGAAGGCCCGATTGAGGTGAATGCGATTTTTGTTGAGATATCGGAAAAATCGCCGGAGACTGGAAAAGCTGTGGATATCAGGCATTTGCGCAAAATCATTCCAGCGGGTAAGATATGAAAATGAATAAAGCACAATTAGCGGAAAAACTGCATGACATGCATGCAAAAAAAGGCATGGACACCACCAAGAAGCACTCCGAGGAAGTGGTGGATTTTGTTTTTGACGGCATTACCGAGGCTTTAAAGAAAGGCGACGAAGTTTCTATCGCCGGGTTTGGCGTCTTTGTCACCAAGCAAAGGAAGGCGCGTACGGCCAGAAACCCACGAACTGGCCAAACGGTTCAAGTTCCCGCGACAACCGTCCCCCGCTTCCGCGCCGGCAAGGGCCTAAAAGAAGCGGTGAAGTAGATTCTGATCAAACAAAAAAAGGCGTCTCGTGAAAGAGCGCCTTTTGGTTGTAGCTAAACTGGAGGCAGAGAATCAAGAAATTCGCGTAGGGGCTTTGAATTAAACATATCTCTAGAGTCAAACGCTTCGAGAACACTTTTCATCCTATTTATTTCGTCTGCATTTCTTTCGACTTGGCAGAGCTTGCGCAAAACTGGAAGAAAACTCGAATCTTTGGATAAGTCCCCGAATTCCTCTAGTTTCTTCCGAGCTCGCCGCCGGAAGTAGACAAAGTAACTCAAGAAAGCAACCGCGACTGCTACCGCAAACAGAAGCAGAAGAAAAACAAATTGTTCCGCTAAATATCCTAAAATTACTTCGGGCGTTCTAGGAATGTTTACCGCGCCAGATTTATTGAAATAAAGAGCGGCGAAGAAAACTATAAATACAGACGCAAGCCCTGTTATAAACGCGCCGACTGGAGCTGTGTTGATTTCATGCGCAAGCTTTTTCATCTTTTTCGCAAACTCCCATTCCTCTTCAGTCAGCTTTTCAATCGTGATTACTGTATTAGACATATCAATATCCTCCTTTGTTAGCGTATATCTAAGGAAAGATTAGAATGCAAACAATAAAAAAGCAAGTAATTCAAAAACCCCCGCGATCGCGGGGGTTTTTGAATTTCTATGCGGCTGGCGGGAGTCGGACCCGCGTCTGCTGCTTGGAAGGCAACCATAATAGCCGTTATACGACAGCCGCTTGTCCCTAGAATAATATAACTACCCGCCTAAAAAGTAAATTAAAATATCAATTGCGATTAAAACAATAATCACCATTTCCAAAAAACTTTCACGCCTGCCCTGAAGGGCGGTCAAAATCAGTTCGGAGTTGTCGCGCGCGAAGTTCATTTTGTACTCTACGTTCCGGAATCTTGGGCGCAATTCAAAAATATCCGCCAGTTGCGAAAACAAGCTCTCCAGCCGGCTGTTCTCCCAAGTGATTTCTGGTTTGTCTAAAAGCGAAAGTTTGGTGATGACAAATTGAATTATATTGTTATTTTGCGCGACCAGGCGCAGAACGTCTTTGGTGTTTTTTGAAAACCGCCCGCGCTCCAATCCAGCGTTCATTGACTCAATATTAATTAAAATTTCGTCAGTGATATCTGAAATGTATTCCAGCGCCACGGATTGCGCCAAAATGCGCGCTGTGATCTCAACCTCACCTATTCCCAAAACAGGCAAGTTGGCAATATTTTCCCCCACACTGAATTTTCTTTCAACCTCCCGCAGAACGTAGGACTCATCGTAAGATTTTTTTACCGGCTCAATAAAAAACTTGGAAAGTGGTCGCTTTATTGCCGCCTGCACATCTTTGGCAACATTCACAAAAACCACCGCCCCAAAAGAAAAAATAAACAAAAATTCACGCGGCCCCAAAAGATACGTCAAAAACTCGCGCCTCCGGCCGATTAAGTTTTTGTCCAATTTGTCGGCGACCTTGGCCAAATTGATTTCTTTAGCCAGATAATACGCCTCCAGATTGTATTCTTTATAGTCTTGCATGGCTCTATTTTACCATAAAATAAAAGCCCATGTTCGGGCCTTTCGCTTATTATCCGGCTTTACGGTATTTTATTTTATATGGCTTTTTCTTTGTCTTTATTTTCTTTTTTTGTTTCGCCAGCTTGTCCTACTAAATAACTGGATGAGTTTGCATTTTGTTGAAGCGTTCTCACTCATAAAAACCTCCTTCTCGCGTAAGGATGGAATAAAAATATATAAAAGTCAACTTGTCGGGGTGCCGAGAATCGGACTCGGCCTTCGTGCTCCCAAAGCACGCGTACTACCAATATACTACACCCCGGCCTACAAATTCACATTCTCAAGCATCCTAATCCTAGCCTTTTTGCGGTCAAAATCCAAGAAAACGGCGGCGATGTCTATTTGAAAGTCCCGATCGTCCGCGATTTTTCTGTCCAAAAAATATGTCCGCACCGCGCGCGCCATTCTTTCTTTTTTCCACGCCCGCACCGCGTCTTCCGGGCGAAAGTTCGGATTGGAAATCGCTTTCACTTCCACAAAATGCAAAACCCCATCCTTTTCTGCCACAATATCCAGCTCTCCCCATTTTTTTCGATAATTCCGTTCAATAATTTTAAACCCATGTTTCATGAGAAACATTGAAGCTAACTCTTCGCCGATGTGTCCTACATTTTGTGTTTTCATATTATGTTTCATATGAAACATAGTTGCTTATTTTAATGTGAAACATATTTTTATAATAAATCTAATGTTTCACGAGCTAAGAAATCATTCAATGTTTCATATGAAACATGCTGTTAAACAAAACCATAACTTAAAATTCTATAAGACATCATTAATGACTAATAGAATGTCCGATTGATTTGGACCCAGGGAGAATCGAACTCCCGCCTGCGCAATGCGAATGCGCCGTTATACCACTTAACTATGGGCCCATACAAAACCACTCGCAGATACTGAACGGAGTGCGCCGCGTTCTCCTGTAATTTAGCAAATCTTGTCTAAAAACTAAAGAAATTTCTTTGCCGTCAGTGGATAAATCTTTTTTACTCCAACCAGCGGGGGTTATACAATAATATAGTGAAAATACTTTTAAAATATGTGTTCGCGCTAATTATTATAGTAGGGACGGTTTTTATTTGGTTTAAGTATTTAAGCAATTTGCCTGGCGAGCCTGACGTAAGTAACCCGGTCTTCCCCGGCGCTGAAGGTTTTGGCAGTAAAACGCGCGCTGGAAGAGGCGGCAAAGTTATCGAGGTAACTTCGCTTGCCGATAGCGGCCCGGGAACTTTGCGCGAAGCACTTGAAGACCCAAATCCGCGCATTATCGTTTTTCGGGTCGGCGGACTGATTGAGATTGATGAGCCTTTTTATATCAGATACCCATTCGTAACTATTGCCGGGCAAACTGCCCCTGGGGACGGCATTACCATAAAAAATGGTGGTATTACAATTTTGACGCACGATATTTTACTGCAGAGTTTGCGAGTCAGGCCCGGAGCGGAAGGAAAAAGTGTAGGCAAAGATAATGACTCCATCGGTATTCTGGGCCCGAAATTCGCCGGAGATTCTTACAACATTGTGCTTGACCACATATCAGTAAGTTGGGCGGAAGACGAAAATATAAGCATCTACGAAGGCCCTTCAAACATAACCGTATCCTGGTCAATCATAAGCGAGGGTTTGAATAAAAGCCGCCATCAAGAGGGAGAACACAGCACTGGCCTTTTGATAGGAGATAGAGCCGACAAAGTCTCCGTCCATCATAATATATTTGCCCACAATGAGCAGAGAAATCCCATGAATAAAAATGGGGGTACGCTCGATATACGAAATAACGTTATTTATAATTGGGGCAATGACGCGCTATTTTTCTACGATGTTTTCTCAAATACTTTCGCCAATATAGTGGGGAATACATTTATAGCTGGGCTTTCCACAAATCCGGATTCGAAGGCGGTGTGGGTTCAGGTAAGAGACGTAAACGATAAACCTTCGCGGGGACTTCCCAAATTTTTCATCGAGGGAAATTCCGGACGCGGCGATATGGATACGGATGAAGGAATCGTCAAATTTATCGCGATAGACCCTGACCCATCGTTTATTCAGGGGAGCACTCTCCACGAAAAAATAGAATGGGCCAAGCGGACATATTTGGTTAGTAAGCCGTTTGAAACTCCGAAGGTTACTACCCAAAATGCCGCATCAGCTTACGAAAAAGTGCTTGGGCAAGCAGGAGCTTCGAAACCAAAAAGAGATGCTGTTGATACAAGAATTGTGAGCGACATTCGAACTCGAACCGGCAGGATTATTGATTCGCCATCTCAAGTAGGGGGCTATCCGCGATATTCTGGCGGGGTAGTGCCAGCTGATTCCGACCACGATGGTATGTCCGATGAATGGGAAAAAAAGACCGGTTTAAATCCTAGCGATGCTTCTGATGGAAATAAGGATCTTGATGGAGACGGGTATGCAAATATAGAAGAGTATCTGCATTCGCTTTTATGAAAAAACTTTTTAAATACGTAATTATACCGTTATTAATTGTTATAGCGGCCCTATTTGTTTGGTTTAAATACGTAAATAATTCCCCGTTTGACACAAGCCGTCCAGGGTCAAACGCGACCACTATCACCGAACTGCCGGATTTCCCCGGTCTGCCTTGGACAATCGTTTTTAGTAATAAAGAAAAACAGGATGAGTTTGTACGCGGAATAGTTGACCATAAACTTACTACTTATCCTACTAAATCTTCCAGCTCCTACCGCACAGGTAAATTTGACGCGACTGGGATTTTCGGCTCGTTTGAACCGACCGAGGAGCAAGTCTCCAGGGTCGCGATAAATTATGATAATACTCTTCTCGGCGCCAACAAAAAACATCTGCTTCCGATCTTCAGAAAATATAACCCCGCGATAAAATCACTACTTTACATTGACGCCGGGCTAAATTTGAAATTCGCAGAATGGAAGGCGCAGGCCGACATTGGAAGCATTGACGAAGAAGATACTTTTTGGATTGCAAAGAACCATCCCGAATGGCTTTTGAAAGACGCAGAGGGGAATCCCATAGTGACAGGAGGCGGAGGCGAACTCTCTAACGCCGGCGCCTATTGGCCGGACCCCGGAAACGTCCAATGGCAGGAGTTTTTTGCGAAGAAACTTAATAAACTCCTCTTGGAGCTGGGGGGAGGATGGGACGCCATACTCATTGATGATTTTTTCGGAACCCGGGAAGCGCAAACGGGGTTTACTAACACTGCGCCGTGGGCGAATTACCAAACGGATGCAGCCTACCAGAACGCATGGATAGAATTTTTCACCAATGTCAG
>LCKG01000009.1 GCA_001001285.1 Parcubacteria group bacterium GW2011_GWC1_45_13
TAAGCGCGTTGGTTTCATAAAATAAAATTTCTGGCATAGTTGTTTTTAAGCGCACGCTTTTTTGCGCGGATATTTCGCCGTCTAAGGTACTGACTCTAAAGGTAACGATGTAATCGCTGTTGCCGACATCGGCTAATTTTATGGAGAACTTGTTTTTTCCGCCGCCAGACTGATTTCGAAAAAGCTTGTCGTCAATTGACCATTCATAGATCAGATTTTGAGCGCGCAACCTTTCTCCTCCAAAAAACAGATGGGGCACGGCGATTATTTCAACAACGCTTCCGGGCGTGGCGAGCGCGGAGCCTCTGTAAAAATTCGGCGTGTAAGTTAAAGGATAGATTACAAAATCTATATCGGAAACCATGATTTTGGTACTGGCTTCGTAGGAAATTCCGTCGGCTGAAATTGCATCTACCATAATATTCATTTCCGATCCAATTTTTCCGGCCTGGAGGTTCTGCTCTATTAATCCAACCCCGGAAGCAATATTTTTTCCATTCAGAAGCCAGGTGAATTTCGCCCGAACCATATCAAAAGAAAGTGATTTTGCCAAAATCGTAAAAGACGTCCCTGGCCGGGGAGATTTCGGCGAAACATCAAGCGCTAAATCAGCCGGAGTAGAAAGGGTAAGAGCATAAGCTTGCCAAGAAAAAAGCAATGCAAGAACCGGCATTAAAATTTTATAAAAAGTGTTCATGCTTTTTTAGATGTGAATTCCAAAATAACCGTGAGAATCGCAAAGGCTGTCCATGCCGGAAATGCGTTCATAAGTGGAATAAATTCTATGCCCGCGGCTGATAAAAAAGATAAAATTATACGCATACCTTTTGCTTCTTGCATGGATACCCCAAGATTTTTCATCCAGAAATAAAAGATTAGTCCGGCAACTATACTCACTATCCAGTTTAACACAATACCAATAAGAATTAAGGCGAGAAAAGCTTGAATTCCGTCGAAAATTAACGCTACTAAAATAAATAAAATAGCAGTCACTCCACTCATGCGTTTAGCAGTCGTAGCAGTTTTAACTGGCGCTGGATTTACCGCGTCAGCGTTGCGGGTTTGCTGAAAATCTGCGTAATTTTGATTGTCCATTGTGTTTGTTTCGTCCATAAATTATTTTTGTGATACCTGTTCGCCTTGGGCGGAAAAATCTTCTTTAGCTTTTTTAATCGCCAAGAGCTGGGCCGGGTCGGAAGTAATCAACTGATCTTCAGTGTAAGAAGCTAAGATTTTTATAGCAACATGTTTTAATCCAGCGAAAAATAGCCCTTCGCCGACATCGGATTCAAGAAGCAAAAATTTTTCTTCATCAGTAAGATTGAATGTCTGTTTTAAAATATCAATTGAAGCTGGCGATTGGCGCAGCAAAATTTGGATTGATGAGTTGGTAATCAGGGGTTTTCCGTACGGCGAATTCAAAAAGTCGCCGACATCCTGTGTTATGGTGGCAAGCCCCAGATAATATTTTCTGGCGCGCTTGGCTATACCGTAAAGAAATGAAGCTCCATCTTCATTTTTCATAATCCACCAAGCTTCATCCACCACCAAAAGCCGTTTTTTAATTTCCGCGCGGACGGCGCTCCAGATATAGTGAATAATCAGATACATGGCTACCGGCCGCAGTTCATCCTCCATGTCGCGGACGGAAAAGACAACGCATTTTTGGTTGATATCAACGTTGGTTGGCTGGTTGATAAATCCGGCCCAAGTGCCCTTGGTGAATTTTTGAAGACGCTGGGCCAGACTCTCACCGCCTTCCATGTTGGCTAACACAAGTTCCAAATCGGAAAGTATCGGCGGGGTGGCTTTAGAAAAATCCGAATCAGGCGTGATGTCTCTGGAAGCGTAGGTTTCGGTAATGGCGCGGTCAATGACGGAATCTTCTTCCGGCGTTAGACCCCCGAGCATAATTCTGAAAAGGCCCACTAAATTTATGATGTGCGAGCGCAGAACATCCGCGGGCGATTCGTCCTCCCGCGGCATCGGTAAGTCAAAAGGGTTGATGTGATGATGAGAAGTCAGAGAAATATTGAAATATCTTCCGCCGACCGCCTCCGCTAGATATTCGTACTCGCGCTCGGGGTCAATAACTATGACATCGGTATCAAACATTAAGGATCGCAATATTTCCAATTTAGTGGCGTAAGATTTTCCGGCACCGGCTTTGGCGAAAATTACCGAATTATAGTTTTCCAAACTGAAGCGGTCAAACAAAATCAAGGAATTGTTGTGGGAATTGATGCCGTAAAGAATCCCTTTGTTGGAAGTGAGGTCAAAAGAAACAAACGGGAAAACACTGGAGGCTGGCGAGGAATTCAGATAACTGTTAACACCGAGGGTGTCCAAAGCCTGAGGAAAGACGGAGTCCAAAGCTTCTTTTTGTTGGAAAAGCGCGGGCTTGGCATAAACCAAACGCGACTCCAGCATGGATTTTATTTCCGTTTCCGCTTTATCCAGCTCTTCTATGGTATTTCCGTAAACAGCAATGTAAAGCCCGAAATTAAATAATTTTTCTTGCGCCTGCTGAAGCTTGTCGCGCAGAGCCTCTAAATCTTGGAAAGCGGTGTCCAAAATCGGGTCCCGTACCAATCCTTTTTCCTGTCGGATGGAAACCTGCGATTGCACTTCGGCAACTTTCCGCTGGAGCCTTTTTAAAATCGTGGCGGTGTTCATAGGGTGTATGAATATGGAAATGTCAAAAACCTTATCCAGATTTATTATGGGAGCGAACCAGTTAGATGAAAGGAATCTCGGAAGTGAAAAAATAAAAATCGTTCGTATCAGTTTTTCGCCCAAGCGCATATGATTTGCCGTGACTTCCAAAGCGGCGGGCGCGATCACATCTTTTAATTCCAAAACGCCGGCGCGATAAATTTCCTCTGGAAAAACCGGCGTAATTTCGGTTTCTTTTTCTGGTTTTCTGGTTTTTAAAAAATCAAAGACGGCCATAAGCTGGTGGTTTACCTTTTTCTAATTCACCGGGATTGTAAAGGCTGTAAAAAAGTTCAATTAGCTCCTCGGTGTTTAAAGGAACGGCTCTAACGCCCGTTCGCACCAGACCTTGGATTACGCTGTCCGCTCTTTGCCAGAGCTGGTTTTTATATTCGTCAAATTTATCCTGCGGCAGAATTTTTGCTTTGGGGGTGCCTTGGCCAAAAATTCCGAGCAAGCTCTTGAATCCTTCTCGGGGCGTAGCAAACAGCGCTGGTGTGAAAGGCACGACAATATAAAAATTTTTACTTACGATATTGGCAGCGCGGACGAATGTGCGGATGAATTCTATATATTCCGTTATTTGAATTTTTAAAAGTTCGTTGGTTTGCTTGGCTTCGGCTTGTTTTAAGGTGTCAAGATAGGGCTCAATGTTTAATTTTCGCGACTCCAGAAAAAATTGCACGGTAAAATCCAAAGAGTTCAAGAAATTTTGGTATTGCATGATGACCGCGGTCTGCTCGTCCGCGCTTTTTAGGGAAAAGTTCAAAGAAGAAGCCATCATCACGGCGCGCAAAGAACCGTCTTTTAAAACCAGGACACCGTCCCGGATTTCTTCTACCCTTAAAATATCCTGCGATGGTAAAGCGTTGGCCATATTTATCGTTTAATATTTTTTTGAATGTCCAGCGACCAGGACAAATCCTGTAATTTGCTTTGAGTGAGTTTCGGAGTTGCGCCCGCCTCTTTGAAGTCCGACTTCAAATCCCCAAAGAAATCGGACTTCTTCCCGGCTGGCGCGGCTGTCTTTCTCCATAAATATAATCTTGCTGAAGACGCGTAATCTATGGCGCTTGCCAGAATTTTAATGAAGGGCTGGCCGTTGATTTTTAAAAACGCCAAAGAACCGGCGAACGTCGCTATTGGAATGCCTAAAATAATTACCAGCCAAAGCTGGAGGTAAACATACATTATAAAAAGAATGGCGGCACCCCCCAAGATATAGAAAAACTGCTTGGCCGTCAGAGGCCCGAAAATTTTGTCTTCTATGTCTATAAATTGTGGTACTTGGTGTTGCATATTACGGTTCAATCGTTTCCCGGTAAGGGTCTTTGTCGTACTGCGGCCTTTGTTTTGGAATGGGCGAATTTAATTCTTTATCCAACGCGGTTTTAGCGGCTAAAGAATTTTGCGGCACAGATTCTTTTGGGGGAGGAATAATATCCGGTTTTGAAACTATCGGTTCCGGTATTTTTTTAACAAAGATGGGAGGGATGGATAGCAATTCAGAAATTTCCGGAGCCGGAAGTGGCTTGGGCGGAGCTGCAATATCCTCACGTTTGAGGAGGGGCTTAGGGCTAGGCATCTGTTTTATGGTTGAAACTGGTGTAATTATTTTTGGGCCGCCAGGAGCTTCGGTGCTTTGCGCCGAAGCGGAGGCAACCGGCCCAGATATCCCGTGTATTTTCTTCAACGACTCTCTCACTGGTTGGAAAACTTTCTGGTTGATTTCTTCTGCGATGGCTCGCGCTTTTTCCTGCGGCGCGCCCAGCCGGCTCACCAAATTTTTCACGTAATCAGACGGAGGAGTAAACCCGAGCATCACTCGCCCAGTTTCATCAGCCAGCTCACCTATTTTGTCAATGGGAAGCCCGGCATTTTTGCCAATACTTTGTATTGTATCAGTTGTTGTGCGCGCAAAAAGCGCCTTCCGGAGATCATCCGGCAGTTCTGAAACTCTTTCTAAAATATCTTTTTGGTCAGCCATAATTTTATTTAATTTGAGGCTGCGCTCTACCTTCTAGTATACTTTTTAGGACTGCCGCAGAAGGAGAATCAGAAGCAAGATTGTCGCGCAATTCTTGTGCGGCTACTTTATCACCCTTCTTGTCTAAATATGCAGCCAAGGCTTGTGACCTAGCAATATGATCACGCAATTCTTGAGCCACTATATTATTTTTCCTATTCTCCATTTCTTTAGCTAATGATTCAGCTCTTTCTCTATTGTTAGCCGTGGATTTCAAGCCAAGAGTGGTTTCCCATCCTTCTTTAAACGCGGCTGCGCGTCTGGCGTCCCCGGTAATCAGTGAAATATCTTCTATAGTTCCTGCAGTCAAAACATCCTCCACAAATTCTTTTTGCTTAATAATGTTAGGAGACAAATTCTTGCGCAAGGCTTTGGCGTCAACTTTGGCAAAATGAGCCTCCATAGCCTTTTGGTAATTGGCGTATCCGGCGGGGTCTGTCGCAAGGTCTTTATAAGCCACTCCTGCCACATTTTCAATAAATGCGCGCGGCGTTACGCGATCAATATATTTATTTTCTTGCCCGCGCTTAACTATGCTCTTGCCAATCTTTTGAGCTATAACTTTCTGGTCCGCCGTCGCCGTACCCACGCTAAAATCGTTTATCAGTTGCGATATTTTATTCTCGTCTCCTGTTTTTTGCAAAATATCTAGCTCTTCGTCGGACATTGTTGCCGCGGCTGTTTTAATTTTATCAACAGATTTTCCGCTTGTATTTTCAATAACAGCTTCTTTGAAAGCCCTTTGCTCGCCTGCGCTGAAGCGAGTTTGGATAGTTGATTCAGCCGCAGTTTTAGCGGCAGTCCAATCCGCAGCTGTAACTCCGGCTGGCGCCGGCTTGGCAAAATCATCCATAAACCTGGCTTGTCCTTTGGCATCTTTTTTACGCAAGAAAGTTTCTCTATCGTCCTCCTTAAGTTCGGTGGCGAATTTAGCATGTTGTTCATCATCAGTTTTACGCAAAAGACGTGCAATCTTGAAGTTTTGCTGGTCTTTTGGACTGAATTGCGATTCAATAAAGCCTATGGCTTGTTTTGCCAAAGCGGGGTCTGTAAACGCTAGCGAATCAACAAGGTTTGCTCTTTCATCATCGTTCATACTGCGCAGAGCTTCGGTCGCGGTTTCGGGATTATTTGGAAGCCCGGTTTTGGGATTAGTAGCGAGCCATTGAGAGATTTGCGCTCTTTGCTCCGGCGCGGTCTGCCGTTTCCAACTTTCCAGATCGAATTTAGCCGCCTCCGCCGCGGTAAATTGCGGCGAGCGTAACATGTTGTCAGCAACCTCTCTTTGTTTTTGGGGAAGACTTTCCAAAAATTCGGCGCGTTGTTCCGGAGTCATATTTCTTAACATGGTTGCTCTGCCAGCTAAACCAAGTTTTCCGAATGACGCTCCCCAAGTACCCTTGGCTTGCGCCAGCGCGGCTTTGGCTTGGTCCTCGGCCATTTCGCGCGCGCCGCCACGCTTAGCTAACCATTCTTGAGCGCCGCGCGCGTAAGTCCCCAGCCAAGGCGAGGCTTGCGTGATCCTGGACGCCAAAGGCTTCAAGCGTTCGCCGATGGGGGCCAAGGTATTCCGCGCTGCCATTCTTCCCACAAATCCCGTGATGCCTTTTCGGCTACTGCTTGCCCAGCCGAGCACTGTCCCGGCGAAATAAATTCCCATTGTGCGGGCGATCAAAAGTGAAGAAATTAGAAAAACCACAATAATAGACATATTTATTAAAAATGGCGAAAGCAGGTTTTGAACAGCTCCCTTATAAGTTGCCAGAGCCATTTGATTGGCTATTGACATGCTTATATAAAGCAGGAACATAAACGCCGGCAGGAAAAAAGCATGGCTCATAAACTTTTCCCACCAAGTATGCCAGTGTTTTTCTGTCGCCGGCAATATATAAAATAGAAAAGCAAGCGGAGCCAATATTAAGAGGAAGCTTAAAATAGCCACCCTTATTACCAGAAGAATAGCTCCAAATACCAGCACAAAAATAAGGGGAAAGGCGTAAATAATCGGTATTAGAACTGTATAGAAATATTCCATTGTGTTTTTCAGCCCAACGTCGCCGCCGGTAATTGCCTGCCATCCATAGGTGCCGGTCACCACGATTGAACCCAGTCCTATGGCTCCCAAACACCAGCCGAGCGTGAGAATGACGCAGGCAGTGCTGGCTACGCCCGCGCTCGCCAGTATAGAACCCATGCCGCTGCTTAAACTCGGAGGCTCCTTCGCGGTGATATTGTCGGTATTGAATATTTGTTGAAAAGCGGTTCCGCGCATCAGGGCCTGCGAAATTGACCCGTTCCTGGTCAGTTCTTTATAAAAACCAATGCCCATGAGATTAGAGAAATCTATTAATACGAAGCCCATGCTTAAGCTAAAATTAATCAGCAACGCCATCACTATAAGCTTCGGCAACAACGCTTTGGAATTGTAGTTTTGCACGCGCAGGATTGTCGCGATGGCTATTATGAGCAGAATTATAATAAAAAAAATATTGGAGGCATCGCGCGCGATAGTCCAGCCGATCTGTATGGCGACTAAATTTTTAAAACTGCCGAAAGTATACAGCAATATAGAATCAAAAAAGTAACCGGCTATGGCCACAAACCTGGATTCAAATATCAAAACTCCTGTGAGCATGATATTTATCCCCCACATAAATGCACCGCCGAGATTAAATGGGCCGGCTACTTTCGCCAAGATGGCGCTTTCGTCCGCGATTTTATTTGTCGTTTGCGCAGGCGTTGCTGGCGGCAGATGGTTCGCCGCCAGCGCCGCAATCGGCACTGCCAGAAAATTCAGCGCCAAACTCAACAAAACCATTGTAATAATTGGTATTTGGAATTTTTTTTGTGTTGCTAGATTCATGTTTCAAGTTTCATGATTATTCTCCGCTTGTCGGAGGCGGCGGGTTTAAACAACTTTGTAAATCGTCCTCGGCTTTTGCTTTATCTGCGGCAATTTTGTTGTTTTGATCTATCGCGCCGGTAAGCGAGCCGACTTTAAGTATGTCGGCGTTGGTTTTGGAAACCGCCGCATTGAGCTCGTTTACCGTAGGCACATTAAGCATTTCAAACTCATCGTCTTTTAACGTTTCAAGCAAAACTGTCTGGTTTAGAATGTCTCCTTCTATAGTTTGCGCCGTTGAGGAAGCGGAGGCGATATCTGCGTCTACGGTGTTTACCGGCAGAGATTTATTTTGCAGGCAGGATTTGAGCAGTCCCAATGTTTGAATTTCATCTTTCGTCTTGGCCAGCGAGTTTTCCTTGGTTGCAATAATAGATTGGGTAACGCTGATGGCTTCATTTATTCCGGTAATTTGGATGGCGCTCTGCTGGAGATTATTTAAACTGTTCTGGGTTTGATTGATGAATGTCGTTGAATTGATATTAGAACTCGAAAGTCCTCCTGGAGAGAAGAAAAGCGTCTGAATCAATGTTTGAAATGAAGCTAAAGCTATTTGGTCGAAGGATTGAGCCAGATTCAATTGCCTGATGTCATCAGTTGTGGCTTCGGCTAAACGATTTTCCAGATATGTGCCGGGGCTTACGATTAGACAGCGATTTCCCACCGGCTGATCACCCATGCCATGTTCTATTTGAGGATAACTACAATCTTTCTTTCCCAAAAAGCCGTTGGCCGACATGGCTTCGTTAAAACTGGCTTGCGCCGCGAGAGCCTCTCTTTTTTCTTTTTCTTCTAAAAGCCCCAAATACTGCCCATAGGGGTTATTTTGTACTTGCGTGAGTTCAATCCACCTCTGCCAGCCGCCGTTATTAAAATCATCAAAGAAACCTTGAATATTTCCCATTACTGTTGAAACGGTGCATCTATACCTTTCTTGAAGCGACTGCCGTCCGCCGGCGAAAATTAATCTTAGCGACGGAGCAAAGGGCTCGCAGAGCTGCGTCAATCCGAGTTCTTTTATAAACACGCCACTTGCTTGGTCAGCGGCATCCAGCAAAAACTGGTTCCAATCTTGCACAAAAAGAGGCCCGCCTCCCTGCCCGCCGGTGCGGATTAAGTTTACAATTTGCTGGGTGAGCGTCTGAACCAGCATTCTGGCTATTCCTTTGGCGATATCAATATATCTGCTTTCAATAGTGTTGGGTACGCTTTCCAGCCTAACTATAGGCACGCATCCACCTAATATTGACCCCAACGATGCACATTTTGAGCCGAGAAGCGATCCGATTGCGCTGCCAGCCGTGCCGCCTCCGCTGCCTCCGGTATCGAATGGCTCATTGAATCCTTCATCGCCTGTGATTTCTATTGCTGATGTCGCAATTGGCAATATCAAACCAGTCCCTAAAGTTGAGATCAGTAAGAAAGCAACTAATGTTTTTAAAATATTTTTTTTATTATTCATATCTTAAAAAATGATACCCGCCTTCGGTCTTGAAAAAATTAAGCTCGTCTGATTTTATCTGTTTCTGGATAGACCGAATAAAATTTGGCACGCGGCTAAATTGTTTTCCGTAAATGGACAAGCCCAGAAGCCCCTTGACTGGATCTTTGTCCGACGCTTGCATATAGCTTACGGCGGCGGCTGCGTTGTTTAAAATATTAATCATCTCAATGTGTGAAGAGACGTACACTGAAGGGACTTTTTGTTTTTTTAAAAAATCGACCGCCCTTTGATAGGATTGTATATACTTGGAAAGCTTTTCCAGCTCCTTGAAATCGGACAAATTGATGGCCCTATCCAATATATCCGCTTCCGATTCGTCCAGCTCCATAAAATTTTTATCTAGGAAGCTGCCGGCGGCATTCAAATAATTTTTTATAAAATCTTTTGAAGGGTTGGATTCCACGGCGATATCCGACGGCAGAAATGTGTCTTTAAAAGTAACAATGCCGCTGGCAACGGATTTGATGAGCGATTCGGAAATTATTTTTTGCTGGAAATTATCTAAGCCGCCGGGCGAAGCATTGCCCAAAGCAGTAAGATATTGAACAGCGAACTCCCCCGCAACTTTTTCTGTCAAAGTGCTGGGCGTTGCGGCAGTTTTTGGTCTGGCCTTTTCCAGTTCTAAAAAAGCGTCACTCCATCCGCCAGCCGGCGGACCATTAGCAAGTTTGCGTCCTGCGATTGTTGGATCGCGCCCATCTTTTACCTCTTCGCCGTCCGGCGCACCGTCGCCGTCTGTGTCCTGCTTGTTTACGTCAGTTTTCCAGAGAATTTCTTCCCAATCTTTAAGATTATCACTGTCTGCGTCGCGGCTGGCGTCTTTGTAGGCGGCAAGGAAAGAGATTGAGGATTGGGAGTTTGTGGTTTGGGGTCGCGATGGAGCCGAATTCCATATTTTCAACCCAAAGTAACCTGTGAGAATTACCACCAGGAATGACGAAACAAGGGCTATGAAATTTTTTGACGGTAAATAGCCCATTTCACTTCCTTAATTGTACCATTTTTGTATGAAAATCTGGGTGTGGATGACTAAAAAGCTGGCGCCTCACTAGTGCCGATGTGTATT
Organism: Parcubacteria group bacterium GW2011_GWC1_45_13; assembly: GCA_001001285.1. Taxonomy (GTDB): domain Bacteria; phylum Patescibacteriota; class Minisyncoccia; order UBA11713; family 2-01-FULL-45-33; genus GWA1-44-29. The sequence continues at coordinate 10,214 of LCKG01000009.1, forward strand.
ATTGGGTAGGCAGAACCCAAAGATGGGGGTTTTTTACCGAAATTTATGCCTAACAAATTAAAAATTAACGAGGCAATGGCAGTAATTCCAGTTGGATCAAATAAGCTGGCCAAGGTTAAAGCAGAGCCAAAAAAATCTCCGCTTGCCAGTGAGCTTATGATACCTATGCCGGGCAAAAATCCGCTTAAGCCTGACAACGCTCCAGAAAGTCCAGAAAACGTTTCGCCTAACACGCCAGTCACTATAAGCCCCCCCGCGGGGCCTACGATTTCCACCCCTTTAATCACATTTGTTGCAATATTTGTGCCTGCTCCGGCAATATTAACAAACTCTATAGGATTTACTTGAAGAAGACCGTTGGAAACTGCATTGCCCAAAAGCCCTCCCATACTAAATCCGCCTATGCCCGCTGGATTCCCTTTCGAACAATTGATGGGAACTGGCGCGGCATTGCCCAAAGTCCAGACGCCGGGCTGGATTACACCAAAGGCATGTATTTTGCTTGTTGCCGGATTTAAGAAGTACTCGCCGCCCATAGGAGGGCCTATATGCAAAATAAAACCCGGCGGGGTCATGCAAGCTTGGATTTTAGTGATTTTTCCCCCGAACGGTTTGTTTAATTTAAATTGTAGCAAGCTTTCCTTGGACGGCAAATTAGATGGCAACGGAGGCAGAGCCGCGGCGGCAAAAGAAGGCGCGAGTAAAGATATAATCAATGCCGGAACTAGAACAAGGCGCGTGCTCTTTAACATATTATTATTTTACTACAATTTTAACCCAATCTTCTAATGACAACTCTTCTGGACGCCTGTTCTGATATTTTTGCGGAATCTTAAATTGTTTTAAAGAATGCCGGAGCATTTTGCGTTTTTTCTGAAACGCGGCTCGCAGAACTTCAAAAAAGTTTTTTTCATCTATTTTATTTTGTTTGAAAAAATTACTGGATATATCAGAAATTTTTATTATCGCCGAATCAACTTTTGGAGGAGGTGAGAAAAGATTTTTTGAAACGCGCCGTATAATTTCCGCTTTAGCGTAAGCTTTCACCGAAAGCGAAAGTAAAGACTCTTTGCCGTCGCGCGCCAAAATTCTTTCAGCGACCTCTTTTTGCACCATCAAGACCATAAGTTTTGACCTAAACTCGGTTTGGGTCAGAAATAGGCGTAGAAAACGAGAAGTGATGTAGTAAGGGAGATTAGACACAATCTTAAAAGGTTGTGAAATCTGAAATTCGAAATCCGAAGTTCGAAACTTTAGAATGTCACCATAGACTATTTCGACATTTTTATAATGTCTGAATTTTTCTCGAAGCAAAGCAACTAATTCGCGGTCTTTTTCTATCGCAATCATCTTTTTAGCGCGTGGGGCTAAGATTTCCGTAAGTGTTCCTGTGCCGGGGCCTACCTCCAAAACAATGTCCTTTTTAGAAATTTCCGCCGCGCGTGCCATTTCCTCCAAAATTTTTTTATTTTTCAGAAAATGTTGGCCTAGATATTTGTTTTGTTTATTCAACATAAATATTTTCTTCGCTTTCTTGTTTATTTAAATAAACCAACAAGTGACTCGGTATTTCTTTTAAAAATCTGGACGGCATATTTATCGCGCGTTCCCCGAAAAGAGTCCGGCACCCGGCCGTGGTCAGATAGAGACGGGTTTTGGCGCGGGTTATGGCCACGTAGTAAAGCCGGCGCTCCTCCTCCAAGTCTTCCGGCTCAAATGAAAGTGTGTGCGGGAAAAGTCCTTCCTCCAAACCCACCACAAAAACAGCGTCAAATTCCAGTCCTTTGGCTGTATGCATGGTCATTAAACTTACTCTATCTTCGGCTCGGTCATATCTATCATCAATGGAAAAAAGCGAAACGTGCTCTAAAAAGTTTTCAAGATTCGCGTCAAGTTTTTTTGCCAGGCCAATAAGTTCTTCAATGTTTTGCCATCTTTCCAAGCCTTTTTCGGTGCCGTCATTAATATATTGGTGGTAGCCGATTTTTTTAATTAATCTTTTTAAAAATTCATGCGCGTTGGGATTTTTAGATTCTTTGCGCAATTCTTCCATAAGCTTGTCGAAATCTATTTTTTGTTTTTTGCGCGGCGGGACATTGGCGATTCTTTTATAACTTAATTCGTCGTTGGGATTTTGAATCAACTTCAAGTAGGCCAGCAGATCTTTTATTTCGCGCCTTTCGTAAAAACGTGTACCGCCCGTGATTTTGTAGGGAATATTTTTTGCTAAAAAAACTTCTTCCAAGGCGCGCGACTGTGCGTTTGTGCGATAAAGAACCGCAATCTCGCTCAGTTTTATGTTTGTTTTTAGAAATTTTATCTCCCCGGCCACCATTTCAGCTTCTTTTTTCTCGTCTTCCGCGAACAGGATTCGGATTTGATGTTCACCCACTCTTTTCGTCCAGAGATTTTTCGGGATGCGGAATTTATTATGCGTTATCACGGCGTTGGCCGCCTCCAGAATAATGTCCGTTGAGCGATAATTTTCTTCTAAAAAAACAATTTTGGCGTCCGGGTAATCTTTTTGAAAATTCAAAACATTTTTAAAATCCGCTCCTCTCCAGCTGTAGATTGCCTGGTCAATGTCCCCTACCGCCAAAATATTACGGCTGCTTTCAGCCAGCATCTGTGACAAAACATACTGCGCCTCGTTGGTGTCTTGGTATTCATCTATATGTATATAGCGCCAGCGCCCCTGATATATTTTCAGCGCCTCCTTATCTTTTTTAAAAAGCAAAACCGGCCTTAAAAGCAAATCGTCAAAATCCAACAAATTCTGCGCTTTGGTTTTTTCTTCATAAAGCCGCCAGACTTTTCCGAGCATTTTTCTAAAAACATTTCCTGCCTCGCCGTCGGGCGGGTTTTCAATAAACTCATCTGCCGTCATCATCTGATTTTTCAGCCGAGAAATATTGTTTTTGATTCTTGAGGGGTCAAACTGTTTAGGGTCAATTCTTGATTCTACTAAGCATTCTTTTATGAGTTTCAGAGAGTCATCTTCATCTAAAATCGTGAAATTTTTTGCTACACCAAGCTTTTTCAGATTTTCGCGGATAATCAGAAGTCCTAAAGCGTGGAAAGTGCCGATGAATGGACCCACGCGCGCGATTCGGCTTTTCATCTCCTCCGCCGCCTTATTGGTGAAAGTGACGGCCAAAATTGATTGGGACGCCACACCTTTTTCAATCAAATATTTGATCCGTTCGGTGATGACCTTGGTTTTTCCGGCCCCCGCCCCGGCAATTACCAAAACCGGCCCATCCGTTGTCTCCACAGCCTCTTTTTGTTTGGAATTTAAGTCGCCCAGTTTCGCCATGAGCGTATGATAGCAGTTTTGTGGGGTGTGGATAGCTTTTTGGACGAGGTTGATTTTGGCTTTTAAAAGCGCTATACTTAGCTTAATGGTCGGATGGGAAGCATCGGAGCCAAAGTTTGGCTTGAAATAAGGTTTTTTTGCAGGCGAGCGCCATTAATTAGCTTTTAAACTTTTAAACTATTTTAAATAAGGCACATCTTAAAGGCTTATTTTTGCCCGCCTCCGGCGTCTTTTTGATGCTATTTTTAGCATTTGCTCAGGCCGCGCATGCCGGTTTTTTTTCATTTTTAGGTAATTTATTCAGCGGCGGGCAAAGCAATGCTTCCTCTTACAACTCGCAAAACCTCCCACTTCTAAAAGCTCCCAGCGCCGCCGATCCCAAAGCGGCGACCGGTGGCGCGGTTATGAATATTGTGGAAGACTCATCTATTCTTCCGGTGGTTGGCCCCATGGGAAGCTTAGCCGACTTTGAGACTTACAAGCTTGATCAGATTACGACTTACACTGTGCGTGACGGCGACACGCTTTCCAAAATCGCGGATATGTTCGGGGTTTCGGTCGCAACAATTTATTGGGCGAACGACTTAAAACGCGGCGATTTGATTAAAACTGGAGACACGTTAGTGATTTTTCCCTTAGATGGCTTTCAAGTTACGGTTAAAAAAGGAGACACAATTAAAGCTTTAGCCGTAAAATATAAAGGCGATGTGCAGGAAATTATTGACCATAATCCCGATCTGCCGGCAGACGGTTCTCTGGAGGAAGGCATGACTCTTTTCATCCCTAACGCGGAGCTTGCTCCTGTGCCTGGGCGGCCGGCGCAGGTGCGCGGAACCGGAGGGCCGGAACTCATCGGATATTTTATGAGGCCAATTGCCGGCGGGCGTAAAACCCAGGGACTTCATGGATTTAACGCCGTGGATATGGCTGCCAGTTGCTCGACTCCGGTTTACGCGTCGGCTAAAGGAACAGTCATTGTTGCCAGGAGCCAAGGCTGGAACGGCGGATACGGAAAATATGTTGCAATCGCGCATCCCAACGGCACGCAGACGGTTTACGCGCACCTGTCGCAGATTTTTGTTTCAGTCGGCCAATACGTGCCCCAAGGGTTTATGATAGGCACAGTCGGCTCTACCGGCAATTCATCCGGCTGCCATGTTCACTTTGAAATCCGCGGCGCCGCGCAGATTTATTAGATTTAACCTTAACAATAAAGCTTTTTTCTCAAGTCAAGCCACCCCTTGACTTTTTTAGTTTGCGGGTGTATAATGGTGGGCAGAGTAGGCCAGGAATATCTCGCTGGCGACAACACAAATGGAGGCGCAATATGAATAGGATACTTTTTTCTCTTCTGTTTTTGGTAATGTTTAGCGCGACGGCATTCGCCGATCTCGAGGTTTACAAGGTCCAGAAGGACGACACCCTGTGGGCGTTATCCGGGAAATACTTGGATGACCCGACGAGGTGGGGCGAACTTCTCGACCTAAATCCTTATCTTAAGGAGCCGGGACGGATGTATGACCGCGGCGACAAAGGCGTGGTCGTAATCGTACGGCCGGGTGAACAGCTTCGGGGACTGACGGCACTCGGCATTTCTGGAGAACTCATGTCGCTCTCTGAGCTTAAGGCAGAAGCCGGGATCTCCGAATCGTTTTACGATTCGCGGTGGTTTGGCCTTCTTGCAAGCATACTTCTGTTTCTCGTTCTCGTGGCGACCTCCGTGCCTTATGCAATCTTTCGAGCTCATCGTTGGCGGTTTCTGAATCCCATCACTTCTGGCAGTCCCGTTGTAGAAGGCGGTATTCCGCCGACAAGGCCGTGCGATGTGGAGGAGCGTTTCCAGAGAATTGCGGAGCGTCATTACGGCGAGGAAAACCCAAGCGCTAATCTTTCAGCCGAACGTCCTGTTCGCGTTGGCGAGATTGAGTCGGGATTTCTTTCCGGGAACGGAATGGTGCAATACCGCGACAGGCGTGAACCCAGGCGTCTGCGTCGCGAACCTGCTTACCGCTCGCATTTCCGATTTCCTGATGAGCACAAGGAGGAGTTATATTTCCTCCAGGGATGTGCGAACGACGTGATTTTCTCTTGGGCCAGGTATGTTGGTTTCGCGTGGACGAGTGATCGGGCAGTAGTCCCAGCGCCACACCCAACTCGTGAAGCCAGCCCCACACCGCTCCGAGTAGCAACTCGTAGCGGGGAAATGGTGGATGCGATTCCAATGCCTATGGCGACTGTGACTGCGTCCGGGCTTCGGATAGTTGTGCCGGAAAGCGCCTTCGTCAGAGTGGGAGAGAAGGGGAAGATTTCGATCTCCGTTTCTCATGCCTGTGACATCACTATTGGCCGCGTTTTGAAAAAGGTCAAGGTCAGAGCGTCAAAACCCGCGGCGCCGGCGGCTATCGCGAGCTAAACACGCCTATCCTTCCTTCCAAATTTCAAGCGCGTAAGGATACTCCGCTTCTGCGGAACTCCGTCCTTGCGCGTTTTATTTTTTATTTAGTGGTGTATAATTGTCACAGAAACACAGAAGGGGGAGACGGAGATGATTAAAAAATATTTTGTTTGGGGGGTTATTATTTTTGTCGCGTGGATTTACGTGGGTGTTGGATATCAGTGGATACACAAAATCCGCGTGAATCGAGCGTTCGTCGAGTTTCAACAGATTCTTTTGGAAAGCAAAAATTTTCGAGCGCGATATCGTGCGGAGCTAAAGCAGTTATTGAACGCGAGGGCTACAACGCCGTCTGAAAAAGAAGGGGTCAAAAAACGGCTATTTGAACTTAAAGAAGAGATAAAAAAAGCGACAGAGAGATTGGTCAAAGCCCAGAAGAAATTTTGTGATCTAGTCGGCGAAGAAGATGAGACGTTTTGCCAAGAAAATCAAAACCCCGCGCCGCTTCAGGGCTGGCCGATCAGGTCAACTGCTTCGGACGATACTGGAGTGCCTCAAGGAGGTGCTCTTTTTTTATGTTTCGTTCGTTTGCCAGGTCGGCGATGGTGCGGGCGAGTTTGATGACGCGGTGATACGAACGAGAAGAAAGGTCTAGCCGCGCGGCGGCTTGTTGGAGGATGGATTTTGACTCGTCATCCAATGCGCAGTATTTTTTAATATCGCGCACGGACATTTCGGAGTTAGTCATTATGTTCTGACCAACAAATCTTTTCTTTTGAATTTCCCGCGCCAACCCAACTCTTTTTCTGATCTCCGCAGAACTTTCTCTTGGCGATTGGTCATCCTCCAGTTTTTTATGTTCAATCCCGTAAACCCCTAGCCACAAATCAATCCGGTCAACAATCGGCCCGGAGATCTTTCTTTGGTAGCGGTTAATAGCCGCGGAGTTGCAGACGCAGGCTTTATTGGAGCCCATATTCCCGCAAGGGCAGGGGTTCATCGCGAGCACCATCATAATCTGCGCCGGAAAATTGAGCGTTGCCTTTGCGCGCGAGATTGTGACTACTTTGTCTTCTAGGGGTTGGCGCAAAACTTCAATGACGCGCCTTTCAAATTCCGGGAATTCGTCCAGAAAAAGCACCCCGCGGTGCGCCAAGGTTATCTCCCCCGGCTTGGGATATGTTCCTCCTCCCACCAAAGAAACATAAGAAGAAGTATGATGCGGGTTGCGAAATGGTCGGTGACGCAAAACAAATTCATTCTCTTTTAATGCGCCGGCGATGGAGTGTATTTTTGTAACCTCAAGCGCTTCGTCGCGGGAAAGTGGCGGTAAAATGGACGCGAAAGCTCGCGCTAGCATTGTTTTTCCGGTGCCCGGAGGCCCGATCATGAGAGCGTTGTGGGCTCCAGCGGCGGCAATTTCCAGCCCTCGCTTTGCGGATTCCTGCCCGCGGACATCGTAAAAATCAAGCAAGCTGACGGCGTCAGAAAGATCAAACGTGGTTTTGCGGCTCTCTTTTATCGGAAATTTTCCTTCCAGATGATTTAAAATTTCCTCCAGCGACCCGGCTTCAAAACTTTTAAGCCCATCAACTAGCGCGGCCTCCACCCCATTTTCTTTTGGCACGTAGATTTCAGAAAATCCCGCACGCCTCGCTTCCTCGGCGAGCGCCAAAACGCCTTTTACCGGCCGAAGCGAGCCGTCAAGAGCGAGTTCTCCCAAAAAAACCTTGTTCTTCGGGTCAAAATTTGCCTGCTTTGAAGCCAAAAGATAAGAAAGCGCGATCGCCAGATCAAAAACCGGCCCTTCTTTTTTGAGATCGGCCGGCGCCAGAGCGATAACGACTCTTTGATTTTTTTTCTGCGGGCTTCTTGCTCCCAAATTTTTTATCGCGGCTGAAATCCGCTCTTTTGATTCGGCAACAGCCTTGTCCGCAAGGCCGACAATCGCAAAACTAAAAAGCCCCGGGGATAAATCAATTTCAACGTCAATAATTTTTCCCGAGAGTCCCACAACCTCCGCAGAATGAAGCTTAATTGCCATTCCAGCTACTTTAGCAAACCATCTATAAAAAGCAATTGCATATTTTACACTGTGTGCTATATTGTGCTTGGAACAAATTGGAATAAATCTGAAAGGAGAAAATATAAATGGAAAGAATATGGCTGAAAGTAGGCACGCTGAGATTGCTCTCGTTGCATCGCGGTATTGAAGAAAAAGGCGACAGGCACGCCTGGTGCTCACTGCGACTTGGGGATGCGGTAACGCTGAACGGATTATATGTCTATCCTGGCCCACATCATATGGTTTTCAGCGATGCAACGGCGGGCTTCAAATTCATCGATACTCCGTTCTGGCACATGAAGCGGATTAATTTTTTAAACGCAATCGTCTACAAGGCGCTCCAAGAGAAACACACGGCGGATATCACTGCTTTCATTGAAAGGAAAACAGACCAAGCGGAATTCCCGGCCTGGGAGCCGGAGTCATGGAAAGGGTTGTCGTTACGAATCCCGATAGATTTTATTTGGGTTTATGACATTGACAACCCGGTAGTTGCGAAAATTCCGGTTTTCGCCGACATTATGTTTGGGCGCCACATTGTACTTTTGAGAGCCAGAATTTTCGATGGGCAGAACTTCGTGGTGGATCCGCGCATCCATGACGAGCGCCTCGCTGGCATGGTAAAAAAAATTCTTGGGCTCAAGAGCTTGCGGAAACTAGCTCTTGATTTAGCCAAGGAAAGAATTTCTCATGTGCCGCAGGATATTGGGTTTGCGATTAAAGTGAAAGGCGCAGGTTTCCAAGGAAAGCCACCCGCAGTCAGATTCTACTAAGCCTCTCTCGAGCAATCGTTGAGAGGTTTTATTTTTATACAAATATAACTTTAACTAATTTCCTGCCAACTCTTTGTAAACCTTCCCGGCTTTTTTGATGGAGGGCTGGAGCGTTTGTGCCCCCTCGTCCCAAGAAGCCGGGCAGACGTGGCCGGGATTTTTGCGGACGAAATTAAGCGCCCTTAGTTGTCTGAGTATTTCTCCGGCGGATCTTCCTATTTCGTCTGCGACTACTTGAGCTGATCTTAAAATGCCGTCGGGATCAATAATAAATGCGGCACGATGCGACTTCCCGCTCTCTTCGTAGTAAATACCAAGATCTTTGGAAAATTTTCCGTTGTGGTCGGCCGCCATTTTATATTTTATACCTTTGAGAATTTCTTCCATCTCAATCCAAGCTTTGTGGGTATGAACGGTATCAGTGGAAACTGAAACTATCTCGGCATTCAAATTTTTAAATTCATCAAATCTTCTCTGGAGATCCACTAATTCGGTCGGGCAGACAAAAGTAAAATCTGCCGGATAAAAAAATAAGACAAGCCATTTGCCTGCAAAATCTGCTAGTGAAATTTTCCCAACATCATCTTTAATCGGATCGTATATTTCCAGTGAGAAATGCGGGAATTTTTGGTCAATTGTGAACATATATTTTAATTTCCGTGTTTAACGCAGGTTGTGGCTGCTGGATTGGCTCGGAGGCGGGCTTCATCAATCGGCTCTCCGTCAACAGAGCAGGTACCATATTTTCCCTGCCGCGCGCGCTCTAAAGCTTCATTGATATCTTTGAGGCGCGACTCCAAATTATATTCAACGCTTGCCGCGTTTTCCAATTCTTCTTCCTGGTCGGCCACCTCTTCTTTAGCTGCCCGCATAACATTAAGATCCGGCGGAGTTACCACCCAATCCTCCGGCGCGTCCGGGTTTCTGTGCGCGATCGTTCCTAATTCCCCCTCTAAGCGCGTTTTCTCCTCCTCCAATTGTCTTTTAAAATAATCTAAATCTAGAGTCATTGAATTATCTTATCAAACTTTTATCTCGGGGGCAAAGCGATGAGACGGTCTAGGATTGTTGAGAGCGCATCGCGGGAAGTGGAGATGATGACGTATTGCTTGCTGAAGATAGAGTAGCCAAGAATAATTTTTCCGTTGACGTTTTTAAAGACGCGGGCATCGTTGTTTTTTATGATGTCGTCCACGAAAGCAAATTGCGAAATATTTTTTATGTCCTCGGCTTGCAAAAACGGCTTGAAATCCTGCCAGAGTGTCCGCTCCCAACTAAAAAGCGATGCCAAAGCGCTCGGAAAATTTTTAATTTTTAAAATAACCGCGATATCCCGCGAATTCCGCCCATAGACGGTCAGCAGATTGAAATCCGGCCGGAGGTTATCCAAAAATTCCGAAGGTGTCTGCCAAGCGAGCGCGCGCGTCAAATCCGGAGCCCTCAAAAATTTTTCTTCGCCGGTGTTTTTCAGAATTTTAATCGGCAAATAAACCACTGTGTCAAAGCGGAGGTTTTTCCCACGCTCTTCCAAGAGCGCACTTGTCAGCGCGCCGGGATTGGCTTCGGAAAATATTATTTCTTTGATTCCGTCCATCGGCAAAAAATTGGCGGTCGGTTTTTCAGCCTGTCCTGCTGGCGCGGGCGCGGCCTGAAAAAATAATCTGAAAGCGAAAAAAACAGCCAACCCTACAATTAATACGGCAATGCCCGCGAAAATTATTATTTTGTAGTTGAAACGCCGGGTTGGAACCACTCGTAAAACGTCTTTATCTGCGATATACGCGCCACGCGCCATATCCAGCTGCGAAATTTTTTTCTCCCTCATAAAAATCTCGGCGTCGGTTTTGAACGTCCTTATTTTAGGAATTTCCTTTTGCTTTTCAGCCATAATTTATTTTATCACGGCCTACCTCCTACTATCTACGCGGTCTGCGCTGAGCTTGTTTTCTCGCCTCCGTTTCGCCAGCTCTCCGTTCCTCGTGCGATTTTAGCTGGAGGGCCTCTACGGCTTTAATTGAAAGATTCACTCTGCCTTGATCGTCGATCCCTACGACTTTTACTTTAACTTTATCTCCGGGCGCGACAACATCCGTCACTTGATTTACGCGGAATGGCGCGAGCTCCGAGATATGCACGAGCCCCTCCTGTTTGGGCGCGACTTCAACCATCGCGCCGAACGGGAAAATGCGCGTGACTGTTCCGTCAAATACTTCGCCTATCTCAAATTCTTTTGTCAGCATTGTTATTTTTTCTTCAGCCGCTTTCAGGCTTTCCTGGCTTGGTGAAGTAATAAAAATAGTTCCATCCTGCTCAATATCAATTTCAGCGCCGGTCTCCGCCACGATTGATTGAATCATTTTGCCTCCAGGGCCGATGACGTCGCGGATTTTGTCCGGATTTATATGCATGGTTAAAATCCGCGGCGCGTAAGGAGAAAGTTCTTTTCTTGGCGCTGGCAGCTCTTTCATTAAAACATCTAAAATTTGGAGCCGCGCCTCGCTGGCCTGTAAAAGCGCCTCTTTCATAATTTTTAAAGGAATTCCGTCCACTTTCACATCCATCTGCGCAGCGGTGATTCCGTTTTTGGTGCCAGCGATCTTGAAGTCCATGTCGCCGTGATGGTCTTCCGGGCCTTGGATGTCGGTTAGGATTTTATAGTTGCCGCCGTTTGTAAACATTAAACCCATGGCGATTCCAGCCACTGGCGCTTTTATCGGCACGCCCGCGTCCATCGCGCCTCGCGGGCCCGCGCATCGGTTTTATCTCCCCCACCGAAAACGGCGGGAAATTATAATGGTGCATGAATCTTTTTTTGGTGCGCACCTCCATTCCTTCAATCAGCTGGACATCCGAGGGGGCGCCCAAAGTGGCGACGGAAAGGATATGCGTCTCGCCTCTGTAAAAAACTCCCGAGCCATGTGTCCGCGGCAAAACTCCGGCTTTGGCAAAGAGCTGGCGCAGTTCCTTTAACCCGCGGCCGTCGGGCCTTTTTTCTTTTTCTATTATATTTTTGTGGACAATATTGTTAATCGCGTCTTCAAAAAGAGAATCGGCGATATTATGCGGAGTATCCTTAAAATTTTCTTCGCATTCTTCCATCCACTGCCTTTTTAATTCATTCATCGCTTCGTAGCGGTTCAGCTTTTCTTTTATGTAGATTGTTTCCTCCAGTTTTTTTATGACTTTTTTCTGAAATTCCGCGCGCATGTCCACCGGCGCTTCGGCGAGCCGGATTTCTGCTTTCGGCACGCCGATGTCTTTTATGATTTTATTTTGAAACTCGCAAAGCTTGTCGTTTTCGGCCGCGGCAAGCTCAAGTGCTTTCATTATCTCATCTTCAACAATTTCCGTCGCGGCCGCCTCCATCATATTCACTTTGCCGCCCATGCCGCAGATTACTGTGTCTAAGGACGCGTCTTCGCGGTCTTTATAAGTTGGATTTATTACAAGCTTCCCGTCAACTTTGCCAATCCTCACCGCGCCTATAGGCCCTGCCCAAGGAATATTGGAAGTTCCCAGTGCCAGAGAGGTTGCTAAAATCGCAAGCACGTCCGGGTCATTGTCCTCATCAATTGAAAGTGTAAGCACAATAACCTGTGTTTCATTTCTTGTTTTTTGGTTGAAAAGCGGGCGAATAGAGCGGTCAATGAGGCGCGAAACTAAAATAGCTTCGTCTGACGCCCGGCCTTCTCTGCGCATGAAGCGCGAGCCCAAAATCATCCCTGCAGCATAGAATTTTTCTTCGTAGTCCACCGTGAGTGGGAAAAAATCTATTCCCTCGCGCATGGATTTGTTTTGCACGGCGGTTGCCAAAACAACTGTCCCGCCGTAAGTCACCAAACAAGACCCGTTGGCTTGGTGCGCCAAATCAGTAAACTCGGCGGTAAGAGTTTTTCCTCCGACTTCCATCGTAAATTTTTTTGATTGCATATTTTTACGCAATGCTCTCCAGATTCTAGACTACATAAATAGCCTATCTATCCGGAGACCATCAATGTTAATTAATAATACTTAGATACTATTCTTTAGATTTAGCGGTGTCAAGCCGTCCGGAAATCCCGGTGGCTTTTTTTATTTCTTCACTACTTTCCAAAATTTGTCTTCTTCGAGCCCGCCGAGCTTGAGTGATGCGCGGAAAGTTCCTGGCGCAAGCTCTTTATGAAGAGGCACGATTGTGGTAAAGGTTTTGTTGCCGATTTTCCTGCGCAATTTTATATGGCTTCCTTTTTGCGAAACAAAATAAAAGCCGAACTGGCGGCTTAAAATTTTAACAAGCCCCTTTCCGGAGAATGTCTTAGACATGCTTAAATTCTAGAGATGTCACCATGGGCGCTGAATCTTTTTGCGACAGTTGTCTTTTAAGTTCGGGTTGGTCTTCCAAATAAAGTTCAATCGCCTCTCTTAAATTATTTTGTGCTTCTTCAATGGTTTTCCCCTGGCTGGCAACACCCAATTCTAAAGAATGAGCGACAAACCATTTGCCTTCTTTGTTAATTATAATAGTTGATTTGTAAGTCATGTCTAAATTTTATATTGCCCGCCCAAAAATGTCACTATTGACAAGATTAGCGGCTGGGTGTATACTTGAAACAGAAAATCTGGCAGAGGGAGGAATGTTTATGACAACAATAGCAAACTATATAGAGTATACAGAGTCGGCAACTAGGCTTCTTGGCGGTGTGGTTAATTTCAGGGGCGTGAGAATAATCGGTAGAGCTTGGTTTCGCCGGCATTGCTGTCGCCGCATGATTAAGGTTGCTGGTATTTATCAAGATGCCACAACGAAAAAAGACAAAGTGTGGTGGACAAGCAGGCAACCAGTTCTTTTTTGCGCCCATCCGGAATGCGATTTTTTGAGTTTTGGGAGGTTATTACTTTTTTATTATGTACTTCCCGGGTTCTTCGCCTAAATCCACAAATTCATCGCAGATTTCTTTAAGTTTGCCGGATGTTGAGCGGCCGAAAGCAATGATTTCAACTCTTCGCCCTTGATTTTTTAGATATTCAACCAAGGGAATAAGGTCGCCGTCGCCGCAGGCGATAACAATTGTATCCACAATTTCCGCCGTGCGGATAGCGTCTACCGCCAATCCCACGTCCCAATCCGCTTTTTTCGCTCCGCCGAAAAATTCCTGAAGGTCTTTTTCTCTGGTTTCAATTCCGAGTTTGATGAGCGCCTCAAAAAATGGTTTTTCTTCGCCGGTTTTGGTGCGTATAACGTAGCCAAACGCGCGGATAAGTTGCCTTCCGCTGATGGCTATTTGGAGCAGATTTTTAAAGTTCACCCGCCCGCCAAAAAGGCTCCGCGCGGAGTGGTACAAATTCTGCGCGTCAATAAAGACCGCGACGCGCTGATTTTTATGTTTGATATCCGGCATTTTATTTTCTAAGCCCTAACTTTTTAATCAACTTTTCGTAAGACGTTTTATTTGTTTTCTGGAGATACTCCAAAAATCTTTTTCTTTTTGAAACCATCGTAAGAAGCCCTCTTCGCGAGTGGTTGTCTTTGGGGTGTTTTTTTAAGTGATCGGTGAGCTCGTCAATTCTTTTAGTCAGCAAAGCCACTTGCACCTCTGCGGAACCTGTATCTTTTTCGTGAACTCTATGTGCCTCCACTATTTTCTTTTTTGTCCGCGATTTTAACATTGGGCTGATTATAACATAAATGAGTTAAAAACAAAACCGTAAATTAAAAAGGGGCTAAGCTGCCCCGCCGATCTCGATAATCTCGTAGCTGCTGTCGCTCATTAGCGCGATACTGGCAAATGCCGCCGCATCGCTTTTTCTTTTAAAATAAAGCCCTAAGAAACGGTTAGCCGTTGGCCCAACAAGCATCCCCTTGTTAAGAATGCTGTAGCGCCCCGTCTCTTTAAGCGAAAGCACTCCTAAATCCAAAAGAACTCTGGTCGCGCCGTGTTTTCTTATGGCGTCTCCTCTCTGAATTATTTTTACATAGCGCCACCAGTTTATTTCTAGGCCTCCCAACGTCGCCGCTGCTAGGCAATTCTCTGCATTGTGCCGGTTGAAAATTTCGGTGTGCCGGCGTTTCGCGCATTGTTCGCACTCGTGTGGCCGCTTCGTTATTTTCATAATGAAGCCCTTGTAAACAAACCGTATTCTTTCAAGGTCGCCGCTTGTCTGGTTTTTAAAACAACTCGCGCACTCTGCAATCCTCATAAACCCTCCATTGTTCCGGCGAAGTATCTTAAATAAGTTTAGCAATGGGCGCGCTTTTTGCAATGTTTTAAAAGTGTCGCAAAATATAGTAAAATAAAACCATGGCTAGTATTTTAGAATTAAAAAAACAATTTCTGGAATATTTGGAGATAGAAAAAGGGCGGGCAGTAAAGACGGTGGAAAATTACGACAGGTATTTAAAAAGATTTTTTGCTTTCGCCAAAATTAGCGAGCCCAAAAACATAAGTGAGGATTTAGTCAGAAAATACAGATTGTATCTTAATCGTGCCAATTTAAATAAGCCCACGCAGAATTATTATGTTATTGCCCTCCGGATGTTTTTGAAATATCTGGCGAAGCGCAACATTGCTTCTTTGGATACAGGTAAAATTGAGCTTGCCAAACTGCCCCAGCGGGAACTGGACCTTATAAGTCCGGAGGATTTGGAAAGATTACTGGACATCCCCAAAGGAACATCCGCAAAAATTTTGAGGGACAAAGCAATTTTGGAATTATTTTTTTCAACGGGACTCCGTATTTCGGAGCTTTGCAATTTAAACATTGATGAAATAAACCTAAAAAGGGATGAATTTTCCGTCCGCGGGAAGGGCGGGAAAATTCGGGTGGTGTTTTTGTCAGATCGCGCCAAAGATGCCATTAAAAAATATCTTGAAAAAAGAGGAGAAGTTGATAACGAAAAATTATTTCCGGTAACCCCGCGCTCAATCCAAAGAATGATTAAAAAATACGCCATTGCGGCGGGTATTTCCAAAAAAGTTACTCCGCATGTCCTGCGCCACGCTTTTGCCACCGATCTTTTGCAAAACGGAGCCGATTTGCGCTCCGTTCAAGCCATGCTTGGCCACGCCAACATTTCCACCACCCAAATTTACACCCATTTTACGGATAGACAATTAAAAGAAGTCCATAAAGCTTTTCATGGGAGGAGGAGGAAATAGCTATTGCTCCCGATAGGACTGCGGAACAGACATGTGAGTGCTATGCCTTATTATTTTAATTAAATGGCATGTTTAATGCACTTCTATATCCGTAGCCCTAGTGGAAGCAGTAACTTATTCAGATCTACCCCTATTATACTCCTTTTCAAGGTATTTGTCAAATGTCCAAAAACATGTTAAATTTGGCTTAAATGCCCTCGTGGTGAAACGGATATCACGCATGGCTTCGGACCATGTATTCCCCGTTCAAATCGGGGCGAGGGCGTAAAAAATTATGAATTTCACTATTCCCAAAGAAGTTCGCGCGGCGCTCGCTATTTTAGATAGCGCCGGTTTTGAGGCGTATCTTGTTGGCGGGTGCGTGAGAGATCTTTTAATTGGAAGGACGCCGCAGGATTGGGACATCACCACCAACGCAAAGCCGGAAAAAATCCAGGGGCTTTTTCCCAAAAGTTTTTATGAAAATAAATTTGGGACAGTAAGCGTGGTTACTGATTCGGAAAATCCGAGGCTACGCACCATAGAAATCACCCCCTACAGATTGGAAGGAAAGTATTCTGACAAACGCCATCCTGATGAGGTTAAATTTGCGGACAAATTGGAGGAAGACTTGGCAAGAAGAGATTTTACGATAAACGCAATGGCGATGAAGTTCGCGCCCTCCTCGAAGTCCGACTTCGAGATCCCAAAGAAGTCGGACTTCTTCCCCGGCGCGAGCTTGATTGACCCCTTTGGCGGACAGCAAGATTTGGAGAAAAAATTAATCCGCGCCGTGGGCGATCCCAACGAGCGTTTTGAAGAAGACGCGCTACGGATTATGCGCGCCGTAAGGCTAGCTGCTGAATTGGATTTTCAAATTGATGAAAACACCAAAAAAGCGCTGATGGAAAAAGCGCGCCTTTTGGACGTTATTGCTAAAGAAAGAATCCGCGACGAATTTTCAAAGATAATCATGAGTCAAAAACCGTCTTTGGGCATTGAAATGCTCCGCGAATTCGGTATTTTAAAGCTATTTTTGCCTGAACTGGAGGAGGGCTACGGGGTTGGGCAAAACAAGCACCATATCTATACCGTCTGGGAGCACAATTTGCGCTCGTTGGACCATGCCGCTAAGGAAAAATGGCCATTAGTCGTGCGCATGTCCGCGCTTTTCCACGATATTGGCAAACCGCGCGCCAAGCGCGGGAATGGCCCGAACTCCACTTTTTACAACCACGAAGTTATCGGAGAGAAAATGTCTGCGCAGGTTCTTTCTCGCCTTAAATACGGAAACGATTTTGTGGAGAAAGTCGCTAAACTTGTCCGCTACCACCTTTTTTATTACAACGTTGATGAGGTAACCGATTCATCCGTCCGGCGCCTCATCTCGCGCGTTGGTCCGGAGGATATGGAGGATTTGATACGCGTGCGCATCTGCGACCGCATCGGCTCGGGCGTTCCTAAGGCCGAGCCCTACAAATTGCGCCATTTCCGGTTTTTGGTTGAAAAATTACAGAGGGATCCGATTACGGTAACAATGCTCAAGATAAATGGGAATAAGATAATGGAAATCGCCGGCGTCCAGCCGGGCCCCAAAGTCGGCATGATTTTAAACGCTCTAATGGACGAAGTTTTGGATTCTCCAGATAAAAATACGGAGGAATATCTGGGAGAGCGCACCAAAGAGCTTTCGGCGCTGGCCAAAAGCAAGCTTAAAAAACTGGCAGAGGCTGGAAAAACCAAGCGTCTCGGCTTGGAAGAGGAAGAGGTTTCCAAGATCAAAAAAAAGCATTATGTTAAATAACATGGAAAGTTATAAAGAGACGACAAATAGCATGGGATTTGAGGAAAAATTTGCGCAGAGAAAAACAATTAAGGTTTTGGACGCTGAACTGGAAACTGTTGACGTAAAACCAGATTTTTTAAAAACCGAAACGCCGGTTTTATTTGCGCCTGGCTGGGGAGGGACACCTGAAGCGTATAAAGACCCCATCAAAACGCTTTATGAAAAAAATCGGCGGGTTTTGTCTTTAGCACACGCCAGAAAAGGCGCTGATGAAGAATTAATGGATTCCGAGCTTAAAAAACAATATCTCGCCGACGAGCTGAGAAAAGCCCTAGCTCTTTTATCTTTAATTGACAAAGGCGATATTGAAAAAGTTGACGCGATTGCGCACTCCGAGGGCGCAATCAATACAGCTATTGCCGCGTCTTTACATCCGGACAAATTCCGCAACATAGTTTTTGTAAATCCGGCGGGCCTTATCGGACCGGATAAATTTCCAAAATTGGCAGGAAGATTTAATTTAAACGGCATACAGACTTTTTTTGGCGCGATTTTTGGCAAGGAGGAATTAAAAAGAAACAGGCTTCAACGCCTTACTAAGGAAGTCATAAAATATATTGGTCAAAATCCGGCCAGAGCCTTAAAAGAATCTGTGGCCATATCTCAAAGCGAAATCTATGCTATGCTGGAAGATCTCCACGAAAAAGGGATTGGCATCTTCATTATAAACGGAGTTGGCGATCCGGTATTCCCGATGGATAAGATGCAGAAAATTTTGAAAGCTGATAAGATAGACGGATTTCTTTCGGTAAAAGGCGGACACAATGAAATTATTTCTAATCCAGAAAAGTACGCCGCGGCCGCAGACGAGCTTTTGGAAAACGCAGAAAATAAAAAAGAAAAGATTAAATAACGGGGTGTAGTATACCGGCAGTACGCGCGCTTCGGGTGCGCGAAGACGGAGTTCAATTCTCCGCACCCCGACCAAGTTAGACTTTGGGAGTTTTCGGAAGAAGGTACGCGCTCGCTTCGCTCGCGCGCTGGGGGGATTTTATGCTGATTTTCCGACACAATCCGCCATTCGCCCGACCAATCCCAACCGACTTTTTTGAATTTTTTCCACCAACGATTTGATTTCATCAAATTCGTTGGACGAAGCCAGTTTTTCCGCGTGGTGAGCGGTTAAAATCCATTCGCGCAAAGGTTCAATCCAATTGTTTCCCTTTCGCCCAAAATCAGACTTCCTTCGCTGGAGGTCTGTTTTTGTAGTGATAAGCTCGTCCTTTTTGGCGAGATAAATTTCCTTTTCAATGCTTCCGTCCAAAAAGGCGTTTACCAATCTATCAAGTTTTTGCTCGGCTTCCTTGATTTCCTTTTCCAGATTTTGGGCGAAAGATTGCGAAGACTGGATATTTTCTTTTTCCCAGACTTCCACTTGCGCCAACATCTTTTCTTTCCAGTCTTCGCAAAGAGCGACTTTTGAGATTTCTGCTTTTAGTTGCTCTATGAGTAAGTCCTCGCGCAGATAACTTTGCGAACACGAGCCAAGCCGCTTGGTGCAACGGTAGTATTTGTATGTGCCGCCGTGTCCGTGCGCGTATTGAGCAGTAATAGCCGCTCCGCACTCACCGCAAGTCAATAGTCCGGTGAATGGGAAGTTGTGCCGTTTCTTAGAATGGCGCGGCTTGGCTCGGTTTTTTAGGACTTCCTGCACTTTCTCAAAAGTCGCTCTGGAAACAATTGCCGGAAAACTGCCCTCATAAGTTTCGCAGTTGTGAACGATTAAACCGAGATACACTTTATTGGTCAGCATTCTTTTGAGTGTTGCTTTGCAAAGCGGTTTTCCGGTCCCGCTCACTACGCCCCAAAAACTCAGGCGTTCGCCTAAAGAAAGCAAAGTATGGCGGCCTTGCGCGTATTCCTCAAACGCTTTCTTTATCACTCGTGCTTTTGTCGGGTCTGGCTCAATCGTTCGTGTTTTCGGATTATTTACATAGCCGAAAGGTGCAAGGCCGGGCCACTCGCCGCGCCTAAGTTTTTGGCGAATCCCGCGCTTTACGTTTTCCGACAAATTGTCGGAATAGTATTTTGACTGGCCAAAGGCGACTTGAAGCATAAATAATCCTTGCGGAGTTGGCTCAAACCAAAATGTGGGAAAGCGCAAAGAAGCGATTTTGGTAGTGTCTATGGAGTAGATGATAAGCCCGCCGTCCACAGAATTTCGGGCGAGACGATC
>LCKG01000010.1:0-2252 GCA_001001285.1 Parcubacteria group bacterium GW2011_GWC1_45_13
CGGGACGGCGGGGCTACACTTCGGCTCGGACGGCGCGGGAAGGAGGGTTTGGGAGGAATGCCCGCGCCGTCCTTGCCTGCAAGCTGGCGGCGACATAAAAATAAAATTATAAAAAAGAGGGGTTGTGTCTTTCGATCACAACCCCGTTTAGGTCAATCGTCCTTTTCTGAAAAGTCCGACTACCATGTGTATATCCTGATACTCACATAGAGCCACTTCGGCCATATTTACCGATTTCATCCGTTGCCGGAGTTGTTCCGGTTTCGGTTTGTACGAAGATAGGAGAATTTCACCTCGGCAACTCATCTTGAGGCACTGGTCGCTCTCGTCGTACCAAGTGCGTGTGTTGTCCGCGTTGACTACCAGTCCGCTTTGCGCGAGTAGCCGGTAGACTGGCTCGATCGTGTAAGATTGAGACATTTTCTCGTGCGGCGTTTCCGTCGTAACGAGAAATAAATCGTCTCTCTCCATAGCTTGTTTGATGTTATCATCCAAGCCTCGGTTGGAAAATATGACTGCGTTTCCAACCAACACGATGAGTGTCTGTCCGGTGATTCCTTGGCGCAGTTTTGTTATAACACCACTCTGCTCGATGTCGGCACACGCTTTCGAGAACGACGTGTCCGGATAGGCTACTCGCGCTTGCTCCGCAACTTTTTCGAGAGACGGAGCACAGATGTCGTTGATAACGTACTCTCCAACTTTGAGATGATTAGCAAAGAGAGTTACTTCTCTGCCGTTACCAACTCCGAGATGGAGTACGTTTACAACACCTGCCGCGTGACGAGCAACAACTGGCAGAAACCGGACGAGAGTCTCAAACTCCCGACGACCGATGTCGAACTCTCGATCGTTGACGATAGCGTCCCAGATTCCGTCGTGGTAAAAGTTTTTCGTTTCCATTGTTTCCTCCTTTTACCACGGCAGATGTATTTGTGGGTCGTAGCCAAGATTTTTCAACCACTCAACACCTTGAGCGAACGAACGCGAGTAGACTGGAAATTGCGCGAACCCACCTTGTTTGGTGTATCCGCCAACTTCTGTGGAGCAGTCGAGCGTGAACATGCAACCTCCACCTTTCGCACAACGTGCGCTCAAGTCGAAGTGTTCGCGCGTCGAGAACCACGGCAGAGCTTCCGGTATCGCGAGCGAATACAACGCGCCCACGAATTCGTACTCTTTGTCGCCATAGAATGCCGGAGCGGTGTGCATCGGGATACCAGCACCGTCTTTCCAACGCGGCATACCGAAGATGATGTTTGCCCCGTATTCCTTGCGGAGGTAGAGCGCATGGTCGAGTGTAGCCAGAGCTTCGAAACGCCAGTCAGCTAAACCACCGAGAAATGCAACTCCCGCAGTCTTTATGCCACCCTGCAACGCTCTATCGTGCGCCTCAAGTCGGTATTGCATGTTTGCCTTCGGGCCGCGTGGATGCACTTTCTTGTAGATGTCGGCAAGATATGTCTCCTGCCAAACAATCGCGAAAGTGCAACCTGCGTCCGCAAGTGCTCGGTAGTCGCCAGAGCGCTTGAGTGGGAAAAAGTTTATTCCCACATTCTGCGCACCCGCTTCTCTTGTTGCGGCAACCATCCGCGCGGCGTTTTGACCTTTCAGTAATTCTGGGTCCGTCGCCGCGACAAGTTCGATGTCGCCGTATCCAAGCTGAAGCAAGTGAGCCGCTTCTCTGCGGACTTCGTCAGGGTTCATGCGCGTAAGCTTGTCGGCTGGCACGTTGCCGTGCCGCCAAGGGCAATACACGCAATAGTCGAGACATCCTTCTCTGTTCGGATCGCCGTCGGAAATGTATAGCGGCGGCATAAGAAACAGCCGCTTTTGCCATACACTTTCACGACGCTGATTTCCGGCAGAGATAACTTCGAGTCGAGATGTCTCATTGTCGGAAGCGAGTATCAGACGTGCCAATTCCGGCACATCAAGTGAGTCCATCTGCAAGAGACGGCTCACCTCATTCGCCGAAGGCGAATTTGCGTCCAGCATCTTTGCCAGCACGTCAGGGTTGAAGCGTTCAGTGAACATCTTTGGACTCCTCCTTTCTATTGTGAGTTTTTCCATTGTGAAAGAACAACTTCTCGAGGCTCATTTTACTGCTTCAAGATTTTACATCTTACAAAATTTATGCTATTTTGTCAATGTTTATGTCGCCGCCAGCTTGCAGGCAAGGACGGCGCGGGCATTCCTCCCAAACCCTCCTTCCCGCGCCGTCCGAGCCGAAGTGTAGCCCCGCCGTCCCG
>LCKG01000010.1:2288-16967 GCA_001001285.1 Parcubacteria group bacterium GW2011_GWC1_45_13
GCGGTGCCGCTTTGCGGCACGGCGGCGGGGCGGAGCGATTGGATTTTTTCAGCGATTTTCGGTAAAATGAGTTCGAGCTTTGTTGTAAATATACTCCAATTTCGCCATAATTTTACGCCTCCGTGGCGGAACTGTCCCGATTTTCTTAAATGAAGTTTATAGAAAATCGAGGATCCACGATTCACGACGCGAGAGCGTCGGGATCGGGAAAATACGCGCGTGGGTAGGTGGCGGAATTGGAATACGCGCTAGCCTTAGGAGCTAGTGCCGAAAGGCTTGAGGGTTCGAATCCCTCCCTACCCAATGCTAAAATAAATAATTATCCGCGACCATGGTTTAGTGGTAGAAGTGCCCCGATGGCCATCGGGGAGACGCGAGCTCAATATATGAATTTTGTATATATTTTACAAAGCGAGAAAAACGGAAGATATTATATTGGTAGCACAAACGATTTAGAACTGCGTTTATTGGAACACAATGCCGGAAAAACAAAATCATTACGGCATCTAAAGCCTTTAAAACTTGTATTCAAAAAAGAGGTAGATTCTTTAAATGATGCGCGCAAGATTGAAAAAAAATTAAAAAAGTTGAAGAATGGGAATATTATCGATAAAATTGTTGCCGATGGGGATATAACAGGTTTCGCGGCCATGGTTTAGTGGCAGAATGCGTCCTTGCCAAGGACGAGACGCGAGTTCGATTCTCGCTGGCCGCACCACAATCAAACTTTCCGATTTTTGCCCGTGCTGGAAAAATATGAAGAAATGTCGCCGGAAGAAAACAGAAATACCGCAGTCTTTTGGATAGCAATTTTAGTATTTTATTTCCATCTATTTTTGCCAGCTTGAGAGAGAAAGCGTTAGATCGTTTCTACCCAACAAGTTTTAGGAATTCTTTTTCGTAGCGATCAATCATGCGTTTCAGGTCGAAATTTTGTTCGATATGAGCACGGCAAAGATTGCGATCTATGCGACCAATCTTTTTTGTTGCTTCCGCCATTTCTTCAACGGTATTCACGATAAAGCCGTTTTTGCCGTCAATTACAATCTCTGGCACCGATCCGCGCCGAAACGCTATAACCGGCGTTCCAGTGGCCATTGATTCGATCATTACCAACCCAAATGGTTCTTCCCATTGAATTGGCACAAGGGTTGCCTTGGCGTTTTTGTAATATTCATACAGTTCTTTGCGGGATACTACGCCAATATGGCGAATTTGATCGCCGAGATACGGCTTAATTTTTTCTTCCCAGTATGATCCAGTTGTCTCTGGACCGAGAATGAAAAGTTTTTCTCCAGTTTTTCGAGCTACCTCGACTGCTTCGGCAACGCCTTTTTCAGGGGTAATTCTTCCAACAAACAAAAGGTGGCCACCGTGCTTTTCGGAAAACGGAATGTCAGCAAGATCAATGCCATTGTAAATGGTTGCGAGATAGTTGAGATCGGGGGCTGGGACTCGCTGCGCATCGCTTATGGAAATATAATATTGGTTGGGACTTGCGAACATCTTAAACATTTCTGCGCGCCAAGGATAAATGGGGTCGTGCAACGTATATACCGTAGGAACTTTCCGCGCTGCATACGCCAGCGGCAGCGCTCTATCAACTGGATGGATATGAAGAACGTCAAATTTGCCTTCAAGCGCCTCTTTATACATGAGCGAGAGAAGATACTGGTCCCAAAGATTAAAAACCTTTGACACTTCCGCACCACCTACTTTTTTATCCTTTAAGATAGGAAGTCCTCCATTTTGCTGCAACGGCTTGAGACCGCCGCTCTCTACTCGCAACACTTTTATATCCGATCCTTCGGGCGCAAAAAACGTGACATCGTGCCCGCGACGCTGAAGCCCCTCGCTCACCGCAACCGCGATGTCCATGGGAGCGTAAATCACCCCGAATGGTGGCGGAGTTGTATAGTGACCAGTGACCATTGTGGCGATGCGAAGTTTTATCATTTTTCTAAAACAAAATTTAATAACGCGCCCGAGGCCCACGCTTGAGGCGAGCACGCGACCGGAATCTTTTCTATTTTTTCCTCAACGACAGCATAAAGTTCCGGGATTTCACCGATTGCTTGATAAGCGTCAAGAAGAGCCCTTTTAACCTTTTTATACTCGCGAACATATCCGTACTTCTTCAATCCCTGAGCGATAACCCAGTTGTCATGCGGCCAGATAGAACCGAGATGGTAACTCATGGAATTGAAGTCGGGATTTGATTCAGCGTGAGTACGGATGCCATACGGCGTCCACATATCTTTTTGAAAAAGACGATCTACCGTCATTTTTATTTTATCATCGTAGCCGTCCAAAATGCCAGTAAAAAGAATGTGGCCGGGGTTTGACATAACGTGTTTGTCCGCAACATTTGATTCGGCAAGCGCGGATGCAAAGAAGTTCTCATCGGCAAGCCAGAATTTTTTGATGCAGTTTTCTTTTACCTTTTCCGATCGGTTCGCTAGACGGCGAGCAAGTTTCGTATTTTTGAGCATGAGCGCAAACTCCGAAGCCTCGCGCAATGCGGCGTAATAATATCCTTGAACCTCAATAAGCTCTACGGGAGGGTTGATATTCAAATGATTCAAGCGGCTGTCTTTCCACCCCTGATGCGTAAGGCCAGTCGAGTTTTTCCTCTCATATTCAAGAAGAGTGTCTCCGTCAAGGTCTCCATACTTCTCGCACCATTCAAGCGCGGAAACAATATGCGGCCAATAAGCCGCGAGCCATTCGGTGTCCACGGCCTTTTCGTAATACAGGCCGCAAAGGTATACAAAAAGCGGCGTTGCGTCCACCGAACCATAGTAAGGAAGAGGCCAAGCAAGAGCTTTGTACTCCGCGGGGTTCGGGTGCCACTCATGAACAATCTTGCCGGGTTCTTCTTCGCTGGCATTGTCGAATTTTTTTCCCTGAAGCCGTGCAAGAATTTCAATAGTGCGGCGAGCGATATCGGGATCGTAGTCAATCAACTGCCAGGAAACAATACATGAATCTCTTCCGAAAAGAGCCGGGAATCGTGGAAGTCCCGCTCGTATGTAGCCGTGTTCGCGGTCTTCAAGCTTGCGTATGTCCGCTTCAAGCCTCGCGGCAATTTCTTTTTTGGTTGTCACGCCTTTCGTTCGCATAATTCATAATAAGTTTTTTCGTAATCGTCAGCCATTCGTTCTTTGCTGAACTTTTCCTCGACATGCTTGCGAACGGCGGCTCGATCAATCGTGTTGATTTTTTTCATCGCTTCTATGAGCGCTTCAATGTTCGATTCGACCACAAAACCGGTTTTCCCATCTTTAATAAGCTCTTCCATCGAACCCCGGCGATACGCTATGACCGGCGTGCCGCAAGCCATTGCTTCGGCAACCACCAAGCCGAAGGGCTCTTCCCACTCGATCGGATAGAGGAGAGCTTTTGCTCGACCGTAAAAGTCGGAAAGTTTGTTATCCCCTAACTCTCCGACATACTTGATATTCTGATTAAGATGCGGCTTAATAATTTTTTCAAAGTATTCTTCTTGTGTGGGATCGATTCGCCCAGCCAGCAATAATTTTACTCCCAACTTTTCCGCGGCTTCAATCGCGTTCTCCACCCCCTTGTGCTTATTCATCCGCGCTATCCAGATGAAATTATCCCCGCCGTTTTTATTGAAACGGAAATGACCAAGGTTAATTCCGTTGTAGATCACCCGTCCTTTTGGGAATTCAACCATTGAGTTTTTGCGCGCTGACTCGCTGATGAATACGATATTGGTGCGGTGTGCCTCTTCGTTAAAGAGCCTTAACCTATCATCTTTGGTCGCGTCCGCGTTGGTGCGGTAGAGGGGGTTATGCATAGTGTGGAGCATCGGCGTTCGGACAATTCCTTGAAAAAATAACCCCCAGAGATCGAGGTGGCAGTGGACAATATCAAATTCTCCGTCCTCGGCCATCTCAAACGCGCGGGAAAGATTCCGCAAATTCCAGATCGGGTTTGACCATGGGATATTTGCTTCCGAGAGCGATTTGTCAAAAACAGAAATAAGCCGGGCGGATGTGGTTGATCCGGGAGACGCAAAGAGCGTGATCTCATGGCCTCTTTGCATCAGTTCCTCCGTAAGCATTGCCACGATGCGCTCGATTCCGCCGTATCCTTTTGGCGGGATGGTGAACCAGAGCGGCGCGACTTGAGCGATACGAAGTTTTCTTTTACCAAATTTTTTATGCGAGCCTTTCATAGATTTTCTCATATTTATCAACCATTTGTTTCAAAGAAAACTTCTCTTCCACCGCCTTACGACATATTTTTCTGTTAATTCCAGAGAGCTGTCCTATCGCCTTAATCATCTCCTCCGGCGTGCCCACAACAAAACCAGTTTTCCCGTGTTCTATAACTTCGGGTACCGAGCCCTTTCTAAAGCCAATTACAGGAGTCCCGCAAGCCATTGCTTCAATCATGACCAGGCCAAATGGCTCTTGGCGATCAATCGGAAAAAGAAGCGCTTTGGCGTTTTTCAAAAGTTCAACTTTTTCCTGAAAATTCACTTGTCCGCGAAAGGAGATATTATCGTCATGAAGATGCGGCTGAATTTCGTGCAGGAAAAAAGACCATTCGGCATTTCCCGCGCTGTTTCCGGCAATAATCAGTTTTTGTTCCGCAGCTTTGGCCACCTCAATAGCGGTCAGCACGCCCTTTTCTCGGTTAAGGCGGCTCAAATATAAAAGATAGTCGCCGGGAGAATCATTAAACTCATAACGCGCGGGGTCAATGCCATTATAGATCACATCACATACGGGAACGCCAAATGCTTCCATGCTCCGTTTATGATCCTCGGAGATCGCTACATATTTGATCTTGTGATAGGATTTCATCGCCTCCGCATAATGTTTATCTACCGGACGATGAACCGTGGTTAAAAATCGCGGACAATCAAGGCGAAGCGAGAGCGGAAACATAAAAAAATTGAAGTGGTTGTGGAGAATGTCGAATTCGTAAAACCGATCGAAAATTTCTTTCAACATCCGCATCACCGGCGCGTGCGGATTTTTCAACTCGCGATCAAGCCAGATTGCTTTTTCGGTAACAGGAACGAATTTTGCGGATGTTTTTGAGTCGCCTGAGGCAAAAAGCGTTATATCGTACCCTCGTTTTATCAGCTCTTCGGTGAGTTCGGAAAGCATAAGCTCAATCCCGCCATATGTTCGAGGCGGTATTGGAATCCACAAAGGGGCAAGTTGTGCAATGCGAAGTTTTTTCTTGTGCATGAGTTCATTTTACCAAAAAATCAAGACTCCGGCTATTTTTTATGAGTAATGACTTGGTTTACTTTTTCAAAAACAAGTTTAAGCAAGCCATATATTGCCATATCGCTATACTAAAAAAACGCCCGTCCTGTGTGAGCGTTCCTATGGGCAATATTCTCGCCTATTTTTTATATCGTGAACTTCGTGACTATTGTGAACATTTACGGGCAGATACGGACGTAAAAAGTTGGGCACTCTAAGCAAGGTTCTATTGCTGACGGGCAGTATTCATCAATATATCAGTTTTCTGCTTTCTAACCGCGTCTAACAGCTCTCTACTGCATTGAGAAAAGCTACCAAGATGCTACTATATTGAATACCGAATAGTCGGTTAGCACCTTGAGAGAGGTTCTAACGTCGTCTATAAAAGTGCACCACGTAGGAAATTGCAAGTTTGAAGGGTTCGCCTCGCTTCGCTCGGCGACTAATTTGTATTGGATTTTGGGGGCAAAAACGAATTGGCGATTCTGCATTTTGGGGGAAGAAAATTTTTTAATCAGAAAATCCATAGAATTTAGGCTATAAAAACAGCAGAAATGCTGGTTTTTTGTTTGGGCTTGACTTTTACCATAGAATATGCTATCCTTGCAGTGGATTGAAATTCCGCAAATTCCCAACCAAATAGGAGGTGTCCCATGATCAAGTTCTTTCGCAAGGGCTTCGAGGTCGTCCAGATCGTGGCCGTGATCGCCATGGCGGTTTTCTTCTTCGGTGCGTTTCTTAAATTCATCGTCGAGCCGCTCGCCCCGGTCGTCACGGTTCTCGCTGTCATGCTGTTCACCCTCCTTACCTTCGACAAGTGGCTGACCGCCATCATGTCGGTGGGAGGAATCGCTCTCTACGCGGCCTCGTGGCCTGCCGTTAGTGCGTGGGGTGTCTGGCCTGGCATGCTCGTCTGGAGCTTCGGAGTTCTCGTCTGGTTCATGGCGGTCAACAAATCGTTCTCGAGCCATCTCCCGATGGCCAGAACCGTCGCCGTGTGACCAGCAACCAACAACGGACTGAGCAGACCAACTGCTCCCCGCTACGTCTTCGGACCTAGCGGGTTTTCTCTTTTTATTTATCTCAAAATGATTTATCATGTAATTGTATTCGTCTCGCGAATTCTGAATTAGTTGCCGCCAAAGAAAAACTTGAAATTGTCAGCGGTGCGGCTCCGCCGCCCATCGGGTATGAAGACCCTTCAGGGTCTGAACGACCTTTCCGAATTTTCGCGGGCCTTCGCCTCGCCAAAGTGGCTCTCGCCTCGGCGTAGCCTATGGCGAAGCTCGGGTCGGCCACGCAGGCGGGGGGAATTCCTCGTCCCGATGGCCATCGGGACGAAAATGCGTTCGGACTAATTCAAGAATACTGCATAAAAATCAAAAAACACTCCGATTAGTCTCGGAGTGTTTTTTGATTTTGCGATATGCCGCCGGTGGGAGTTGAACCCACATCCCTTACGGGACACGATCTTAAGTCGTGCGCGTATGCCAGTTTCGCCACGGCGGCAAAGTCGTATTTATGTGGTGCAAGGAGGCGGAGGGCCGCCTACGTCTATACAACGAGGTATGGTATTTCCGCCCCCGGTGTTGAAAAGTGTATTTCTGACGGCCGTAACAATCCCCCACATTGAGAGCATCACAAAAAGCCCGATTAGGCCGTAGATAATATATTTTTTCCCCTCGGCCAGTTTTTTTTCATCTCCTGAAGCAAGAACATATTGTATCACTCCCCATAAAAAAGCAAGAGTGGCCACAATAAACAAAATTCCAATCAGCTGATTGAGCACTATGGTTATATTGCCGAAGAGTTTGGATATAGTCATATTAAGCGAAAAAATTTTGTAAGATGGCGATGATGGCTTTGACGGAAACCATAATTAAAAGCCCAAAAAGCCCCCATACCATGTGTTTCTTTCCTCTGGCGCGAGTGGCGTAGCTTATGCTTCCGGATGAGGAAGTTTGGCCGGCCGAGGCTCCCATGATAAACTCCACAACGCCGTAAAGAAAAACCACCCCGCCCAATACCAAAAGCAAATTAGTGATAGGGTCTAAAATGGATTGTTGTATAGTGGCGATTAGTTCGTCAATGGTTTTGGCGTACGCTACGGCAATCATCACTTTGTCTTACGATTAAGGCGACGGCCTTATGTCTCCGGGACCAGGCGGGATTATGCCTCCTCCTACTCCGAATTGGGAAACCAGCGCCCGAACCACTCCCCAGATCGCCACCATAACGAAAAGGCCAATCAAGCCAAAAACTATAAATCTGCGCCCTTCCGCTAATTTTTCCTCCTCTCCGCTCGCGGTAATGTATCTGATAACGCCCCAAAGGAAAACGATGGTGGCGATGATCATTAATATAGGAATAATCCTATTTAAGATTATTTCGGTTTGTTGAAGAATGTCGGTTACATTCGCAGCGTAAGCGAAAAGCGGCGCCAGCAATGCTGTTGAAAGTGAAATTTTAACCAGTGTTTTTGTGTTCATATTTTTATTTTATTTAATTGTTAATCAATAATTTAGGTTCGACCTTTTATTATTTTATAATTTTCCAGCAAAATCCACAATAGCCGAAGCGATGGCATAAGCGCCTACCAAAATAGCCGTGCCAAGGATTGTCCAGTAAAATGTGCCCTTGGCTTTTTTGAGTTGTTCATCGTTGCCTCTGGCTGTCACAAAAAGCAGGCCGGAATAAATAAGGAAAACCGTCGCTATGGGGATGCCTATCTTGGCAAGAAGCTGGGCGAATTTTTCCACAACTTGCCCGAAAGTCCCGGCGTTTATAGGGTTACCCAACACATATTCGGCAGCATAAGTTGTTCCTCTGCTTATCATAGCATAAATTATAGAAAAAAGAAAGATTTTTATTTTGTTAATTCGCATGGCTTTATTATAAGCTTATTTTACGGAAAAACAACGTGAATATGGTTAAGCTTTTTAAGCTCGGATGCTGTGAACGGCGCGCCAGTAAAGCCTTTTGAGTTTATCACACAACTTTTATTGGTTGAACGCAAAGTCCCGTTTTGGCTTTCGCATACCGCTTCTTTTGCCTGAATAGCCGCTCTATTTCTCAACCCAGTTAGTTCTGCGATATTAAAATCACCAGAGCAGGATGGCGTGATATCAACTATTGGTTTGCCTACGCCGTGGGTTTGGTGGATTACACCTTCCCCCTCCGTTCCGCCGCTTATACAAAATCCTCCGGATGTTGCCAGCGCTTTAAGTCGCTCAGCCGTGCTTATCGGCAATCCCTTGAGATCTGTGCAATCTGTGGTTTTGGTTGCCGTGCACTGGCTTTTATTAATTTCTATGTCAGTGTTTTGGAAATACGCCCTAGCTTCTGCTTCTGTTTGAAAGGTCCCGGGCGTAGGCGTTGTTATAGGTGGCGTGATAGGTGAAGGTGGGGAAGTTATAGACTCCTCGCATTTGTTTATTGTATTCCAAGCGGCGGTGATTTTTCCTTCGGCTAAAGTTTTTATGATGGTGTCAACGATTAGCCAGCCGCCGAAAGCGATGAAGACTCCAATAATTGAAGATGTGATAATTTTTTTCCCCAATTCAATGCGATTTGGGTCTCCAGCGCTGGTTGCCCAAACAACTCCGCCTATAAGAAGCGCGAGCACTAAGACCGGAAACGCCAAGCCGCTGGGCGGTTTTACGAGAAAATCCACGATATTGCTTGCCAAAGTCCAAAGATCGCAGGGCGTGCAGTATTGCCCGTTACCCAGACCGCAGGTTACAAGGCCGTCCGCCGCGAATGTCGGAAAAGCAAGAAATAAAAGATTAAAAATTAAACTTTTTTTCATATTTCTTGAAGTCTTGCCTTAGCTTTTTCCAATGAATCGCGCAGGGTGAACCGCCCCACGGCCATGTCTTCTATTAAAGTTCTGAAAATTTGATCGGTGCGCATTGGATCTGGATCTGGCCACAGTTTAAGCGCCAGGACCGAATTCGCGAAAACCGAACGTGTGGACTCTTTTTGATAAACAGGCAAGACGTCGCGCCGCGTAGAAACGTTTCCGGTTTTATCAGCGTAGCTGGCCGAATTTTCTGCGCTTGATAAAAACTGTATGAATTGCCAGGCCTGTTGTTGCGCCTTTGAAGCTTTAGGCACTGCCAGGGCGAACATGACTCCTCCGGTTATGGGGCGAGTGGTGTCGGCCAACTGCGGCAAAAGGGCCGCGGAAAAGGACAGATGCACGTTTTTATTTTTTATTTCATTGTGTTCAGAAATTTTGCCGAAATACATAGCCAACTCCCCATTAATAAAAGCGTCTTTGGCTTCCGGCAAAGCTCCCGACCAGCTTTGGGAATTTTTTTTAGGATTCGCGAAGTCGGTAATGAACTGCAAAGAAGATTCAGCCGGATGGAGCGTAACCCCCCCGATGTTAAGCGGTTCATTCAGCACGACTTCTCCTAAATTATTTATGATTTTTTCTCCGGACTGCAAAAAGAGCGTGGTTAAGATAAGCGGGGCGTTTTCTATGTTCTCCGCCCGTCCCAAAGCCGCGCCGGATATCGCGATATTTCCGGAAGAATCTTTTTTTGTAAATTTCGCGGCGTCATTTAGAAATTCGTCCCAGGTTTTTGGCGGCGAGGCGATAAAATTTTTCGTGAAAATGTCATTATTTATAAAGAGCATCAGAGGTTCGGCGTAAAACGGAACACCTAAAACTTCATTTTTTGCTCCCAGAAATACGGAGGCCGCTTCAATATACTGCTGGCTGATTTCCCGCTCGGTAAATAAAATCGTTGGCGCGGCCGAAAGCTTGTCTTTGTGTTTGTTAAGATAATCGGAAGGGAAGACAACAATATCGGGCGCTTCGCCCCGGGCGATAGCGTTTAAAAAATCGCTTTCAAAATTCGCCCGGTCTTTTTTGGAATACCTCACGTCAAAATTTTGATGCGCCTCCGCGTATTTTAAAACCAAATCTCTTAAGGCGGATTCGTTGTCAAATCCCCATACGGCAAGGCTCACTCCGCTCTCTCCGCCGACTTTTAGCCCGGGAACGATTCCTGTGACAACTAAAACGGCTATAACCACTATAATAACCGCTCCGCCTATTATTATAATTTGCAGTTTATCCATTTTTACTTATTAAAAATTAAACCGTAATGATAGCTTCCCGCGGGAAATTTTTTATAAAGAGAAAAACCGGCGCTTTCTAAAATTGTTTTGGCTTCGTCTTCCCCGACGCGGTGGTCCATGGAAGGGCCCCCGGAGGATGCGCCTTCGCTCCATTCTACCACCATTAAGCTCCCGCCTTTCCGTAAAATGCGATATGCCTCTTGGGCCACGGCGTTTTTATTTTGCACCTGGAAAAGAATATTTGAAATTACAATTTTATCAAGGCTTTCGTCCCGGATGTTTGACCCGCGTGGCAATTCTAAGTCTGCTCGTTGGGATTCAATATTAAAAAGATGAAATAATTTCACTTTGGCGCGCGTGGCCTCCAGCGCTTCCGGGCGGATGTCCAAAGCGTAGACTTTGCCGTTTGGCCCGACCCTTTGACCCAAAGGCACAGAAAAAAATCCGGCTCCGCAGCCAAAATCGGCGATTTTGTCGCCCGGCCTCACGTCCCACGCCTCAATCGCTTCTTCGGGATTTAAAAACCCATCCGGCATGAGTTTATTATAGCACTATTTTCTCTGTCTTCTGATGAACGCGGGGATGGAGTCCCAGTCGGAGTCTTCGGAGGCGTTTTTGTTTTGGGATTGCGCACCGGCTGGCTTTGCGGTGGGATTTGTGGAGGTCGGGCTGTTTTTTTGTGCGACTGCCGGGCCGAATAAAGTCGCCGACTTGCCTATGTGGTCGTCCGGGAATCCGGAGGCGATGACCGTTATTTTTATATCTCCTTTTTTTAGGCGCTCATCTTGAATAGCACCGAAAATAATTTTTGCGTCTTGGTCTATGGAAGCAGTGATTATTTTCGCTGCCTCGTTTATTTCCCACATGGTAAGATCCGGCCCGCCGGAGATGGCAAAAAGCACGCCCCTCGCTCCGTTTATGGAAATGTCTAGAAGCGGAGAGCTGATAGCGGCCCGGGCAGCCTCTTCGGCACGCGCCTCGCCCCGCCCCATGCCTATTCCCATAAGCGCGGAGCCCGCGCCTTGCATGACAGCGCGAACGTCAGCAAAATCAACATTGATTACTCCAGGGACGGTTATGAGGTCGGAGATGCCCTCAACAGCGTGGCGCAAAATTTCGTCGCACATGGCGAAAGCCGAAAGAAACGGCGTCTCTTTTGATACTATGGAAAGAAGTTTATCGTTTGGTATGACAATCAAAGCATCAACCGCTTCGCGCAGTTTTATCAACCCGTTTTCGGCGATTCTGGCGCGTTCCAGCCCCTCAAAAATAAAAGGCTTAGTTACGACGCCGATGGTAAGCGCTCCCTGGTTTTTGGCGGCGTGCGCTATTACGGAAGAAGCTCCGGTGCCGGTGCCTCCGCCCATCCCGCAGGTGATAAAAACCATATCGGCTCCTTTTAGCGCTTCGTGAATTTCATCTTTGGTTTCCTCCGCTGCTTGCTTGCCAAGTTCCGGATTCATTCCTGTGCCCAATCCTTTGGTGATGCCTTTGCCGATTCTTATTTTTTTATGTGTCAGGCTTTGATGTAGATCCTGCGCGTCGGTGTTTATGGCGATAAATTCAACCCCGCGCACTTTGGAGCGGATCATATGATTGACCGCGTTGGCTCCGGAACCTCCAACGCCCACGACTTTTATCCGAGCAAACGATTCTATATCTGGTTTAATATGTGGCATAAATTTTATTTAAGTAAAACAACTCCATATTAGCGATGATGGAAAATACCGCAAGGTTGACCCCCACACAAAAACGTGTTGGTATGGAGGTTGGCACAACTACGGCAAAAAGGCGCGGAGCCATTTGAAAAATGAACCGGAGCGGCCGCGGAGAAACGGTGAAAGAGCATTCTTTTTTTCCAGAGCCATGAGAGCCGTCCCGACCGCGACCGACCATGCCGGATTTCTGACTTTATCTTTGAACCCTTCCAAAGCGGCCGGTTCGGCCACCCGCGCGTGAAGCTTCAGGCGCTCTTTGGCGAATTCTTCTATTCCTGGGAGATTTGCGCCGCCTCCTACGATGATTACTCCGCCGGGGAGTAGCCCCGCTCGTTCCACTTTTTTTAAGTGTTTTTCCACCAGTTCAAAAATATCGTCCAATCTTGCTTCAATTATTTCGGCAAGCTTTTTTTTGGAATAATTTCCGTAAACCAAATCAGATTTTCTATTGGAAAATGAATTCTCATACCTCACCGCGCCGTGGTTTATTTTTATTTTTTCCGCTTCTTCCAAGGTGACGCGTAAACCCATTGCAATGTCCTGCGTAATGTGGGATGAGCCGAATGGAATTACTTCCAGAGAATATGGCAGCTCCTCTTCAAATAAAATAACGGAGGTGGTGGAAGCCCCCAAATCCAAAAGCATCGCGCCAACTTCTTTTTCGCGGCGATCCAAAACGGCGTGTGCCGCGGCCAGGGGACTCGCCATGATCTCTTCTATATATATGTCTGCTTCCTCAAAGGCCTTGATGGCATTTTTTAAACTTTGGGAAAATGAAATTATAAATAAAACTTCCGCTTCCAGCCGCACCCCCATAAGACCCACTGGATCGTGTGTGATGGTTTCGTTATCAACTCGGTAAAGAACTGGGAATTTATGCAAAATTTCTCTGTTTTGGGTACGGCTCAAATTTGTTTCGCTGGCTTGAATTGCCCTAGCCATATCTTCTTTAGTTATTTCGCCATCCGCGCGAGACACTGCCACCAGCCCTTTGGATTTTTGAAAAGCCAATCCCGCCCCGCCTATGCCCACATAAACGTAGCCGCTTTTTATTCCAGTGGATTTTTCTAAAGCGGCCACGGCTTCTTTTATAGCCTTGGCTGTTTCTTCAGGTTCCATAACGGTGCCCCTCTTCACTCCTTTGGTTAAAGCTGCTCCTGCGCCCACTACCCGGGCGGAGTTTTCTCCCGGTACTGTTTCTAGGGCCACCACTTTTATGGATTCGGTGCCTATATCTATGCCGATTACGCCTCTTGCGCGCATTATTTTATTTTTTAAAAATATTTAATTCTTTCATGCTCATTTGTTTCGCGTCCTGATTTGTTTTATGATCGTATCCCAGAAGATGGAGTGAGCCGTGGACAAAAAGATAGGGCAGATTTTTTTCCGACGCGTTTAAAAAAATTTCCCCGCGGTTTTTCTCCAGCAAAAAAGAAAGCACATCCGCAACTTTTTCTTTTTTGCGATATTTTTTATTCAATGCCAGCATCAGCCGGGGACTCGCCAGCACTACGTCCAGCTCAAATTTTTTATGGCCTGCCCGTCCGGTAGGCGGGAATATTTTATTGTAAAGCTTTTTTATTATTTCGGTATTCGTGCGTTTTTTTGTCAGATTCCGGATTTCAATCATGTCGCTTTATTCAGTTCTTCTTTAAGCGTGCTGGAAATCCTATCGCCGGAAGCTTTGCCTTTTAAGGTGGGCATAATTATTTTCATGACTTTCGCGAAATCCTGCTGGCTTTTAGCGCCTGCCTCGCGGATGCCGTCTTTTATGATTCGCCTCAAATCCTCTTCCGCAATTTCGGGAGGGAGGTATGATTGCAAAATTTTAAGCTCTGCTTCCTCTTTTTGAGCAAGCTCTTCTCGGGCGCCGGTTCTGTATCCTTGAGCAGCGTCTTTTCTCTTTTTTGCCTCCGAAGAAATTACGTCCAAAATTTCTTGGTTGGAAAGTCCAACATCCTTTTTCCGGAGCTCAATTTCTCTATTGGCGATGGCCGCGGAAAGCATTCTTAAGGTGGAGAGTCGCAGGGTATCTCCTTCTTTTAAAGCGTTTTTTTGATCTTCCGCGATTTTATCTTTTAAATTTTTCATTTCTCTCCTTATGTTACTTCATTTACTGGATTTTACCTAATTTCCTAAGCTGTCGCGCGTTCTTCTCCCAATCCAGCCGGCGCAGAGCCTCGCGTTTTTTTTGGTGTGCCGATTGAGGTGAGATGTAATATCTTCCTTTTCTGGCGCGTACCAAAAAACCGCTCCGCTGGAGGATTTTAGTAAATCTCCGGAGCAGGCTTCCCGCTGATTCGTTTTCTCTTTTTCTTACTTCCACCATAATTTTATTTCCAACCTCCTAATATATGCAGATGCACGTGGTCAATTATCTGTCCACCTTCGCGGCCAACGTTAAACACCAGTTTGTATCCCTTAAGCCCCAATTTTTCCGCGCCGTCTTTGGCCGCGTGGACCAAATGCCCGACAAAGGTTTCATCTTCGTGCGGTATTTCTTTCACGGAAGCAACGTGCTTTTTTGAAATTACCAAATAATGCACGGGCGCCGAAGGGTGAATGTCCCTGATGATAACAGCTTCCGGCGTTTCCTGCAACACCTCCGCCGGAATTTC
>LCKG01000011.1 GCA_001001285.1 Parcubacteria group bacterium GW2011_GWC1_45_13
TCAGCTGTGTATCAATCCCCAATCGCATACCGTCGAGCTTGGGCTCCTCTTGCTTCGTTTTGCTTTTTGCCATGGTTGTTCTCCTTTCTCTTCCACTATCCAAGCAAAATGGGATAAAAAAGTCAATGCGTTGATGAAAAAGTATGGAATTTGAAAATCTGAGGCCGATCAGTCTGAAATTTGTAATTTTAGCATTTTGCCTAAGAGATTAGGAGGATATAAAAAACCGCCTATATTCCAAGGCGGGCGCGGTAAGCGGTTGGGTTACGCAATTCTTCCATCGTTTCCGGCGGCCATAAAATCATTTTTTCCAACTCCTTTAAAATTGGATCCGTTTGGTAAACAAATTGATAGCCCAAACGGCATCTGTCGTCAAAATCGTGGAGCGGCTTTAAACCATGTAATACAAACTCACTGACCGCCGTAGACCATGCCCGATGTTCGGAAAATGCTACACGGCGTAATTGCATATCGCCATGTTGTAAAGATAGCGATATCGCCAAATACTGGGCCATCCCTTCTGAAACGGCGGAGTAAATTATTCCCCTAGTTTGGTCTGCGAGTATCGTACTATCGTGCAATTTATAAAAATTACTGCTACAAAGAAAAGGGTTTAAGTTTGCGTGCAAAACATGACCGAGCTCATGGAAAAAACAGAACATCCTGTATACAGCGTCTTGACGGAGTTCATGATCGGTCACAATAATACTATTAGTTTTATCATCGTAGAGCGCCCTGCTGTTGAGAACTGTTCTTGCCGGAACCGCTTTCAAACGATCCCTTAAAAAATCTATTAAATGTTTGGTTCCCAAAAGCAGTTTTGGTTTTGGAAAAATCCGTCTTAATTCGCTGCAGAAAATTCTATAAGCCGATTCAAATTCTGCTTCTACCGCCACCGTTAGAATGTTATCAATGTTCATTTGTCGCCCACACCTCGCTTTCTTGAAAAGTTTCTGAAAAAATATTAGCATAAAAGTATGTCCGAAAGCAATAGGAAGCACCGCGACCATAGAGAATTAGGCCAAGAGCTGGACCTTTTTTCTTTTCATGAAATCGCTCCGGGGGCGCCTTTTTGGCATCCCAAGGGAATGATAATTTTCAGAGAGCTTGAAAAAAAAGCGCGCGAGATCAATGACAGCGAAGGATACGACGAAATTTCTACGCCGATAATGGTAAAAAAAGACGTTTTCGAAAAATCAGGCCATTGGGAGCATTACCGCGACAATATGTTTTGGTTTAACAATCCTGTGGATGAAAATGAAACGCTTGTCATAAAACCGATGAATTGCCCCGAATCAACTTATATTTATAATTCAAAAATAAGAAGCTACCGCGACTTGCCATTGCGCCTTGCCGAAATCGGCCTGCTCCATAGAAACGAGCTTTCCGGAACTTTGGGTGGGCTTTTCCGCGTGCGACAAATTACAATGGACGACGCTCACATTTATGTGCGTCCGGATCAAGCAGAGGCGGAAATTTTGAAAGTAGTGCGAACAATCAGCGAGTTTTACAAAGGCCTCGGCTTTGAAACCGAGTATTATCTAGCTACCCGCCCAGAAAAGGCGCTGGGCGAACAAAAAGAATGGGAACTTGCGGAAAAAGCGCTTGAGGACGGTCTTAAGCGGTCTAAAATCAAATACAAAATTGCCAAAGGCGAGGGGGCTTTTTACGGCCCGAAGATTGAAGCACACATCAAAGACAGCCAAGAGCGAGATTGGCAATTGGGAACAGCACAGCTAGATCTAGTGATGCTGCCGGAAAAATTTGATTTAACCTATATCGATGAAATGGGTCAAAAGAAGAAACCTTGGGTTATACACCGCGCCATTTTCGGTTCTTTTGAAAGATTAGTCGGAATCTTATTGGAGCATTTTGACGGAGCGTTGCCGTTTTGGCTTTCACCAGTGCAAGCCGCAGTGCTAACTATAAACGACAAGGTTTTAGATTATGCCGAAACAATAACAGCGCAGCTTAAAAAAAACAATATCCGCGCGGAGTTAAACGCACGGAACGAAACTGTCGCCAAAAAAATCCGCGAAACCGAGATTCAACGTATTCCTTACCTTCTAGTGATTGGCGAACAAGAATCTAAAGAAAACAAAGTTGCCGTTAGAGAAAGAGACAAAGGAGATTTGGGCGAAAAAACCATTGATGAATTTTTAAAAATGATAAAATAAAATTGCGGCCTGTTTCTACAAGCCGCCTCTATCCGCTCTACTGTTCCATTAACCAATAAGACGAACTGCGTCAGAGAACCTAGGAGGAAGATGGGAAGCCAAATAGCTTAACCCCGTATCCTCTAAGACGTTTACGGCACTTGCCTCATCTAAGCACTCGATGCGCACGATCTTTTCCTCTAAATAATAATCAAGGCACTGCACCCCGTGCGAAGTATGAAAACGCCTTTGTCGCAAAAAAGTTTTTTGAACAGATCTTGATCTGGAATTGATATCGATGATGGGCTCCGAATTGCCCTCCGCGTCACCAAGCCCCATTGGTATTGTAGGTACATTAAGAATTCTAATCACAACCATATAAACCTCCCCTTCTCTTTTAGTTTTATCCAACTAAATCATATCAAAACAATCAAAGACATGTCAAGCAAGCAAAAACTAATTGTGATTGTTGGTCCAACAGCGTCCGGGAAATCAAAACTCGCCGTTACGCTCGCCCAAAAAATCGGTGGAGAGATTATCTCAGCTGATTCCCGCCAAATATACAAAGGGTTGAATATTGGCTCCGGCAAAATCACGAAAAAAGAAATGCGTGGGGTGCTGCACCATTGTTTAAGCGTTGCTAACCCCAAAAAAGTCTTTACTGCTCTGGATTTTAAAAAATGCGCCCAAAAAGCAACCACTATGATATATCATAGTAGTAAAATTCCAATCATTGTCGGCGGGACGGGTTTTTATATTGACGCCGCACTCGGCCGCGTGAAATTGGGCGGGGTGCCGCCCAACCGCATGCTCCGAAAAAAACTGACCGGTAAATCAGCGGCGGAACTTTTAAAAATGCTCAAAAAAATAGATCCTAAACGCGCAAAAATTATAGAACAAAAAAATCCTAGGCGGCTGATTAGAGCGATTGAAATTGCCGCGTGGAAGGAAAAGAGCCATTTTGTTGATTTTGCGGGTTTTGCGAGCACACAACCCAGAGGACCGCTTGGCGGTCGCGAGGAAAGCAAAATTAACAAAATTGCGATAATCTGGTTAGGAATAAAGCGCCCGCCGGAGGAATTAAAAAAACGAATCCGTACACGGCTTTTTCGCCGTCTTCCGGGCATTGTCCGCGAAGTAAAAAAACTTAGACACGGAGGCCTAAGCTGGAAACGGCTTTATGATTTGGGGCTAGAATACCGTTACACATCGCTTTATCTGCGCAGCAAGCTGGACTATAAACTAATGACTACTCAACTACAAACCGCCACATGGCACTACGCAAAACGCCAGATGACATACTTCAAAAAAAACAAGGAGATCAGATGGATCTCCTTAGGAAAAAGTGTTCGGTTTCTTTCCAATTTTTAATCTCTATTAATTTTTTTGGCTCTCTTGCTAAGCACAAAGACCGTATCCAAACCCATAGGAACTGATTTTATCATTACCCCGCGCAAAGAACTGGCTCTCAGTCTCTTTTTGGCTAATACACACAACCTTCGCAATGGAACTGCGCGATTCGCGGCCACTTCTATGTGTTTTTCAGCCATACATCCTCCTTTCTAATTTAGAATCTAGCGCCCTATAGCAACCTTGTCAATAGCGTGGGTTTGTTTTAATTGGATAAATAAATAACCGGTCGCGGTTGCGACCGGGCGGAGGCAGAGATTGGAATTGCTCATAGGCCTTCAGAGCAACATATTCCCTTTTCTATGGCCAATTAAAAACCTCATTTTTTAATTTTTACCCCTAAATCTGAAAGGCGAAGTATAGGCGGAGAAGCTACTTATCACGAGTGTGACGTCTTTCGCTTCTCCGCCTCCCTGGTTGTGGCTTCGGGGCCAGATCAATTACAAGCCGCTTCGGCTTGGTTAAGTCTTCTGTTACACGGACAGCCCCAGGACTTTGCCCCCATCCGTGAATCTAACCCAACACCCCCATTACACTCCCCCTATTATTTTTGTCAATACCCCCCTAATTATCTCCGGATTTGCCGCCCCTTTGGTTTCTTTCATCACTTGACCGACAAGGAATTGGAGCGATTCCTGTTTGCCTTTTTTGAAATCTTCAACTGCTTTGGAATTTTGAGAAATTATTTTTTTAGCGATTTCTTCCAACACTTTTTCGTTACCCACTTGTTTTAGCCCCTTGGATTCTATAATAGTTGAGGGGTCTCCGCCTTGCTCAACCATTATTCGCAAAACATCTTTTGCCACGCGCGAGGTAATTTCATTTTTATAAATCATTTTAATCAGCTCCGCGAAATTTTCCGGATCAACCAAGAGTTCGTTTGCAGATATTTTTTTTTCTTTCATTAATCCCAAAAGATCGGAGGTAAAATAATTGGCAGCCAATTTTAGAGCATCAGAAAATAAAGACAACCCTCCCCCTTTCTCCCCCTCCCTTAAAGTAGGGGAGGGGGTTGTGGGGTGGGTTATTTCCTCTTCCGCAAGCCAATCTTTTAATTCAGAAATAACTTTTTCCCAAAAAGCGGCGAGTGAACGTTCGCGAACCAGTGTCTCAACTAAATTCCCGGAAATACCATATTCCTCCGTAAATCTTTTTCTCTTTTGTTCCGGAAGTTCCGGAATAGTCGCACGCAACTCTTCAATGTATTTATCCGAAAACTCCATCGGCGGCAAATCCGGTTCCGGAAAATAGCGATAATCGTGCGCCGATTCTTTTGAGCGCTGCGAAAAAGTCTCTTCTTTATTTTCATTCCATCCGCGGGTTTCTTGGACCACTTTTTTGCCGCCCTCCAAAAGCTCAATCTGGCGCTTTACTTCGTACTCAATCGCCCGCTCTACGGCGCGGAACGAATTTAGATTTTTTACCTCAACTTTAGCCCCCATATCATTTGTTTTTGAAACAGAAATATTCGCCTCGCACCTCATCTCCCCCTTTTCCATATTGGCTTCGGACGCGCCTAAATATTGAAAAATCAACTGAAGCTCCTCCGCAAACTCCCGCGCTTGCTTCGCAGAAACAATATCCGGCTCCGTGACCAGTTCCATCAAAGGCACCCCGGCCCGGTTAAAATCCACTAAGCTGAATTCCCCACTTGGGTCGTGCATTAATTTACCGGCGTCTTCTTCCAAATGAACGCGTGTTATCCTTACATTATTTAAATTTCCGCCCAAAACCAATGGGTGTTTATATTGCGAAATTTGATAGCCTTTTGGGAGATCCGGATAAAAATAATTTTTGCGATCAAAACGCGAAAATTTTTGGACCTCGCCGCCCAAAGCCAGCCCAACCAGCTGGACATGGCACACCGCTTCTTCGTTTATCACAGGAAGCGTCCCCGGGTGCCCCATACACACCGGGCAAATGTTTATGTTCGGGTGTTGCTCGTTCGGATCGTTCTTGGAAGCGCAAAACATCTTTGTTTTGGTCCGAAGTTCCGCGTGAACTTCCATTCCTATTGTTGCTTGCCATTCCATAAAAAATATAATACACTATTTCTCAATGCTTTCATATACGGACTTAACCAAAGGGGTGGTTTTTGAAATGGAGGGCGAGCCTTATCTTGTTTTGGAATATAATTTCTTGCGCATGCAGCAAAGAAAACCCACCGTGCAGACAAAACTTAAAAATCTCATTACCGGAAAAATTGTCGCCAAATCCTTCCAGGGGAGCGACGCGTA
This sequence comes from Parcubacteria group bacterium GW2011_GWC1_45_13, assembly GCA_001001285.1. Taxonomy (GTDB): domain Bacteria; phylum Patescibacteriota; class Minisyncoccia; order UBA11713; family 2-01-FULL-45-33; genus GWA1-44-29. Next base: position 5,804 of record LCKG01000011.1, read on the forward strand.
TCCCGAAGCCGAAATAGAAAAACAGCCGATTACGTTTCTTTACGCGACCCGTGGGGAATTTTGGTTTTGCGAAAAAAGCAATCCCTCGCCTCGCCTTGACGAGCAAGGCGAGTCGAGGCGGGCAAAAACCGCTCGCTTTTCGATGAAAGAAAAGCAATTAGGCGACATTGCAAAATTTTTAAAACCGAACACTGAAGTTTTGGCTTACAAATTCGGCGATAAAATAATTAATATAGAATTGCCGGTAAAAATTGACTATAAAGTTGTTGAGGCCCCGCCCTCTTACAAAGGAGACACTGCCACCGGCGGCTCCAAAACCGTAAAACTGGAAAATGGCCTCCAAATCCAAGTTCCGATGTTCATCAATGAAGGTGATGTCATCCGCGTAAACACCTCAACCGGCGAGTACGTAGAGCGCGCCGAGAAAAAATAATTATAACTCAACTCTCTCCCCTGGTTTGAGAGTCCCGGAGTTAGATTCGTTTTTTGGCGCCGGAATAGGTTCGGGCTTATTTTTTTGCGCGTCAAGAGATTTTTTCAAGGCCTCGCGCAGCATTTGAATATTTTCCGTCCGCTTAAACGGCTGATGCGTGCGTTCTGGCTTTCTAGGCACAAATTCTCCAGCGCTCGGCCTGGGGCGTTGTGTTTCTTCTCTCCTCGGCTGATTAGCCGGCTGACCGGTAAACGCCTGCTTAAATCTTCCGGCCATTCCAATGTGCTCTTTGCAAAAAACCGGCCGCGCCGGGTCAGGCGGAAAAGGCACCTGCGTTTTTTTTCCGCAGACCGAGCAAACGGCGTCATAAAGCGGCTGGCTGGCTTGCTGTCTTGGCAGAGCGGCTGATTCCCTCGCCGGCCAATTTTTCGCCTGGCCAACTCCCGCGCCTCCTCCGCTAATTTCCTCCATCCATTTATTTACTTTATCTTCAACATTTTCTCTAGCGCCGCCGTAATTTTTTCTGGAAGCTTCTATAATTTCTTCTTTAAAAGATTGAGCTTGCTTTTGAATCGGCGGCAAAGTCGCCGCCGAAAAAGGATGAGACGCCACACCGTCTATCATTAAACGCAAATAAATATTGGCAAACCCCAAATTTACGATATCTTCCACCGTAAATTCAGGAGAAAATTCTTTTTCCAGCATTTCGGCATCCTCCGCGCCCACCCGAAAAGTCACAGTGGTTCCGACGTTTCCGAAAACGGCGTCCCGCACTTTTTCATCCATCTGCGCGACGTATTGGTGGGTTAAAATCAACGAAAGCCTGTATTTCCGCGCCTCGGATAAAATGTTGGCAAAGGACTCGGAAGCAAAGTTTTGAAACTCATCAACATATAAAAAGAAATCCGGTCGGTCGGGTTCCAAAGTATCCACCCGGCTCATCGCCGCCAAATAAAGTTTTGTCACCAGCATCGCGCCGATGAGCCGGGAATTGTCTTCGCCCACCCTGCCTTTTGCGAGATTGATAATTATAATTTTCTTTTCGTCCATCGCCTTTCTGATGTCAAAAGCGGATTTTGGCTGGCCGATGATGTTGCGGATTAACGGGTTTGAAACAAACTGCCCGACTTTATTTTGGATTGCCGGTGTGGCTTCAGCCGCGTATTTATCGGTATATTTAGCGAATTCCTGCGTCCAAAAAGATTTTACGACCGGATCGGTTACATACTCAACAACTTTTTTTCTGAAGTCCTTGTTTATCAGCATCTGATTGATGCCCAAAAGAGTGGCTTCGGGATATTCCAAAAGCGCCAAAATAGTATTTGCCAAAATATATTCCATGCGCGAAGACCAGACATCCTCCCAGATTTTTTTAAAAACTCCCATAAGCCCGTCGGACACGAGGTGCCTGCGCGTCGGGTCAACATTTTCCATAACGTTAAAGCCAATGGGATAAGAAGTGTCAGCGGGGTTGAAATAAATCACGTCGTTTATCCGCTCCTTAGGGACAAAATCCAAAAGCCGTTCGGCGGTGTCGCCGTGCGGGTCCAAAAAAGCCATGCCCTCGCCGTTTTGGATATCCTGCACAGCCATGTTTTCTAAAAGCGTGGTTTTGCCCATACCGGTTTTGCCGATGATGTACATATGCTTCCGGCGGTCATTTTTTTTGATACCAAATTTCTTCAGCTGGTTCCTGAAGTTCGTCTCCCCAAAATACGTGGTTTTTTGCTCGTCATCCACTGAATTTAATTATAGCACTTTAAACCGGCAAATTGGCGGGAGGGGCGCCGCGTTTGGCTTCTATGCGTGGGACGGCGGCGGCAGACACCACCAAGCCGGGGAAATGGTAGATGGTGGCCAGCTCCGAACTTGATAAAACCATCGGCTTGCTCCGGCCGTTATATGGAGGATGAAACGCCGAACGCAGGCGGTAAGATTTATACAATCTGATTTTTCTAAGTCTGTTGCGGTATTCCGTAAACAAATAATCAGTGCTGGTCACAACATCCCCGTTTCCCTTAAAACCGTTTAATGATTGTGAACTGAATTGCCTAAAAATACCATTAACGGCCGGGACAGCCAGGAAATTATAGACATCTGGACGCGCCAGATAAATCCAGCGTATGCAGGTTTCCAGCCCAATTTTGGAAATATTTGTTTCAATAGCCTCCATAGTTGAACGCTCGCCTGGCGAGAGGTTTAAAATCCTGAATTGGTCCTCCTTTTTTTTGGACTGCTCTACCACCGCGCCAGAGATAGCCACAATAGCGTCATGAATAACATCCACTATTTGCGTTATAAAATTGGGGGTGGCCTTCACCACTTTCCCGGCCATCTTGGCCACCAGCGCCTCACCTTGTTTTTTCCATCGGTCGTTCGCGACGGGGCGGGTTAGTACTTGAATCCAAATTTTTTCGCCCGGGCGCAAATGCCCCAAAAACTCAAATAAAGACGAGAGCGGGTCAATCTTCCTTTCTTCTTCTTTGGTGCTGATATCTTCCAAAATAAAATCCTCGTAGGTGCGGATGGGGTATGCGTCCGGCATGGTGTGCACGTATTCGCTGCCCCAAATGCTCCAATCCTGGTTTGGCAAAGCCGCGGGCATATCTTTAGTGTAATCCTCCACCACTTTAATTTCACATGAAGGATACTGGGCGTAAATTTGAGCCTCTATCATTCTCTTAAAAAAATCATGAACCCAAATATAAAAATGAATTTCGCCGCCATCCCCCACAATTTCCAAAGAAAACCAGGCCGTGATCCATCCGTTCCAGTAACGTTCAATCAAATTACCTTTTCGGTAAGTGCCGTGAATGCCAGCGAAAATGCTTTCCATGGCCTGGGGACTTTTGGCAACATCCCTTGGGATTTTAATTTCAAGAACAATGTAATTTCTTTTGAAAATAGCGAAAGCGCGGACATACCTAACCCATGTCTCCCAAAATAATAAAGCGAGTATAAACGGCACCCATAAAAACCAGGTATCTCCCAACCAATAAAGCACCTCCCTTACAACCGGATCATTTAAGAGAATATTTACCATCAGCGAGCTTTTTGAAATATTGTTTGTTCTCCAAATTGATGAATATCGTATTGGGCTTTACAAAACGCTGTTTCAAAACAGCTGTTATGACTTTTTCTTTGACCATTGGTCCGCCTTTTCCTAAAATATCGGAAATAACATCTTTAACAACTCCGGCGGTATAACCCCAATCTTTAAGCGCGTAGAGACCTCTCCCTACCAAAACAAATCTCCCGTCTTTTATAAGCTCGTTATGCACTGTCTGCGTATGCACCGGTTTACCGACAAGCTTACCGATCTGGTCAGCCACCGCGGAAAAATGCAAAGGCTTTCCATTACGGGTCAAAACCATGTGCGAAAGATCTCTCACTCCGCGCGGTTTGATTTCCGGAAACTCCACCAAGCCCCATTGGTCAAAATAATTTTTAGAAATCATCTTTGAAAGCATCAGCCAATTAGCAAGCACCCCTTGGTTTGCGGAGGCCAACTCTCCGGCATTTTTAGCGGAAGAAGAAATTATTTCAAAAAGCTGTGGTTCCGTCACCGGTTTGCCTATTGCTCTAAGCTTATCCACCGCGCCTCGGAGCGCGTGCTTCGCGGTATCATGGGCCTCCTCGCCGTAAGTCCAGCGCTCATGGAGTTCGTCCGACTCGTGAAATCTTTCAAAGGGGGCGTGTAAAGAAAGCAAAAAGTAAATATGATTTTCGTGTTTGGGATGAGGCGCCAAAGCTTTCAAGATTTTGTCTTCTTTTATCACCCTGCCCTCTTGTTCAAAATAATTTTCCAAAGACGCAAAAACTTCTTTAAGCTCGCCAAGCTGGGGAGATTTTCTGATGCGGCTGAAACCGTCCGCTTCTATCTGGCGGACGCGTTCGCGGGTAATGCCGTATTTCTGGCCAATGGCTTCAAGGGTCATCCTTTTAGGGTTTTTGCCCAAACCAAAACGCTGCTCCAAAATATCTTTGGTCCTTTTGGGAATAGCTGTAAACAGCCTTTTAGTGGCCTCTTCCGGATGAACCGGCAACTGATAATTCATAATTGTTATAATTATACTAGCAAACCTCACAAAATCTGTCAAACCCCGTTAGAAATTATACAAAATGTAAATAGCGACAGGGGTTTATCAATTCCGTATAGTCATTTGCTTAATAATAACTCTACAATAATTTCTATATGGGGTCAAATTAAGCGTAGCAAGAAGGTGAAAAAGCTGTCAAGGTTTCTATAAAATTCTCTTTAGCCGCGCGCCAGTATATCTTTTTTGCTTAGGTTCATTCTTTTGCGATCGCTGAAGTATGAACCATTTTTGAATTTATAGTTTCAACGCTATAGCTGTCAGATTGCAAATTGGAAAACTACCAAAAAAACCAGCTAAACAACTATCTCCAACCACTAGCCAGTGTAAAAGTTTTTATGAGAAGTGATGATTAAGCCCCTAAAATGCCTTCGCTGAAGCGGTTTTCGGTGCCGATGAAAATGCCTTTTTTGCGCAAAGAAAAGCTCTCCAAAATTCCCAGCGCCCAAAAAAGGCTGATGAGGCTTGATCCGCCATAAGAGAGAAATGGCATCCCCAAGCCGGTTATCGGCAATACGCCCGAATTCATGCCGATATGAATCGCGGACTGAAAAAGCAGTAAAATCGCGAGCCCCGCCGCGTAAAGTTTTTCAAAATTTGATTCTCCGTAAATTCCAGCCCGCAGAACGCGCCAGATGATAATACTGAAAAAAAACAATAAAAATACGACGCCGAGAAAACCCCATTCTTCCGCGAAAGCCGCGAAAATAAAATCGGTTTCATGTTCCGGTAAAAATTCCAGCCGCGATTGGGTGCCAAAGCCTATGCCTTTTCCAAAAATTTCCCCCGAACCTATAGCGATAACCGACTGCTGGGCGTGATAACCCGCTCCACGGATGTCGCCTTGCGGATTTATAAAAGCGGTAATCCTTGTTTTTTGATAAGGCAATAAAAAAAAGTTCCAAGCGACAGTTGTTATCAATAAACCAGTAAAAAACAAAACAATGAGATGGCGCAGTTTTATTCCGCCAACTAAAGCCATGCCCAGCCAAATTGCTCCCAAAACAATTGCTGACCCCAAATCCGGCTGCAACATCACCAACGCCATCGGCACAGCCACATAAACGAACGAAATAAAGAGATGCACGAATCTGGCAATCTCAACATGTCTTTTAGAAAAATATTTTGCCAAAATTAAAACCGAAACAGGTTTTAAGAGTTCCACCGGCTCAATGGTCACTCCGCCGATCTTGAGCCAGCTGGCGGCGCCTTTCACAGCATACCCTGTCAAAATCAAAAAAATAAGCGCGCCAACCAAAATAAAATATAAAATAAGCAAAAAAATGCTGTTTGTTTTAAGGAAACTCCAATCGATAAAAATCGCGCTCATGAAAAATACCGCAGCCCCGGCCGATGCCCAAATAATTTGCCGGATAAAAAAATAATCCTCGCCCAGACTCGGCCCGCTTAGCCCAAGCGAGGCGAGCGAGGCTGGCCCTCCTGCGCCGAATGATTTCATCGTGGCAAGCCCCAAAAGAACAAGCATCAGCGCCGCCAAAAGTAGAGTCCAATCAAGACTCCTCCACATGCGGCTGGGGTTCATGGTGTTTGTCTTAATAAAATATCCGCGCGCAAAACTCCGCTTATGGCCTGTGGCCATGTAAATACCATATTTTTCTCTTCGCCGATGTCTAAGCGATTTAGCAAAGTTTTGGATACCCCTAAAACCTCTCCTTCTTGGCTAAGAAGTATAGCTCCTATTTCAATATTTTTATAAATTTGGTTCTCTTGATTTTTAATTCTTACCCCCAGACGCGGCGAAGATGAATCTTGAAGCAAGATATCTCTTTGTAAAATATCTATTTTTAATGGCCGCGCTTCTCCTGCTTCCCAAGCAACTTCGCGCATTTCCAACAAAACTCTTTTTGGTACGCGATTTTCCGCCAGAATATTTGGCTCAAAAATTAAAAATTTCTCTCCAGACCAAATAAAAGTGCTGTTCTCGCGTACAGCGATAAGCACGCCGTTTTCATCATAAAGCTTAAAAGCGTAGACGAATTTCCCAGTTTTTAAAAATTGATTGCTGTTTTCTAAAAGCGCAGCTGCATCATACACTCCCTGGCGCGTCTGGAAAAAACGCGTCCATAAAATCGTGAGGTCGTGAATTTGCTCGGAGCAGGAGGCGCAGCGTGCTTCGGCGCCTCCGCAATCAATTCCTTCTTCGTCTTGATTTTTGCGATTATCAAAACAGGTTGGCTCCGGCCGGAAATAATAAATCAGCCCGCCGACAATCAAAAAAATCACAGCTGCGAAAAGCACGAAAACCCAGAGCTGCCTCCTAAGTCCCCAAGAAAAAATCGGCATAGAATAAGTATATAACAAACCTGCTATAATAAAAAATAATGCTTAAACACGCAAAACTAGTAATATTGGCAATTTTAATACTAATAGTTGCGTATTATTTTGATATCGCCCGCGTCGGCACGACCGCTTATTATTTGGCGGGAGTATTTTTTGGAAAAGAAGTGCGCGCCGAAGAGCTTCTGGAAAAATATAAAAATGGCGAGGTAAAAATTTTAATAGTCCCCGGGCACGATAAAAAAAATTATGGCGCACAATACCGAGGGGTAACCGAAGCAAGTTTAAACGCCGAGCTGGGAAATTATTTATTTGATTCTTTGCGAAACAACGGAAAATTTTCCGTTTTTATCACGAATAACAGCAGCGGAGAACGCAACGATTGGATTTTGGATTACGTAAAAAGCCAGAACACGGCAATCGCCGCGTTTAAAGAAAAAGTGAAAACTATTTTTAAAAACGCCGTCAAAATCGGAGCGGTAACAAAAGAAACAAAAGTTTTTCATAACCCGGCCGCGGACAACATTTCACAAATTCTTTACGGCATAAATAAATGGGCAAACGACAATGGCATGGATATCGTGCTCCACATACATTTTAACGACTATCCAGGCAGAACATACGATATGCCCGGCAAATACAAAGGGTTCGCGATATACGTGCCGGACAACCAATTCCCCAACGGAAAAGCAAGTATGGAGATCGCGGGGTTTATAAAAAACGAACTTGAGAAAATTGTCAAAGAAAGTAATTTCCCTGGAGAAAAAGATGTTCTTATAGAAGACCAGCAGCTGATCGCAGTGGGCTCAAACGCTTCCCGGGAAGGCGTTTCATTATTAATAGAATACGGGTATATTTACGAATCTAAATTGTTAAATAAAGATTTGCGGCCGTTTGTGCTGCGCGAATTAGCCGAAGCAACACATAGGGGCCTCGCGAATTTTTTCAAAAAATATTAAATCCTTTCAACCGGCGGCTAGCTCCCCCCGAGGAAGTATCACCCGCCTGCAACGCTATGTGTAGCATTGCGGGCAGGTCGCCACTACCGCGTTTTACCTGCCTCGCGTTGACGCGAGTCAAAGCGGGCTTCTCTGTCCCCGCACTAAAAATTTTAGACACTAAGTATGGGCGGCTGCCTACTTTCCCCAAAAATGAGTATCATCGGCAGTACAGCGTTTTACTTCTCTGTTCGGAATGGCCCGCTTCGCCGAAGCGAGGCGAGGAAGAGGTAGTTCCACTGCCTCAAGCCACCCAAACTTAATGTCCAAATTTTTAAAATTTCAGTGCGGGGCGGGTCGGAATGTTCCCGATTTGCCCACAAGTCCGCCAGCTGGCGGACGAGTGGCTGCAAATCGCAATCCCGCGAGTCATTCTGATGACTTTGCGGGAGGAAGACCTGCCTGCCGGCAGGCAGGCAGGGGTAGTTCCACGGCGCCAAGCCACCGAATGAAAAGATTTAATTTCGTAAGCACATTTTCTAACAAGACGGCTCGATCTATTAGTACTCCTCGGCTGAAATCCTTGCGGATCTTACACCTGGAGCCTATCAACGTGGTAGTCTTCCACGGATCTGATAACGATTCCTAATCTTGGGGCGTGCTTCGCGCTTAGATGCTTTCAGCGCTTATCACTCAACGACATAGCTACCCTGCGGTGCTCCTGGCGGAACAGCAGGTAGACCAGAGGTCGCCTCCTTCCGGTCCTCTCGTACTAGGAAGAACCCCCCTCAAGAATCAACGAGTGCA
>LCKG01000012.1 GCA_001001285.1 Parcubacteria group bacterium GW2011_GWC1_45_13
TTGGCGCAAGCCCAGCAATTGGGCGCGTCGCTTTATATTTCTCCGCTTACGGAAAACCCAAGGGCGTTGAGCAATTTTACGGTGACTATAAAAGCGGATTCTTTGGGCGAGCCGGTAAACGCCGTCAGAGGCGTTTTGACTTTTCCGCGGGATAGATTGGAAATTATCGGCATTTCCAAAATCGGCTCCATTTTAAATTTGTGGGTGGAGGAGCCGCGCTTTTCAAATGTTGACGGCACCCTCAAATTTCAAGGAGGCGTGCCAAACCCTGGTTTTATGGGAAGCGGCGGGACGGTTTTGCATGTCATTTTCCGCGCCAAATCGGCTGGCGCGACCTCTTTAATTTGGAAAGAGGGCGAGGTTCTTGCCAACGACGGCAAGGGGACTAACATACTCACCGGTTTGCAAAATCTTGATTTTTTTGTTGACGAAGCTTTCGCGGCGCAAGCGCCGGAGAAAGCGTCTCCGGCATGGTGGCAAAATCCGCTTATAATAATCAATCTTATTTTGCTAGCCATTATTTTTCTGATAGGCGTGGTATTTTTAGAGAAAACCATTTTAAATTACCATGACAGGCATTCGCATCACGAATCTCATGACGACGGCGACCAGCATACATGATATAATGGAAAAATGAAACCAAAACAAGCGGCATTGACCTCAATTTTTGTGTTTTTTATATCTGCGGCGCTACCATTGGCGGCGGCAGCGCAGGCCACTCTTTTTATCTCGCCTTCATCCGGAGCTTATAAAACAGGAGAGGTTTTTTCGGTTTTGGTAAACGTAAACACGGGCGGGCAAGCGATTAATGCCGCCGTCTCCCAGATCAATTTTGACAATCAGAAGCTGGATATCGTAAGTGTTGGCTACAGCCAGTCGATTTTTAATTTGTGGACGGATGAGCCGTCTTATTCCAACGCCGCGGGCACGGTGCGTTTTTCGGGCGGACTTCCCAGCCCGGGCTTTACAGGAGTTTCCGGCGCCATCGTGCGTATGACTTTCCGGTCAAAAGCGGCTGGGCAAGCGGCGATTGCTTTCACTTCTGGCTCGGTTTTGGCAAACGACGGAAAGGGCACGAATATTTTGGATAATTTAAAGGGCGCGTTTTTTACCATAATTGCCGCGGTGGAATCAGCCAAGCCGCCGGCTGCGCCCTCTCCAACACCATCGGCTTTGCAGGCAGCCGGACAGCCGGTTTCCATTCCCATAATCACCGATTGGCCAAAAGAGTTGGAAGAAGGATCAGCGCTCACAGTCAAAGGTTTGGGATACCCTAACGGCAAGCTTTTGATTTTTGTGCAAAAAGGTTCTGCGGATCCGGTGATTGAAGAAATGTTCGCTGGGTCCGACGGCAGATTTTCTTATAACTTTGCAAAAGCCGTTTCTGCCGGGCTTTACCGCGTGTGGGCCAAAAATGTGTCCAACGAAGGCATAGTCAGCGGTTCATCGGATATAGTCACGGTTGAAGTGGTTCAACCGCTTTTTTTTAGGGTCGGAACAATTGCTTTAAATTACGCTTCCATCATAATTACGCTTCTTGCGTTGATTTTGCTTTTAATTTTGATAATACTGTGGATCTGGCGGAGAATTAGAAAATGGCAGGAACGGCAGGGAGTTGAAATTTCCGAAGCAGAGAAAGCGTTGCACGAAGGTTTTGAAAAGCTTCAGTCGGGCCTTCGCAAATACGTAAGGTATCTGACCGCGGCAAAATCGGTGGAGGGCGTCAAGCGTCGCGAAGCAGATGCGGAAGATGATTTGGCCGAAGAGCTCTCCGGAATTGAAAGTAAAATTGAAAAAGAAATAGAGGACGTTGAAAAAGTAAATAAGCGCAGAAGGCACGAGCACTACGGTCATGACAAGGAAGACTAGAGCAGCTCTGTTGGGCGCCGCTGTTTTTGCTGTGAGTTTGTATTATTTTTCATCCGAAAGAGCTAATTTTTATGAGGATAGCGCCAAAACACAAGTAAGAGTTGCGACCCAAGCGTCAGCATTACCTCTGGCGCTATTTGCGGTAGCGGACAAAAATGGATACTTCGCGGACAATAACTTTAAAATTACAATTTTGCAAAACACTTCCAGTGGTTTTGCTTTGGACGCTCTTTTGAAAAAGGACGCCGAGTTCGCTGTAGTAAACGATTTTTCGTTCGCGGCGCGCGCGTTTTCTGAAAAAAACATAGTTATAATTTCTACCTCCGCAATTTTAAGGGGCCATGAGATTATCGCTAGGCGCGCCGCAGGCATTTCTTTGCTCCGGGATCTTAAAGGCAAAAAAGTAGGAGCCACGCCTTTCGGAAGCGAATTCGCTCTCGAAAATCTTTTGAAAAGCAACGGCCTTTCTTTGCGCGATGTGCGCGTTGTTCATTTAAACGCCGACGAATTGCAGATAAAATTTACCAATGGTGAAATTGACGCTCTGGCCGCATGGAGCCCGACAGTTTTGCGTTTAAGCCAAAATTTTGGGCCGCAAGCGATAGTTTGGCGGCCCGGAGAAGCATCATCGGCTATTTATTATTTGCTTGTCGCAAGAAAGAACTGGTTTTTGAGCAACAGCAATGTTGCTTTAAGTATGCTTAAGGCGCTGGGCGAAGCGCAGGATTACATTTTTCTAAACTCCGGGGAATCAAAAAAAATCTTTACTAAATATTTTGAGGGCGATATTGTTGATTTGGATTCTGGCTGGGAAGGCTCCTCATTTGCTCTCGCCTTGCCGCGCCGCCTTATTGACGTGCTAAACCTGCAAGCAGATTTTATTTTGAGGCATGGCTTGCCGGAGAGCGACGTCAACACGCCGAATGTCATGCCGCAGGGCGACATTCCGAATTACGCTGATTTTATTGATCCGTCATTGTTAAAGTCAATAAGGCCGTCGGCCGTAAATATTGATTAACAAAAAGCACTTTGCAATTATTGTAGAAACTATTATTATTGTAATAACTGCGAGCATATGTCTTCTCAAATTGATGAAATCAAAAGCCGCGCTAATCAACTTGGGGACTTAGTCCCCAAGTGGTAGGCTTGGCATATATGAGAAAAACCATATTTGCCAACGGCGAATATTACCATATTTATAATCGTGGCGTGGATAAGCGCGGCGTTTTTATGGACAAATTTGATTTTGAAAGATTCTTACAGAGCATTGAAGAGTTTAATTCAGAAGATCCAATAGGCAGTATCTATGAAAATTCGTTTATCAAAGACCAAATAAAAAGCAAAAAGAAAAAACTAGTTCGTATAATTTGTTATTGTTTAAACCCGAATCATTACCATTTTATTATCGGGCAGCTAGTTGGTAGAGGAATTGAGAAGTTTATGCATAAACTGGGGCTTGGTTATACACAGTATTTTAATTTGAAACACCATCGTAGTGGGGCGTTATTCCAAGGTCCGTTTAAGGCAATTCACATAGATTCTAATGAATACCTTTTGCATTTGAGTGCTTACGTTAATCTTAATTTCAAGGTTCATAAATTCAAACTTGGGGACTTAGTCCCCAAGTGGAGGTCGAGTTGGGATGAATACGTCAATGAGCAGCGAGGCGCCGGTTTGTGCAAAAGAGACGTTATTCTTGATCAATTTAAAAATCGCGCAGAATATAAAAAATTTGCTGAAAGTTCCTTGATTGATATTTTGGGCAGGAAAGATGCTGCTAAATCACTGGAAAGTCTACTTTTAGAACAACTTGGCGACTAAGTTCCCAAGTGAAAAATTACCGTTTGCCTAAAAATTAGTAAAATTATATAATTACTTCGCGTTATGTCTTCCCAAATTGACGAAATCAAAAGCCGCTTGGATATAGCGGAGCTGGTGGGCTCTTATATCCGGCTTCAGAAAGCCGGCTCGAATTTTAAGGCGCTTTGCCCTTTTCATAATGAGCGCACTCCCTCTTTTAACGTCTCCCCGGCGCGGCAGATTTGGCATTGTTTCGGCTGCGGAAAAGGGGGGGACATTTTTGAATTTATTCAGCAGATTGAGGGGGTGGAGTTCGGGGACGCGCTTAAAACTTTGGCCGACCGCGCCGGAGTGGAATTAAAAAGGGAAGACCCGCGCTTGAAAAGCGAGCGCACCAGGCAGTTCGCGTTGTTGGAGGAAGCGGCAAAGTTTTTTGAAGCCAACTTGTCCCGCCATGGCGGGACAAGTGGCGGTTTAACCGCGCTGGATTATCTCAAAAAAAGAGGCCTTGCTGATGAAACTATCCGTGAATTCCGCCTTGGTTATGCCCCGGACGAATGGCGCGCGCTCGGTGCGCATCTCAAGCAAAAAGGCTTTTCTGAAAAAGAGCTGGAAAATTCCGGTCTTGCAGTAAAAAGCGGGCAGGGCTATTATGACCGGTTCCGCGGCCGTATTATATTTCCTATTTTTGATTATAACGGAAGAGTTGTGGCTTTTGGCGGAAGAATATTTGAGGTCCCGACCGAAGATCGAGGACCCGCGATGCCGGCAGATGCCAGCATAGGGGCAAAGTATGTAAACTCACCGGAAACCGCGCTTTATCAAAAAAGTAAAATTCTTTACGGATTAAATTTTGCCAAAAGCGAAATTTTGCGCGCGTCCGAATGCGTTTTGGTTGAGGGCTATATGGACGCGATAATGTCCTGGCAGGGCGGAGTAAAAAACGTGGTGGCCGCTTCTGGTACGGCTCTCACCGCCGATCAATTAAAAACAATAAGACGGCTTGCTGAAAAACTGATCGTGGCTTTTGATATGGATTCGGCCGGTGAGGGCGCTTCCAAGCGTGGCATTGATCTGGCTTTGGCTGGCGGATTTGATGTTAGAGTCGCCGGGGCTTTGGACGTGGGTCTTAAAGACCCAGCGGACGCAGTTTGTAAAAACCCGGCGCTTTGGCAAAAAGCCGTTTTGTCTTCTCGGCATATCGCGCAATTTTATATAGATTCAGCGTTGAAAAAATATAAGCCGAATTCACCGGAGGCCAAGCGGGAATTTCAGCGGACGGTCTTACCCGTGGTGTCTTCTTTGGCCGATTTAGAGCGCGCGCATTGGGTGAGGGAAGTAAGCGGGATTTTAAATATAAAAGAAGAAGCGGTCTGGTCAGCTTCTGAAAAAAATAAGCTGGCGAAAGGTGCGGAAAATGTTTTTGAAGATTCTGTTTCCAAACCCAAGGCCAGAAAAGAATTACTTGAAGAGCGTGTTTTTGGAATTATCGCTGAATACCCCGCGCTCGCGCCAAAACTTGACCCGGCGCTGAAAAGTTTATTTTCTTCCGGCCCCGACGGTTCCGTCTGGGCAGGCGGGCGAACGGCAATTTTCGCAGAGTTATTTTTGAACGGCATACTAGACGCCGAGGCGGAATTTATAAAATGCCAAAGGGAGCTTAAAAAAGAATACTTGAAAGAAAAACTTGCTTATTTAAGCGCCCAGATAAACAGCGCCGAAAAAACAGGCGAAGGAAAAGTCGGAGATTTATTGGGAGAATTTCAAAAAATGTCCAAAGAACTTCATACATTATGATTAAAAAAAAATCACGCAAAAGCGCGGTTAAAAAAAGAATTAAGTCAAAAAAAGCCGCCAAAAAAACTCCGGCGAAAAAAATTTCCAAAGCTGAACTTAAAAAAGAATTTAGCGAGGAACGTGTTGAAGTTTTAATTAAAAAAGGGAAAGAGCGCGGGTTTTTAACTTACCCGGAAATTTTATCTGCTTTTCCGCACGTTGAATATAATATTATTTTTTTGGAGGAGCTGTATAGTCGTTTGGAATCCGCCGGGATTGACGTTTTGGAAGGGCGAGAGCTTTTGGAGCTGCCGTCTAACGCCCAAGGCAAGAAAGAAGAAAAGCCTGCCAAGAAAAAACCCGGTCGCCGCGCTTTGGCTTTAGACCAAGACCTCACGGCCACGGATTCGGTGCAGATGTATTTAAAAGAAATCGGCCGAATTCCATTAATTTCCGCGGATGAAGAAAAAGAACTGGCCCGCCGCATTGAAGCCGGCGATGAAGACGCTAAAAACCGCCTAGCGCAGGCCAATTTGCGCTTGGTTGTTTCCATTGCCAAAAGATACGTGGGCAGAACTCCGCATCTCACCATGCTAGATTTGATTCAGGAGGGGAACCTCGGCCTTTTCCGGGCGGTGGAAAAATTTGATTGGCGAAAAGGCTATAAATTTTCAACTTACGCCACCTGGTGGATTCGCCAGGCCGTGACGCGCGCCATTGCCGACCAGGGGAAAACTATCCGTATCCCCGTGCATATGGTGGAAACCATTTCAAAATTTCAGCAAGTCAGGCGCCGCCTTACCCAGGATTTGGGGCGAGAGCCTTTGGCCGAAGAGCTGGCGGCAGAGATGAATATAGAGGTGGACAAAATCCACCACATTCAGAAAATTTCGCAGGACACCGTTTCTCTGGAGGCGCCGGTGGGCGAGGATGACGAAGATTCAACGCTGGGAGATTTCATTGAAGACAAGCAAATGCTTACTCCTGCGCAGGAAGCAGCCAGAAAACTTTTAAAGGACCATATCAAAGAAATTTTGGTGGATCTTATGCCAAGAGAACAGAAAATTTTGCGGATGCGCTTTGGCTTGGACGACGGGATTTCCCATACTTTAGAGGAGGTGGGGAAGGAATTTGGAGTAACCCGTGAAAGAATTCGCCAGATTGAAGCCAAGGCCATAGAAAGAATCCGTCAACATCACAAAGTGATAAAATTGCACGAATACTGATTAGTTTCCGCCCTCAACCGTCACTTTTTTCATTACGATGGGTTCCAATGGCCGGTCTTGCGGGCCGACGGGGACTTGGCCGATTCTATCCACAACGTCCTGACCGGAAATTACTTTTCCGAAAATCGTGTAATTGTGGGGTAAAGAATTATCCGCCAGCATTATGAAAAACTGACTGCCGTTGGTATTCGGCCCGGCGTTGGCCATGGCGACAACGCCTTTTTGGTAGCCGTTTTTATAAGATTCAGCAGCCGGATTTAATTCGTCTTCAAATTGATATCCTGGGCCTCCGGCGCCGCAAGGTCCCGAGCTTGTAGAGGGATTACAATTCGGGTCGCCTCCCTGTATCACAAACTCTTTCACAATTCTGTGAAAAGTCAGATTATTGTAAAAACCTTTTTGGGCTAGCGTGATAAAATTCTGTACAGTTTTCGGCGCGTCGGCGTCGTAGGTTTCAAATTTTATCGTTCCCATACTTGTCTCAATTGTGACTATACGCTTCTGGATTTTAGGTATTTCCATAAAAATAAAATATCCTCCAACTATCAGGATTATCAAAACTACAATTGCTAATACATAATTCTTTTTCATTGGCTTAGGTTCTCCCCGCCTCGCGTCGGCTCGCGCCACGCGAGTCGAGGCGGGCCGCTGAGCTGCTAAAATCCCACAAAGCTCCGGCGGCAGGATTCGAACCTGCGACCTTGTCCTTAACAGGGACCCGCTCTACCGCTGAGCTACGCCGGAGCTTTGATGGATTAATTTACCTGAAATAATTTTTTAATAAACCTTCTTCCCGTAGCGCTTTTGAAGTATCGTTCTCTAATGCGCGCTTCTTTTAGATTACCTAATTTTTCGTGATAAATCAATTTCCACGGATTATATCTGCTAGTAAAATTGGATTGCCCTTGGTTATGTTCTTTAATTCTTTTTTCTAAATCAATAGTACTCCCAACATATGTTTTCGGGAAATTTACGCTTTTCAGGATATAGACAAATGCCATAGCATTAGGTTGCTGAGCTACCCGTCTCGACGAGGCGTCTAGCCGAGGCGGACCGGGGAATAATGTTTTTAAAATAGCAGAACATCAGTTGTTTTCCAAATGATTGAGGATTTTTAAAATCAGCTCATTTTGGCGTTCCAGATGAAGTAGAATGGTTTCAATTTCCCGCTCGGCTTTGGTGTTTACCTCAAAATCGGCTTCCGCCCGGACCTCGGCGTGCCGCCCTTGCAGACTTTGCCCAACCATGATTAATGGCATAAGAAATAGTTGGATCATGTTGGAGATAAAAAGCCATAAAACAAACGCTGGGTAAGGATCAAACCGCGCGGCATCCGGCGCGAAGACATTCCAGCCGAGCCAAAAAACTGTCCACAAAAGTATTATTGAAAAGAAGCCCATAGTGCCAACCCGCTCCGTCACAAAAATCGCGAGCCGATCCATCCGGGAAAGCTTCTCGCGGTGCAGAATATTTATGTTGCGAATCGGCTGACGCAACGCCTTAAGCTCCGCCAAAGTTCTTGGGTTTGATGCCATACAATTATTCTACAACTTAATCTGATGTTTGTCTGCGGTATATCCAGTAGATAATTATCAATAAAATAAGTATCAGTAGCAGCCACCAAGTATTTATATTACCGAGTCCGAATAAAGCCGCCACTAACAGATTGGTGTTAGGGGGCGGCTTCTCCGCGACTGGGTTTGTTGTTCCGTTTTGCGTTTGACCTGTTCCATTGTCGGAGGCGGGCGCCTGGGATAAAAGCGCGTTTTCAGAATGCGCCGAAATATTGGCATTAGAATTAGAAGGTGGCAAACTGGAACCGCCGGGAAGAGGATTTTGCAAAGTTGTGAAGGAAATTTCTTTACTGATTGTGTCCGGAGAGGCATGTGAGATTACTCGGAAATAATAAGGAGTGGAAGGCGTAAGCCCCGTAACAATTACGATGTGAAGCGTAACTCCGTTGGGGTTCGCTGGCGTATCAAATTCCAGGGTGGAAAACGGATAACCGTAATTCGGAGGCAAGCTGAAATCAAAAACTCCGGGCGCGGTGCCGTACACCACTCGGCTTGTTGATTTAAAACTGGTGTTCCATTCAATCGTCGCGGTGGTATCGGTCACACCTACCGACGCTTCATTTTGAATAACCAGCCCTGAAAGAATTCCTCCTCCGCTCGGAGATCCCGGGCCTGGCGAAGGACCGCCTCCGTTGGGAGGAGCGGTGGTGAAAGTGCCCTCATCATCACTGCCGCCACTGCCTTCATCGCCCTTAAACCCGATAAGAATGTCAAACCCGAGCGATTTTTCCTGGTAGGGATTATTAGCGCTTGGGACAAATCGCACTAAAAAATCATATTGTGTCTGGGCGCCACTGCCGGCGAGGTCTGAAAGAAACACTTCCCCTGCGCCAAAAAAATTAGCAAGCGTTGTGGTGCCGTAGAGCTTAATCCCGTTTTTATATATTCCGATTTCAAAAACGCCGGCAAGCCCGTTAGGGTCGCTCTCGTTTATCGTTTCCACTATGATCTGTTGCGTACCAAGCGTATTATTTTTTACTTTCGCCCACCGCATTACCTCCGACTCCGGCAGGAAATTCACCTCGTTAAAAAGCGGCGTGTTTTGAAAATCCACTATCAAATCGGTCGGGGCCGCATAAACTACAGGAGCCCAGAGAAGCGCCGCTATCGCGAAGAATATTAAATTATATTTTTTATATTTCATATGGCTGGTTCTTCTACTGGCTGTTCTATCGGCGCCGTTTCAGGTTCGGGCTCACTCGCCGGTTCTTCCGGCGTCGGCTCCGGTTCCGCGACTGGTTCTTCCGTCAGCAAAGTTTCCGCCGTCTCTTCGTTTTCTATAATCGGCTCTGTTTGATTTTCCGCCGCCTCCGGTTCTGCAACATTTGGAGCATCTGGTGGAACGTCTGGCGATTGCTCTTCAATAATCTTCTCAACAATATCTTGTTCTTCTGGAAGAGGCGCTTCCGTTGTGACCGCGTTCTCAAGATCGTCTTCCGGAAGCTGGCTCAATGGATCAGTACTGGTTCCTGCTTCGGGAACATCGTTTACGCTCTCTTCCTCTGTTGTTGTCGCCATCTCTTGCAAAACGCTTGTCGTTGCGTTGTCATTGGACATTAGCTCCTCCACCGGAGCCGGCGCCTCGTTCTCCACTTGGGTGTCCGACACCCAAGTGGAGGTTTCCGCTGGCGCTTCACTTTTATTCGGTTTAAGCGGCGTTGGAATTGGGTCAACAAAATCACCTGTCCCGTCGGGAATTCTCGCGTAAGATTTGTTTTCCGAAGCAGACCCAGAATATGCGTATGAATCTTTCAAAATGCCGCCGGATCCTATTGTCGCGTTATAAAGCCTAACCGAATCTCCTCCTGCGTTGTTTAACCAGCCGCTGCTGTAGGCGCCGTCCAAATAAACCACCAAAAATCCGCTCGCCGGAATTACGGTTTCTCCAGCGTCAGAGGTATTCCCGTTGTTGTCGGAATTAGATGATGTGATTTGAAGCGGATGGGAATCCAGACTATCGTACAAGTACCATCCGGCGACGTCTTTAGGAGAGCCTGAAAGATTATAAAGCTCAACCCATTCTCCGTCGGGTTTTGCGGCGTCATCCGCGCCAATCGGGTTTGGCAAAAATTCATTAATTACGATATTCCTGTCTGCTTCCGCCGCGAAATTCTGCAATATTTCCGCGGGCGCAAGATCTCTGTTGTAGATTGCCAATAAGTGAAATTCTCCCAGCCAGGTTCTGTTCATTGTAAATTCGTTGGCAAGCCCGAATCTCATCGCGCTGTCCCAATTGGAAAGATTTCCTCCCACGGCAAGAGTTGCCGTCTCAATTCCATTTTTATAAATTTTAGCCGTCCCCGCGGAATCTCTTGTGTAAACGACATGTTCAAGATCCGTTGTGGCTGTTCCCGCGGGAGTGAATATTGAAGGCAAAACTCCATTATTCCCGGCTGTGGTTGTTCTTAATCTTCCCGTGTACTGCGTCGTTTCCTGGCCCAAAGTGAAATTTCTTAGTACCGTGCTTGTGGAAAGCGTTGCGATTCTCGCTGGCCCGCCTTGAGCCGTATTTGCCGGTTTTACCCAGGCCTCAATCGTAATCTCGTTTGTTGATTTAGAGCCGTTTATTAATTTGAGCGCCGGAACAAAAGAGGAAATCAATGTGGAAGAATTTACAGAAATCCCTCCCCAAACCCCGCTGATCTTTGATAGATCCGGCACCCAAAGGTTAAGTGGTGCCCCGACGCCGGAAACATCCCAGACCACCGGCCCCGAGGTTTCTTCAAAATCATACAGCGCCAAAAGGCCGTCCGTCACTCTTCCGGCAGGAGGAGACCCGGGCGCTTGCCCGTTCAAATTTTCTCCCTCAAACATGGCGCAGAGCGCCCGCACGCTGTTCGGGTTTGAATTGGGATATGCGTTATGAAAAGCCGTAAATTGATAAATGTTTTCCGAGACAACAAAATCATCTCCGACTTTTTCCGTAACCTGTTCTATCGGCTCGTTCGGAATATCTATGATAGGAGCTGTTACCGCAACCTGCGAGCCCGCGGCGTTTTTCATTATTAATTTCCATTGCTCGTTGTTCTGGATTTGGCCGGGGTGAGACAAGTGACCGTCAAAGGAAGCGAGAGTGATATCGTATGTTCCCGCCGGCACAAATCCTACTATTGGCCCGTCGGTTGCCGCGGCCTGATTGCCATTTGCAAGCAAGGTCTTATTATTGAAATAAATTATCGTCTTGCCCGCGCCTTCATCAAAAGGACATTGGTCTGGATTTGGCGGCGGCGGCGCTGGGGTTACTCTGTTGCTTACTGACTCAATATCATGGTATCCGTTGGGAAATATCGGAAATTCATTCTGCCATCCCTTGTAAACAAAATCATATTCGCAAAATTCTCCGCTCGTGAAATCCGGCGCGCTGGTAGGTAAGGTAACTTGGTAAGTAAAGTCGTCCGTAGAAGTTGAAAATTGCAAAATCGGAGAAACAAAAGCCAAAAGGCCGCCGGAGTAAACGGGGTTTCCTTCAACAAGAACGTTCAGATTGAGCGCGTTGCAAAAATCGTCAGACCCTCCGGTTTTTTCCGCTTCAGCGGTATATTTAAAATTAATGCTGTTAAGGTCAACCGTTTTTATATTCCGCTCGTAAGTTTCGCCTTCGCCAAGCTCGGCCTCGCCCCAATTGCCGTCGTCGTACTGATTATTTATGGCATCAATGCAGGAATTAATGTCGGATGCCGAAAAAGAGCTGGGAAGCCCCGCAAGAACTTTATTTGCTTCTTCCAGCACCTCGGAAACCGTCATTCCGTCGCACGCTCCGCCCAGAACCGCAACCTCTCCAAGCGGCGCAAGATTTAGTCCAAAGTCGGGATCGTATGCGTCAAAACCGACGGAGAGCGTCAAAGCCAAAGTTTGCCCTGCGAGCACCCCGGCTGAAGTTGAAGCCGGGTCGCTGTAATTTTGGGAAAACGCCGCGGCCGTTCCGCTGGCGGGCAAAAATGTTTCTACCGCGCCGGATGTGCTGAACGTTGCCGTAAATCCTCCGGCGTCTCCGATTGTGGCTCCGGCGGGAAATGCTGCGGCAAAGTTCGCGTCGCGATACGCCCCGGGATTATCACCCGATGCCGAGGACCCCCAGCCGCCTTGCGTTTGTGTTCTCCAGCCATCTTCCGGCTCCAATATAAAATCCAAAAGCGCGGCTCCGAAGAAATTGCCACTGGAGATTTCCGTGTCCCAATAATACGCGACTGTTTCGCCAACTGTCCAAAGGCCGATCCAGTTAAGCGAGAGTATAAGAAAAACCGCCGTCATGTTTAGCGAGGCCCGCCAAATCATTTTGTGGCTCCGCGTTTTGGGAAGCATAGACAAAAGCTGCGACCTCAAAATCATTGCTTTTTTGGCGGGGATTTTTTTGATTTTTATCGCAATCCCGCCGCTCATCATATTTGGGCTCTTTGCTCGTGATTTTATTGCCGCGCCGCGCTTTCTTTTTAGTGCTGGTTTTTTTGTCATGTGTTTTCTTCCACCTTTTTATTTCCCTTCATTTTTTTAATCTCGCCTAAAATTTTCCCGCCTTGGTCCCAGATGATAATCGCCGCCGGTATTATAATCAGCGCCAAAAATCCGTAGGTTGTCCGCGCGGACGCGATCGCATATCCCAAATAGGGGATTGCCAGATATACTTTGCCGATGACCCGGCTTTGCGGGACTTCTTTTGTGTCCGCTTCTTCGTTGGCGTCTCCTTTGGTGATATATATCGGGTTGCCCCGCTCCACTTTCATCTCAACAATTCGGTGGGAAACAGGCACTCGTTGGCCCTTGGCGTCCTTGAAATTGCCATCAAATGTAATGACATCGCCGATTGCGTAATTCGCGGACGGTTTTACGATGACCACGCTTCCGGTTTTTATGGTCGGCTCCATGGAACCGGACTCAACGACTTTGATTTGGATATTTCCCTGAATTGGAAACGCCGAGGCAACCACAACAAGCGCGACAAAAATCAGCGCTCCAAAAAATACATACGACCCAAATCTGATTATTTTATTGATCATACGAGAGACTTCAAAGTCTCTATTACCCCTCCTTCTTTCACAAGAAGAAGGAGTGGGCAAAGAGATTTCGAACGTTAGCTATTGCGATCCTCCGTCGTCGCTGTTGGTGATTGTACAGCTAATTGATTGGCCTTCGCTAAGTGTCGCGGTGCCGCCCAATACCGCCGGACATTCCGGAGCTCCTGTAAGAGAGACAAAGTGGTATCCCGCTTTTGCGTCCTCGGTAATAGCGTGAGTCGCATTAGAGGTTACTGATTTAGACCCTCCGTTTGGAACAACCACACCATCAACTTACGTCGTTATTTGTAACTGTGCAGGTTTTGTTGTCCCCATCGTTCAAAACGATATCGCCGTCAGAATCACAATCGCCGCTGTATGTCGCTTCGTATCCGAAAGAGCCGGTCTCGCTTACGGTGTAAGCTCCCGCGGCAACAACAGTCGGAACTTCAGAAGTTACAGAAGTTTG
Organism: Parcubacteria group bacterium GW2011_GWC1_45_13; assembly: GCA_001001285.1. Taxonomy (GTDB): domain Bacteria; phylum Patescibacteriota; class Minisyncoccia; order UBA11713; family 2-01-FULL-45-33; genus GWA1-44-29. The sequence goes on from LCKG01000012.1 coordinate 13,706, forward strand.
AGTGACGCCGTTGTCAATAAACAACTGAAAACTAGATGTTGCGTTGTTCCCGCCGTCATTGTTGGTAACAACTTTGATAACCGTAATTGTCGCTAGGCTCGGCTCTTCTCCGCTGCAGAGAAATACCGGAACGTGTCTTGCTTGAAAAGCGCGGAAAGAAACATCAACCGTAGTGCCGTCTGTCTGATAGATATTTCCAAGCGATTTTCCGTCGCAAGTCACACCGGGGTTAACGGTTGGACTGACGCCCTGCCCCGCAGGCACCGGATCGAGGGTCAAATCCCCGAAGCACCATGCCTTGCCGATATATTTCGTCTCGCCGCCCGGAATCGGTCCTGGCGCGGTTGGAGTCCAGACATTATTCGCGGAATCAGCAAGAGCAACGGAGAATGGGGAGGTGGTCGCTAAATCGGTCAGCGTTTGTATGCCTTCCGAGAGTGCGTTTTCTCCTACCTCATACACATTGTCTCCGTCGTCCGCCCACCAGAAAAAGTCAAGGCGGTCTGCAAGCTCTCCGTCCCAAGTGTTGTTGATGTCTTCCAAGACATCGCCAGCACCCAGCTCTGGCTCATTTGACGACCTGTCGTCATCCGAAGTCAGAGCAACGTCCATACATACGTATGCATCGTTTTCCGCGCGAAGCGAAATAGTGTCCTCTCCTTCGTCATCAGGTTTTAGGTCCCTGAAGTTGAAAAAGAGACGGCCGTTATCGAGATCATCCAGAAGCCAAGAAGTTGTGCAGGGCGTTCCCGGAACAGGAAATGACGCGCTGCCTTGCCACTGCCATACGCCTTCGGATACTTGCGCGCATTTGTTGCGATTGTAGTAGCTTTCGTTATCTACTTTGAGATCAATGGCACCAGCAGTGAAAGTGTTTCCAACTGACGCTTCTGTGTCAGAGAGAAAAGCGCTTGTCGCCCCAACAGCCAACGCGACTACCGTGACCAAGATGCTAGAACTAGTAATAATTTTTTTCATGGTTTTTTAATTAACCAAGAAAAGATTAGAGCGAGTCACAAGTAAAGGTCGGGTTGTTTCTGGCTTGTTCAGCGTAGAAAGTAATGTCGCCAACCACGCTGTCAGTTTGCCCAATGTTTCCAACGTTTTCGCCATCGCAGCTAATTCCAGTGCCGCGAGGAGAAGGAGTGCCATCGAGCGG
>LCKG01000013.1 GCA_001001285.1 Parcubacteria group bacterium GW2011_GWC1_45_13
AGTAAAATCCAGAAAGTAAAAAATCATTGTCGTTTACGGGGCTATTACCCTCTTTGGCCGGCCTTTCCAGGACCGTTCTGCTAATGTTTTTATTCTCCCTATCATTAAAGACTAGGATTAAACTTACTACTGCTCTTTCTTCTCAATTAGTAAACTAACTAAAAGGAAAAAACTCTGGGCTCTTCCCTTTTCGCTCGCCGCTACTAAGGGAATAAATTATTATTCTCTGTTCCTCCGCTTACTGAAATGTTTTACTTCAGCGGGTTCGCTTCCGGCACCATTTAAGATGCAAGATCATGCCGATTTCTCGGCGCGGGGTTTCCCCATTCGGAAATCTTGGGATCAAAGGTTGCTAGCCACCTCCCCCAAGCTTTTCGCAGGCACGCCACGTCCTTCATCGCCCATCCTATCTCGAGCCATCCGCCATACGCCCTTGTAACCGTCTTGTTAGAAAATGCACTTACGAATTAATTACTAATCTTGTCAAAGTACACCCGCCCTGACTCGCAAGTCGGGGCAGGCACGCACTATGAACTCAAAAACCCGCTTGAAAGCGGGCTTTTGCATCAAAATCGAGCGATTTCAACAGTAGTCCCCGCTTTTTTGGCTGATTAAGTTTTTGTTGTTTAACATAGTTTGTGTAGTGCCATTATAATCCCCTGGTTTTGGAAGTCAAGCCCCGTTAGAAATCCGCCCTGTGAATAATTTCACACGACGCCAGCCGCCCCAGGGCGGCTTATTTCTAACGTGGCAAGCCCCCGTGTGGAAAATGAAAGCTAAAGCAATGGAAAAAACGGCCTGGTTAGGCCGCGTTAGATTCCACAACTGCGAGATCATGATTAGCCCTGTGTCTGCAGTTAGGGCACTGAATAAAATACTTAACAACAACGTTTTCGCTATAACAATCTGCCCGCACCAGTACATGATCGCCCCTTATCAGCGCAAATATAGTTTTGCAAAAGGGACAACATAACGGCGCGGATTCTTTGGTGCCATTCACCCCCATCCATTTTTTCCACCACGGCTTGTCCATCGATGCGCCCTTCTTGATTATTTTCGGCATTAGAATTTTTCCTCCTGTTGTTGTTTGATTTTCTGAACTCTAATATTATTTAATATCAAATCAAAAACCCGTTGTCAAGGCGGGTTTTTGATTTGAATTTCTTATCGATTGTTGGAGATGTCCGAGCGCAGTTTTTCAAGATAGCGGGCCGCCGCTTCTTTGCCACCCAAGCCAAAAGCCAAGCCCCCGGCCAAAGCAACCATTGCTACAAAAGCCGTGAAGATTGTTTGCACAAATGGACCCGCGATTCCCAACTGGAAAAGCGCCGCCAAGATGGCAAAAATCCAGATGGACCATTTGGCTACTCCGCCCAAAAATCCCGCGGAAGGAAGATGGGCCGCCCGGGCGCCGCCTTCAACCACATTGTTGACGGTGTCAGCCAAAAGCGCCGCCGCGACCAAAATTAACGCGGCCACAATCACCTGCGGTATATAAGCAAGAACCACGGAGCGCAAAAATTCGGTAACCTGGGAAAGGCCCAGTACGTCAAAGGCCGCCAAAACAAACACCAAGATAAAGAACCATCGCACGAGCCCGCCGATAAACGCACCCGAGTCCAGCTTCATCCCGGCGCGCGATACCGGATCCTCCATACCCAAGCTTTTCAAAGCCATATCAACTTTTAGTGCCTTGATGATTTGCTCCACGACTTTTCCCAAAGCCACAGCGATAATCCAGCCGATGATGAAAACAACTAAGGCGATTATGAGCTTAGGCACAACAACAACTACGCCGCCCCAGAGTTGCTGGAAAGATAACACTAAAACATCACCCCATGTTTGTACTAACATATATAGTTTAATTACTAATTACCAATTTCTAATGTCTAATCTCTAATAATTCCCAACCAGGGCTCTCGAGTGGCCCTCGTTGTGTAGGCTAAAATGAGCCTTCTTTATCGACCTTGGGCTAAATCAGACCTATTAGCTTTATTTTAACACAAAACCGCACCTGCTTACGCGGAGGTGTGGATAAAAAAATAGGGAGAAAAGAACCTTGTCCTATTCTCCCAAAATCAATGGGCGCGAGAGGGCTCGAACCTCTGACCTCACGGATGTGAACCGTGCGCTCTAACCAGCTGAGCTACGCGCCCGAAATGTCAAAACTTGAACTTCTGACAAATTATTCCACTCCCAATTTGTTTATCAAAAATTCGTGGGGGTAGTCTAAAATATCGCGAAGAAGTTTGTCGTGCATGGCAAGCCGACGGTCAAATTCCTGGGCGCTCATCAAAGTCCAGTTAAGCTCTTTGCCGACATCCGCCTCAACTTTTTTAATAAATCGCTCCGCCGCCCCGCGTTTTAATTCGCCGGCTATCAAAAGATCTAGTCGGCCGGAGGAGTCCAAAGTGTCCACCGCAAAATCGTTGCTGAAAATGCCACCCAAAACCAGCAGTTTGATTTTTCCCTTGTTTTTAAAAAATCTAAGCATTCTCTCGCGCGACGCCGGCGAAACGTTCACCAATAAATTCCTCAAAGCCAGAAGGTACGGAAAAGTTTGTGAAAGCTGGAATCCCTTCACGCGTTTTTTTATAATTTTGGATTTATTTTTGTTTTTTTTAATGAAAACATCGGTCCTATTTGCTGTTTTCAAAAATCCTAGCGAAAGCAAAAATCTGGCTTCTTTGGAAACCGCACCGGAAGACGTACACGAAATTTTCGCCGCTTCTTTCGGCTCATAAACTTTTTCCGGAGAAAGAAGAAAAAATCTTAAGAGTTTTACTCTCACCGAACTCCCAAAAAGTTTTTCTAAAATATTCATGGTTTGAGAAAACTAAGTAATTTTTACGGTTGGCTTCTTTTAGTAAAAATTACTTAGTTTTTGAGGTTATTTCAATTCCACTGTTGCGCCGGCGGCTTCAAGCTTGGTTTTAAGCTCATCGGCGGCGGCTTTGTCCAAGTCCTCTTTCACCGTTTTCGGAGCCGCGTCGACCATGGCTTTGGCGTCAGCCAAGCCCATTCCGAGCGCTTCGCGCAAAACTTTGATTACCGCAATTTTCTGCCCGCCGGGCGATTTTAACTCCACATTGAAAGTGGATTTCTCTTCTCCGACGCTTGTCTCCAGCGAGGTCGGAGCTCCGACTGCAAACGTCGGAGCCGCCGCGCTGACTCCGAATTTCTCTTCAATTTTTTTGACCAAATCGGAAAGCTCCAAAGCTGTAAGCTTGGAAACTTCCTCCACAATTTTTTCTAAATCTGCCATATTTTACAAAATTTCTAATTACTAATTTCTAATCCCCAACTTCGACCTTATTTATTTTCTTCTAACTTGTTACCAACGGCACTAAGTGCTCGCACCAAACTCGCAACAGGCTGTGTAAACATAAAAGCAAGCTGCGTAAGCAAAATATCGCGCGAAGGAACAGCCGCAAACTTTTTAATTTCGTTAGCGTCAATCCACGCTTTTTGCCAAAATCCCCCGATAATTTTCAGCATATCCTTATTTTTTCTGGCAAAAGTTGCGACTTCTTTTGAAGACGCAAGCGTTTCATCTTCGCCTTTGGCGAAAACCGCCCCAATCTCACCTTCCAACTTCTCACGGCTCACTTCCAACCCCGCTTCCTTGACCGCAACACCGAGAAGCGTCTTTTTGGAAACCAAATAATCCACACCGACCTTTTTAAGTGCCCGCCTAAGCTCCATCGCCTTGGCCACGCTCAAACCATGAAAATTCAAAAACGCCACAAAATCGGAGGTACCCAGTTTATCTTTGAGCTTTTTAACTACCTCTTCTTTTTGTTTTCTTGTTACCGGCATGTTTCTTTAAAAAAATGAAAGTTTTAACTTTCATCCCGCCGGATGGCGGGATTTTTGCTAAAGCAAAAAGCGACCAAAAGCCGCTTTCGCGCCTAGTGAGGTCTTATAGTATCCCCGCCTCACTTCTACGGCTTTACTAGAGGATAGCAAAGTGCTATATTGCTGTCAAACCTGAAAGGAGAGTTCTATGCCAACCTTAACTGAAACACGTGCGCTTGTCCTCCTGAACCCATGTCTCGTGATAATCACGCAGGACACAGAACTTATTAGTTGTTTTACGGCGGGACAAGTAATTTGGTGGAGAGCTATTAGAAAAATCAGCCCCAAAGTAAAGTATAGGAAGCAATAACCGCGGCGGTTTCGGAACGGAGAGTAAGGCGGCCCAATGAGATTATTTCAGAATTGGCGCGTTGGGCGGAGAAGATTTCGCGCTCTTCCCAGCCGCCTTCCGGACCGATGAAAAGATTGGTATGTTTGTCGCCGGCGCCGCGTACCATATTTTCTTTTTCAGAAACATCCGCAAAATAAGTTTTATGTCCGGAATTCTGCGCCATCAAAATCGCTTTTTCAAAAGATATTTCGTTTTGAAGTTTGGGAATTATCGCCCGCCCCGATTGCTCCGCCGCTTCTTTTAAAGTAATTTGGCACCGGGGAATATTTATGCTTTTTTTCTCCGATCTCGCTGAAATCATAGGAACAATCTCCGCAACTCCGACCTCCGTGGCTTTTTCCAAGACCCACTCAAACTTGTCTTTTTTGATAAGCGATTGATATAAAACAAGTTTTTTTGAGGACTCGCGCCTATTTTCAAGCTTTTCTCTGGGCATAAACGCGGCCGAGCCGGCCTCAATATTTTTGAGCTCAAATGTAAAATCAAAGCCGAGATATTCCGGCGCGTCACTGAAAAATACGACTTGTTCGCCTTTTCTAATCTTTAAAACGTCTTTAATTTGGTGAACCAAAGAACGATCTTTCACTATTAAAATTTCTTTATTTAATTCTTGCTGAAGATAAAATCTGTGCATTATTTTACATTAATAATTATAGTAAATTCCCCACGTCCACGCTCGCCCACAAAATACTTACGAGCCTCGGACAATCTACCTCTAAAAATCTCTTCGTGGAACTTTGTAAGTTCTCTGCCAATGTTCACGTATCTATCGCCGCAAGCGAGTTCCAATTCATACAAAGTTTTTTGAATTCTATGTGGAGATTCGAAAATAATTATCGGAATATCCAGACCAGTCAAACGTTTAAAAAAAGTCTGTCGGCCTTTTTTGCGCGGAGGAAATCCCAAAAAGCAAAACTCCGAAAGATTAATATCGCTTACCGAAATTATAGCAGAAAGCGCCGAGGGCCCGGGAATCGGGATTATTTCGGCAAAATCTTTCGCGGCTTTTATTAAGCGCTGGCCCGGGTCGGAGACGCCCGGGGTGCCCGCGTCCGTCACTAAAGCCAAATCTTTTCCGGATTCAAGCAGATCCAAAACGCGCGCCAAAACTTTCGGCGAAGAATGCGCTTGGAAGGAAACTATTTGCTTGGAAATATCAAAATGCGCGAGAAGCTTTCTGGTTACTCTTGTGTCTTCGGCTAAAATAAAATCAACCGACTTTAAAATTTCAATGGCGCGGAGCGTGATGTCCTTTAAATTTCCGATTGGCGTGGCGACTACAAAAAGTTTCGGCATAAATTAAATAAGCAGTATAATATTTGAATTATACTGGCGAAGCGGGGCAAATGTCCAGCAATTGTATTTTTGCTTTTTCGCGGTTTTGCTTTTTTCTCATTTCTCTATTAAAATCTATAATCTTGTACGTTAGCGAAAACCAGTCTTTTTGGGAAAATAATTTCATTAAGTCCCGCTCAATTTTTTTGGGGTCATGCTCAAAACTTAAAGCGCAGTAATTCGCGAATTGGCGAACGTGCGTGTCCACGGCGATGCCTTCCACCACGCCGTAGGCATTGCCCAAAACAATGTTGGCGGTTTTCCGCGCGACTCCGCGCAGCTTCATAATCTCCGCCATAGTCTTGGGGATTTTTCCGCCGAAATCGTTTTTTAAAATTTTCGCGGAAGTGATGATGCTTTTGGCTTTTGCCCTATAAAATCCGGCGGATTTTATTTCCTGCTCAAATGTTTTTAAATTGGCGTTCGCGAAATCATCAACTCTTTTATATTTCTTAAAAAGCTTGGCTGTGACTTCATTAACCTTTTTATCCGTGCATTGGGCGGACAAAATAACCGCAACCAAAAGCTGGATATTGTTTCCATATTTTAAAGCAATCTTGGACTTGGGATAGACCCTTTTTAAACGCCTCAAAATCTCCGCCGCCCTTTTCTTGCGCGCTTCAAAATTCTCTTTTTTGGCATATTCCATAGTAAAACTCCGCATTAAGTATATTTTAAGCTAAATCTGCTTAATTAAAATAGCGCTTATCTCCTCATTGCAAGTAATATGCAAATATATGATAAAATAAGAGGAATGAAAGAAACCCTTAGAATGTGGCAACTAGTTTGCTATTTTAATGATAACCAACTCAATTTTATTGATTGGGATAATAGAAATTTAGACAGAAAATTTAACAATACAGGTGAGCCCGTGCCACAATATATACAAGAATTTACAAATGTTTTAATGCAAACGAGAGACCCTAGAGTATATCGTTCTGTTCTGGCCGCTCAGTTTGGGGCAGAAAGACATCGCAAAAAATATCCTCCAACTAAAGAATTTATAAGTGAGTGGAATAAACTTGGAGAAGTTGAAAAAAAGAAAAGTCAAGATTTAATAAAAAGTTATGCCGCCGATGCACAATTAAGAATAAATAGTTGTATCAACGCTGGATTTATTGAAGAAGACAAAGAAAATACTAACCTTGTTTATTTTCCACTAAAAGGAAAAAGGTTCGCAACTTTAGACGGATTTATTTTAGAACAGCTTAAACACATAAAACCGTTTCTAATTATTATTGGCATAGTCATTGCTTGGGCAATCAGAGAATTAGTACCGATTATTACTAAAATTAAATGGTAATGATTAACCCTCGCAATAAATTCCTATGGATAATAAATTCTTAATTGGGCTGGTTCTAGTAAATATATTTATGACGGGTATCGTCATTGGGATACTTCTGTCCTAGCAAATGCCCTACTGGAAGGGCTTTTAATTTTACGGAATTAAAAAATTTACTGCGCGAGTTCTTTGTCTATGTCCGAAAGTTCTTTGTCCAAATTGCTCAAATCGGTGGAGTTGAGGTCAGCTTCTATTGATTGGGTCGTGTCCGACGGCGGCAAAATTCCATAATCGCCCGTGCCAATTGGCGTATATCTTAAATAGTAAACTAAAAACGCGGCGGCGATTAAAACCACTATGACTCCTGCTACCCACCATCCCAAATGTCTGTTCTCTTCCATATTTTTTAAATTATCGCGATTCCGTTGATGTTGCCTTATCTCCTAAACGCAAACCTTTTATTGAATTAACTACGTCAACCAAAGCTTTATGCGCTCCTTTCACAATGGCAGTAACGCCTTTGACTAAAACTTTTACTTGAGCAAAAGCCGTTTTGGGATCCGGACTTGCAGCCATGCCGGCGAATTTGGCTTTTGCGTCGTTTAACGCCGTTTCTGCCGCGGAAATTTTATCCCGCACGGATTTTAGCTGGTCTTTTATTTTGGTAACATCGTTGCCAGCGGCTTCTGTTTTATTTAGGCGTGATTCAATGCGATCAGCTAAGTTGTTCAGCCGGTCAATCGCATTTTCAAATTTTTTAACCATCTGGTTAAAAAATTGGTCTATTCTCTTTGCCCGCTCCTCGCCAAATTTTTTCTTAAGCGCATCAACTCGTTTCTGGGCTTCGGCTTTAAAAGTTTCGCGCCTTGCTTTAAACTCCTGCATTAAAACTTCCCGCTTTTGCTTGGCTTCTTGCCTAAGCTGTATTGCTCGGCCGTCTTGCACTTCATCAGCCAAAACCAAAATCGGTGCTACTATTAGTATAGCTCCGGTTATTAAAATGCTTTTTAAATGCTGATTAGCCATAATTTAACGCGTTTGTTAATTATAGCACATTTTGAAAAATTTAAAGAGGGCGCCTGTGGAAAACCCCGCCTGCCGGACAGGCAGGCGGCTCTATTTTTATTCGTACCGTAACGCTTCAATCGGATTAAGTGAGGCGGCGCGGCGGGCGGGATAATACCCGAAAACAATTCCGATTGCGGCGGAAACACCGAAAGCCAGCAAAACCGCTTGAATGGAAACGGACGTGGCAATGCCCGCAAATTGGGATACCACAACCGCGACTACCCACCCTAGCGCAACTCCAATAACTCCACCCAAAAATGTGAGCATCACGGCCTCGGCCAAAAACTGCAAACTTATATCCCGATTTTTGGCGCCAATAGCTTTTCTAAGCCCGATTTCCCGTGTGCGCTCGGTGACTGTCGTCAGCATCATATTCATAATCCCTATGCCACCGACCAAAAGCGAAATACCGGCAATGGAAGCAAGGAAAATCGTAAAAGTTTGGGTAACTTGCGTCAAAGCTCCTAAAATGTCCGCCTGCGAAATTATAGAAAAATCCGGCTCGGCAACACGGTGTTTTTCCAAAAGAAGTTCCGTTGCCCGCTCTTGCACTGCCGGCATTTTTTCTTTATCCGAAACCGTAACGGCAATTGTAGAAAGATAGTCAACCCCGGCTAAAATCTTCTGCATAGTGGTCAATGGCACAATCGCGACATCATCCGGATTAAAAAAACCGGCGCCGCCCTTTGGTTTTAAAATTCCGATTACTTTAAAATTTATTTTGTTGATGCGTATGGTTTTGCCTAAAGCATCGTCCGAACCGAAAAGGTCCTCGGCAACAGTCGGCCCCAAAACAGCGACCCGTGACATGCTGCGGTTGTGCTGATCGGAAAGAAACACTCCGCGGTCTATGGAAACATTATGAACAGGTTCGTATTCTGACGTTGCGCCGATAACGGTGGAATTTGTATTATTGCCCGCCTGCGAAGCAATCTGCAACCTTCTTTGGTGCTCGGCAGATATGTAAAGCACTTCCGGAATCGCTCGCAAGGCCTCGGCGTCCTCGTTTTTAACAGTTTGCGCTGTTCCGCGGCCCGCGGAGACAATGCCCCGGCCAGGCTGAACTATGCCAGGCAATATGGTTAGAAGATTTGAACCGAGCCCCTCAATACTTGTTTGAATCGCTCCCTGCGCTCCCTGCCCGATTGAAACCATGGCGATAACAGAAGCGATACCGATAACAATCCCTAAAATCGTGAGGGCCGACCGCGCTTTATTGGCGAGAAGCGCGGAGTAGGTTTCTTGGAATAAGTCGGTTAGGTTCATAAATTATTTATCATCCGGCGATGATAATTTTTGCCGTCCTCGATTATTTCGCCGTCTTTAATATTTATAATGCGCTCGGCATGCTCCGCGACGTACGGTTCATGGGTAATTAAAATAATAGTCCGGCCCCGTTCTAAATGAAGCTTCTGAAAAGCGTGGAGCACGGCCTCGCCGGTTTTTGTGTCCAAATTTCCGGTGGGCTCGTCAGCTAAAATCAAAGAGGGATTATTAACAAGCGCGCGGGCAATCGCGACTCTTTGCGTCATTCCTCCGGAAAGCTGATTCGGCAGATGCCCCCAGAAATTTTGAGGAAAAGCGGCCGAAACAAGCGCTTCTTCCGTGGCTTTCTTGCGCGCTTCTTTGGCCATTCCGGCGTAAACCAAAGGCAAAGCGACATTTCTTAAAACACTCGCGCGCGGAAGTAAATTAAACGCCTGAAAAACAAAGCCGATTTTTTTATTGCGTATATCCGCCAGCTCATTATCGTCCAGAAGTGAAACGTCTTTATCATCAAAAAGATATGTTCCGTGCGTAGGCGTATCAAGGCAACCCAGAATATGCATCAGAGTTGATTTTCCGGAGCCCGAAGGTCCCATTATCGCGACGAACTCCCCGTTTTGTATGGTAAAGGTCGCGTTTTTTACGGCCGCAGTTTCTACATCGCCGTTTTTATAAATTTTAGCTATGTTTTTGCAAACAATCATCTCGTTCCTGGGATTCTAAAGCCTCCGGATTGTTGCCGCGTTGTTTGGCTGGGAGTCGTTTGCGCGCTTATCGTGCCGGATACTACATTGTCTCCTTCTTTTACGCCGGAAATTATTTCAATAAATTCATCGTTTGCGATGCCTGTTTTAACCGATACGCGCTCCGGGGCGGCATCGCCGATTTTCACTTCCATGTATTGTTCTTGGCCCTGCGATTTTACCGCGGAAACCGGCACTATAAGCACGTCCGTCTTTGCGTCCGTAATGATTGCGGCGGACACGCTCATACCAGGTTTTACGCGACTATCATCCGTGTCAAAAGTAATTTTCACGACGTATGAAACTACGCCTTGCGCAACTGTTCCGATTGCGTCAATTTCGGCGACTTCCCCGGAAATGGATAATTCAGGAATTGCGTCAAAAGTAAGAGTGGATTTTTGGCCGACTTTTATTTTCGCAATGTCAACCTCGTTTAAAGAAATTTCGGCTAAGCGTTGTTTGGTAATGAACGTAGCCGCAACTGCCCCGCCGGAAACCGAATCGCCTTTTTTGAAATTAATTTTTGCGGCAACGCCGTCAGCCGGAGCGCGTACAAAATAATCTGGGAGTTTTTCTTTGGCGTCCTGTAGCGCGTTTTCGCGCTGTTTGACGGAAAGCTCCTGGGATTTTAGATCAAAATCTGCGTTTATGAAAGCGTCTTTTTTATCTTGAACCGCGTCTTTAACGGAAAGAAGGCTTGTGATGTGAGAATTGGTTTTGCTAGTGTAATTATTGAGGCTGGAAAGATGCGTGTCTGCGAGAGCATTGGGTTTCAAATCCCGCTCTATTAATTTGTCTTTGTAAAACTGTATTAGATTTGACGCATCCTTCGCCGCCTCGGCAATTAGTTTTGTGGCATCGTAAGTTTGATTTACAATTTTTTCTACGGAGGCCTCGTCAGAGAAGCGGGAAGTGGATTTGTAATCTGTGAAATTTTGGTCATAGGCTTTGCGCGCCGCCTGATAGGAGTTAAAAGCGTCGTCTTTATACAAGACAGCCTTTTCGTCATAGGATTTAACCGCGTCAGAGTAATAATTGATGTTGGTTTGGCTGCTTATAAAATTATTTCTAAAAAGCAAATCGTTGAGCCCGGCCATAATTGTCGGCAGATCCAAAAAGGCGTTTGAGGTCGCGTTAAAGCCGTCTTCGTAGGCTTTTTTCAAATCCGCTTCAAGTTTCTCTTTTGAGTTTTCAACTTTGAATTTTTCCAAAGAAAGTTTCGTGCTTTCCAGATTTGCCTCCGCGTCGCGGACAGATTTTTGAGCGTCTCTGGCATCCAGTTGCAAAATAAGCGCGCTTGTTCTGACTTCATCGCCGTTTTTTGCTCCGACATAAACAACGTCGCCAGAGGCTTTTGCTTTTACGTCCACCTGATTGGAGGCGGAAATTTGCCCGCTTCCTGAAACGGACGCCGTAATCGTACCCAGTTTAACTTGCGCGAGGAGATACTTAGTTTCGCCGCTTGTATCCGTCATTTTCTTATATCCCCAATATCCGCCGTAAGCCAACGCCAAAAAAAATAAAGCGGCTACAATTTTATGGCTTGACATAAATTTTATGATTTTTTGAATCATGGTTGCGACCGAAGCTGTATTGTTTGCGCGGTAATGCTGCCGTCAGGATTGGCAGCGCCGTTTACGGAAACATTTTTACCAGCTTCAAGATCGCTTAAAGCGCCGTCCGTAGATTTTGTGATTTTCGTTGAGTCTGAAAGAAAAACAATTTTTGATCCGCCGTCTTGCAATTTGACGGTTACGCTCTTATCGTCTTTGGAAAGAATTTCTCCTGATATAAATCCGCCTCCGCCTCGCTGGCCGCCTCCCGTCCCGCCGCTAAACCCAGCACCGGCGTTTCCGCTAAATTGTTGAGTCCTTTGCTGGCGACCCGCCGTTGCTTTATTTTCCGCGTATTTCATCCCGCCGTAAAAAGCGCCTGCCCCAACTATCAACGTGACTGCGATAATAATTACGATTGATTTATTCATGTGTTTTTTTAAAACAATCTTATTAACTTGGCCTCAATTTGGCCCTGATCATTGGGTGAGCCAATAATAACAATGCGGTCGTCAGTTTTCAAATCAGCCGGTTTGATTGTCTTCCGGCCGCGGCGAATAACGGTTGTGTCAGAAACCAAAACGGCTGATTCCACGTTGTCTTTACCTTTGATAAGGATTATATTTCCATCAATTTTAATAATCGTTCCGAAAATGCCGTGCGCGTCTATAAAATCTTTGTCCCCAAATCCGCGTTTTAAATCCCCGAAAAAACCTTCGCGCGGACCCGCGAAGTTCCTGTGATAATTTTCTGCCCATTTATACGAATAATGCGCTTTGAGCGTACCCACTTTAACGCCCGTGCTGAAAACCAAAAGCAGCAAGATCACTGCGCCGACGGCGAGAGCAATGATTTTAAAACCTTTTTGTTTTAAAAAATTATTTATATCCATAAACAAATTTTAAGTCTTTACTGATAATTTGGAACGACCGGAGAAAAATCATGGCAACCGTCAAAAGCATAGCCAAGCTCACCGCAGGCAAAGATTCCGCGAGCGCCAAAAGGAAATTTTGCCATGAGACCAAAATGACGCCGGAGTCAGACACCAGAAGCGAAATAAATTCCAAAAAGCCCGACTCCGAAAATTCCACCGCGGCGATTCGCAGAACCGGCAAAAAAGCGGTCGCGGACCCCACAAAAAGCAAGAAAAAAGCCGCCATTCTGCACTTCGCGTAAAAAAGCCTTTTTTTTCTAATACAGCCCATTATTTCTTCAAAAAGCCCTTCTCGAGGTTCCATGTATATAATACGGCGCAGACTTTATTTTTGGTGCAAAAAAACGGATTTTAGCATCAAAATGCCGCGCCGATGGCGGCTTCTAACAGTGTTTAATTTTTCGCCTAAAAAGCGCGCGATTTCAGAAAAAGACAGGTCAGCGCCGTATCTTAAAGAGATTATCTCGCCGTATTTTTGAGGAAGTTTGCCTACAGCTAAAGCAAGGCCGTAAAATTTTTCTGTTTTTTCTGAAAGTTCCGTCGGCAAAAGTGTTGTGTCAGCAAGCGTTTCGGCAATCATATTTTCTCCATCAGTGTTTTCCAATTCGGAAAATAAAATTTCCTTCTTTTTTCGGAGAAAATCAATCGCCGAATTTTTAGCGATAGAGAAAATCCATGTTTTAAAATTTTTACTTTGATCAAATTTTTTTAAGTTCCGCCAGG
>LCKG01000014.1 GCA_001001285.1 Parcubacteria group bacterium GW2011_GWC1_45_13
GCCAAAGAAGCAACGGCTTACGGCATAATATTAAATAACGAAGCGATTATTACTTATGAAAGCGGCCTCGCCAACGTAAACTTTTATTCAGGCCCTTCTGGGGGGTGGAACATTGAGAGCTGGGCTGAGGTTGTGCCATAATTAAGTTATGCTTATTCCAATCCCGAGTTTTTTACGATTGCCGATTTACGCTTTTGAGCTTTCCGACAAGTCTTATAAATATCTGCGCCTCAAAGAAACTCGCGGCGGAGTTTTATTGGATGATTTCGGCGAAGGAGAAATCGCGGCCGGAGTCATAGAACATGGAGAAATCAAAAAAAAGGACATTTTGACGGCGCTTTTAAAAGAACTTTTTTCCAGAAAAAATATACATTTTACGGCAATTTCCCTGCCGGAAGAAAAAGGATTTTTGGAAAACATCCAGCTCATAGGAATTAAAGAAAGCGAGATGCGCCAGGCTCTGGAACTGCAATTGGAAGAGCATGTTCCCTTACCGCCCTCCGAAGTTATTTTTGATTATGTTGTGGTGCGAAATGAAAAAAATCATTCGGACGTGGTGCTCAACGCTTTTCCGCGCTCCTTGGCTGAAGATTATCTGGAAGTTTTTTCTGTGGCCGGGGCTTCACCGACTTTTATGGAATCGGAACTCACTGCCGCAGTAAGATCAATAGTGCCTTTGAATTTCACTTCGCTGGCCATGGTGCTGGACTGGGGCAAAACCAGAATCAGTTTTTTTATAGTGGAGAACCGCGTTTTGAGGTTCGCTTCCACGATTCCCATAGGTGGTGAAACGTTGGATCAGGCTATCGCCAAAAATTTGAATGTTAGTATTGAAGAAGCTCAAAAATTAAAAGCAAAAAAAGGATTTTTACAGGATCAGGATTCTTTGCCGGTGTTTCAGGCGATTGTGCCGGTGGTTACCGCCATACGCGAAGAAGCGGAAAAATATATTAATTTTTGGCAAACCCATTCGGAAAATAAGGAAGCTCCCAGAAAACTTTTTCTTTCCGGCGGCGACGCCAATTTGCTCGGTTTGCCGCAATATTTGGAACAGGAGCTGGGTTTGCCAGTGGTTATGGCCGACCCTTGGGCCAATGTGAAATTTCCAAAACATTATCTGCCTAGCTTGGAATTTAAAGACGCCGTCCGCTTCTCAATTGCCATCGGTCTTGCTTTGGCTGCGATGGATAAAGAAAAAAACATATGAGTCCCGTTAGAAGCCGCGATCGCTTATTGTTATTATTTAGTCAAACGAATATGTTCAAACGTTTTATTAACAGTAAAATCAACGCAAATCGCCCAATCGCGATCTGCTTCTAACGGGATGAGCTTGCTTACTCCAAATTACGAAAAAGAATTCCGTCGCGAAAAAATTATCCGGGTTTGGATAAGTTTTCTTGTTATTTTAATAATAGCCGCTGCTACCGGGCTGGTTTTCATGCTGCCGTCCTATTTTGTGCTGGTGCTTTCTAAGGATGATATTTTACGCAGACTTCAGGCCGAAGAAAAAGTGTTTGAAAAAAAGGAATTTAAAAGCTTGGAAAAAACAATAGCGGCTTTAAACACAACAATTTTCACTTTTGAAAAAAACGAAAAAAAACGGCATGATCTCGCTCCACTTTTGAATAAAATCGCGATAAATACTGTTTCCGGAATCAGTTTGGTATCAATAACTTTGAGTAAAAACGAACAAGGATCTTTCACTTTTTCCGTGGTTGGAGAGGCGAATGCCAGAGATGATCTTTTAAAATACATTGATCGCTTGAGGGTGGTTCAGGAATTTTCTTCAGTAAATTCTCCAGTTGCCAATTTGCTTAAAGAAAATAAAGCCTCTTTCGTCTTGGATATTAAAATTAATCCCGAGGCCTACAAATATGAATCTGTTAAATAACAAAAAACCTTTTTGGGCGCTGGCGGTTGGACTCGCGGTCTTGGCTCTCTTGGGCGCTTTGATCTGGTTCACTTACGGAAAAATAAAACAATCCAGCATGGTTTCCGCGGAAGCTGAAGGCAAAATCGCTTTTCTGGAAAAAAAAGAGCGTGAATTTGTTCTGGCCGAGTCAAACCTCAAAGATTTCGGCCCGGAAATAGATCTTTTAGACGGCGCTTTTCTTTCGGAGGGGACATTTGTTGATTTGTTGAGGCTTTTGGAAAGCTTGGCTAAAAAAACAGGGATTACATTTTCCGCCCAAAACGCCAGATTGCCCCAATCGGACAAGGAAATGGCTAGCTTGAATTTTGAAATAACCGGAGATTTCCGCGGAGTTGCTAATTTTTTAGCGCTATTGGATAAAATGCCCTACGCCGGTATTGTTGATGGCGCGAATATTTCTCCTAAAGCCGAGGGGCAAAAAAGAACCGGCGTGATTACCGCCCGGATAAATTATATTATATTTAATTTTAAGATATGACTATAAAAGATTTATTTTCCAAAATAGGGCGAAGGGGCAGCCCCACGGCTATAGCATCAATCTGGGCAGCGGGCGTGATAATCGCCATAGTTTTGCTGTTGGCGACGCTCGGGGCGGATTATTTTTTAATCTATAAAAAATTCGTAGCGGAGAAATCGTCGCCGGCGCAATTTGAAGCTTCCGGGTCTTTTCTTAAAAAAAACAATCTGGTCAATATCGGCAAACACCTCCGCGCCAAAAAAGCTTTTCTGGAAAATCCGGCCATTCAATTTGTCGAAAGCCCGTTTTAGTGCTAAAATTTTTCCGAGCGTAAAATTTCCCCCTCGTAGTTCAATGGACAGAACGGCGCTCTTCTAAGGCGCATATGGGGGTTCGATTCCCTCCGAGGGGACAAAAATAATTATTTAAATTTAAAAAATTGCATTAAAAACTTGCCCTATTGACAAGTTTTTTGGGGCGAGTATAATGGGGTTAGAGATGGTTAAAAGAGGAGTAATCCTCAACTGCCTCCCGGCAGGCACCGGGACTACAATGTAGTTCGGCCAAAAAGGAGGGCCAAAACTATGAGAAACCATATTCTGTCACCGCCCGGTTCCGTTTACGCGGAAGCCATCAACTTTATTGCTACCTTCTTGGCCAGCGGGACCACTGCGACCCACAGCGCAACCGGGTCAAGTTGACCCCCGAGGCCGAGGCGTTGCCAGCGCCGCAGTGTTCATTCAATTAAATCAGTGTTTTATGCCGAGCGTTCTGGTAGCGCTCGGTTCTTTTATTTCTAACAAATTTTGCGGAGAATTTTACTCGTTCTTCACTTTTAGTTTTGAAATACGGGCCTTGTCCAGTTTTGGAAGGCTGATTGTGAGAAGCCCGTTTTTCATTGTGGCTTCTGCTTCGTCGGCGTCAATCTCTTGAGGCAGTAAAATTGAGCGCGAAAACGCTCCCCAATAAAGTTCCTGGTAAAAATAATCGTTGCCGGAAATTTCTTTTTGCCGCTCGCGCTTGCCGCGGAGGGTTACCATGTCGTGCGTCACTTCCACATCCAGATCTTCCAGTTTTACTCCTCCCACAATCGCCTGAACCACGATTTCGTCTGGAGTCTGCCAAACGTCAATCGTAAGCTGGCCTTCTTCGTCTTGAGGCAGGTCATGCTTTTGGATTTTGTGAGGCGCTCGGGATTCCTCAACTGGCTCCACTTTAACGCTCCCGGTAAGCCGTTCAAAAAATGATCTTTTTTCCATATGAGTTATAGTTTAGCACATTTAGCATACTCAAATAAAACCAAGGCGATGATTGCTCCGCAAATTACCAACAAGGTAATCCAAATTTGGTTGAGGGCCCCTGCTCCTATATTGTTTATTATGAAAAAATTATAAAAGCCGTGCAACAAGGTGGCGAAAAATAGGCCTACGAACAGCTCTCGGAGCCTGCGCTCCTTATGGAAAAATGAAAACGCGAATGCGGAGCCGATAATAGCGGTGGCCGAGACGTGAATCAATAAGGCGTTGATAAACCGGAAAGCGCTAACCATAACGGATTGGGTTACACCGATTTTCAGAGACTCGCCCAGAAATAAAATATTTTCCAGCGCCGCGAAACCCAAAGCCGCTGCAACCATATAAATCATGGCGTCTACCGGCTCGTCAAAATATTTACTGCGAATAGCCGTAAAAAAAGCCGCGGCGGTTTTGGTAATCTCCTCCAAAAAAGCGAATACGAAAATATTAAATATTGAAAACCAAAAAACGCTGTAGCCGAAAAATTTTTGAAAAAGAAGATTTGCCGAAAAAAAACTATTTTCCAAAATTATCGCAACAACCACTCCCAGCATGCCGGCCAGAAACACCAGCAAAATTTCCCGGCGCGGTTCCGGATGGTCGTCTTCCTTCAGCCAAAACCAAAGCCAAAAAAGTGAAGGCAAAAATGCCAAAGTCCCAGCCAAAACAATATAAACTAAGAGGTCCATGGTTCTATCATTAATAAATTATCGCCGAATTTTTGCCAGATGGTCTCGGTGACGAAGGGCATAAAAGGGTGGAGGAGTTTTAAAGATTCTTTTAAAACGCGCTCCAAAACCTCTGGGTTGGGATTGTTTTTGAATTTTTCCAAATAAACATCGCAGAAATCGTGCCAGAAAAAACCATAAAGAATATGGAGCGCTTTCCCGAAATCGTATTTTTCTATCAATTTATCAATGTTTTTTTGGGTTTTTTGGAGTTGGGAAAGGATTTTTTTGTCGGCGGGAGTTTTCCCGCTCGGGAAGAAGTTCGACTTCTTCTGGGATCTGAAGTCGGACTTCGAGGAGGGCGGGCATTGCCCCAAAACAAACCTAGATGCGTTCCATATCTTATTGCAGAATTTTTTGCCAGCAACAACATGCTCTTCGGCCCATTTGATGTCTTGCCCGCCCATTGCCTGCCAAATAAGTCCGAAGCGCGTGGCATCCGCGCCATATTTTTCTATTAAAGTCATCGGGTCTACTCCGGTGCCCAATGACTTGGACATTCTTTGACCTGATTTCGCCAAAATTGTCGCGTGAATAATTACGTCGGAAAACGGTGGAATGCCTAAAAATTCTTCCGAAGAAAAAACCATCCGCGCCACCCAGAGATTTATGATGTCCCGCGCCGTGGAGAGAACCTGCGTCGGATAATACGTTTCCAAGTCTTTGGTTTTTTCGGGCCATCCCAAAATTGCGAATGGCCAAAGCGCGGAGGAAAACCAGGTATCTAAAACGTCGTTAACCCCCTCAATCGGAATTTTGTGCCCCCACCAAATTTGGCGCGATATACACCAGTCCTTAAGTCCGCCGACTGGCGGATCAAGCCAGTTAAAATAAACTTTCTCCCATTTTTTCGGATGAAATTTTACTTTGCCCTTTTTGACATCTTTGACGGCAAGTTGTGCAAGCTCGTTCATTTTCAAAAACCATTGTTTGGAAAGCAGAGGCTCCAAAATAGTACCGCAGCGATAGCAGGCCGCGATGTTGTGCTTATAATCTTCTATTTTTTCAATAAGTTCCAACTTTTGCATGTCGGACACAATTTGCTCGCGAGCCTCCACGACTTTCAAACCTTCGTATCTCGCGCCCGCATTGTTATTCATTCTCCCCTTCTCGTCTATAACTCTAAGAATCGGGATTTCCGGGTGCCTTTGATATATCTCAAAGTCGGCAAGGTCGTGCGCTGGGGTAACTTTGATAACGCCAGTACCAAATTCCGGGTCAGCCGCATGATCGGAAATAACTTTGATTTTTATATTTTTTAGTTTTGGCGCCTCTCTGCGCAGGACAGACGAATCAACCGACTGGATTTCAATTTCCTTTCCGATATATTGTTTGTATCTTTTATCCTTAGGATTTACCGCCAAAGCCGTATCGCCCAATTTGGTCTCGGGGCGGACAGTTCCTAAAGTCAACGGTCCATATTTTATGTAGTAAAATTTTCCGTCTTCTTCTTTATATTCAATCTCCAAGTCGGAGAGACTTGTTGAGCACCTCGGGCACCAGTTGATTGTGCGCTCCCCTTGGTAAATCCATCTTTTTTTCTGATAATGCAAAAACGCGGCCGAAACCGCTTTTTGGTATTCCTGATCCATGGTAAAGCGCATTCGGGACCAGTCGCAGGAAGCACCGATTTTTTTTAGTTGATCCAAGATGATGTTTCCGTATTTTTCTTTCCATTCCCAGACTTTTTCCAAAAATTCTTCCCGTCCCAGATCGTGCCGCGAAACCCCTTGTTTTTTAAGTTCTTTTTCAACCGCATTTTGCGTGGCGATTCCGGCGTGGTCCGTCCCCGGAATCCAGAGCGCGCGATAACCCTCCATCCTTTTTTTGCGGATTAAAATGTCCTGAATCGTGGCATTCAGCGCGTGCCCTATATGTAAAGAGCCGGTGACGTTGGGCGGCGGCAGGGCGATAGTGAATGTTTTTGTTGGACTCCGACGACTTTTGGTGTCGGAGTCCCGACCGCTAGGAAGCGCGTCGGGATTGAAAAACCCCGACTCTTCCCAGAGCTTATAAATTTTATCCTCGTGTTCTTTGGGGTCATAAGGTTTATCAAATTCGGACGGCATAACTCAAATTATGCCAATTTTTCGGCGTATTTACAAATAAAAAGCGATGGATTGTAAATTTTGGGCAATTCTTTTATTATTCGGTTCAGAGAGGAGAACACGATGAAATTAACTGAAAAGTTTCCAACTTTGTCATTTGCTCGCGATGCCGATGAATTTATACGCAAGTGGAGTGGAAACGCGGATATTGTTGCGCAGCTCCGCGAGCGCCGCATTTATAGAGTTGAAATCGTGCCTCTATTCGTCAGCGGGGCTGGTATACTGTTCGGCGATGATGGTAATTTTCTTGTTTGGCTAAACGATTTCTATCCGCCCGAAGAGCAAGCGTATTCTTTGGGGCATGAAATTGGCCACACATTCCACTTTGACTTATCGAAAACCCCACCGAGGTCATCGTATCCAAGACAAGCCCAGGATCCTGTTGTTGAATCGTTTTGTAAAGAATTTTCTTTGCTCTGGGTTGCCCAAAACTCCGAGAATAAAATTGCCAGACGCATTTCAAACCAAGCAAAACTTTTGGTACAACACAGTTTATAATAAGGCCTACGCTAACACGTGTTAGGCCTTACTTTTATTGAAATTACGAGAGGCGAAGATTGCCTTGAGCTTTTATTTTTTCCGGTTTTGAAAACTTTTTCGCGCGGGCTTTAAAATATCCCACTACCGCTATCATCGCGGCGTTGTCGCCGCAAAGCCAAAGAGGTGAGACATGAAGCGAGATTTTTGGAAATGATGTAGCAACCCGATTGCTAAGTGACGAGCGCAGTAATTTATTTGCGGTTACTCCTCCCCCGACCACTAACGATTTTACTTTGTATTTCCGCAGAGCATCGGCGGTTTTTTTGACTAAAACATCAATCGTGGCTTGCTGGAATTCATAAGCAATGGCGGCTTTGTTCGCGCGCGGATTATCGCGCAAGTAATATAGTACTGCTGTTTTGAGGCCGGAAAAACTAAAGTCAAAATCTCCGGAATTTATCATCGGGCGCGGGAATAACCCATTACCCGGGGTTTTCCATCTCTCCGCCAATTTTGAAATCTCCGGTCCGCCTGGGTAGCCGAGTCCAAGCATCCGCGCGACTTTATCAAAAGCTTCTCCAGCTGCATCGTCTCTGGTCTCTCCCAAAATTTTATAATTCAGATGTTTTTTCATTAAAACAAGCTCCGTATGCCCGCCGGAAGCAATTAAGGCTAGAAGCGGAAATTTTGGCGGCGCGTTTTCCAGCCAGCTCGCGTAAATATGTCCTTCCAAATGATTCACTCCAACCAACGGCACCTGCCCGCCTCGGCTTCGCCTTGGCGAGACGGGCCATTTTTTCGCCAAATCTTTCGCGAAATTAATTCCTTCCCAAAGCGCGGGTTCCAAGCCAGGGCCGTAAGTTACGGCAATGGCGTCAACTTTTGGTTTGGAAATTGGAAATTGGAAATTGGAAATTAACTCGCCCTCCCTTAAAGCTTCTTTCAATAATATGGGCAAGTTCTTTCGGTGTTCCCTCATCGCCAAATTCGGCACCACGCCGCCGAATTTTTTATGAATTTTTATTTGCGATAAAACCTGATTGGAAAGCAAATTAAACTTAAGCGAGTTTTGTTTTTCGCTTATTTCTAAAACCGCAATCGCCGTTTCATCGCACGATGTCTCAATGGCTAAAATCTTCATATATAGTAGTATATATATCATGCCGTTTTATTTTTGGCATCAGTGCATCTCCTGCGGGCGGAAATTCATGCCGGAGAAATTTTTCTACACCTGCCCGGATTGCGGAGGCCTCTTTTTGGTGGAGCGTGATGAAGATTATGTAAAAAATAAAATCGGGGCAGGTCATACTGCCCAAAATTATTTTGATAATCTCCGTTTCGGAGAAGCGCGGAAAATTTACCCAAACGATTCGGGCGTCTGGCTCTTCAGGGATTTTATTTTGCCCGGTTTCCCCGAGCGGGCGATTATCTCTTTAAAAGAAGGGCAGACGGACTTGTTTGAAATCCCTGATTGGCTGAAAAAGGAAACCGGGATGCAAAATCTTTACATAAAAATGGAGGGGCAGTCGCCTTCTGAAAGTTTTAAAGACAGGGGGATTCCGGTCGCGATTTCGGACGCGCTGCGGCTTCAGCAGGATTATCCGGCGCTGGGCATTAAAGGCATTTCTTGCGCTTCCACAGGGGACACCTCCGCCGCGGCCGCGGTTTATTCTGCCTACGTCCGCGACAAATTACGCTGTCTGGTTTTGGTCCCTTATCAAAAAATTTCAGACCCCCAGCTTTTTCAAGCAATGGCGCACGGCGCGGAGGTGAAAGCGATTAACCACCCAAAAGGTTTTGACGGCTGCATGCAATTGATTCAGAAATTTACCGCGAGGCATCCCGAATTGGTTTTGGTAAACAGCAAAAATGATATGCGCGTGGTAGGGCAGGAGACAATCGCTTTGGAAATTTTGCAGGATTTGGGCTGGCAGGCACCAGATTGGATTGCTATACCTGTCGGCAACGCGGGAAATATCGCGGCTTTGTTAAATTCGCTTCTTCGCGCAAAAGAGTTCGGGATTATTGATAAACTTCCCGGCATTGTGGGCGCGCAAACTTTGTCCGCGGACACGCTTGTCCGCTGGGCGGAATCCGGATTTATTAAATATGAACCTGGAGAGTACAAAGACACAGTGGCATCGGCTATGAATATAAACGATCCTGTCAGTTTCCCGCGCGTTAAAAAGCTTTACGCTCAATTTAACATTAAATTTTATAGTTCCGATGAAAAAGAAATTTTAAAAACCTGGGCGCGCTTCACGCGGGCAGGAGCTAACATCTGCCCCCAGTCAGCGGTAGCGCTCAATGCCGTCCTCAAGGCGCGGGAGGGCGTTATAAAAGAAAAAGATTTGGTTGTCTCAATTTCAACGGCTTCGGCGATAAAATTCGCCGAAGCCGGCATCCGCCACCACAAAACTGGCCGCCCGGAAGATTTCGCCAACTCCTACGAAATCGTGGATGGAAACTTGGAAGCTCTGGAAAAATCCCTGGCGGACTAGCTCGATTCTGATTTGAATAATTCCAGTTGAATTGATAAGATAATTTGGAAGCTCTTTCCTAATAATTGGAGGTGATTATGCCTAATTTGGATTTATCTGTTAAGACGAAACGGAGAACGACATTTGAAGAAAGAGAAGAGGAGGGATTCGGGTGCTGGAGCGTATCTCGGGATTTATTCGGAGACGACCCAGGGTCTGATATCCACGACTTTCAATCGGATAGCTACAAATATTTTCTTGACAACGTAAAATCTCTTACGGACCTCGTGGAGGGTCTTCGCCAGCTGAGCCCGTTTGCAGACGATGCGCTCGCAGTGGCGGAAAAGATGAATGAGAAAGATTTTACAAAGTTTAAGCAGGCGCTTTCCGGAGAACGCCGCGCTTTGTCAGATTCACACGAAGAACAACTTCCGCTCTTTCTAAAACTAGAACCTCTAACATTAGCTCCGAAGATGCCGCGCAAGTATTTCGCTCTACTCATACCGAAACAGTTCATTATCGCAGAATTGGCGGCCGAGAAATTTAATGTATGTCTGGGTGTTGCTCTTATTCAGATTGAATATGCAAGTGCCGAGCTTGCGAGAACTTGCTCTGAAACTCCGCGCTAAATTTAAAAAGCCATGCGATTGCATAAGAAAGCTGTCCGTGGCTTCTTTTGTTACAGCTCTGGAAAAATCGTTTTAATTAGCTTAAAATATAAAAGTTCCGGCCCTATAGTCTAGTCTGGTCTAGGACACCACGCTTTCAATGTGGGAACACGGGTTCGAATCCCGTTGGGGCCAAAATTTCATGCGTTTAGAAATTATTTATGAAGATAAGAATCTTATTGCTCTAAACAAGCCCGCCGGGGTGAATTTTGATTGGGTTTTGGCAACAAGACCGGAACTAATTTCTGTTCATCGCCTAGACAAAGATACCTCCGGCATAATTTTATTCGCCAAAAATCAGAAAATCGCTGATTATTTAAAATCGCTTTTTCAAAATCATAAAATCACAAAAACTTATCTGGCGCTGGTTGTGGGAAATATCAAAAATAATTCCGGAACAATCGATTTGGCAATCGGGCGGAGCAAAAAAACGCCGTTAAAGCGCGTGGCGATAGGCGAACAGCGCGGAAAAATTCGGGAGGCTGTGACGGATTATAAAGTGCTTAAAAGATTCACTTGGGTGTCCGACACCCAAGTTGAGTTTACACTAGTAGAAGCTTATCCCAAAACCGGCCGCACACACCAGATAAGGTCGCATTTTTCAGCCATCGGATATCCGATAGTTTGCGATAAGCTTTACGCCGGAAAAAAGTTTATCTGCCCCGCCGGGCTCACCCACCAATTTTTGCACGCCTCGGCTATTGAATTTTCTTTGCCTTCCGGCTCCCGTTTGAGACTTGAAGCCGATTTGCCGGAGGATTTGAAAAAAACTTTAGATATGCTATCTTAAACTCCATTATGCCGTCGTTAAATCTAATACATTCGCCGGTGGACATTGAAGCCAGAAAAAAGCTGGATTTTCGCGCCGGAGACACAATTCGCGTCACCCAAAAAGTGAAAGAGGGCGAAAAAACCCGCCTGCAGGCTTTTGAGGGAATGGTGCTCGCAATAAAGCACGGGCAGGAGCCCGGGGCGACTTTTACCATGCGCAAAGTTATAGACGGTGTCGGCGTAGAGCGTATTTTTCCTTTATATTCTCCGGAAATTGATAAAATAGAAATAAAATCCACGACAAAGTTTAAACGGGCCAAGCTTTATTATGTCCGCGACCGCGCCGCTCGCGAAATCAGAAAAAAAATGAAGCAGACCCGTTTTGACCCTCGTCTGGATGTTGCCCGGCAGACCACCCAGCCTCCGAAAGCTGAAGCATCTTCACAATAAAATACGCCCAGGTGGAGGAACTGGCAGACTCGCAGGCTTGAGGTGCCTGTGGCCGCAAGGCCGTGGGGGTTCAAATCCCCCCTTGGTTATTAACACTGCTTTAGCAGTGATCCCGCCGATGGCGGGATGAAAGCTAAAGCTTTCAAATTTTATGGAAAAAGAAATCGGCAAAGTCACCCATTGGTACGATAAATTGGGCGTGGCCGTGCTGGATTTGAAGGGCTCGCTGAAAGCGGGGGATATTGTCAAAGTGCGAAAAGGCACCGAAGAATTTGAGGACACCATTGTCTCCATGCAGGTTGACCACAAAAACGTTTCGTCTGCCAAAAAAGGCGACGAGGTGGCGGTGAAATTTTCCCAAAAAACCAAAGAAGGCGCGGCGATTTATAAAATGGAATAGCCATGTATAAAGAGGCTAAACATTACGAAGGCGGCGAAGAGCGCCGCGGCAAGCTTTCGGAGCATTTTCTTTTGGGTAGCCTGAACACGGAAACCAAAATGTATTTGCCTTATCGCGAGGCGGTGAAATTGGCAAAAGATATCCAACAAGATAATCCTGCCAGCCCCAAAAAGCCGTTCATGCGCGACTTGCGCGACGCAATAGTCCACAAGATGGATTTTAAAAACGCCAAAAATGCCGAAAGATTAAAAATTTACACTGCAGTCGGCACGCCGCTAGACCATTTCCACAAAGCGGATATGTTTGTGGAATTGGAAGACGAGGACGGAAAAAATTCAAAGATCGCCACCGGAGATGCGACTATAAACAAAGAAAAAATATCGGATAAGGACAAAAAGGCAGACGTGCTGATAGGTGAAATCCCCGACCCAACAGAAAATAAAGAGGAATATAATTTCGCTGTGGCGGAACTTGCCGAAAAATTTACTGCGGTTTTGAAAGCCAAACTATCGTTCGGCGGAAGGGCGTAGATTTAAAATTTAATGGTGCCTATAGCTTAGTGGTAAAGCACCGCTCTGTGGCAGCGGTAACGAGGGTTCGATCCCCTCTAGGCACCCACGCTAAGCGCTTATGGTATACTTTTTATATGGCCACAACTTATTTTCAAGGTAATTATTTACATCCCCAACATATTTCAGTCGGCGGTATTTTGGCGAATAAAAAAGGGGAAATTTGCTGCCATCATTTTTATACTAAAAATCTAAAGGGATATTGGGCGGACGAGAAGCTTGATGATTTTTATATTTTGATGCGGGAAACTCTTGAACCGGATGAAACTCTGGAGCATGCTTTGTATAGAGGATTGCAGGAAGAATTTGGCGCGACCGGGAAAATTATTGATTATGTGGGCTCGATCAAAAGCACTTTCAAACATAAAGAAATAGATATAGAAAAAACAACTCTTTACTTTTTGTGCGAACTTATAAGCCAGGATTTATCAAAGCGCGCTGAAGATGATATAGAGTCGAAAAGTACTGTTGAGTGGCAAACGTCGGATTATTTAATTCCGCTCATGAAAGCGCAAGCAACAAGATTTGGTAGAACGGATGTTGATGAATCTAGTATTTTGGAAAGAATGAAAACTCGGAAATAAATTGACAAAATAGCGCCCTATGCACTATTTTGATTTTAGAAAACAAATCGCGAAGGACAAAGAGAACTGCCCGCTAGCCACGCTGACAGTTTTTTATTTAAACTAAAAAATATATACTGAATATGTTAGCAGAACAATATGCGTGAAAAAGGATTATACATCGGCGATTTGGTTTTGGGAGCGAATGACGGCATAATCACCACTTTCGCGGTTATTTCCGGGGCCGCCGGGGCTGGGCTCTCGGCGTTTGTTATCATAGTTTTGGGGTTGGCGAATCTTGTTGCCGACGGAATTTCCATGGGGCTTTCTAATTATCTGTCTTTGCGATCCACAAAAGCTTTTCAAGAAAAAGAGTCACTAACGTTTCCGGCAAGCGAGAGTAAAATCATTGAAGGCATATTTGGCCATCCTTTGCGGCACGGCCTTGCTACCGGTTTGGCTTTTGCGTTTGCCGGCGCTTTGCCGCTAATTCCTTATTTTTTTGATATCCCGCAGAATTTGCAATTTTATATTGCGATGGCCGCAACGGCCGCCGCCCTTTTTACGGTTGGCGCTTTGCGGACCTTGGTGACCGACGCGCACTGGATACGGTCCGGCCTCGAGATGCTGGTTGTGGGCGGTATTGCGGCTATTGCCGCTTACGTTGTCGGGGCTATTGTAAAAGCACTGTTTGGCGCCGCTATTTAGCGGTAAAATCAAAAATTGATTTTTACTTATAGCTCGGATGGTCTTCCGGGGCGTTTGTTTTTTTATTTACGTATCTGGCCAAAACGAAAAGTAAACTGGAGAGGCGGTTCAAATACGCGAGCGCCGCCGGGTTCAATTTTTCTTTCGCCGTCCACGCTCGTCTTTCGGTAAGCCTTGCCATGGCTCTCGCGAAATCCAGACGCGCGGATAGCTGATTTCCGCCTGGAATCGTAAATTTTGTTATTTGCCCGACGAATCCGCCGAATTCATCAATTGTTTGTTCAAGTTTTTTAATCTTATCTTCGCTAAGCGTCATGTTTTCGGCCCCGCCCAATTCGGCTTGGATTATAAACAAATTTTCTTGCGCGCCCAGAAGTGCGTTTTTAATCTCCTCTTCTTTGGCTAGCGTCCTACAAACACCCAAATACGAATTTAACTCATCCAATGCGCCCAAAGCTTCAAAAATAGCATCGGTTTTTGATATTTTTCCGGTTGAGCTCAAAACAATACTTTCGCCTTTATCTCCTTGTCCTGTATAAAATTTCATACTATTATATTCTATATGAATAAAAAATATTTTATAGCTTTGATTGTTGTTGGTTTCCTTGTGGCCAGCGTATCTTACGCACATGGGGTGGATTTGGGCATTGAACCTGGCATTTTGCCTACCAGCTCATTTTATTTCGTTAAAGAGTGGAGGCGCGCCATACAGCGGGTGTTTACTTTCGATGCTGTCAAAAAAGCCGACTTGGAGCTGAATATTTTGAATGAAAAAGCGGCCGAGGCACAGAAAATTTCAGAAGCGGATGCGCAAAATATTGAGGCGGTAAAAAGCGCACTCCAAAACTATATAGAAGCGCACAGCCGCTTGGTAAACAGGCTGAATACGCTCAAAGAAACTTCCCAGAATCCGAATGTGGACAAACTACTTGATAAGCTGGTTGAAAAAACCGCGAAGCACGAAAGTCTTTTTGAAGATATTGCAAAAGAGTTTAACGACAAGGACGAAATTAAAAAGCTTACGAAATCGGCAAAAGATAATTTGGACGAAGTGGTTTCTTTGGCCTCGGAAAAGGACGACGCGAAAAAATTCGCCGAGCGCTTGAAAAAAGAGGCCGAGAAAGAAATTGACGACAAAGAAGATGCCACCGAAAAATCAGCGGAACAGATAAAAGAGGCAGAGGAAAAAATAAACAAGCTTTCTGCTAACATTGCTAAAGAAGGAGTTCCGGCGGAAAAAGCAAAAGGGATGTTAAATCAGGCCAAAGAGCGTCTGGCCGCGGCAAAAAAAGCTTTCGGAGAAAAGAAATACGGTGAAGCTTTCGGGCAGGCACGCTCCGCGGAGTTTCTGGCCAGAAACGGAATGAAAATGTTTGAGGCAGAAAAAGAAATCGCTGGAAAAGAAGAGGATGAGGATGAAAACAAAGGAGGCGACAATAAAAATAAGGAAAAAGTTGTGGCAACGAACGTGATAGTTGTGATAGACGAAAATGGTAATTTTTCACCTTTCGAGGTGAAAATCAAAAAAGGCGGGCAAGTCACGTGGGTGAATAAAAGTTCTCACCGGGTCTGGCCGGCTTCTGCAGCTCACCCGACACATTTAGAATATCCAGGATTTGATTCCTTGAAAGGACTTGATACCGGAGAAAGCTATTCTTTCGTTTTTGAAAAAACTGGTTCTTGGAAATATCACAACCATCTGAACCCTGGCAT
The DNA here is from genome assembly GCA_001001285.1 of Parcubacteria group bacterium GW2011_GWC1_45_13. Classification (GTDB taxonomy): domain Bacteria; phylum Patescibacteriota; class Minisyncoccia; order UBA11713; family 2-01-FULL-45-33; genus GWA1-44-29. The sequence goes on from LCKG01000014.1 coordinate 15,324, forward strand.
GAGAGGTGAGGTGAAAGTGGTTGAATAAATAGACATTTTTAATGAACAAAAAATCTTTAGCCCTCCTGGTATTTTTGGCTTTGGGAGCTTATTTGATTTACAGTAATTTTTTTAGAAGCGCCCTGCAGGCGATGCCGGTTTACGCCCCGAACAAAATTGCGGAGCCTGCCAAGAATCCGGTAAAAAAAGAAATTGCGGCTCCGCCTCCGTTGAAAGCCCAGAAAGAAGCGCCGACTGCCGAGATAATTTTGACCGCCGACGGCGTTCTTTCTTGGACCAATAAAGAAAGAGAAAAAGCCGGTTTGCCGGATCTGGCGCCGAACCAAAAGCTTACCGCTTCGGCTTTAGCCAAAGTCCGCGATATGTTTAAAAACCAATATTTCGCGCACGAGTCCCCGGCGGGCAAAGGAGCAGGCGATTTAGCGGAAGCGGAAGGATATGATTTTATTTTAATCGGCGAAAATCTTGCTCTAGGAAATTTTGAAGGAGATAAGGCGTTGGTTGACGCTTGGATGGCAAGCCCGGGGCATCGCGCCAATATTTTGGGGAGCCGGTATAAAGAAATCGGCATCGCGGTGGGGCGGGGAATTTTTGAGGGGCGGGAAACTTGGCTCGCGGTCCAGCATTTCGGCTTTCCAGTATCAGCATGTTCTAAGCCGGATGAAAATTTAAAAATCGGCATAGAATCTTTTGAAACGCGAATTAATAATTTGGGCATTCAAGCTTCCGCCCTCAAAACCGAACTTGAGTCAGAAAAACCTCAAAATAGAAATGAATACGAAGCCTACAACGCGAAAGTTGAGGAATATAACACCCTGGCCCAACAGATGAATTCTTTGATTGACCAGGTAAAGAGCATTATTCCTGTTTATAATCAGCAAGTAAAAACATTTGACCAATGCGTCGGGGTAGAATAAAAGATAAAAAAACTTTCAAAGAAAAAGTTTTGCCAGTGGTTGCTAAAATTCCGAGAGGCAAGGTTTTTACTTATAAAGAAGTTGCGAGGTGGGTAGGAAAGCCGCGTGATAAGGTCAGATGGCAAAATCGGGGGATATAACCGCGGAGCGAAATTAAAACTCAAAATTTTGCGGGAAGAAGCAGCTATTTGAAATACAAATCTGAAACCGATCGGCCTCAGATTTGTATTTGACAAGTTTTGATTATCAGTAAACTATTTTTTATACACATGCTATGTTTGAAAAATGTGGAAAGTTTTAACTCAAAACTTTTTTGAGCAGGAGGCGGAAATGGTGGCGCGAGAGCTTTTGGGTAAATTCCTTTGCAGGCAACAATTTGGGAACCGAGTTCCCAAGTGCCTTATGATTACCGAAGTTGAGGCTTATGTCGGGCCGCAGGACAAAGCTTCGCACGCGCATAGGGGCAAAACCGCGCGCAATTTCCCGATGTTCGGGGAGGCAGGGAGGTGGTACGTTTACTTTACTTACGGAATGCACTGGATGCTGAACATTGTGGCGGAGCCGAAAGATTATCCGGCGGCGGTGTTAATTCGGGCTGTTGAAGGAATTTCTGGTCCGGCGCGTCTGACTAAAAAATTAAAAATAGATGAACGATTTAACAATAAAAAAGCTTTGCCGAAAATTGGGCTATGGATAGAAAATCGCGGATTTAAAATAAAAAAGCACAAAATTAAGCGTTTGCCGCGCGTGGGTGTGGATTACGCGGGAAAATGGGCCAAAAAACCGCTTCGCTTTCTGTTAAAATAAAAGAGGAGGATAAATTTATGGTAAGCATATTTATAGCCACCCCCATAATGAAAGAGGATAAACACGAGATTCAAGCCGATTATGTAGAAGTAAGGCCGGGAGTTTGGCGTAAAGTATTTGGGTCGGAAAAGGATTTGGGGCCAACAAACCAGGCCCCAAAAACAGGAGAACTTGCTGAAAAGTAAGCAAGTTCTTTTTATCTGATAATAATTTTGCTATAATTATAATATGAAAAAAGTTTCAATTTACTCAACCCCGTGGTGCGTCTATTGCAAAATGGCCAAAAAATTTTTTGAGGCCAATAAAATCAATTTTGAAGAGCATGATGTGGCATCGGACGCCAAAAGTCGGGACGAAATGATAAAAAAAACAGGCCAGATGGGCGTCCCGGTTATAGACGTGGGAGGGAAAATCGTCATAGGCTTTGACCAACTCAAACTAAAAGAACTGTTAGGATTAAAATAAAAAAATTAGTTGAACTTCGCGCGGTCTTCCAGGTGCACGCTGAAAGACAGATTTTTCCCGTGTCGCAAGACTCCGAGTTTCAGCTCGTCTCCGATCGCGCAGGTATCCAGAATATCTTCCAGAGTTTCTTTTTCGGTAATTTCTTTATTATTTGCCGTTAAAATTATGTCGTGCTCTTTTAAGCCTGCTTCATAAGCCGCGCTCCCAGGAAGTACGGCGTGGTCTCCCGGAAGTCCTTCCCGCACAATGAGCGCTCCGTGATCCACAGGGATTTTAAAATGCCGTCCTATATTTTTATTTAATAAAACATATCTGATTCCTAAAAACGGCGCCCGGATATGCCCGTATTTTTTTATTTCACCCAGATCTTTTTTGGCGCGATCAATTGGGATGGCGAACCCGATATTTTGCGCTCCGTAGACCACGGCGGCGTTAATGCCAATGGCTTCCCCATCCAAATTTATTAAAGGCCCGCCGGAGTTTCCGGGATTTATCGCGGCATCGGTTTGGATGAGCCCGCGGAGCCTCTGCTGGTGGCCCTCAATATCGGTGATGGCGGAAAGAAGCCGAGAAAGCCCCGAGACAATGCCGGTGGAAACCGTGTTTTGAAATTCTCCCAGGGCGTTGCCGATGGCGATTACCGTTTTGCCCAATTTTATATTTTTGGAAGTCCCCAAAGCGATTACGGTGAGTCCGGCGGGCGGATTTATTATTTTTAACATGGCGATATCCGCCAGAGGATCGCTTCCCATAACTTCAACATCATAATATTTATTTTCTCCTGCCTTGCCGGCAGGCAGGCCAATAACAGCTTTATAACGGGCCTCTTTATCTTGGATGACATGCTTATTGGTTAAAATGATTCCGGATGGGTCCACGATAAACCCCGACCCGCCGGACACCGAAACATCGCCTTTTTTATCGGCTTCGCCGAAAAGCTTTTCTTCAAACATCCGTGGGTCCATGCCCATTTTCATTAAATCTTTTTCCACCAATTCAACATTTTTGGACGCGGCGATGCTCACCACTCCCGGGAGCGTTCGTTCTATGATGTTTATAATTTTTTCTTCGTGTTCGGTCATCTTATTCAATATAACAAAAATTTATGCTATAAGGAAACCATTGCCCCCATAGTTCAAGGGATAGAACGAGGGACTCCTAAGCCCTAGATCTCCGTTCAACTCGGGGTGGGGGCACAACTGGAGTTTTAGGGCGATTAATGCTAACCTAAAAATATGAATAACTGGTTTTACGGTTCGTACGGCCATTGGGCCAGCCCCTTTTGGGGAGGTTTTGGTGTGGGATTTTTGGCACCGATTTTATTGGTTTTAATCGTCTGGAGTTTATACTGGAAAGCGAGAGCCTTGTGGCGCGCCGCCAGAAATGGAGACAAAGCTTGGTTTATCGTTTTGATTTTGGTTCAAACCCTCGGCCTTCTGGACATTCTCTACCTCTACGTTTTCTCCAAAAAATCCGAAGAAAAATAATTCCAGGGCCTACGGGCCTATAGTAAAATGGTATTACGCGTCCATGGCATGGACGAGGCCGGGGTTCGATTCCCCGTAGGTCCAAAACAATAAATTATTATTTTGTCAAGATAGCGGGCGGAACAAAGTTATGGTATTTTAAATTTATGCCGGACGATGAAATTCTAAAAAAATCGCTGGACAACCCTTCGCTTTTTTCGGTTTTGATTGATAAATACCAGCTGCCTTTTGTGAGAAAAGCGCAGGGGATAGTCCACTCCAAAGAAGAAGCCGAAGATATTGTCCAGGAAACTTTCACCAAGATTTATTTAAACGCGGGAAAATTCAAAAAACAGCCGGGCGTGGAATTTAAAAGCTGGGCCTGGCGGATTTTGGTAAACACCTCGCTTACCCATTATAGGAAGCTCAAAAAAAGCTTCGGAGAC
>LCKG01000015.1 GCA_001001285.1 Parcubacteria group bacterium GW2011_GWC1_45_13
TTTAGCGATAGAGAAAATCCATGTTTTAAAATTTTTACTTTGATCAAATTTTTTTAAGTTCCGCCAGGCCTTCAAAAAAGTTTTCTGCGTAATATCTTCTGCGTCTTCGCTGTTTTTTGAATAGCTATGCGCGAATCTATATACTTGCTTAAAATAACAGCCGAAAAGAATCTCCAGCGCTTTTTCATCGCCTGAAAAATAATTGTAAATAAGTTCCGCGTCAGAAAACTTCATGCATACATTATAACACGCTTCTCTGCCATTCCGATTTTTTGCCACGCCTCCGGTTTTCGGTCATCGCGAGTTCGTCGTAAATTCCGTCAATCAACGTGTGATTTCTCGCTTCCTCCAAACTTACCCACGCAAATTCATCGCATTCTTCTTCTTGAAGCTTAACCTCGCCGAATTTCCAATCCGCCATGCAAGAAATAACAAGCGATGGCGCGCCATCGCTATGCAGAGTGGCAAGCGATGTTACGTATTCAATGTTCTCAATGTCCAGACCAACCTCTTCCATAACTTCCCGGCGCAGTACCTTCTCCAAGACGTTGTACCAATAATGCTCCGTGTCTTTGGGAAAATTCGCGTAATCAGATATTTCCAGCCTTCCGCCCGGAACCGTCCACAAGTTTGGCCAGCGCTTTTTGTTCGGAGAGCGCTTGGTAATTAGATATTTCCCGTCTTTTACAACAATGGCCGTAATCGCGACTTCGTGAAGATATTGATTTTCTTGCGGCATAATTTATGATTCTTCTAAAATAATTTTATCCCTGACCAGTTTGTTGTATTTCATAACTATTTTGTCCAAAAAAACCGCGAGATTTTTTTATAGCATTCCACACACAAATGGAATTTTTTCACGATATTTTTCTTGGGCGGGCTCAACAAAATCCCGCCGAATTCTTTCAGCTCCTTTTTGCACATATCGCATTTTGGTCTTATTGCCATAATACATATTATAACAGCTTATTATTTCTTTATTATGCCGCCATGATACTGCAATTCATAAACTCTTTTTCCTTGGTACAAAATCATCTCTACTCCATGGAAATCTTCCACAGAACCACTATTTGAATTGCGGTAACTGAAATTTTCTTCATTCAATATTTTTGGTCCTCGAAACGGCATGGATTCGTCTACTTGCAACAGCGCTTCCTTAAGAAATTCGTATATCTCCTTAGCACCAACTGCCTTAGATAAAATCTGCCCGTAATAGTTCATACCCCAAATCATTTCCTCATTTTTCCAAATAATCTCCTCCCCAATAAATGTGTTAAATCCGAAGTATCTGTCCCTGTATTTCCAACCGTTTTCTTCGTAAATTAGCTCCTTACTACTATCTTTCAGGTTTTGTTCTCTACCTTCGCCGCTACTTGCGTAGGTATTTATTTTTGCTCTTACTAGAAATTCGTTTAGCTCCATAGTTTTATTTTCTATTTCATAATCATCTTTTTCCCCGTACTTCCCAACCATGAAATGCAAGTGTTGATCTAGATGAGCGAGCCAACCCGTTGCTCCGCTATAGCCGATAATCTGCCCACACCTAACTTCTTCGCTCAATTTCACCACTACTCCATCTTTTCTAAGATGCTCATATTCAGAATACTCTCCGTTTTCATGCTCGATTTCGATGAAATTCCCAAATTGTTCCATTTTCTTATCCGGACCTCCTGTATCCGAGTCAGATTTCAAGTCAATTACTTTCCCATCTGCAGCGGCCCGTACTGGTGTGCCTTCCTTCACAATAAAATCTACAGAATGTTTCAGATTTCCAACATGCGCTGGCGACTCGTTGTAAGTAATCTTTATACTCTCGTTAATCTCTATTGGATATTTGTATTTATTATGTGTTTTCATGATCCATGGCATTTTTTATATTTTCATTCTGGCAGCAACGGCAAACTGAAAAAAATAGAGTTCCAAATCCTCAAGTGAGCTTTTATATTCCTGCCCGCCGGAAACGGCGTCGCAAAAAACTTCCCTCACTCGGGCTATCTCCCGAAGCCGGCCGCGCCAGCGGTTGTCCTCCAAAGTCAGATCAAAAAGTTCAAGCGCGCGCTCTATCGCGCCTTCATACAATTTTTTATCTTTCCCCCGCCAACGAATCGCCCTAGAAACCTCGCTACTAATGTTACCAAACTGCTCCGCGAGTGAAAATTTTGACCATCCCCCGCTCGCGAGTTCTTTATGCAAAAAATTTCTCATGTTTTTGCGCTTTGAATTTTCTGTTTCCATTAACAATACTTCTTCGTCAGCATGAAGTTCGCCGCCTATCGCCATAATTTCCTGTTCAACATCAACCACAGCTTTCACCACATTGCCAAATTCCTCTTTGGCGATTTCTTTAAGCTTTTCCTTGCTTATTGGCTCTTTTATTGTCCTTATGGCCATAATTTAATTGTAACAAAGTTTATTTCCCATGGCATTTTTTATATTTCTTACCCGAGCCGCAGTGGCAGGGGTCGTTTCTTCCAATCTCGCCATTTTTGTCAAAAGTTGAACTTCTGACATTTTGCTTAAACTCCACGTTCGCCGGAGCGGGGCCGATTTTGAAAATCAAATTGGCGATGTAGGTGTTGATGTGCCCTTCAAGTTCCTTAAACATTCTCGCGCCTTCGTTTTTATATTCTACCAAGGGAGTTCTTTGGCCGTAAGAGCGGAGTTGCACGCTGGAGCGTATGTATTCCATCGCCTCCAGATGCTCCATCCACAAAGCGTCAATTGATTGGAGCGTGATTACGCGGATGGCGTTTGAAAACTCCTGAACATCTTCTTTTTTCTTGACGAAAGCGATTTCAATTTCTTTCTCCGCGAGCTCGGCTAGCTCTTCCCTGCTTTCCATTTTCTCAACTCGCTCGCGGATATTGGAAAAATCTTGCCCGCCTAGACTCGCGCTGGGCGAGGCTGGCCCGCCCAAAATACTCGCCAAATTCTCCGCAATCTCTTTTTTGTTCCATTCTTCCAGCGAGCCCACGGTATGAGCTTGGATAATCTTGCCCGCAATTCCTTTAAGCAGGGCTAACGCCTCCGTCTCTATTTCTTCCTGCTCGGCAAAAAGCAATTTTTTTCTCCGCCCATAAATAGCCGTCCTCTGCTTATTCATCACGTCATCGTATTCCAAAACGTGCTTTCTGGTGTCAAAATTAAATCCTTCAATTTTTCCCTGCGCGGATTCAATAGCGTTTGATACCATTTTGTTTTCAATCGGCTCGTCCTCCGGAATGCCTAGCTTCCCCATAAGATTTTTAACCCTTTCCGGAGCAAAAATCCGCATAAGGTCGTCCTCCAGTGAAACATAAAACTGCGACTCGCCGGGATCGCCCTGCCGGCCGGAGCGTCCGCGAAGCTGGTCATCAATGCGGCGCGCTTCGTGCCGCTCCGTGCCAATAACGAGCAATCCGCCCGCGCTTCGAACTCTTTCGGCGTCTTCGAAAACCATTGGGTTCCCTCCGAAAATAATATCCACTCCGCGGCCAGCCATGTTGGTCGCGACTGTTACGCCACCGGATCTCCCCGCCTGCGCAATGATCGCTCCTTCTTCTTCATGGTTTTTGGCGTTTAAAATTTTATGTTTTACGCCTTCGCGCGAAAGCATCGCCGAAAGTTTTTCGTTTTTGTCAATCGACACCGTGCCGATAAGCACGGGCTGTTTCTTTTCGTTTCTAATTTTTACTTCGCGCACCAACGCGGTCCACTTGCCGCTCTCCGTCTGAAAAACTTTGTCCGGCAAGTCTCGCCTTATCATGGGCTTATTTGTCGGAATTTCCGTAACCTCTAAATTATATACTTTATGGAATTCCTCGGCGGAAGTTTGGGCTGTGCCTGTCATGCCGGAAAGTTTTTTATAAAGCCTGAAATAATTTTGAAAAGTAATGGTGGCGAGAGTCCGCGATTCCTGCTGGATCCCTACGCCTTCTTTCGCCTCAATGGCTTGATGAAGCCCGTCCGACCATCTTCGGCCTGGCATGAGGCGTCCCGTAAATTCATCCACAATAATTACCTCCCTGTTTTTTACCACGTAATCTTTGTCTCGCCGAAAAAGCGCCTCCGCCCGGAGCGCTTGCTCCAAGTGATGCACAAATCTCATGCCGCGTTCACTGTAAATATCTTTCACGCCGAGCATCTGCTCAATTTTTTCAATGCCGGATTCGGTAATCAGCGCCGTTTTCATTTTTTCATCAATATTATAATCATCGTTTTCCTTGAGCCGAGGCACGATTTTAGCGAATGTTTTATAAAGCTCGCCTGATTCCATATCAGGAGTTGAAATAATAAGCGGTGTGCGGGCCTCGTCAATTAAAATTGAGTCAACCTCGTCGACAATCGCAAAATTGTGACCGCGCTGCACCATTTGCGATGGAGAATAAACCATATTATCGCGCAAGTAGTCAAAGCCGTACTCATTATTAGTCCCGTAAGTAATGTCTGCGGCATAGGCTTCTCTTCTTGAAACCGGTTTTAAAAATTCGTGGACAATTTTAAAAGCACCGAGCGTGTCGCGTTCGCGATCTTTATCATCACCACCCATTTCCAATGGGCGACCCTCGCCTTGCAAAACAAGGCGAGGGTCATATAAATAACTCGCCTCGTGATTTAAAACGCCGACCGAAAGGCTAAGCGCGCTATAAATCTGCCCCATCCAAGCGGCGTCCCTACGCGACAAGTAGTCGTTGACCGTCACAATATGCACGCCCTCTCCGGAAAGCGCGTTTAAATACGCTGGCAAAGTCGCCACCAAAGTTTTTCCTTCTCCAGTTTTCATCTCCGCGATGCTTCCTTTGTGAAGCACAATCCCGCCCAAAAGCTGCGCGTCAAAATGCCGCTGGTCTAAAGTTCTTTTGGCGGCTTCTCTTACAGCGGCGAATGCCGCGGGAAGCAAAGAATCTAACGGCTCAACGGCGTTGAGCCGTTGTCTAAACTCTTCCGTTTTTTTCTTTAGTTCCTCGTCCGATAGCGTCTCAAAACTTTTTTCCAAATTATTTATTTCTTCAACAACCGGCCGGAGCTCGTCTATGGCACTTTCGTTGGAGCTCCCGAACATTTTCCCAAAAATTGACATGATGCATATTTTACACAAAAAATCTCGAAAAGTCGATAACTCGCTATTCTCTTTTGAGCTTGCGGGCGTTTTTCAACATCAAAGAGCGCCTGCGCTCTTTGAATTTTTTAATTTCCACCTCTAGTTCCTCCTCAACCAAATCAATCGCTTCGTTTAAGGTCTCGCCCGCCGCCTCGGCGCGGAGCAAATTTTTGCCGGTGGACAAATTGGCTTCCGCCCTGAAATACGGGCCTGTTTTATGATGCTTGGTAGTTTTTCCAACCTCAATTTCCAAAGATATGGCTTCGCATTCGCGAACCAGCAATTTTTCCGTCATCCGGACAATTTTTCTGTACACGTATTCCCTTGTGGATTCCAAAAGCGCGATATTTGTGCCCTTTAGAGAAACTCTCATGCGGTTTTTTGCTCTGTGTTGTTATTATTATCCTCCGCAAACACTGCGGCAGCAAACACGGTAGTCCATAACCCATCCTTGTTGCCGACGGCCGATTGGGTGATATTTGAGGTTCTTACAATCTTCCCGGACATCTTAAAAAGCTGCTCTCTCTCATCCCAAGCAATATCAGAGTTAAACTCAATGCCCAAGGTCGTTGCCAACATGCTCGCCGCCAAATCCTCTGCGTATTCTCCGGCTTTTTCTTCTGTCTCTCCGTAAGCGTGATGCTCGGAAAGATAGCCATGCTGCTCCGGGTCAGCGGGAATGGCCACGCCAACCGAAGCCGCAATTAAACGATTCGGCTCATTTGTGGATTCCCGGTCGTATACGCAAAAAACTATCTCGCCTGACTTTAATAATTTTACTCCTTCTTCTTTTGAAATTTTTTTACATCCAGGCGGGTAGATGCTTGAAACTAAAATCAAATTACAGTAGGCGATGCCGGCATCCCGCAAAGCCAACTCAAAAGACGCCAATTTTTCTTTGTGCACGCCGACCCCTTTCGTAAAAAATATTTTCTTGGGAACCATCCTTAATTTAATATTAAGTGACGCAGTGCTAATATCAAGATGTGGATAACTTATTAAAACACCGCACGAATTTTAAATTCGGCGGGCCGGCCAAAAAAATTATCACGGCCAAAAGCGAAGTGGAGCTTATCGGAGCCCTGAAAGATTTAAAATTAAAAAAAACGAAATATTATATTTTGGGCGGCGGCACGAATATCATCGCGAACGACAAAGGGTATGGCGGCGTTATTGTAAAAATTGCAGCGGCAAATTTAAAAATCAACGGCAAAAAAATAATCTGCGATGCCGGTTTGTCGTTGGGAAAGCTGGTCGGCGCGGCGAATTCAGCCGGACTTTTTGGCCTGGAAACTCTGGCTGGCATCCCCGGAACCGTGGGCGGGGCGATTTACGGAAACGCCGGAGCCTACGGACGAGAAATTTCGAAATTTTTAAAAAAAGTGAAAATATTTGACGGCAAAAATTCGCGCTGGCTTCCACGAACATCATGCGGATTTTTTTATCGCGAGAGCGTTTTCAAAAAAAAGCCGTGGGTAATTTTAGCCGCGGAATTTAATTTGCCAGAAGGCAGCGCTAAAAAACTCGCGGAAAAATCAAAAGAGATTATAAAAATCAGAGAAAAAAAATATAAGCCTAATTTGCGCTGCGCCGGAAGCATTTTTAAAAATGTTTTTGCAAAAAGCGGAAAAATTCCGGCTGGTCGGCTTTTAGAAAGCGTCGGCGCGAAAAGCATGAGAATCGGAGGAGTTTATGTGCCCCAACAGCACGCCAATATCATAATTAACAACGGCCGTGGCAAAGCCGCGGACGCCAAAAAATTGATAGATATTTTAAAGAAAAAAGTCTACCGCAAATATGGCATCCGGCTGGAAGAAGAAGTGCAATATCTGGGATTTTGATATAATATTTTAATCAGCTTTTGCGTTTCAGGGGGTTACGGAGCTGGCACTCACCTAAATGACATAGATGGAGTATAACCCTCCGTAGCCCCCTCAAGCGCGGAAATTAAGCGTAAAAACACAAAACCCGTGATAAATCGCGGGCTTTGTGCAGACATAGATATGTATCCGCCTTAACGGCGGAACACTCACATAACCCCATCCTAGCACCTCCTCTTTTAAAAGTCAAGCTTAGCTATCCACAAAGCGGCTGTAGTAGCCATTTTTGGTCTTAAACGCTTCTTTGGAAGAATATTTATATTGAAACCCGAGCAAGCGCGTAATTTTTGAGCCGTCCACGGCAATAGGATATGAATATACTTTCCAACTGCCGGGCGAAGTGGGAACGCGCCCCTGCGTTAAATGCCAAACAAAAAAGAACGCCACACGCACCATCCACGGGTAAACGGAAAGCGTTTTTTTGCCGACCGCCTCCGCCATATCTTTGCCAAGCACTGCTTCCCCGGGCGGAGCGATATTAAACACTTCGTATCCTCCATTGAGGTCAGTTTGCGAAAGCAATTTTATAATATCAGCCACGTCATCTTCGTGGATATATTGGCGAAGCCACTTTGGCGTAATCGGAACCCACGAAACCCACAAAGAAATAATTTCGTATAGAAACGATTTTTGTTTTTTTAAAGCGCCCGAGAGCGCCGACTGAAGCCCGAAGCGGATGTATTGATAGCGCCCCCGCGGGCCGCTGATCGCGGCCGGGCGGACGATAAATATCTGGGGCGCGGTACCCTTTAATTTTTTTTCTTCATATTTTTTTTGCAAACGCTCTTCCGCAATTCGTTTCTCTTCGGCGTAAGAGTAATCGCTTTTTCTAAATGGCTCCTTTTCCATAAATCTATGTTCAATGGTGTTGTCTGGATATGAACCATAGGAAGCAACTGTTGAAAAATAAATAAGTTTCTTGATGGACGGATTAGAAAAAGTAAAGTCAAACACCCTGTCGGAACCCCCGATGTTCCATTTCCACTGGCGCGCTCTCTGGCCGTAAAGCTCGCGTATCCGCCAAGCGCAATGGATAACAATATCCGGCGCACCTCCGGATAAAACTTTTTCTTCCCACCCGGGGTCGGCTAGATTTTGAGTAATATAAGAAACCTTCGGATTGTTTTTGGGCTGAGTCAGAAGCTGCGGCTTCATATCTAATGCAACAATATACTCAACTTTCGGGTCCTCCAAAAATCTCTCAACTAGCATTCCCCCGATGTAGCCCGATGTTCCAGTAATAAAAAGTTTCATAGATGTTACGCGATTTTTCTTACAATCCCTATCCGTACAAGCACCAAGTTGATTGTCTTTAAAATAATGGCTAAATCCAAAATAAACGACCTGTTTTTAATATAGTAAAGATCGTAAGCCAAGCGTTCCCGGGTCTCTTCAACGGAACTGGGGTTTTCGCCCATAACTCTTTGGGAAACCAACGCCCAGCCAGCAAGCCCGGGTTTTATCAGTGTGCGCACTTTGTAATATGGTATTTTTTGTTCCAGCTCCCTGGCAAAATCCGCGACATCCGGTCGCGGGCCCACCATACTGATATCGCCCAAAAAAACATTCCAAAGCTGGGGCAGTTCGTCTAAAGAAGTTTTCCGTAAAAATCTGCCGACTCGAGTAACCCGTGGGTCATTTTTCCCAAACCAGCTGATAGGCGCTCCCACTTTCATGGTACGGAATTTGAAAGGCCTGAAATTTTTGCCGTTTTGTCCGATTCTTTCTGGCACGTAAAAAGTCGGCCCGCCGTCGTCCAATTTAATCGCTAAAATGATGAATGGATAAAAAATTAAAGAGACCAGCCCCGCCGAAAGCGAAACTAAAATGTCAATAAGTCTTTTGGCAAAATCATACAAAGCTCTGGAGGGAGACGAAATATTTTCTAAAAGCCAGGTTTCGTCCACCAACGATATCGGGATTTTATGAAAAACCGATTCGTAAAATTTCTGGAAACTGAAAAATTGCACGCCCTTGAAAATCGGCTCGTAAAACTTTCTAATCAGGCGTTCGTTATCTTGGTAAGAGGAACTGAAAGCCGTGGGCGCGACTATGGCCGCGAAGAATCCTCTAGTAGCTTCCGCTTCGACCCGCGAAAGATCAATATCGGCCTCCGATTTTATATCTTGGGACGCTTTAGCGCCCAAAACTCTTAAATTGTTATAATAAGGATTGTAAGTAAAAGCGGCCAAAAGTTCTTTTAATTCCGTCTCGGGGCCGATAAAATAAAAAGCGCCGCCGCCGAACGCCGCTTTGAGATGCGTGAGCCCCCAGCCGCGCCACAAAAATATAAAAATGTAAGATAAAACAAGATAGAGCGCCAGATTCACTTTCGGAGCGATATAAAAGTAGGGCAGAAAAATATAGAAAAATATAACCGCGATGACGCTGTTTATAAAATGAATCTTGAGCAGGCTCTGAGCCAGAGACAAGCGGTAGCCTATTATCAAAGTGCTGTAAAAATCGGAGAGATAAAAAACCAGCACCCAAAGCAAAAAAACCAAGGTAAAGGGTAAAAAATTATTTCCCAAAAGAAACTGGTAGGACCGCAAATAGCTGCCATAAGGCACAAAAAAATAGCGGATAGTCAGGGATACCCAAAGAGCCAGGGAAAATGATATGAGATCTCCCAAAAGCAAAATAATTACAAGCAATCGAGATTTAATATTCCAGTTATACATGCCGAAATCAAATAAAAAAATAAGAATTTTATACGTAATCACCAAATCAAGCTGGGGCGGGGCACAAAGATACGTTTATGATATCGCAACTTCGCTGGATAAAGAAATGTTTGAAGTGGCCGTTGCCGTTGGTGGAGATGGCATCTTAATTGAAAAACTCAACAGCGCCGGCATACATACTATACCAATCCCGTTTTTACAGCGCGACATCAGCGTCATAAAAGAATTTTTATCGCTTTTCGTTCTTTTTAAAATTTTTAAAAGTGAACGCCCAGACATTATACATTTAAACAGCAGCAAGATCGGTGGCTTGGGAGCTGTAGCGGCATTCATCGCCAAACTATTAACTAAAGACTATAAACCAAAAACTATTTTCACCGCCCACGGCTGGGGTTTCAATGACGACCGTTTTTATTTCACCAGGGTCATTATTTATTTTTTGCAGTTGCTTTCAGTTTTATTTTGCGATTGTGTGATCGCCGTCTCTCGCGCGGTATTCAACCAAGGTATGTATTTCCCATTTTCAAAACACAAATTTTTTCTGATATATAACGGGGTTGTGCCTCCACGATTTTTAAAACAAAGCCAGGCACGGCGGAAATTGGCTGATCTTGCCCGCCTTGATTCGTCGGCGAGGCAGGCCCTCTTAAATAAAACTGAGGCGGAAGCTAGCGAGTTTCTATGGCTAGGAACAATTGCGGAGCTCACTCAAAATAAAGGACTTAACTATTTGATTGAAACTGCTAGCCTGCTTAAAGCATCCGGACGCAAATTTAAAGTTTTTATTCTGGGAGGAGGAGAAAACGAACAAAAATTAAAATCGCAAATAACCGCCCTGGATTTGGAGAATGAAGTTTTCATCGTCGGATTTGTGCCGGACGCGGCAATTTATTTAAAAGCTTTTGATATTTTTATTCTGCCGTCCACAACCGAAGCTTTGGCTTACGCGCTGATTGAGGCGGGTCTGGCGGGATTGCCAGTCGTAGCCAACCATGTAGGCGGGCTCCCGGAAATAGTTGAAAACCAAATTGGCGGAATTTTGGTAAAACCAAAAAATCCAGAAGCACTAGCGGAAGCCCTAAAAATTTTAATAGAAAATCCCGAGCTTAGAAAAAAATATGGCAAAGTGTCCAAAAAGAAAGTTTCCCAAAAATTCTCGTTTGAAAAGATGCTGAAAGAAACCGAGACTCTGTATAAAAAAACCACCCCCGTTTAGCGTTAGCGGAGGTGGTTTTATTTTGTTCAGAAAACTTATTGCGCTACAGGAGCGGGCGTGAGTTGCAAGAACCACGGGACTTCACTTGAAGACGGCGTCGGGGCCGGAGCTGGCACAGGTGCGGGAGTTGGAACTGGCGTAGGCGCAGGCTCCGGAGCCAGTGTCTGCGTTGGGGCCGGCACTACTCCGCTCATAAGTTCCTGGAGCTTCTGTAAAGTTGCGGGGCCAACTCTTCCAACTTGCGAGATGCCGTATTTTGCCTGGAAACGCCTAACTGCCGCGGTAGTCATAGGCCCATAATAACCCGTTACTAAACCTTCAGGATAAATATCTTTGTCTTTTGCTAAGTATTCCTGCAAAGCTTTTACGTCATCGCCTTTCGCGCCCGGGCTAAGTTCTTTTGTAAGGCTTGCAGTCGATGAAAGAGTCGCTGGAGCCGGTGTGGCAGCAGGCGCTGGAGCTACTGGCGTTTGGCCTTCGCCAAATACTTCCGCAAGCTTAGCGCGAGTCACGGGACCTACTCGGCCGACTTGAGAAATGCCGTATTTCGCTTGGAATTTTTTCACTGCTTTTTGCGTAAGCTGGCCAAAATTACCGCTTACGATGCCTTCTGGATAAATTGAGCTATCCCTGGCAAGAAGGGTTTGCAAACGCTCAACGTCCACACCTTTATCGCCTAAAACCAAATCTTCATTAAATATAGGGCTTACTTCTTGGGCTACTGGCGATGGCTGGGCAATGGTTGCCGCTGGAACCTGGGGCGCGGCAATAACTGGCGGAACAGGCGCTGTTATTCCGGTTTGAGGAGGAACTACAGGCGCGCCGCCGCCGCCACCTCCGCCGCCTCCTCCGCCGCCACCTCCGCCGCCACCTCCGCCGCCACCTCCGCCGCTAACAACGCAGACCGTGGTATTAGCGTCAACGGTAAAAGTTACAGTAGCCCCTCCGGAAGGATTGGTTATTGTATAAGTGCTTTCAGATGAATTGCATGTTACTCCTGTTTGGATAGAAGCAGGCTGCGGCACAGTTAATGTGATTCTATCCGAAGAAGCCAACTTTAAAGTTTGCCCGGCCGACATAGTTAAACTAAAACTGCTACTATTCACGGTTATGGAGTCTATGACGGCGCTGTTTCCGCTCACAGTCCAATTGTATCCGCTTACGTTAATGATGGCTTCAGTAGTTAAAGTAACGTCATTGGTAGCGTTAGCAAAAGCGAAAGGAACTGACAGAAGCGCAGCGAAAACTTTTAAATAAATTTTCATA
>LCKG01000016.1 GCA_001001285.1 Parcubacteria group bacterium GW2011_GWC1_45_13
AAAAATTCTTTTTCATCTATAATTTTTACCATCAGTTTTTTAGCTTTGTCATATTTTGAGCCCGGATTTTCGCCGGCGACGACATAGTCCGTGTTTTTACTAACGGTCTCCGAGGGATCGCCGCCCAAATCGCGGACTTTTACCTTGGCTTCGTCTCTCGACATTGTTTCCATCTCTCCGGTAAATACAAATGTTTTTCCCGTGAGCTTTCCGGGCTTTTTGCGCTTTGGATTTTCAATTTCCATATGGCGTAAGAGTTTTTTTAAAAAATCTTTGTTCCGCTCTTCCCGAAACCAATCGTGGACGCTTTTCGCAACGATTCCTCCGACGTTCGGTATCTTCTCAAGATCCTCCAAACTAGCCTTTTCCAGTTTTTCTAAAGACCCGAAATGATTTGCCAAATCTATCGCAGTCTCCTCTCCGACGTGCAAAATGCCAAGAGCATAAATAAATCTCGCTAAAACAATCTTTTTAGCATTTTTAATCGCTTCCACCAAATTTTCCGCTGATTTTTCCCCAAATCTTTCTAATGGCGCGATGTCGCCCTCTTTTAACTCAAAAATGTCGGCGGCGTCCTGAATTAGCCCATTGTCCAAAAAAGCATTTAAAATTTTCGGCCCCAGCCCGTCAATATTGAAAGCCTTGCGGGAAACAAAATGATAAAGATTTTCCCTGTGCCTCGCGGGGCAATTTTTATTTACGCATTTTGTCTGCACTTCTCCCTCTTTTTTTTCAAGCGGTTTTTTGCAGACCGGGCAATGCTTTGGCATATGAAATTCTTTTTCATGCCCCGTGCGGAGCTCCTTCAAAACTTTTTTCACGTCTGGTATTACGTCCCCCGCCCGCCCGACAATCACGCTGTCACCGATTTTTAGCCCCAATCTTTTTATCTCGTCTTCATTGTGAAGCGTGGCGCGACTTACCGTCACTCCACCGATTTCAACAGGTTTTAAAATAGCGACGGGCGTCAAGGCTCCTGTACGCCCAACTTGCACGGCAATTTCTTCAACTTTTGTGGTTGTTTCTTTTGGCGCGAATTTAAAAGCTATCGCCCCGCGGGGAGTTTTGCCGACAACGCCCAATTTTTTAAATAAATCGTTGGAATCAACCGATACGACGATGCCGTCAATATTATACGGAAGTTTTTCGCGGCGCTCGGCGATTTTTTTATAATGTTTAAAAACTTCATCGGAATCCTTGCAGCACTCCTCCAAATCACCTCCGGTTTTAAAGCCCAAATCTCGGATCGCCTTATGTTCTTCGCTGTGTTTTTCCAAAGCAATACCCAAAAGATCGTATGCGAAAAAATCAAGCCGGCGGGAAGCCGTAATTTTTGGATCCAGTTGCCGCAAAGATCCCGCGGCCAAATTTCTAGAGTTAGCGTAAACTTTTTCGCCTTTCTTTTTTTGCTCGCGGTTGATGGCCTCAAAATTTTTTTTGGTGATAATAGCTTCGCCGCGCGCTTCCACTCTGCCTTTTTGAGGAATATTTAATGGCACAGATTCTATCGTCCGGACATTTTGCGTGACATCTTCTCCGACTTCGCCGTCTCCGCGAGTCGCGGCGTATTTTAAAACCCCGTCTTCATAAACAATGCTTAAAGCGAGTCCGTCAAACTTCGGTTCGGCATAGAAATGAAAAACATCGCGCGGCGCCAGTTTTTTTATTCTCGCCACCCACTCCAAAAATTCTTCTTCGGAAAAAACATCTTCCAAAGACATCATTTTGGTTTGGTGCCTCACCTTTTTAAATTCTTTCAACGGTTTTCCGGCAACTCTCTGCGTCGGCGAATCGGGCGTGATAAGCTCCGGAAATTCGTCTTCCAGTTTTTTGAGCTCGTGTTTCAGGCTGTCCAACGCTTCCTCCGAAATCTCCAACTTATTCAAAACATGATACTGATAGCGATACTTATCTATCAGCTTTTTTAACTTTTCTATCCTTTCTTTGGCTTCTGATTTGGTCATTTATAAATCTGCCCAATTGAATCTTTTGTAAAATTCCACAAAAGTGAAAATGGAGACGGTTCGGAGGCGGCAATTGCCGATTCTGAAGGAGCAATTGAAAAAGTCGTTATCCAAACTGCAATAATAATTAGCATCAGGGTAACGATAATAAAAGTCGCGATAGCTTTTCTCGTCGGCTCGGATTTTTGCTGAAGTCGCTCTATAAATTCAAGAGGGTCTTTAGGCATATGGCGTACGGCTTATGGCGTTTTTAATATCACTATTTTTGATTCTTCCGCAGCCGGCAAGCCGCTTTTTTTGATAGTAAATTTTTCCTCCGCTTCAGCCCTCTCTCCCATCTCTTTCATAAACACCTCAACGCCGTCCAGCTTGGCTTTCAATCCCGAAATTTTATAATGCATGGGGATTATGACGCGCGGCTCAATCTGATTTGCCAGTTTTGCCGCCGCCTCGCCATCAATTGTATCCGCGCCTCCTACAGGCAAAAATAAAATATCTGGCGTGCCAAGCGTTTCCTGAATTTCGCTTCGCAAATCTTCTTCTCCATAATCTCCCAAATGCGCGATGCGCATCCCGTCCCATTCAATTATGTAAATCGTGTTTTTCCCTCTTTGTTTTCCATTTTTGGCGTCGTGAAAAGATTCTATACCGCGTACAATGATGCCTTTAAATTCATACTCGCCGGGACCGGTAATTTTAAATATATGGTCATCTTTGGAGGAAAGCGCTTCAATGTTGTTGTGGTTTTCATGGTCGTGCGTTACCAAAACCGCATGCGCCTCAAAGCGAGGCGATGTCAGCCCCGATTCTTTGGAAAATGGGTCAATTGCAAGCACCGTGTCCCCGCTTTGAATTTTAAAACACGAAAGCCCGTAATAGGTGATGACCATACTTTACAAGTCTAGCAAAATAACTATAATCCAATCAATGGTGAATTTAGTTATGGACAAAGATATTAAGCCGAATAACGACATAATGGACGCTTTGCTTAAAGCGCAGCCCAAGGTTTTTCTTAAAATCGGCGATTTAATAGAGGGCCAAGTGCTGGAAAGAGAAGGCGCCAAATTATTTTTGGATTTGGGCATTTTCGGTACCGGCATCATCTACGGCCAGGAATATCAAAACGCCCGGGAGCTTATTAAAAATCTGAAACCGGAAGATAAGGTGACCGCAAAAATAGTGGAGCTGGAAAATGAAAACGGCTTTGTTGAACTTTCTTTGAAAGAAGCCGGCTCGGAGATGGTTTGGAAAGAAGCTAAAGAACTGAAAGAGTCGCAGGAAGCTTTGAATTTAAAAGTTGTGGAAGCCAACAAAGGCGGTGTGGTTTTGGAGTGGCGTGGCATCAAAGGATTTTTGCCGGCCTCACAACTCAAAGCGTCCCATTACCCGCGGGTTGAGGGTGGCGAAAAAGAAAAGATTTTTGATGAGCTTAGAAAATTAGTGGGGGAGGCCATTTCTGTCACAATTTTGGATTTTGACCCCAAAGAAAACAAATTGATTTTTTCTGAAAAAGGCGCCGAGTCGGAGGATTTAAAAAAGGTCGTGGAAAAATACAAAGTCGGCGACATTATTGAAGGAGAAATCACCGGCGTGGTGGACTTCGGAATATTTATAAAATTGGAGGAAGGGTTGGAGGGGCTAGCGCACATCTCGGAGCTGGACTGGGCTTTGGTGGAAAACCCAAATACGCTTTTTAAAGTCGGTGAACAAATAAAATCAAAAATAATTTCTATAGACGGAGATAAAATTTCCTTGTCGGTGAAAGCTTTGAAGCCAGACCCATGGGAAACGTATAAGGAAAAATATAAAAAGGGCGACATCGTTGAGGGAAAAGTTCTGCGCTTAAATAAATTCGGCGCTTTGGTCACTCTAGACACCGGTATCTACGGACTCGCTCACATCTCGGAATTCGGCACCGAAAGAAAAATGCGCGAGATGGTTTTGGTCGGCGAGTCGTATTTTTTCCAGATAGTGAACTACAAGCCGGAAGATAAAAAACTCTCGCTTTCGTTTCTTGGCAAAAAAGGCGAAGTTCCCGCGGCTCCGAAAGAGGAAGCTCAAGAAAATCAGGAAAAATAAAAAGGCCCATCCGTTTGGATTAAGGCCTTATCGTATTCTAGCGAAAAGCCGGGCAGTTGAGAGCAAGAATCTGGTCGTGCAGAACGCCGTTGGAAAACACTAAATCGCTGTAGTTCTGGAGCGATAAAGGCCGTCCTCGCCGGTCAGTTGCTTTTCCGCCGGCTTCTGTAACAAAAAGCTCTCCGGCAAAACTTTCCCACTGCTTTGCTCCCTCGGCAATAATAATGTCAACGCCCCGTGTCCAGCATCCGCCCGCGGCAAGCCGAGTCAAAGAATAAGCAAAAGAAAGGCCGTTGCGAACGCGTTCTGTGGCAAAAACAGCATTTTGTATGTGATGGAAAGTGTAAAGCTTTTTACTAGCACCCTCCAATAGAAGAAAAGCTTTTTCCAAATCGCCTTGTCCAGAAACCTGAATAGGCTCAAGCCCTCCACTAGGCAATCTTCTGAAAGCTCCGTAGCCTTTAGCCGCGACATAAAGTCCGCGCCATAAACTCTGCTCATCCATAGGCAGATAAATCGCGCTGAACACTGCCTTACCGCCCGCGACCAGAGCAACTATGGTTCCGAAGATCGGGAGCCCGGCTAAGAAGTTGTGCGTCCCGTCCAGCGAATCAATGATCCAAAATTTCCTGAAAGCCGGGGGCCATGGGCTCGGTGTTTCCTCGCTTAAAACAGGACAATCGTACACCTTTGGCAAAAAGTCAAAAAGGCCTCTTTCAATGGATTTATCCAGCTCACCGACATAATCTGCCGGTGCTTTTTCCTCCACCTGGTTTATGCCGTTAAAAGCGTCCAAAATTTGGCGTTGCAAACCTTGGAAAAAAGAGTAAAACCACTCGCTCCACAATAAAATATCTACCCTGCTTTCTGCTTCCAAGCCTTCTATATTTTTCATTTCTCTCTCTCCCTTCTCCTTAAAATTTTGTTTTCAAACCCAAAAATAGCCTAGCAAATCTAGCTATTTCTGTCAATTCTTTTTAATTCTCCAATCGCTTCTTCTAAAAGTTCAAAATAAAGATTTAGCCCGATGCGGAAGGCGATGCCTGATTGCGCGCGGCCCAAAATATTTCCGGCGCCCCTGATTTCCAAATCCTTTTTGGCAATCTCCAAACCGGCGCCAAGCCATGAATATTTTTCCAGCGCTTCTAATCTCTCCGCGGCTTTTTCTTTTAATTTTTGCGCCGTAAAAAGAAAATAAGCAAACGCCTCTTTATCTCCCCTTCCGATTCTTCCCCGCAACTGGTGAGCCTGCGAAAGACCGAGCTTCGTGGAATCTTCAACAATTAAAGTATTTACATTTGAAAGATCCAGCCCGTTTTCAATAATCGTGGTAGAGACCAAAAGGTCCAAATTGCCTTCGCGAAAATCATGCATGGTTTTTATAATTTTAGCTTCCGGCATCTTTCCGTGAAGCACTCCCATGTTGGCGCCGGTTTTTAAAATTTTAATTTCCTCCAAAAGCGCAGGAATTTTATGGATGCGGTTGGCTAGAAAATAAATCTGGCCTTTTCTTTTTAATTCATGTGAAACAGCTTCTTTTATCAATTTTTTATTTTTTGGGAGCACGAAAGTTTCAATTTTCATTCGTCCTTCCGGAGGAGTTGAGATTTCTGAAATCGCGCGGATGCCGGAAAGTGCCAGTTGCAGGGTTCTGGGAATCGGCGTGGCTGAAAGAGTCAAAATATCAAGCGCAGGATTTTCTTTTTTAAATTTTTCTTTCTGGGCCACGCCGAATTTCTGTTCTTCGTCAATTATCAGAAGCCCCAAATTTTTGAAATTGACGCCCCGCCCCAAAATTTTATGCGTCCCGATTACAATATCCATCCGGCCGTCTTCAATCTTTTTTAAAATTTCTTTTATTTTTTCCGAGTTTTCCAGGCGCGTAAACCTGGCCGCGTTTACCCCAAAAAGTTCGAGACGTTTTTTAAAAAGTTCAAAATGCTGGTCAGCCAAAATCGTGGTGGGTGCCATGATAGCAACCTGTTTTCCGGCGAGTACGGCGCGAAATGCCGCCGCGACTGCCAATTCTGTTTTTCCAAAGCCGACATCTCCAACCAAAACCCTGTCCATCGGCACATCTTTAGACATATCCGAGAAAATTTCTTCAACCGCTTTTTTCTGGTCAAGCGTGTATTCATATTGAAAATTGGCAACCAGCTCGTCTTCCAACTCATGATGCGCCGCGTAAGGCAAACGGGCGGAGATTTTTCTTTTGGCGAAAATTTCCAAGAGTTCTTTGGCGTAGGCAAGAATATCTTCTTTGGCTTTTTTCTTAGTCAAATTCCAAACGAGAGTTCCTAAGCGGTGAATCTCCGGCTTTTTAAAACCTAGATAAGGAGAAATCCTTTTGGCTTGAGTTTTCGGCACAAAAAGCAAATCCGGCGCGTGTAGCCTATTTTTTGGTGCGGCATATTCAATTATAAAATCGCCATTTTCCTGCCCGTCCGGCAGGCGGGTTTCTCCGCGAAAAATCCCGATGCCGTGGTCAATATGGACAACATAGTCGCCAACAAGGAAAAGATTTTGTTTCTGAACGGTTGGCTTCACATTCAGTGAAAAAGCGAAATCTTTTCCTGTTATCCTTTCAATAAAATTTCCCTCAAATTCAACCGCAAAAATTTTATCTGAATTTATCGGAAAAATGCGCACTGCCCCGCCACGTTGGGAAAATTCTCCGCGGTGCTCCGTTTCCCAAACCTTCGTGTACCCCAGCTCGGCAATGCTTCTTAAAAACTCCGAGAGTTTGATTTTCCGGCCTTCTTCAAAAATCAAAACATTTCTCCGCCAAAATGGATTTTTTCTGCGATTTTTTTCTATCTCGCTAAAATTTTTAGTAAACCAACCCGCCCCCTTTTCCAAAAGCGAGGGGGTAACAGCGGCTATTAATAATTTATTTAATCCGTCGCCCAGCTTAGAAATAATAACCGGAAATTGACTAACTTGCAATATGTTGCTATGAACTACATAGAACAATAAAACAATGGAAAGAGGAGGTAGCGTCTATGTATTATAAAACCGTCTTGTTGAGAAAAAACGGGAGGATTGAAGTTTTTTGTTCGCCACGGATGCCGGCGGTCAGATACAAGAGAACTCACGTGGAAATCCGCGGGGCCAACAAAGCGCGCAAAAGTTTCGTCCTGCTAGTCAGTACGCACGATTCCGCCAAGATAGAGTTAACTAATTGAACTGGCTCATGGCCTTTTCCAATGAGCCGTTCGTCATTGTCTCAAGCGCGTCCGACACGCGCTTGTTTATTTTCTTAAAAATTTCCAATTCCGCCGGTTTGAATTTGCCGACGATGAATTTCATAACTTCTTTTTGAGAGGGTTTGTTTTTGGGCGAAACGCCGATGCGGATTCTCACAAAATTTTTTGTCTTAAGCGCACGCATGACAGATTCCACCCCTTTGTGCCCGCCCGAGCTTTTGCCGTAGGAAATCTTGAATCTGCCCAAAGGAATATCCAAATCGTCGTGAATCACAACCAGCTCTTTTAACTCTTTTTTAGGATGAATCAATTTTACCGCCGCGCTCCCCGATTTATTCATAAAAGTTTCCGGCAAAGCCACAACGACTTGGCGATTTTTAGAAATCAGAGAATTTGATTTTTTGTCATATTTAAATTCCGGGTAATCCTGTTTTTTTGCAAAATATTCCGCCGTTGTTCTTCCGGCGTTATGCCGTGTTTCTTCATATTCCCGGCCTGGGTTGCCTAGGCCCAAAATTAAGCGTATCATATATCAGTATTATGGATGAAAATAATAAAATTGAGGAGGGAAAGGGAAGCGCCGTCTGGGAATTTATAAAAGTAGTAGTGATTTCCGTGGCAATAGTCCTGCCGATACGCACATATATAGCCCAGCCTTTTATCGTATCTGGCGCCTCAATGGAGCCTAATTTTTATAACGGAGAATACTTGATAGTGGACGAACTGACTTACGAACTCCGCCCGCCCCAGCGCGGCGAGGTCGTGGTTTTCCGCTATCCGCTCAACCCCTCGGAATTTTTTATAAAAAGAGTTATCGGGCTTCCCGGAGAAAAAGTGGAAATTAAAAACGGGAAAATAACCATAAACGGCGCGGAGCTTGCCGAGCCGTATCTTCAGGAAAATTCGGAAACCGCGCCCAACGTAAAAACGGAGCTTGCCGAAAACCAATATTTTGTTTTGGGGGACAATCGTCTTCACAGCTCCGATTCAAGATTTTGGGGAGCGTTGCCGAAAGAAAAAATGATGGGCCGGGCTTTGGTGCGCCTGTGGCCGATCGCAAAAGCGGGTATAATAAAATAAACATGCCGAAAAAACACAAAAAAGAAATGGTTCAGTCGCCCAAGGGCATGCACGACATGCTTTTCGGCGATATCCGCTATCTTGAAAAAATATTGGAGCGAGCCCGGGAGATTTCGGAATTTTACGGATTTTTGCCGATAAAAACTCCCCATCTGGAGCAGGCCGAGCTTTTTTTGCGCCCCTTGGGGGAGACTAGCGATGTGGTGGAAAAAGAAATGTATACTCTGCGGACGCGCGGTGGGGATTTTTTGGCCTTGCGCCCAGAAGGCACCGCTCCAGCAGTGCGAGCTTATTTTGAAAACGGCATGGTTTCCTGGCCCCAGCCGGTAAAACTTTATTACGAAGGCTCTTTTTTTAGGCATGAAAAGCCACAGCGCGGGCGTTTTCGCGAATTCAGGCAATTCGGGCCGGAAATTTTGGGCGGTGATGATCCAGTCTTGGACGCTTTGATTATAAAAATCTGCTTTTTAATTTTGAAAGAGATTGGTTTCAAAAATATAATGGTCAATATCAACAGCATCGGCGATAAAGAATGCCGCCCTGCGTATAAAAAAGACTTGGCCGGCTATTACCGGAAAAAATTCAACTATCTCTGCAAAGACTGCAAACGGAAATTAAAAGACAATCCACTGCGTCTTTTGGATTGCAAAGAGTCGGGATGCGCGGAGTTAAAAGCTCAAGCGCCGCAAATGATTGAACACTTATGCGAAGGGTGCAAAATGCATTTTAAATCGGTCTTGGAATTTTTGGACGAAGGACAGATTCCTTATCTTTTGGATAATTATTTGGTTAGAGGTTTTGATTACTACGGACGGACGGTTTTTGAAATTTTTCTTGAAGAAGAAAATAAAAAACCTGCCCGTCCGGCAGGCGGGGAAAAACTCGCCACGGAAAATAACAAAACTGATGCTGAACCTGAAGGCACGGCAAAAATCGCCCTAGCCGGGGGCGGAAGATACGACGAGCTTGCGACAATTTTGGGAGCGAAGCCATTGCCAGCGGTTGGCGCGAGTTTAGGATTGGAAAGATTGATTCATGAAATGAAAAAATTGGATATCGCTCCTAAAAGCCATTCCGAAAATAAAGTATTTTTGATTCATATTGGTCCGGCGGCCAAAAAAAGGAGTTTTAATTTAATGGAGGAGCTCCGGAAAGAAAGAATCCCCGCTGGCGAATCTATCTCCCGGGATAATCTCAAAGCCCAGTTGAACATCGCCGCCAAAATCGGCGC
>LCKG01000017.1 GCA_001001285.1 Parcubacteria group bacterium GW2011_GWC1_45_13
TTCAGACCTTTCTGCTTTTTTAATATGACTGTACTTTTTTGCTTTTTTCATACGCCTTAATTCTATCAAGGCGTTGCACTTCAAAGGTCAATTTCGCTTGCGGACTGATTGGGGGATTTTATGACCAAAACATTGAAATCTGAACTCGGTGCGGCTCTTAAAGAACGAATTGAAAAACATAAAGCGCAACACCAAACGCGAACAGAAGCGACTAACGAAAAATGGAGGGCGTGTCTAAAGTGCAAGGAACCGATAGCTATGGGCGCTTTGTACATCCACTGCACAGAAGAAGACGCTAATGAGGGCAGCAAGTGCGAAATGTATTTTTGCAACATACAACATCACGATGAACATGTAGAGTCCGGTAATCCTTTTGATTACGGTGTTGCCGTAGAAATCGCCTGCACACTAGGCACAGAAGCCGGAGTAATATCTTTTACAAAATGGCTGGTGTCCAGCGTGGAAGGCAACGCCAAAATGGACCTTTCGCCGTATTTCAAACGCGGAGACGCAAACATTGAACTCGGTGAGAATTTGGAACTATTTGAGGATTGGCAACAAGAATATCTGAAGGAAACTTTTGAGCATTTCAAACAAGACATGTACCAACGGCTCTACGAAAACATAGTGCCACGGAACTAAGCAATCTGTTCAACACAAAATGGGCTCCTACCGGAGCCCATTTATTTTTGCTCATTTTTTTACTCCTCCACAAAAAGCGTGCCGATTTGCTCGTAGTGCCCTTGACCACACGAGATAGAGCAATTGTCAAACATTGGATGTTTGACAAACTAGTTGAATAATGATTTATCATCAACATTTTCTTCAATTTCTTTAATAGGAGTTTCTTCTACAAAAATTTTATATTCTTTTTTATTAAATTGGCCCAATATTATTGACGGGTTCAAAAATTTGCCAAAACGGTTGTGGACTGCGAAATCTTGAAAACTCGACCAATGATATTTTATTTCTTTCCTATACCAACCTTTCAATTCTCGCGGATTAAGATGGATGTAGGCCGAAAGATAGTTAAGATAAGCGTTGCTGTCAACGTGCACAGATTGAAATTTCCCTCCAAATAAATGGCCCGTGCGACTATATTTTGTATTAAAATATTTTGTGTAAGCGTTCAGCAATCTTTGCATAAATTTTGAAATGCCGCCTTTTTTTATTTCATGCAAAATCAAGTGAAAATGATTCGGCATAAGACAAAAAGCTACTACTTCAACATACTGCCGTTTAAAAATATCTCGAAATTCTTCGCCGTCAAACATCCAATGTTTGACAAGTTTAACAACACGACCTATTTGTGGAAATACTACATCGCCTTGTAATACTATGAGTAACGTTAAAAAACGCCACCTGTCGTAATCGTCATGAAAAATTAACCGCTTTTCGACGCCGCGATTAAAAACATGAAAATACTCGCCTTCCGCTAATCTCGCTCTGGGCATTCGTCCATCTTATCAAGTAACCATGTTTTGTCAAACATTGGATGTTTGACGTTTGAACTACTCCTCTACAAAAAGCGTGCCGATTTGCTCGTAGTGCCCTTGGCCGCATGGGACGGAGCAGTAAAATGAAAAAGAGCCGGCGCGGGAGGCGATAAATTCAATCAGAGTTTCCCGGCGTGGAAAAAGGCGCTTGTTGATGCCGAAAGCCTCAACCGCAAAGCCGTGGTCGTAGTTGTCTTCATTGAAAATATGGAGCCGCACCAAATCACCCGCTTTTATCCTGATTTCCTCCGGTTCCCATTTCCACTTGTTTTCCTTGGCGCGCATTTCTATCTCAACAACATTTCCGGAGGCTTTCACCGGCCCCACGCCCGGCGGCCTGTAATAGTTCTGATAAACCACACCGCTGGCTATTAAAAAGATTGCAAAAAGAAGTAATTTAACAAATTTGTTCATCGGAGTAAGGAAATACCCTCCCCCTTAATCCCCCTCCCTTTGGGGAGGGGGAAAGAGGGGGTGGGTTCTTTTCATTCACGCATTAATATATAATTTAATCATGGCTAACCAAAAAATTGTTTATAAAATAAAAGGCATGCATTGCGCTTCCTGCGCCATTCTTATCAATAAAACCCTTGAGCGCACAAAAGGAGTAAAATCCGCCAACGCCAACTACGGCTCCGAAAAACTGCTTTTGGAATACGATCCGGCGGAAGCCAAAATAGAGGACATCCACGCACTTGTAAAAAAACTTGGCTACACTCTTATCTTACCAAAAGAAGGAGTAAACGAGGAAGAGGCCGCCGAAAAAGCGCGGCTTGATGAATTAAAATCGCTAAAAAAACGCACGATAATTTCTTTCGCGCTCGCAACCCCCATCATAATTTATTACATGGCCGTGCATATGCTTAATCTGCAACATGTTCACGCTGTAACTTTGGGGGGGTATTTTATTGATCTTAACTGGGTTTACCTGATAATGACTACCCCGATACAATTCGGCGTAGGCTGGCCCTTTTATAGAAATACATGGACGGCTCTTCGCGCTGGCTCGGCAAGCATGGACGTCTTGGTGGTTTTGGGGACAACCTCTGCGTATTTGTACAGCGTCGTCGGATTTCTTTTTTCGTGGAGCTATCTGTGGGCGCAAACTTTCTGGATAGGGCTTGATCATCCTTACTGGGAATCTTCCGCCGCGCTTATCAGCTTTATTATTTTGGGAAGATACTTTGAAGCGAAATCGCGCGGTAAAATCGGGGAAGCGGTGCGAAAACTTCTGGGCCTAGCTCCCTCCAAAGCCGTAGTGATACGAAACGACAATGAAATTGAAATTGATCAAAAAGATTTGCAAGTCGGCGACATTTTTTTGGTAAAACCGGGCTCAAAAATTCCGACGGACGGAGTAATTATTGAAGGCAACTCTCATGTTGACGAAAAAGTGGTCACCGGAGAATCAATGCCAGTAAACAAAAAAACCGGGGACGAAGTCATCGGCGCCACAATAAATGCCGAAGGGCTTTTAAAATGCAAAGCAACTAAAGTCGGCAAAGAAACCTTGCTTTATCAAATCGTGCGACTGGTTGAAGAAGCCCAAGCGACAAGGGCTCCGATCCAAGACGTGGCCGACAAAATCTCCGAATATTTCGTGCCGGCGGTCGTGGTATTCGCGCTGGTTACCTTCTCGCTTTGGTATTTTATTTTTGGTCTTAATTTTGCCGCATCGCTGCTTTTTGCAGTCGCCGTGCTCGTCGTTTCATGCCCGTGCGCGCTTGGACTCGCAACCCCCACCGCGCTCATGGTTGGCACCACAAAAGGAGTTGAGTCCGGCATTTTGATAAAAGGAGGTGAAGCTTTGGAAAAAGCGCACAAAATAACAGCAGTCGCTTTTGATAAAACCGGCACGCTGACAAAAGGAGAGCCGGCAGTTACCGATGCCATCCCATACGGCGCCTCCAAAGAAGACCTTATTTTTTATGCGGCAATTGCAGAAAAAGCCTCGGAGCACCCTCTTGCCAAAGCCGTAATCAAGGCGGCAGCCGGACGCAATTTGCCGGCACCAAAAGACGGAAGGGCTGTCTCCGGAAAAGGCGTCCGCGCCACGCACGAAAACCGCGAAATCTTGGTCGGCAACGAGATGTTGATGAATGAAAACGGCATGGATGTTTCTCAATATAAAAATGACGTGGAAAAACTGCAAAACGAAGCCAAAACCGTGGTTTATGCCGCCTTAGATAAAAAGATTATAGGCATCATCGCTATGGCAGACACTTTAAAAGAGTACGCAAAAGAAGCCGTAAGCGAACTCAAGCGCATGCAAAAAGAGGTTATTATGATAACCGGGGACAATGAAAAAACCGCGGAAGCAATCGCGAAGCAAATCGGCGTTACCAAAGCTTACGCAAAAGTTTTGCCGGAAAAGAAACAGGAACTGATTGCCAGCCTCCAAAAGGAAGGAAAGGTTGTCGCCATGGTCGGAGACGGCATCAACGACGCTCCCGCCTTGGCAAAATCAGATTTGGGGATTGCGGTAGGTTCCGGAACAGACGTGGCAATAGAGACTGGTGAAATTATTTTAATAAAAGATGACTTGCGGGACGTTGTAACAGCAATTGACCTTTCCAAAAAAACTCTGCGCAAAATTTGGGAAAACTTTTTCTGGGCATTTATTTACAACATCGTCGCAATCCCGATTGCCGCCGGTGCGCTTTACCCAATCTGGGGCTTCGCTCTTCGGCCAGAAATTGCGGGGTTTGCAATGGCATTTTCCTCCGTTTCGGTAGTCGCCAACTCTTTGCTTCTCCGAAAATACAAAGAACCGAAATTCGCCCGAGAAGAAAAATAAATAATAAAACATGAAACTGGCAAATTTTTTGTTAAGAGTTGGGTTGGCGGTTGTGTTTTTTTACGCCGCAACGGCGGCGTATTTAGAGCCGCACAACTGGATCGGATTTTTGCCGAGCTATTTTAGAATGTCGTTGGTTTTGGCGCTCTTTTCGGCCTACCAAATTGTTTTAGCTTTGTGGCTTCTTTCCGGCAAAGCCGCGTTCTGGTCCGCCCTACTTTCAGCAGCCACACTTCTTGCTATAATTTTTCAAAATACTCGCTGGACCACGATTGCAGCGTAGTCACGGAAAGTCGCTGGGCAAATATTTTTGGCGTCCGCAATGAGATATTGGGGCTTATTTTTTATATTTTTTTGCTTGGGGCGCCGTTTTTATTTGCAAAAAATCTTATAATTTTAGCAGCGTCATCCGGACTATTATTTTCTATTTTTCTTATTGCTCTCCAATTTTTTGTAATCCGCGATTATTGCTTGTACTGCCTGCTTTCTGCGCTAATCACATTTCTTCTTTTTATAAACAGCTTTTTTGTGCCGGTTCTTTGACAACACCATACCATTCTAGTGTACTTTATAAATTTGTGCTAATATATGAAGCATGTATCAAAGATTTATACAAAAACCTATAGAAAACCGGCTTTTTAAGTCAAAAATTATAGTTATTTATGGCCCACGCCAAGCGGGGAAAACCACTCTTTCCGAAGCTATTTTAAAGAAATTTGGTGATGATGGTCTTTACTTGAATTGCGAAGTCGACTCTGTTAAAAGGGAATTATCAAAAATTGAGCCTGCTCAGTTAAAAAATTTTTTTGGCAGCAAAAAAATAATTGTTTTGGATGAAGCCCAAATTATTCCAAACATCGGACTCGTTCTAAAGACTTTCATAGATGCATACAAAGATATCCAAATCATTGCTACCGGCTCATCAAGTTTTGATTTATCAAATAACATAAAAGAGTCTTTAACTGGGCGTTCAATTGAATTTAATTTATTGCCACTTTCTATCGGCGAAGTTGTTGCCCATGATGGTCTTCCGTCACTTCGATCTTTTGAAGAAATTTTGTTTCGTTTTGGTTTGTATCCAAATGTTTATAATAACAAAGATGATCAGAATGCAATGCATCGGGAGATTGAAAATATACAATCAAATTATTTATACAAAGATATTTTAATGCTTGAAGATATCCGCAAGCCCAAAATTCTTGAGGATTTATTACAATTGCTGGCTTTTCAAATAGGTAACGAAGTTTCTTTAAATGAGATTGCACAAAAGATCGGTGTTTCAGTAGTTACAGTTGACCGCTATATAGATCTATTAGAAAAAACTTTTGTCATTTATCGCCTAAAAGCTCTTTCTAGAAATCAACACAATGAAGTTCGCCATAGTTTCAAAGTCTATTTTATAGATATCGGTATTAGAAACGCAATTATTCAAAACTTTAATCCATTATCTGTTCGAGATGATGTTGGTAAGCTGTTTGAAAACATATTTATCATTGAAAGGTTGAAGAAAGCTATGTATGCCGAGGAATTCAAGAATTATTTTTTCTGGCGAACATATGATCAGAAAGAAATCGATTTTATAGAAGAAAGTGAAGGTATGCTTTTTGCTTTTGAGTGCAAATATTCTGAAGGCAAAATCAAAAATGCCACCAGAAACACTTTTTTGAAATCATATCCAAAAAGCGATATTAAGATTATCACAAAAGACAACTATACAGATTTTTTGATAGAATAAGAGTAAAAGCTCTTGCGCTGATATTCTGCGCCACGGTTTTGTTTTTCGGGCTGACAGCGAAAGCCAGCGCGACGATGAAAAAAATGATATAATAAATTCGTGAAAAACGACTCCAAAATAGCAATCTTCAGGGGTAAAAAAATTAGAAAAACTATTCACAATAATGAATGGTGGTTTTCAGTTGTTGATGTGGTTGAAGCATTAACCGATAGCGTAAATCCGCGTGATTATTGGTTTAAGATGAAAATAAGGGTAAAAAACGAAGACGGAATTGAGTTGTCGACAAATTGTCGACAACTGAAATTGGAATCGTCTGACGGTAAAAAATATGGGACTGATTGCGCCGACACCGAAGGCATTTTTCGTATCATTCAATCCATCCCTTCTCCCAAAGCCGAGCCTTTCAAAAGATGGCTTGCCAGGGTTGGATATGAGCGCGTGCAAGAAATAGAAAATCCGGAATTAGCCACGAAAAGAACCAGAACGCTTTATAAACTCAAGGGTTATTCTGATGATTGGATTGAAAAGCGGATGCGCGGGATTGCTATCCGGGAAGAATTAACAGACGAATGGCAAAAGCGAGGAGCCAAAGAAAAAAAAGAATACGAAATTTTAACGGCGGAAATTTCCAAAGCCGCTTTTGGGATGACTCCCAGCCAATACAAAAAACATAAAGGACTCAAAAGAGAAAATTTACGCGATCATATGGATGATTTTGAATTAATCTTTACTATGCTCGGAGAAAGATCAACAACAGAAATCCATCGTACCGAAGATTCTCAAGGTGTACCAAAATTAAGAGCGGACGCTAAAGCCGGAGGCGATATTGCCGGAGGAGCGAGAAAGAAACTTGAAAAACGATTGCGCCACTCCATCGTATCAAAAAATAATTTCAAAATATTAAACGAAAACAAAAAATTGCGATAATTTTAAGTTTTAATATGCCCGATACCATCAAAAATCTATGTTTGCGGCACGAGAGAGAGAGAGAGAGTAAAAGCCCTCACGCTGATATTCGGCGCCGTTTTTTTGCTTTTAGGATTGGCAGCGAAAGCCAACGCAACGACATATTACGTTGATTCGTCCATCACAGATACCAATGTCGGTTCCGCCACGCCCGACTTTACTACTTACAATCCTACAACCTTTGCCACTGATACCGGTTCAGATAGTGTTTACAAAACCATCGCCGATGTCAATCTCAAATCCTTCAGTGCGGGAGACAATATCTATTTTCGCAAAGGTCAAACATGGAGAGAACAACTTACAGTTCCGGCTTCCGGTTCCGCCGGCAACCCCATTACCTTTGGAGCATATGGGAGCGGCGATCCTCCGCTCATCTCGGGCGCGGATGTCGTGGCGGGCCCCTGGACGCAGGACGCGGTGACGGCGGCAGATACGGAAACTTACGAGAGCGGCAGCATTTCTGCGTATTGGGACACCGTGACTGGCGCTTCTGATGCGACAATTTTTAAGAATGGAAGCAAATCTTGGCGGTATGCGCCATCAGCCGGTTATCTTACTACAATCAAAACCGGAGGCACTAACGCCGATTACACAGAAATTATTACTTGGTGGCGACTGGATTCAGCTTCCACGCTGACTGGGTGGAATCAGACTCAAACACTACAGATGGAGGGCGGTTCCTGGTTAGGGGCTAGCGGGGTCGGAGTTTGGATTGATAGGAACGGGGGGAATACGGCCTGGGAGTTAAGCGTGGGTCGAGACGGTCCAGGTGCGACTAAATACACAATTAGTGCTGACACATGGTATCAACTGCGTTTTGTGGTGACTGCTAACAACGGATCAGGAAATGCTCACGCGGAATTATATGTAGACGGCACACAACGTTCATCACTTACGGGTTTGACGCTTGCCAGTGCGATAAATGCCAACTTAAAGATGGGGGCGTTTCTGTACCAAGCCACATCTTTTAAGATCAATCTTGACGATACTAGTGTTTATACTTCAGATTCCACGGTTTTGCCGTCTCGTTGGTATTCGACGGTCACGACGCAGCCCAATGTAGCCATTCTCAGTCGGGCACTAGGCACTCTTGCGGCCTCGGCCGTCGCGGTGGATGCGACAGGGGAATGGTTCTGGAGCGCGAATACCCTCTACGTCTATTCGGTTGCGGATCCTGGCGCAACGGCGATTGAAGCTGGCGCCCGAGCCAACGTCATTCTTTGGAATAGCAAGAACTATATCCGGTTGGAGAACCTCCAGATTGAAGGGGCAAACAGTACAATTTCAGATGGAGCCATCAACATACAACATGGTTCGACGGGGTGGCAGATTGACGGCGTGACAGCGCAGTTCAATCGGTCGGGGGGGTATTTTTCAACTCTACATCTGGCACGGTTGCGAATGTCACGGCCATGTACAATGGCGACATCGGCGTGGATTTTGACTCTGCTGATAATATGATCGCCACTGACATTATCGCCCACCACAACCTAGGCTCTTGCGGAGTCTACCTCGGCGCGATTACTCCTCCAGCGGTCGGGAACACATTTACGCGCATTACCACCTACAGCAACACAAACCAAGGGTTCTGTCTCGGCGGCTCGGACAACACGATCATTCAAGATTCTATGATCTATAACAACGGTAATATTGGTATGTGGGTCGGAGCCTATGCCCAAAACGACGTTGATGGATTGACGTTCCGGCGCAATCGGGTGTACGGCAACAAGTACGGCGTGATGGTTCAGGGGGCGACAACCGAGAATGTCGCATTGACCTACAATCTGATTTACAGCAACACAGAAGAAGGTATCTATTTCAAGCTAGCCTCTCCGTCCGATATAGCGTACAACAACGTTCTATACGCGAACGGGAAGGGGTTACGCGTCGATGATGCGAGCACGATCGCAAACGTCCGCAACAATATATTCCTGGACAACGCTACCGAAATCTATGTGGATGCAGATGTGAATCTGGCCCTGACGGTCAATTACAACGACTACTACCACACGGCGGGCGGCACGCCCTTCTTCTGGAAAGGTACGAGTTACAACTTTGTTGACTGGAAAACAAATTCTTCTCAAGATGCAAATTCAATAAATTCCGATCCTCTTTTTACCAACGCCGCTGGAAACGACTTCACACTCCAATCATCCTCTCCCGCCATCAATGCCGGAGTTGATCTCGGAGCTACCTATGATGATGCCATTATGCCCGGATCTTCATGGCCGTCATCAGTGACCACAGCCGACCAAGACCTCCGCGGTTCGGGCTGGGAAATCGGAGCATATGTGTATCCGGTTCCTCAAGCTCCGACCATTGGCACCCCCTCTGCTCTATCTCCTTCC
>LCKG01000018.1 GCA_001001285.1 Parcubacteria group bacterium GW2011_GWC1_45_13
TACACTTTCATTAGGCCTCACCAAACGCTCGGTTATGACACGCCCTGGGAGTTCTACCAGAAAACCGCCAAGGTGTTACCAATGTACTCATCTCGTACACCGCCTTGACTTGAAAGGCGGTTTTTTGCTAGGGTGTTTGGAGAGAAAAATTTTGATGGGGTTTGACAATGAAAAGGACGATTTTGGCTTTGGCTGTTGCGTTCGCAGTTATGCTTTCCGGTGCGGTTTCTTATTCTGCGGAATCCCCACAGTTTTCCCTTCGGGTGCTTATGTATGAGATCCAAAGAGGCGACACTCTTACTCGCCTTGCGAAACGCTTTAAACGCTTTGACATTACTGTGGATGCACTTTTTGAAGCGAACAAAGATGGCGGGTGCGTCAAAAGTAAAGATTTGATTTTAGCTGGTTGCACAATTGCAATTCCTAATCTTGTAATGTGGGATGATGTTTGGGAAACCATACAAAATTACGAGAAAGCGCTTGATAAATTGCGCACAGAAACGAGGCAGGCCGAAGATCAGGCGGTGGTTTATGGCTATTTGGCCATGAGTGCGAGCGCATTTGCAGTTATCATGTTTCTATTGTGGTACTTTACCAAACTTTCGCGAGATGAGTGGAAAGAAAAAGCGATTGCTAACAGTAAGCGGGGTGCGATTATTTCCATATTGGCGGTTTTGGCTGTTTTTTTGACTTTCGGGCTTGGTTTTGCGCAAACTTCACGCCCACCCACTGGTATTTCTGCCGGTATTTCCGGTCATGTCGCAACAAAACTCCAAGCCTCACCGAGCGTAAGACTGAAAAACGTGTTTGGGTCATTGGAACATAGCACGATGGTAGTCCCGTGGGGAAGCAGCTTTAGCAGGCTCGCGGCAACTATGGGTCAGAAAGGTCAAAAAGAGGTTAGTGAATGGGTTGGTAAGGTTGTGGAATTAAATAAAGATAATCCGTGCGTGAAGAGTAGAGATCTTGTTTGGGAAGGATGCGAAATAAAAATCCCTGTGTATCCAGCACGAGAAACAGAAATCAGATTTGCCGCATCAGATGTTGTAAACGACGCCTTGGAAAACAAGATGAGCCAACAGCAAACAGAATTAACACAGACACAGGCGCAATTAAAACAATCGCGGATCGGTCTCGGCATCTTGTCTGTTGTCATCGTTATTCTTTTGGGTTTGCTAGTTTTTGTCTGGATGGTGCCCAGAGAAGTTGCCGAAAAAATTGCCGCAGACAGAGTTAGGGTAACAAAAGCCGAAAACGACAAGTTGGTAGAAACGGTGAGTAAGCTTTATGTAGAACGAGATTGCCTAGAAGCAGTTCTTAAAGAGCAAAGAGATATGTATGAAGCTGCGAGAATAAGTTCGGCCGATGCTCAATCTAAGGTTCAAGCGTTAGAGTCTGTTTTTATAAAGTATGCTGCGTGCGCAGAAGGGGCGCCATGCTCATTTGAATCAAGAGATAACGGCGTTATCAATAATGCCTACAAAGTCAAAAGAAGCCATATTGCGTCAGATGGCAAGCCAGTAATTGATTTTTTGGAGTGTGTAAGATGCGGGGCAGAGGTTTTGCAGCAAAATTGTGGGTCTCATTACTTCAAACCACACGAAAATCTAACAGCTTAGCCGGAGGCTCCGACAATTCCGTCGGAGGCCAAAGGAGAGCATAAACCCCCACACCAATTGGTATATACCAATTGGTGTGGGGGTGAATCAGGCGGCGGGATTCCCAAACGGGATGAGCCAAAGTCTGATTGTGTTAGAGATCTGCCAGTTGGCGGATAGCGTTTCGACAAGCAGTCGGAACGCTTTTTATTTTTACCCAAATCGTGCTTAAAATAAGTTAGAATGTTATGATTTTGGCATGAAGAAAAAGCGATACTATCTGATCGGTATAGGCGGAGTGGCAATGGCGAGTTTGGCTGGACTTTTGAAACAAAAAGGTTACGAAGTTGCCGGTTCGGATCAAGAAATGTACGAGCCAATGAAAAGCATGCTTGAGAAATTGAAAATTAAAGTTTTCACGCCGTATTCAGCGTTTCACATGAAACATTGGCGGCCAAATATTGTCGTTGTCGGCAATGCTATTGGTAGAGGCAATCCAGAGTTAGAGTATGTGCTTTCTAATGGACACCTCTATCGGTCAATGTCCGATATTCTATTGGACGAATTTATAAATCCGCCAGCTGGCGGAAAAAAATCTATTGTAATAACAGGCACACACGGAAAAACAACGACCACAGCTCTTATAGCATGGATTTTAGAGTGTGCCGGTTTGGATCCTACTGTATTTGTTGGTGGTATAGCCATCAATTTCGGCTCAAGTTTTAAGCTCGGCAAAGGTAAATATGTTGTTCTAGAAGGTGATGAATATGATACGGCTTTTTTTGATAAAAGCCCAAAATTCTGGCATTATCGCCCATTTATCGGCGTAGTTAATAACATTGAGCTTGACCATGTAGATATATATCCCAACATTGAAGCATATAAATACGCTTTTGAACGTTTCATAAATCTGATACCGAAAAATGGGCTTTTGGTCGCCAATCGTTATGACAAAAATGTGACGGAGGTTGTGAAAAAGTTTCACCCGCCTCGACTCGCCGAGCGAAGTCGAGGCGAGGCGGGCATGAAACTCTTTGGATTAAAGCATGGCAACTATATGGCAAAAAATATTCTAGCCGCAACCGCTGTTGCCAGATTCGTTGGTGTTTCACATGAAACAGTTAAAAAGGCTGTAGCTAGCTTTAAAGGCGTGAAACGCCGGTCCGAGATTATGGGCGTGAAACACGGGATAACCGTAATTGACGACTATGCTCACCACCCTACTGCTGTCCGTGAAACATTAGATGTGCTTAAACAAAAGTTTCACATGAAACCCACCTCGCAGATTAGTAGACGTTTGTTTCTCATGTTTGAGCCAGGATCAGCCTCGTCCAAGCGCCGAATATTTGAAAAACAATATATTGAGGCGTTTCTGCACGCCGATGTTGTTTATTTGTACAAGCCATATAAAGCCAGCTTGCTTAAACCAGATGAGGTGTTTCATGTGAAACATGTGGTATCTGCACTACGCAAGAAGGGTATACCAGCCAAGTCTTTTGATAATCTTAATAAATTGTTGTTTCACATGAAACATGATATCCGGCCTAATGACGTTATTGTCATCATGTCCTGCCGCGGGTTTGACGGGTTGAGAGAGAGGATTTTGGGAGAAATATAAAAGCCGTTTCACGTGAAACGGCTTTGTGAATCTTCTTCCTTCTCAAATTTAAGAGTTTTTACTTTTTGGCTGGAATGATTCGTAGCGGGATGCACATTCTTTTCGCTTTAGAATATACCCACAACCTTGTTGCGCGGCCAACCCGAGATCTCAATAAAAACACCACGATGCTCAAAAAAAACACCACGATGCTCAAAAAGAACAAAAACGCGCCTATTTTGGTCACGATTGAGGAGTTGACGACATCCTTAAAAGCATCAGAGATGACAAAAACAGTAAAACCTGTAACCAAGGAGGCAATAGAAGGAATCACTTCGGTAATAAACCACGGCATTGCCAGCAAAACTTGATATAAAAATACCCACAACCAATAAAACAGCAAATTTGAAGAAAGAACCAATACACCAAAGAAGGTCAATCCACAAAATCCAAATATTGCAACCCATCCAGTGCAATACGGTACATAGTCGCATAGACTGCGAGGGTATCTTTTAAACTCTTCAAGATACCCTTTTACGAACAGCGAATCTTCCTTGGTGGAAAAAGCAAACAGCCCATCTGGCACTTTGGGTAACTCTTTTTCCGGTCCGGAATCTTTGTTAACAGGATACTTTGCGTGATGTCGGTCTGACCAAATAAGAAAAAACATTAAAGAAACAAACATGCCGAAAAACGGGATGCTTAAAAAAAACAGACCCCACTTTGATGTCCAATCGCCGCCATAATAAGGCCAATTTTGAAAGTACGCTACTATGGTTTGTTTCCAAATCAGGTCAAATAAAAAGGACATTTTACTCCCCCTTGTAGGTTAGTTTTTCTGTCTTGAGTCTATCATACTCCTATAAACTTGTCAAATTCAGCTTAAAAATTTGACTTTGGGGCACAATTGTGGTAACCTAAAACTAAAGAGTTCAAAATCTAAAAAGGAGGCGCGAAAATGTGGCACGTGAAACAGAAAAACAGCAATGAGATTATAGTTAATCCTGCCGTTGAGCTTCACAAAAATGAATTCGGATCAAGCATGTTGTGTGAAAGCGGTGATGAGATTAAAAATGGATATGTTTTTTACCAGGTCGTTGAAAAGAAAAATAAGAATAGCGGCGAGACGGAAATCAAATATAAATACATTAGAACAGTTCCAAACATGGAAAAGCTGGCAGATTATTGCTAAACCGGCAAAAATTTGCTGGCGGGATGATAAAAAAGGCCCAGCTTAATGCAGCAGGGCTTTTTGATTTTGTTCTATCGGAGCGTCTTCCTCGGTCAAACACTGAAAGAAGCATCTTGAGGCAAATTTCAATTCATCAAACCGGATTTCTACGCCAAAATGTGTGTTTTTCACATAAGGCGAAACTTCATGTTTTTCAATCAAATCTGGTATTAAGAAGAATAACCGCGCCTTTTGGTTTTTAAGAAAGACCTTTTCAACAGAAGTCAGCTTGTTTTCATTTCCAATAAGCCAGACCCAGAGAAGCGATCCGACCGCAGCAACTTGCCGCCACGGTTCGTAGCTTTGAGTTTCACGGTCTGCCCAAAAAGAAAGAAAGATATCGCAAAAAAATGCCTGCGGCATTGATAAACCGGCCTTGCTTAACGGCGCGCCATTATGCGCATAAAGCATTTCAAGATAAGCGATTTTCGGATTATTTGTCCTTTCAAGCGCCGCTTTATAGATTCCCGCAATTTCATTTAACTCTTCAATAATTTCTTGAACTGTTTCAAGATTTTTTGAAAACAACCCCACAAATCCTCCTTAATCTAGCTTTAATTGTGCATTTTGCTAAGCTTTGGTCAATGCCGAAAACCGAAAAGCAAAAAACGGGGAATATCGGAGAAGAATTGGCGGCGAGTTTTTTGGAGGGGAGGGGATACAAAATTATTGAAAGAAATTATCGGAAAAAATGGGGAGAGATTGATATTGTGGCGGAATTAGATGGTGTTTTGCATTTTGTGGAAGTGAAGGCGCTTTCTAATCCCAACTTTCGGCCGGAAGACGCAGTGCGGGCGTGGAAGAAAGAGAGAATGAAGCGCGCGATCCGGACTTATCTTTTAGACAGAAAAATATCCGACGAAACAGATTTTCAAATAGACATCGCCGCAGTTTGGCTTGATTTTGCGCACAAAAAGGCTAGGATTAGGATGCTGGAGAATGTGAATTTGTAAGACGGAGAGTAGTATAGTGGTAGTACACATGCTTTGGGAGCATGAAGTCCGAGTTCGATTCTCGGCTCTCCGAAAACACGAGAACCGTGCTAAAATTGAGGGATGAACGACTATAAAGAGTACAATCTGGAGGCCTACTATCTGGCTAAAGGAATAAATATAGTCAAAGCCGCGGATAAGCTGGATAAAAACCTTATTGGCCGGAGACGCGAGTTTTTAACTTATCTTCTGGGGCCGCATGAATTTTTGTTTATTTTTTCTTTCGGAGCGGTTGTTTTTGTGAATGTGGCAAAAGATATCCAGGGCGCGATTAAAAAACCTCTCAGTAAATTTTTATTAAATCCGGTAAAAGGATCTTATGACGAATCTTATATTTTGCGCGAAATGGAGAGAAAATTTAACGTCGG
Organism: Parcubacteria group bacterium GW2011_GWC1_45_13; assembly: GCA_001001285.1. GTDB lineage: Bacteria > Patescibacteriota > Minisyncoccia > UBA11713 > 2-01-FULL-45-33 > GWA1-44-29. Next base: position 5,787 of record LCKG01000018.1, read on the forward strand.
CGAGGAAGCGGCCGACTTGCCAGTTGTTGGAATGGGAGAGACAGAAATCGCCGCAAGAATCTTGGCACAGTCTGTCGCCTTAGAGTATATAGAAGACTTGGCCGATGAAATTTTATCTAATTTGGAAGCAATGAATGCCGGATTGGAAAAAAGCGGAAGATTTCTAAAAACCGCGAAAGGCGTTTTGCGGCTGGTTGGGCAAAACAACAACATCATTCAATTTGTGATCTCCAAGCTTTCGCTTTTGGACAAGCCGGATATTACTTGGGAAAGCGAGAGGCTGGAAACTCTTTTCTCACAGCTCGCGGATATTTTTGATCTGCGGCCAAGATTTCGCAATGTTGAATATAAAATCGGTTTCGCTAGGGACAACTCCGAATTCGCCCTCACGGCGCTTCAGGGCAGCCGCTCAAATTTTCTTGAAATAGTGATTATTTTGCTTTTTATATTTGATATTGTTATTTACTTTTTCGGCGAAAAATTCTAAAATTTGCTTTATTGCGAGCGTAGTATAACGGCTGAACACAGAGCGATTTTATGTTGTTAAATTTATATGCGAGAATGGTTTAATGGTAGAACAGGTGCCTTCCAAGCACCGGGTGGGGGTTCGATTCCCCCTTCTCGCACCAATATACGACTAGTTTCCATTTTCCCAATTTGCGAATTAGCGGCGGCTAACGCCGCCCACTGTATTTGCGGGACTTTTTCGGGTTTCAGACGGACTTTGCGATTGGATAAAATGAGGTTCGAGCCAAAAATCTTTTTGGCGGCTACCTTCTTTAGGAATAGGTCTTCTCCGTTTGCGATTGTAGGTAGGTTTTCTGCCTCCCTTATCCACTCCTCGGCAGGTTCGAGCCAGCCAGTCCGCTTTTGTTCAATCCGCGTCATTTGCTCTTCCAGCGACTTCTTTTCGGAAAGTAGTTTTGCTTTTTCGGTTCGGTATATTTCGCGTTCAATATCTTGTTCTAAATAGCCGTCCAGAAGTCGCTGGAGTTTCGTTTGAATGGCGCGGATTCTCTCCCCGGCTTCTTGAACAAAAGCGGTTGAGGATTGGGCGGATTCTGATTTTTCTTTTTCTAACATCTCTCGTAATTGTTCCGCCCAATCCTGTCTCAAAGAAAATTTTTGAATAAGGGATGATAACTGGCGATCCAATTCTTCTTCCCGAATACAAGGTTCGGGACACTTCATTTTTGATTTCTTGGTACAGTGGTAATAGACATACTCGTGAACATTGCCATTTTTCTGACGCTTCACCTTGTATTCGCCAGTTATCATCATTCCGCATGAGGCGCAGGAAAGTAGCCCGCAAAATGGTTGTGGCTCATTTTTTTGCTTGTGGTGCGGACGACCTCGCTGTTTCAAAACTTCCTGCGCCTTGTCAAAAATTTTCTTTGAGACGACTGGCTGGTGCTTGCCTTCGTGGATTTCGCCGCCATAGCGAAAATGTCCGTAGTAGAACGGGTTGGAAAGGATAAAAGTAATTCTGTCTCGGTGGAGTCGCTTGCCGTTTCGAGAATGGATACCGGATTGCGCCAAAAAGTTTGAGATGTCTTCGAGGCGCGAGCTATTTTTTGCGTAGAGCGTAAAGGCCTTGCGAATTATCACGCTCCGTTTTTTATCAACGACAATACTTTTCGTCCGCACATCGTTGATATATCCCACTGGCGCAAGGCCTGGATATTCGCCGCGCCTCACTTTTTGGCGCAATCCTCGTTTAGTATTCTCGGCAAGCGAATCCACATAGTATTTGCTTTGCCCAAAGGCGATATTGAGCATGAACTTTCCTTGCGAGGTATTTTCACACCAAAATTGCGGAAATTTCAGGTCCGCAAGTCCACCACCGTCAAGCAGGTAGATAATCTTTCCGCCGTCAACAGAATTGCGCGCCAATCTGTCGGGGTGCCAAGCAAGAATTCCGTTTGCATCGCCGTGTTCAATCCGCGAAATCATTTTGTTGAAAATCGGACGACCGATAATTTTGGCGGATTGCTTTTCAATAAACTCCTCGGCGATATGCAAACCCTCTTGCTTGGCAAAGGCGCGCAATTCTGTGATCTGCGCTTCAATGCTCAAAACCTGCTTATCCTCCACATCGGTGGACTTGCGGGCGTAGAGAAAATACTTGTTGTTGTTCATGCTCATACAATTATTGGGCAAAGTAAATCCGAGACAGAATTAAATCGCGCGGGAGGCGAACCTCGTCTTGGCCAACCGCGAGGCGCGGCTCACCGCGCCGAGCGGAGAGGATTTGTCGGGGGGAAATGCTTGGGCGGCGCTTTGCGCCGCCAACGAAAAAGTCGGTCAATTTTCCGAAAGTCAGATTTTGGTGTGTCTTTACAGTTTGGCTCGAACTCATTTTATCCGAAACTCCTGAACAAAACCAGACCAAGGAAGCCAGCCCGCCGCCGCTCGCTGGCACTCGCCACCCAGCAAAAAAGTTTTCTCTGCATTTCTGATTTTGCGCGCGCCGGATTTTTTCTTCTAAAAGGAAAAGAAAACTTTTTTGCTGGGTTCTGCTCT
>LCKG01000019.1 GCA_001001285.1 Parcubacteria group bacterium GW2011_GWC1_45_13
GGGTCGATTTTTATCCCGGTTTCCTCGCGTACCTCGCGTACCGTGGCTTCATCGATACTCTCGTTTTTTTCGATGCCGCCGCCCGGTCCGTTATAAAGCTCGATGCCGATAATCCGCGTTTTGCGGCCGATAAGCGCCTCTCCTCTATTGTTGAGAGGAAAACAGACTGTCGCGTGCACCAACCCTTCGAGTTTCATGCTGTGTCTCCCTATAAACCTCTGTCGCCATGGTAGAGAAAAGAGTGTATTCTGTCCATCATAGTATGGAGGGGTGGCAGAGTGGTCTATCGCACCTGTCTTGAAAACAGGAGTGCCGCAAGGCACCGTGAGTTCGAATCTCACCCCCTCCGCCAGGATTATGTAGTATCGGCAGACTCAGGTGCCTCATGGTTGAGCCACCGTTTGGAACAGTTCGAATCTCTCTAACCTCAACCCCGAAGAGGTTCAAACTTTTCGTATATTGATCGATGGCCACTACTTCGACGCAGAAATGACCGAGAAGAAGTTAGATAGAATTTATCTCCTTGAACATACCGATCGCTGTTCCGCCGCCCATCTGTACTCCGAATTTTGACGGATCGATAGTCGTACCATGTGCGGCGCAAAGGCGAACGATGCAATCGGTAAGTTCGCCGTCTATCCACTTCCACAAAAAGAGGTGCCGGTCGTTCGTAAATTTAAATACATTCTTGAGTACAAGCTTGGTGGTACCCCCTGCTGTAGTGGTCGGCATGGTCCCCGCCGAGTTCATTATGGCGAATTTGTAATCCGGGCCGTCTCCAAAAATCATTATTGACGATTTGTAGTGGGCAATATTGTCTCTCTGGTCTTTCATAAAGGCGAAATCCTTTAACCCACTACCCACAACGGCACGCAGGTCATCAAGGATGGGGTCGGCATTTTTTTGTAGAGCCTTAGCAAAATCGAAAAAGGACAGTTCTCTATTTCTTGGGTTAGTGCCGCCGCCCGGCTTGATACCGAAGCTGATCCCGAACAACTCCAGTAGTTGCCACAAGATATAGCCGAGGTCGTTCAATATGATACGGTGCCGAATGATGTAGCTCTCAAGGTCGGCATCGAGAAAATCTTTATCGCCGCTGTGCTTGGTCTTCGGATTATAAACAGATACAATCCGATAATAAAAACTGAACAGTCGGTTCAGCGACCAAAAAAGCGCGTTCTGTTCGAAGTAGTAAGGTTTTTTGACCTTAAGGCCAATTTCGTACAGCACACTTACGAATCTTGTGTCCAGTTTATGGTCGGCCATATTTTAAGATTTAGCGGAATTTTTCAATTCTGCATAGCGTCTAAGGCTGTTTTTCTGAAGTTCAATATCATTAGGTAGCTGAGACAAAAAATTATCTGTTGCCTGTTTCAGTGCTTCCTGAAAATTCAGCAGTCCAAAAGAAATAGACCCTCCGTTAGCCACCACCCTCTCATTCCCAGGCCAAATGCCTACCTGAAAAAGATTCCAACTGTGTACGGAGCTGTTACGGTAAAGATTGTAGATATCATCCGCAAATGGCTGATAGTCTGCAGGAAAAAAGATGGCGATAAATTTTTTATATCTTTCTCCTACTCCTCCGTCGAAAGCATACGCAGCCACCGAGTCGACCGCGCACAAGAGTGCTAGGGCCACGACGTGCCCACGATGCTCAAGGCTTTTATTTACTGCATGGGCGTCAGAAATGACGTTACTGATCTCATCCAGCATCGTCTCCCCAATGATTGCCCGAAGCGTTTCCGCAAACTCTGCGACATAGGTGGCTGGCGGTTCAGGCCATGTGCTTGGTTGCCAAGGGAGAAAACCTTCTGATTGTAATTTATCCCGGTATCTCATAGGTGGGTAAAAAGTGATAAAAGTGACACTTTTTTACAGAATTTGCCCTAAGCCTTTACCTTTTCGCACAGCGCTTTGCAAAATTCAAAATAAGCCTCTTTTTTTAGGTCGTCTTTTGACAGTTTGGATATCTTCTCAAAATACGACTGCCGGAGAGCCTCCTTGTCCTCATCGCGGTAGGGCTTGTGGCTTTCTTGCAACTTCTTTTTCAATTGAGCGATAAGAGGAGTGCGCGCGTCCAATTCAAGCTCTACCTCGTAACACTCCTTGGCGGCCTCAATCAAAAACTTCTTATCGAAGAGGTCTTCGAGGGTCGACTCCTTTTTGGTGTTGTAGACGTCGTTTATCTCAAACGTATTCTTACTATCGTAGCCCGGCTCTTTAAGCACGATATTTTTCTGTTTAACACCCTCGTCGTCGGAGTCCACTAGGACGTACCCCTTAACAACTTTGGTGTTAAAAAATTTAGTGTATCTAAGGATATTTTTGCACCCGTCCGCAGAAATGAGCGATACTTTCGGCGGTTTCAGATCGGCCTTGAGCTTCCGGGCGTAGAGTTCAAAAATATCCCGGTCGGTCTTGCCCTCAAACAAAAGAACATTAGGCTCGATGAGTTCCAAGACGGAAGTCCCCAAGGCTTCATAGAGCACTTCTTCGCGGTATGGATTATCCTTCTCAATTTGTGAGGCGAGCGTCCGGCCTTCGTGTTTCTTGACGCTGAAATGGCGATCGATATTTTTTGTATCTACCATATAGACCGAGTGCGTGGCGAATGCCACGATGTTATTTTTTGCTATCTCCAATAGCTCGTCGCGCAGATACCTTTGACCGCTCGGATGCAGATGTATTTCAGGCTCATCCAAGAGAACAATCTTGTTTGCGAGCGACTGAGTTTTATTCTCGGCCGACAGGTTAAGCAAGATAGACACAAAATGCTTAAATCCGTCACTGCGTTGCGGGACGCCGTACTTGGGCAGATCGTTGTCTTTGTCTTCCACCAAAAATGATAGTTGAAGATTGTCTATTGCGAATTTAACACTTACCTCGTGCTCACCCCATATCTCGTTTATGTGGTTTGTCACCCCCTCGCTCAGCTTCTGTTGCAACTCGGCGATCTTGCTTGGCTTGCCGACAATAGCCTCTATGCGTGCTTTAATTTTTTCAGGTGTGGCGATTCCTGCGATTCTGAAGCAGTTCCTGAGCGGTATTGAGATGTCGGGGTTGTCCTTAAAGGCGTTGAGGTCGATCGGTTTGCTGATAAGGTATTTATCCTCTAGCGGACGCCAGAAAACAATTTCCGGCAGTTCCTCGTCAAAGGAGTCGGACAGCTCACCTTGTAAATATGCTTCGAGGCCCTCCTTGCCTAAAATATTTTTAACCTCTGTGCCCTCGCCGTCGCGCTTTTCATTTTCAGTTGTGCGAGGATGTATGCTCTTATTTTTCTTTTCGTCCGTGACCACGACGTACTTATCAAACGCCTTGTCGTCCTTAATCCAGATGTAATAGCCGTCCCACCGGTCCTCGCCCTTTTTAAAAAGGATTTTGCGGTGAACTTCAGTAAATTTTATTTTGCTGACCAAATCCTTATCCATGCCACCCTCGATAAGTTGCTGTTTGTATTTAGCCGCGTCCCCGATATCGAGATTGTAGGTAATCTCGATGGACTGGTCTTCTTCCTGTGCCGCCTTATGGCAATCCAGCTCGTAGTCAATCTCTTCCTGCCCATCCAGGAGGGCTATGCCGTCAAGGAAATTGCTCTTCCCACTCTCGTTGATGCCGAGCAGTATATAGCAGGTGTTGCCACCAATTTTTTGTATAGGCAGGGTGATGGCCTCGCGAATACTGCGGAAATTTTCAACGGAAATGGAGGTGATTTTCATACCGTGCCCGAAGTGGGTCTATAAAGCATACTCCGATTACTTCTTAATGAAAACCTCATAGAAAAGGTCTTATTTTGGGTCCAATCTTTCGGTTAAAAACTCCTTGATGTAATCGCAGGATTTGGAAAGTTAACGAACCAGTACAGAGATTGACAAGCGCTGTTAGAACGCTTGCTGAGGGTTCTTAACATTGTCACTCAATCGTCACAACTCCCTTCGTTATCTTGAGCTTTGATTTGAAGCACCCCATCAGCTCGCGCTTCTCCTCGTTTGTACCCTCCTTCAGGGTGTATCTCGCATAGGTCTTTGGGTCGACTTCCTCGTGCGCGGCTTTGGGGTTTGCGTAGCCCAGCACCCCGCGTTGGAATTTGTTGAAGCGCTTCAATTCCTCCTCAAACTTCTGCTGCATGCCGAGCCGGTTGAAGTCGAGTTGGTCCAAGAGCTTTATCAGTTGCTCGATTAACTCCTCCTCGCGCAGATACTCACTCTTGCAATGTCTATCCTTGGAGCGTCCGCACCCGTAGTAGATGTATTTGCTTACCGTGCCGTCCTTGAGCTGTTTGTACTTCTCTTGCGCTGAAATCATCGAGTCGCACAGCCCGCAGACCATTAGCTTGGTGAAGGCGAACTCGTGGCTCTGGCGCTGTATGTTGTCGCGCTTGAGCTGCTCCTGCACTTTGTCGAATAACTCCTTGTCGATAATAGGATCGTGCTTACCCTCGTACCAGTTGCCCGACTTTCTTGGGTACTCGAAGACCCCGTAATAGAAGGGATTTTGTAGCGTCCGGTAGATGCTCCCGACCGCTATATTGTGATTGCCCGGTGTCTTGAAGTTGAGGTCGAACCGCAGCCAGTGATATATCTTGCGACCCGACCATTTTTCGTATGCCATCTTCTCAAACATCTGCCTGATGATGGGTGCGCGTTCGGTATCGAGTACCACCTGGCATTTTTTGTCCATGTGCTTTTGGTTCAAGTACCCCAGTGGCGCGACGCCCGGCCACAGCCCCATCTCCACGCGTGTACGCAGCCCGCGCTTTACATTTATCCCTCGGTTGTCGTTCTCCAGCTTTGCCTGTCCGCCTAATATCGTGAGTAAGAATTTCTCGTTTGGATTATTTCTGAAGCTCTGACTGAATGTGCGGATTTCCTGCAGTACACCAGCGTCCATGAGATCCACCACTCTCGCCAAGTCGCCCGCGTTTCTTGCGATACGATCCGGAGCCCAAGTCAGGAGTCCGTTGTACTTGCCGGTACGCAGTTCCTCCATGATCTCGTTGAAGACTGGCCGCTGGCCGTTCTCCTTCGCCGAGTGCGACTCCCGCTTCATCGCGACGACTTCCAGCCCCTCGCGCTCTGCGAGCTGTAGCATCTCTTTTATCTGCGAGTCGATGGAGAGCACCTGGCGCTCCTCCGACTCGCTACTCTTTCTTGCATAGAGGCAGTATCTGACCTTTACTGGCTCAGCCTGCGGAGCCTGCCTCCTAATACTCCCCAAACCTGCCCTTATTGTTGTATTTTCCATACACCCCAATGGATGACGCAATACCCCGAAGGAGTCCAGGGCGTCTCAGGTGCCCGGAGTTGGTAACTGGAGCCTTCAAAACTCTCAAAAAGTCCTAGAGCAAAATCGCTACTAGGGTATAATTATGCTAATTAGATCTTTGAAAATATTTGCGGCTACTTTTGGGCCACATAACCCAAACGCACAATCAAGATGTCTAGCTCAAAATCGTTCAAGGAAGGGCGCGATACCAGAAACGGGCGGTTCGTACCAGTAGAAAAGGCGCGTAACGGTGACCCTGACCGCTACATCGTCGAGCATGTTCCGAAGAAGGGATACGGGGACGCGTAAGCATCATTATTAACCGGGCCAACAACCCCATGAGTAGCCGTAGATGTTTTTAAGGATTTGCCGGGCCTGGTTCCTAACTACTATTGACTGACGCGGATTGCCTGAATCCGTTCGTCACTCAAAAACAAAACGCTCCGGGGTTGTCCGGGACGTTTTTTTGCGCCAATTTTGATATACTAAACCACGGAGTAGCGAGAGTTGGTATTTTCCGGCTTCGGCTGGAAACGGGGGTCGTGAGATAAGTCCGTCATCCGCCATTGTGCGGTGGATTGCCCGAGAGGGCGAAGGTAGCGGTTAAAAGCGACAACTGGTTTAAGGATGTACCAAGAGCCCCTTGCGGGAGGCGAACGGAGAATGAGGCGAGCGACGAAATCTTGACTCACTCCAAGTACCTGGCTATTCCAACAAAAAACTTCCCACACGGGGAGTTTTTTGTTGCTACAATGCATCAACGGCTCTGTCCTTATGATTAACAAAAAAATCAACAGCAAAATACTTGCGGTCTGGAAGAAGCATTTTGGCGTACGCGATGATGTCTATGCGCCCATCTTTTACGACAACTTTAAAACGGGCGGCATTCTATTTATAGGTATGAACCCGTCGTTCAATCCGCGGGGTATCCGCAAGATCATGCGCGGAACGGAATTTGAGAAAATGGATCCGGAGACTTTTTATAACTGGCGCACTGCCACGCAAGACTCCGCACACGTAGACGACTCCATACGTTTTGGTCGGCTAGTGCATGATGGGTACGCTTTCTTTAAACGTATGCATGAAATTGCGAAGGAATGTAAAACGCATTTTCAGCACATTGATCTTTTTGTATACCGGCAGACCAAGCAAAAAGAATTTCTCCGGATGGTGCGCGACAAGAAAAGAGCCCTCAACTCTCTAGGTAGTGATCAGCTTGATATTTTTTTTGAGGCGCTCAAGGAAATACGCCCTGCCGTTATTGTCGTGTCGAACGCGGGCTCGTGCGGCATCATACGCGAGTACTTTAATGACCGGCTCTCGTTTGACGACAAGCGCGGGTTTCATTGGCTCAAGCTCGATAGCACGCGCATACCGATATTTTTCTCTTCCATGCTCAGTGGTCAACGAGCGCTCGACACTGGCTCCTACGAGCGTCTGGCCTGGCATATTAAACAAGCAGTGAAAATCTCAAAATAGATATGGAAGAAGGTATGGATACAGCAAAAAATGAAAAGCTTGCGGCAATATTTTCTAAATTGGAAAAACCCACCACCCCAGATTGGATGTTGGGTCATGATTATTTATTTACCAAAGTAAGTATTTCAACTTTAGTACCAGAGGCATATTTACTGAAGCATATATTAGCTGATGGTTTGGATTTTCCTTGTGATTATATGCCGATGGAAAAAGTTTTGTGGGAAATCGGCTTCACGGTAAGTGGAATTCTATGTAAGGTTGCAAGTCACAAATTTGGGCATCGTCTGTACATAGGTTCTGTTGATGAGTCTACCGTTTCAAAGACCACAGACGATCTTGTTGGAATATTTAATTCTGCTACAACCTTCATCTCGACACCTCTTAAGGATTACGCAGACATAGAAATAAAGAAGGGTAATGTCAGTATTGATAATCAGTACTATAATCTTCGGTCTGCGTACGATTATTTCAGAGATGAAGCAAAGAAAAAACGGGCTGAGGAAGTGAAGGTTACTCCGAAGGAGTCAGTCAATCAGCTATTACCAGGCTGGAATGCTGAGATGAAAAAATTGAGACACGCCTCCTATCTTGATCAGGGAGCATACTTTGCTTTTTTCGGATTACTTGAACACATACTGGTTCTCTTCCTGGCATTTAATGATTTTGACCCCAAAACAGAGTATCTAAAAGAATTTATTTTTCGTCCCTGGGCTGACAAGTATAAACGTGCATTTGATTTAAAGTCAGACAGAGAGGCGGATCGTTACTACCAATTACTTATTGATGTTTCAAGAAAATACAGGAATCCTCAGGCGCATGGGATGTTTAACAAAGAAGGTAAAAGTATGTCTTTCTTTTTAGAGGGTACGGGTTTATTGTCGGCACATTTTTCAAATGAGGAGAGTAATATTCCTCAATGGGTTCGTGGTGATGGAAAAGAGCTTGAGGAGTTAGATCATTTTCTTTTGTGGCTTGAAGGTCATACTACGTACAAAGTCTCAATGCAGATTATTAAGGGAGGTCTCAGGGTACATTTTTCAGAAGAAGATCGGAAAATATACAAAGATTTAATGAAGGACGGCAATGCAACAGAATTTGTGGAGCATGAAAATCTGATGGCTGATAATCACGGAAATATGGATTGGTAACACAAAGCCGAAACAACACTAAGTTCTTCTGGTTACTGTTGGTAACCCCCCTTCGCAAGACCCCAAAGCTAAGCTAGGGTACTGGACGGTACCTAGAGTCGGGGTATCATGTCCTTGTACAACTGAATAGTTCGAAAGGGCCTAACCCGCAACCTCCTGTTGTGGCAAGGTTGAAAATCATGAGCCATAGAGAACCCGTCATTCAGGGCATGGCTCATGTTATAGGAGGAAACTCTTATAGGGCCGAAAGGCCTCCTGGTGGCGGGCTTTGTCCGAACTCCAGGAATTTCTCACTGACCAGAATTTATACAGTGGGCCAGTTACGGGAAACTTTTTCTCGCTCACGCTCCGGGCGGTGAAGAATTTTCAAGCTCGCGAGGAAATCCAACCAGTCAGCGGATACTTCGGTCCCAAGACTCGTACTCGGGCGAATGCGATTCTTGCTCAAAACCTTAAGCAGTCAGATGAGGAATCACAAGCTGTCGTACCAACTGTTGTTCCTCCATCTTTAACTCAAAAGACAACCACTATTTTCCTTCCTAATGGGGCTGTTGTGGAAATAGACCAGACGGGTCAAATTGTGAGATATACCCAACCGACTTCCGTTCCCACTCCCAGCATTTCTACTCCTTCCGTGCCCGCAACTCCGCAACCACAAAATATTACGCAGCCGGCGTTTCAGGTAGTAACCACCAAAAATAATCAGTCAACAAAGCCCGGAAGCAGCAGGTACGAGCTTTTTGTGTTTCAAGTTTCTACGGACAAAGATATTGAAACATCAAATCTGTATTTCAGCTTGAGTTTGTTTGGAGCAGGAGGGAAGGCATCAGATATTTCAAATGTGATGCTCGTCGATTCTAATGGAGTTGTACTAGCCGGACCGATGAATGCTATTGGGGATTCCCAAGGAAACATCTCCTTTACGGACACAGTTACTTTCCGCAAGGGTGTCAGTGTGTATTCCCTCAAAGGAACTTTGGCCAACGCCTTTTCTCCAAATCAGGTAATTAACGTAACGGCAGAAAAAGAGAAGTGGTCGGCGCAAGAGTCAAAA
>LCKG01000020.1 GCA_001001285.1 Parcubacteria group bacterium GW2011_GWC1_45_13
CGGCGCGGTGAGCAGGCGGGCGAAAATTCCTTCCCCCCAGCCCCCTTCCTTTTTGCCCGCCTGCTGGAGGAGATGCTTTGTAATGGTGCGGTTTACAATCATTCTGAATAGTGTTATGTTTAGTATAACAATGTAAAGCTTTGGAAGCAAGTTATTATGGCCAAGGAAAAAGAACAAAATTTACCAGAATTACTATCTATCACGGAAATCGCCAAACTTCTTGGCGTTTCTACGATGACCTTGCGGCGGTGGGACACCAAAGGAATTTTGAAGTCTTTCCGACCGACGCCGAGTAGTCAGAGGAGGTATCGGAGAGTGGATGTTGAAAAGTTTTTGGAGAACAAAAAATAAGAGGATTTATGAAAAAAGAAATTACATATTCGCCACAAACCCAAAAAGAAATAGAACGCGCCATTGTTTTCTTGATTACGAAAATCCAAGAGCGTTGCTATAACGAAAAACCATTGATATTACACAGCATCAAAGTAGGATTGAAATTAATGGAACAAAATGAAGAAAAAGAAGTAGTGATTGCTGGTCTCCTCCATGATTTAATTGAGGACACTGAGTGTAAGATTGAAGAAATAAAAGAGGAATTCGGAAAAAAAGTAGCAATGTTGGTTACGACCTGTACGTTTGACAGGAATATAAAAGATTACAAAGAGTCTTGGCGTAGTCTGATCTCTAATATAAAAATGGCTGGCCGAGATGCGCTCATAATCAAATTGATAGACCAAATGGAAAATCTGCCCTATTACATATTGATTTCAAACGATGAAAAGAAAGAAGAAGTAATGTGGAAGCATAAGTTTTTTGTTGATGAATGTAGAGATGAATTAAAGGGGTTGCTAGTGTTTAAAGATTATGAGGAAATGGTAAGAAACTATGAAGCAAAATAGAAAAATTAATCAGGTATTTGCAATGATAACAGATTTCGGATTCGACTTTTCTGTCGCTTCGATGAAGGCTTTAATCTTGAAAGAGTTTCCTGGTGCTCAAATTATTGATGTTGATCATAGCATCAAACAATTTTCAGTATTGAGTGGGGCCTTTGTGATAGACAAAATTTACAGATATTTCCCCCAACTGACCGTATTTATTTGTGTGGTTGATCCAGGCGTCGGGAGTAAACGAGAACCAATTTTCATAGATACAGGAAATTATAAATTCATAGGACCTAATAATGGTCTATTTCACTACATCTTAACTGACCCAAAAGTTTCTTACAGCTCATGGTCTATAAAAGAAGAATTTAGGTCTGTAAGATCAACCACCTTTCACGGAAGAGATTTATTTACCCCCGCCGCCATAGAAATTGCCAAAGGTAATTTTGATATAGTTCAGTCGATTGACAAAGAAAAACTCGTTTTGATTCCTCTTCTAAGGGAAGACGTATCAGTTATCACTTATATAGACGGTTTTGGCAATATTAAGACCAACATACCTTTTAAGGACGAATTTAAAAAGAGAGACTTCTTAAATCTTAATGTTAGTGGCGCACATCATTTAGTAAGGGTTTCTCACACCTTCAGTGATGCCTCAAAAGGAGAACTACTTTGTTACAAGGGCAGTAACGATACTCTTGAAATTGCTGCAAACTTGGCTTCGGCCGAAAAAATTCTCAACGCTGAAGTCGGAGATTCTGTAACTGTTGAGGAATAAATATGCAAAAACATTTAATCATTGTTTCATACGACGGCATCAGCACTTACTATTGCGGCATTGGCACGACCATGCAAGACACCATTGCGTCTTTAAATGAGCTAACTAATTCCGAGAAAATCAAAATTAGTTTGGCTTATATTTCCGCCGATCCAAAAGGAGATGTGTTTAATAAAGAATGCTACCAAAATAGCGTAGAACTCGTAAAAAAGACGGGCGGCAATCTTATACCTTTATGTAACGGGACAGCCGGTTCAGGTGAATTTGATATGTGGCAGAGCTTCCCTCAATGGGAACATGCATGCGCTTCTTTGGCTACATCTCTGAGTATGGTTTTGAAAGACGAGGATGACAATGTTTTAATGCTGCATGATACGCCATTTTTGCTCTTTCATAAATTCAAACAGCAGATCTTCGGTAAAAAGTTGAGATGTTTCTATATGCCCCGCAGTAGCGGCTTAAATCACAAATTTGGAGATGAGGAGTGGCGGCAAAAAAGAGTAGAACTTGAAAAAGAGGCTTTTCAAGCAATTCAAAATGACTTCCAATCCACTGTTTTTGCAATAGGTAGAAACTTTGCCCAACACCTAACAAATGATTACGGTCTTTCTTTTAATGAAAACGATTATCTAATAAATGGTCTTTATCTGGGACGCTATAAAAGATTTCTTGATAAAAAATTCAATGTGGCTGAACTTAATAGATTTGGTATCAGTATCAATCAGGATTCAAAAATCATTTTTAGTTGGGGCAGGGCTTCTGTCGCTAAGGGTTTGAAAGAATTACTGGAAGCATGGCGAGAAGTTGCCAACTCTTTACCCAACCACTATATGATTATTCAAGCTCCAAACAATTCGGGGGAGAATAATTATTTTCAGCTCCTAAAACAAATTGCGGAAGAAACTCCAAGAATAATTATTATAGATGATTTCAATCCAGAAATTTGGCAAACCGTACTCCGTATACAAAATACCGATATTGTTTGTATCCCTTCCACCATGGACCCAATACCGCATACAGCTATTGAAGCCAAATTATTTTCTACCGACATGAACTATGTGGTTGTCGGCAGCAAGGTTGATGGTGTGAAGGATATTTATGCCAATAATGAATGTGTATGGGTTAATCCGTACGATAAAAAAGATTTTGCAGAAAGGATTCTTGAAGCTTCAAAATTAACTAAAGAAGAAAGAAAAAATATAAATGAATCTAACAGGAAAAGTCTTCCTGCCTTTGATTACGTAAAAACCATTAAGGAATTCCTTGCAAGAATTAAATTCATATGATTTTTCGATGGTCAATTTGGGGAGAGCATGTATCAAAAAATATCGAGTTGCTTCGTTACAGTATTTTTTCTTTTAAAAAACAATTTGATAACAACCATCAATATATAGTTTATACAGACAATCCGGACTTTGTTACTAGGTACTTAAACCAAGAAGTAGATATTAGAAGATTTCCCTTAAAAAGGGATACACAGTTTTGCATTAATTCTAAAGCGACGTGGCGGAAGTGGTGTCCCTCACCAAGGTTAGATATTAAACAAGACGAGTTTTATATAGATTCTGATGTGTTTTTATTAAGGTATCCAAAAGAAGTTGATACTTTTTTATCGAATTCCAAACTGAAATTTGCCATATTAGACGAATTTCGGGGACAACCATACCAACATGGAGTGATGCATAAAAAGGCTACTTCAGATACCCCATTTGTAAATGCCGGATTCTTCATACAAAAGGCAGGAAGCGATATTTCAAAAAATTTGGTTAGAGAATTATATTGGTGGCAGGAAAACGTAAAAGATGAAGAACGAACCCATCACGATGAACAGGGGGCCTTGGCGATCGCGCTTACGAAATACTTGATGAGTGGAGAATTATTTATCTTCCCAAAGGAAAAATATATGCAAATCAGCGAGACTTCAAACCCCGATATTGAAAACTTAGATGACGTAACGTTATTTCACGCCACTTATCCGACCCACCCCGCATTTTATAAATTCAAGCACATACTAGATGAGGCCTTATATAAGAAGATAAAACCAAAATTGAAAAATGATAAGTAGCCATAAAGAAACAAATAGTACTGTAGCGATCTTGATGTCTGTTAGAGATGAGGAATCATATGTTGATTTGAACATTCAATATCATCTTGATCTTGGTTTTGATTACATATTCATTGTAAATCATTGTTCAACAGACAACACGAACAAAATTTTGAATTTATACAAAGACAATTCCAGGGTTGTTGTGATTGAAGAGCAGGATCCCATTTTTGATCACGCAAAAGTTACTAACAAATTGCTTGATTACGCTAACTCGAATTACAAAGTTGACTGGCTTATTTTTTTGGACGCTGATGAATTTCTTGTTATAAGAGACGGAAATATCAGTGATTTTATAGCTCGTCTAGAAACCAACGGCATTCCTTATGCAACTATTGGTTGGACAAATGCACTTTTTGATCACACTCTTTCTGACTACACATGCTCTCCGGTAAATGTTATAGATACGATGAAATATTATTACCCTTGGCCAGAAAAGGAATGGCAAGAGTTCGGTCATTTTAGAAAAGCATTGGTAAAAAATCACAAACATATTGAAGTTGTCGTGGGTGGTCATTATATAAAAACAGAAAATAATCCGGAATTTTTTGGAGAATATAATCGGAATCCTTTTGTTATTCCGGAGGCAGAGGCGAAAATATTACACTTTGAATTTAGAAATAACGCAGCCGCTGTTTATGAGAAGTGGGGGAAATTAGCATCATTTGAACGCGATTCAACTTCTGACAGCAATGCTCCTTGGTTGGAAAGAATAAGAACTATCAGGAAATATGTTTCTGACTTTAAAGATAATCCTAATAAAATTAGTAAACGATGGTTTTCCGAACACAGGACGTTTTGGGGAACGATTGTGCCACAAGATAGAATTATTTACGACTCCACACTACCGCTTTGGTACAGGAAATATTTTAGAAGGAAAATAGAAGCAGGGGGGATTAAATCGATTTGTTTAGTCCGCAACAGAAATTTGGGAGACGCGATAATGACCGAGCCGGTTGCGAGATTTTTATCAAAATACGTTGACCGTATTTGTTTAGCTACAGATATTGAGGGTGCTGGATCAATACTCAAGATTTACGACAAGGTGTATAAATACAGTCAAATTACCGCCGGAGAAATTGATTGCGACATAATGATAAAACTTGTTTATGAGCTTAGTGATAACCAAAAAACATATATACAAGGATATATGGAATCAATCGGTTTTGGCGATGTCATTTTAAATGATATTCCAATACTAAAAAGCGACTGGGAAAATATTATTGACGGCGAATATATTCTCATCGCCCCTTTTACAAGCTCGTGGGAGGGGAAAAAGAGAAGCTGGGGTTATAA
This sequence comes from Parcubacteria group bacterium GW2011_GWC1_45_13, assembly GCA_001001285.1. Classification (GTDB taxonomy): domain Bacteria; phylum Patescibacteriota; class Minisyncoccia; order UBA11713; family 2-01-FULL-45-33; genus GWA1-44-29. The sequence continues at coordinate 5,063 of LCKG01000020.1, forward strand.
AAATTTTAGCGAGCTAGCGAAGTTGTTAGAAAAGGAATATAAAAGTAAATGCATTATTCTCGAGAATCATTATTCTTTCAAAGAAATGATGTCTCTAATCAAGCATTGTAAATTTTTTGTTGGGAATGATTCTGCTCCGGGAATAATTGCGCAAAGCTTTAAAAAGAAGGTGTTTATCATTTTTGGAGCCACTCATCCTAAATATATCCATATGTCAGAGAATGCCTTCCCAATTTATGACCAAAATAGACATAAACTTTGTAGCCACAACACAAGGCAGGAGGAAATAGATTGCTGTGAGGAATTTTGTATGGAAAGAATAACCGTCAATGAAGTTTTTGATCGAATCAAGATGAACATATGAATAAACCAAAATTAGAAATTAAATTAGCTTTTATAACTGGCTTGAGAGACGTCGTTTTAAATGAGGTAAGTCAGTACCCAAATCTTCATATTGTAAGAGAAAGGAGAGAGCCGCTTTATGGAGATTTTATGTATTTCGATTTCGTGAAAGATTTTGGAAAATTGACAACTCTTAGGAGTGTTTTGCGGGCATATATTATAGCGCAAGGCTCGAGATATAATCCTCGCTATATTTCAAATCATAAATCGATTTTGGGTGGTATTGTAGCCATGATTCTTGAAGGCCAGGACAGCAAATTCAAAACCTTTAAAATATTCTGCGCTGGGGCAGATTCGCCGACAATCCGCAGTATTGCTGAATACATTAAAAATACCTATAAACTTACAGAGACAGAAGAAGCTGATTTGAAAATACACATTATAAAAACCGAAAAAAATTGGGAGATCGGCGCTGAAATTACGCCAAGACCGCTATCTTTCAGAGACTATAGAACAAAACATATGAGCGGCGCGATGGACCCAACAATTGCATACGCGGTGAATTCTTTATGCGATTTAGAGCATACGAGTTCCTATTTAAACATTTTTTCGGGTAGCGCGACATTGCTGATTGAAGCTGGTCAATGTTATCCGAACTTAAAACAGTTGGTTGGTTTTGATAACAATAAAAAAATTATTTCGTTAGCTTACCAAAATATAAAGAAGGCGGGGTTAATTAGAAAGATACAACTAAAAGAAAAAGATATTTTTGACGAGCCTGATTTGGGCAGGTTTGATGTTATTACATCTGATTTGCCATTCGGCATGTCCATCTCAAAAAACGAAGATTTGGAAAAACTTTATCGGTGCTTTATCGAGTATTCAGAAGACAATTTAAATCGTGGCGGGAGGTTTGCTGTATATACCAGCAAACACGAAGTGTTAAAAAAAAATATCGTAAAATCAAGATTTAAGATTATAAAAACACTGAACTTACAGTTTCTCTCCTCGGTTAACGCATATCTCCTGCCAAAAATTTTTATATGTAGACTAAAAAATGACAAACAAAGTCGTCTTTCTTAAAATGTTATGAGAGAGCTTAATCCAAAAATTTTTCTGGAAGTCTACAGAAATCGAACGCTTGATTTCTTTCGGTTCCCCGGTAACTACGGGGATTCTCTTATCTGGCATGGAACTAAAATACTATTGTCGTCGCTTGATATTTCAGAACAATATGTAGATATCTCTTCTCCAAAATATAACAATATTTTACTTATAGATGGTGGAGGGAATCTTGTTGATTACTATTCTGATGTCAGAGAATTTTTGATAAAAAAGCCCTCTCTTTATGATGAGGTAATTGTTCTGCCGCATACAATATTTGGCGAAAAACAGATTGAGGCCCTAAACAATGTTTCAAGTAAGTTAACGATATTTTGCCGCGAAAAAATTTCCGCAGAATTTTTAAGCGACAAACTAACTGACAACGAAATATACCTGTGGCACGATTGTGCATTTTACAATCAATTTTCTCTGGTGCCACCGGGGGAAGGTACTCTCAATGTTTTCCGCCTAGATAAAGAATCCGTATTGGAAACTTTACCAGAACCAAATATGGATTTATCTTGCCAGGGCTATGCTACAAAACCGCTCGATAAGCTAATCGACGCGTTGCAAAGATATGAACAAATAAATACCGATAGATTGCATATCGCCATCTGTGCTGCATTACTTGGGAGACAAGTGAGATTATTTCCAAATTCGTATTACAAAAACAAAGCGGTTTACGATTACTCTCTGAAAAGATTTCCTAATGTGAGTTTTATCGAAAAGTTCAATCATAAAGAGTATGCTTAACTCAAAAATAATACTAAAAATCTTTTCCGATTTTTTAGACAATACGGTTAGTGTATCCGATTCTGAATCCGAAGATCGGACACTTAATTTAGTTAGATCAAGCATCGAGACAAATCAAAAACAATGGAAACTCGAAGATTTAGCTAGGAAAAAAGAATTGGGCCCAGAACATGTTGCTAAGACGAAGCAAGAAATAGATAAAAGTAACCAAATTAGGAACGATCTAATTAGAGAAATTGATATTGCAATTACAAACCATATGCGGGTTGTACAACTCGATTCTATAGAACAATTCTGCAGTGAGAGTCCAGGGATGATTGTTGACCGTTTTGCGATTTTATATATCAAACTGTCTGTCATTAGAAAGTTATTAGCAGTGATTCAAGAAAAAGATTTGATAAAAGAATACAAAGAAAAAGAAAAAATAATTTTGAAACAGATAAGTCTTTTGAGTAGTTTCTTAGATTTGTATTTTGATAAACTTAAACATGGAAAGATATTTTTTGAGATTCAACAGCCAGTTAAGCTTTACAATGATAAAAGAATAGAAAAGTACATCGGGGTTTTAGACCAACGAACTAGAAACGACTCGCCGAATGCTCATTTAGGCTGATTCCTATTATCGTGATATAGTAATTGTAAACCGCACCATTACAAAGCATCTCCTCCAGCAGGCGGGCAAAAAGGAAGGGGGCTGGGGGGAAGGAATTTTCGCCCGCCTGCTCACCGCGCCG
>LCKG01000021.1 GCA_001001285.1 Parcubacteria group bacterium GW2011_GWC1_45_13
AGTCTCCTGCACCAACTGTCTGAACACCGCCACAGCCAACGGGCCGTTGGCGATCACGTCTTCCAACTCTTCCTACATCTTCAACGCAAGTTCTTCTCCGTCTTTTGGCTTTCTTAACGCCACTTCCTCTACTAATAGCTGGTTTATGGGCAAAGTCGGCATTGGAACGACGAGTCCAGCTCAAAATCTTTCAGTACAAGGCAATGGATTAATTTCCGGAGATTTAACTTTGGCGAATTTGACTGCCACAGGCACAGTGAATGTTGGCACGACAACGCGTACGGCCGCGCTTAATTTGGACGGCTCAACTTCGGCGAACAACGGTGTCGCGTCGCTTTATGGGCTTGCGGCTCTTTCCCATGGTTCCGGCGCTGCGTTTGCAAGCAGGTTCACGACAACTGTCGCGAACTCCGCAGTGGCAACCAGCGAAGGATTATTATTCAGAATGATTGATAACACTTCCGGTTTTGGGAACAATCAATTAGTCAGAGCAATAGAAGTGCAAGCAAACCGCGGCGTAAACACGGAAGGCGTGAACACGGGCATTCTTGCATTCGGCAAAACCTTCGGATTGCAGGGTGTTACAACGGGCAGCGCGGCTGGCAATTTGATTCCTGCCGGAGTTTACGCTGAAAACCAAGGGACTTCCACTGGCGTTGCTCTCAAAGCTTACACTTCAACTTCAACAACGGCAGATTTGGTATCTTTTTACCAAGAGGGAACGCAGACGTTTAGCGGCACCGGACTCAATATGCAATTAGGCATGGGCAGCAGTTTCTTCGCTGGCAACTTCCTTAAATTTGCCAGCGGGACTTCCGTCACAGTGCTCATGACTAATACTGGTTCCACGACTTTGGGCAACGGCGTTTATCAGGCGGGGCTCGCAATACCATTCGGAGGGCTTTGCGTGGATTCGGACGGCACCTGTAACGCTTCTACTACCGGCAGAATTAGTTCGGTAACTTCCACGCTCGGCAATTCCGACCTCGCTGAAAATTATTTCTCGGATGAAACTTTGGAGCCTGGCGATACGGTAAAAATAAAACCAAGTGTTGACGGCCAGCACGCTTCGATTGGAAAAGCGCAATCGGCAGGAGACCCAGCGCTCATTGGTATAGTATCATCCGCGCCCGGAGTAATTTTAGGCTCGCGCTACGAAGAAGACGCGGCGAATTCCACTTCGTCTTTTAGAGTATACCCGATTGCTCTCTCTGGCAGGGTGCCAGTGAAAATTTCGCTGGAAAACGGGCCGGTTCATCAGGGAGATAATTTAACTTCCGCTTCCGAAAAAGGCTTTGCAATGAAAGCGCGACCGGGAGATCCAATAGTCGGCTACGCGCTGGAAGATTGGGGCGGCCCCGACGCTTCGGTCGGGGTGGCAGGCGATTCGCTTTTGGTGCAAACTGAAATTAAACAAAAAATAAATCTCCGCCAGTTGACGGACGCCAGCGTAAGCGATTCTGCAAGTGCGGATAATTATAAAGACCACGGCGGGGGAGTGGATGCTATAGATGAAGAAGGAGTGGCGAAGCAGAATGAGAAAACCCCGCCTTCCGGGAAAACATCCGATGTTTTAACTTCTTCAACATCGGATGTTGAGGAGGGAGGCGGGCAAACACATTCATCAATTCCGCGCATCCTTGCTTTTGTCCAGCGTTCCCACTCCAAGCTGGATATAACCGGTTATGATTATTTCGCGGCCTCCGAAAATAAGCCATTGTGGTCAATTGATCAAGCAACAGGCGAACTTAAAAAAGGATTTTTCATGGATATGAAAGAGGCGGATATCGTAAACGCGCGCTCATTACTCTCCTCCAATGGAAACTGGTCAATTGATGAAAACGGGAAACTTACCGTGAAAGAGATACAGACCGACAAACTTTGCATCGGACAAACTTGTGTTACGGAGAATGAGCTGAAAGCGCTTTTGGAAAAAAGAGGCATTGCGCCTGCGCCATCCGAAACGGGCGGGAAAACTTCTAGTGTTTCCGCCGAAGGCGGATCCGCCTCTGGCGGAGAGGAGCCCGTTCCGGACACAACTCCGCCAACCATCGCTATCAATGGAAACAATCCAGCGGAGATTGATGTCGGGGTAAACTGGGCTGATCCGGGAATCGCGATTACGGATAATGTTAGCCAAAATTTAGGATACACCGCGTCGGTTGACGGCCCGCCTGGCGGCGAGGCAAGCGGGCCGGAATTTCCGCAGGGCGACGGGCTTCAAATAGATACCTCCCAGCCCGGCACGCATACTATTATATACACGGCTACTGACCAAGCTGGAAATAAAGGCACGGCAACGAGAATAGTAAAAGTAATCAATCCAAATGAAACATTAACGGCTTCATCCACAACGCTATGAATCATAAATTAATAAAAATTATTGTTTTCACTTTGATACTGGCTTTTTATGGCTCGCTTTTGACGCACAAAATAGAATTGCCTGTTTGGGAAGACCTGGGACGCCACATCAAAAACGGCGAGATGATTTTACATGGGAATTTCGATGTGCTTTATTCCAATGTTTATTCTTACACCGAGCCGGGCCATCCTTTTATTAATCACCATTGGCTCTCGGGCGTAGTTTTTTATTTACTGCATCAGGCGATTGGATGGGATGGTCTTGTAATTTTTAAAATCATTGTGTTTTTGTCCTCTTTTGGTTTGCTCTTTATAACCGCAACCAAAAAAGCGGACTTTTGGCTCGTGGCGTTTTTTTCTTTGCCGACCATATTTATTTTAGGGGAGAGAACATCTTTGCGGCCCGAAATTTTCAGCTACCTTTTTATCGCGATTTTCCTCTATTTTTTAATTGATTTAGAAGAGCATCCGGAACGGAAAAGAATCTATTGGCTTATCCCCTTGGAGCTTTTGTGGGTGAATATGCACGTATTTTGGAGCATCGGAGTTATGATGGTGGCCGGCTTTTTGCTGGAAAAGATAATCCGTCCACTTGCCCCGACGGCGCCGTCGGGGCAAGTGGGTTGGCGGGATCCGGTGGTTAAAAAATTGACTTTTCTTCTCGCGGCTTTGGCCCTTGTATCTTTTATCAACCCCAACGGGGCAAGTGGCGTATTTTATTCTTATCCGCGCGATTTTCCCATAATCATTGGCGAGAACCAGTCACTGTCCCAATTGCAACGAACAATGGCGCCTTGGGCGGATATATCTGTCGCGATTTTTGAGCCGACGCTTTTCCTTTTGGCGCTTAGTTTCTTTTTTGGTTTTAGGCGGAGACAAAAGCCGTGGTTTTATTTTTTGGCCAGCGCCGCCACTGCCGTGCTTAGTTTTTATATGTTGAGGGGCATATCCTTATTTGGATTAATTTTTCTGCCAGCCGTTTCGGCTAATTTCAACGAAGTTTTTATCCGGCTGAAAGCAGTTTTTTCAAAGAATTCAAAAAGGATTTTTATTGCTTTTTTTGCGCCCGCCCTCTTGTATCTTATTTTCTTGGGAGGCTCCGGCAGATTATCCAGTTATAATAAGCCGGGCATTGGGCTTACTCCGCAATCCCAGAGCTCGGCGGAATTTTTTAAAGCACAAAATTTAAAAGGCCCGATTTTCAATGACACGGATATCGGAAGCTATCTTATTTACCATCTATATCCGCAAGAAAAAGTTTTTGCCGATAACCGTTTCGGCGACGCGTATCCCGCTTCTTTTTTCAGCGATGTTTATAAGCCGATGCTTCGGGATTCCGGCAAGTGGCAAGAAGCGCTTCAGAAGTATCAATTCAACACGATATTTCTTTACCAATATAATCTTAATCCAGATGTGCGCAGTTTTATATATCAGATGGCTCACGATCCGGAGTGGGCATTGATTTACGTTGATCCGTACGCCGTGATTTTTTTAAGAAATAATCCGGCGAACCGCGCAACAATAGATAAATTTCAAATTACTCCAAAAAACGCAGAGGAAAAACTAAAATTTCTTTTGGAGTCGCAAAATTTTGACGGTCAGGTTGCGGCCGCGGACACTTTTAGTTTACTTGGCCGCCCCGATTTGGAAATGAAGACTTTTTTACAAGTTGTAGGCAGATGGCCCAAAAAGGACAAGGTTTGGATGGTAATGGGCGCGCGGGAATCCGCCAAAAATCCGCGGCTCGCGATAACATATTTGGAAAAAGCAATCGCTTTGGAGCGAAAAACCGCAGAAACATACAGCGTTTTGGGCGCGGCGTATTATAATGCCGGCGAATACGAAAAAGCCAAAGAGGCGTTTCGGAGGGCATTAAAAATAAATCCGGAGCGCCAGGACGCCAAAAAATTATTAGAAAGCATGGATTAATTTTATATGAAAAAAATCGCAAAACAAGTTTTTATACGCGGCGAATACTTATTCAATGATTATTGATATCATTAGATTATGATCGCAATCATTAAAAGATTTTTAGAGTGGATAAAACTCAAGGAGAAACTGCACGGCAAAGAGCATAAACCGCCTCTTTTTAAAGACGGTGAAATATGGTGGAGCTATTTTGGAGAGAATGTCGGAACTGAAATGAATGGAAAAGGAGACGAGTTCACCAGACCCGTTATTATCCTGAAAAAATATGACAGATTTTCCTTTTTGGCCGCACCTCTGACAACTCAAGGCAAAGAAGGCACTTGGTATTTTACTTTTACTCATAATAAGAAAAAGCAGACAGCGGTGTTGTCGCAATCAAGAATTATCAATTACAAAAGATTAAAGGAGAGGGTCGGAAAGATTGACAGCGTTGACTATAATAATGTCAAAAAGGCCTTTTTAGACCTTCATAAATAATAGACCTCCGCCCTTTTGAGGCGGAGTCGTGGCGAATGCCAAATATGTAGTCATTATAGCAACCCCAAAAACCATGTCAATAGCGTTATCCACAACCACAGAAACAATATGACAAAAAAACTTTTTCAAAAAATATTAGTCTTTATTCTTGTCTCCGGCTGGATTTTTTACGGCTTGTCGGCGGGGATCAATGACGCGCGGGCGGAGTTATACACAGCTCTGTTCTTGACAGCGGTTTTGGCTTTTGCTACATTGATAATAGTTAACCCCCCCCGCGCTTACTTCGGTAGGTGCGGGGCTTTATTTTGTTATAAAATACGATTATGAGCGAAAACGAAAGAGTTTTAATTCTCGTTGACGGAAATAACTTTTATCATCGCCTTAAAGAATTGAAGCTGGTTAATTTATTATCTTTTGATTACGAAAAATTCGCCAAATTTCTTATTGGTAGTAGGTTTTTGGCGTCTCAAAATTATTACATCGGCGCTATCCGCGAAGAACGCAATAATCCCAAAAGCAAGGAATTAACCAAAGAAGATATTCAGCAGTTTTTAGCATGAAAAAAATCGCAGAAATTTTGTTTATAAAAACCAAAAATCCCGTCCAGCCAACTGGCGGACGAGACGGGATTTTTGGTGTGGACCCGACGGGGTTTGAACCCGTTTCTGCGCTTGTCAAGGGCGCTGTTCTACCGCATGAACTACAGGCCCGGGTCCACGGAGCAATCATAAAACAAAAAAAGCCCCATTTGCAAGGACTTCCTTTGTTGACAAGCGCATTTGCTCGCAGTTCATACGAACACCGCCCCATATCGCCATTATACTCCTTACAAAAACCATGTCAATAGCGTTATCCACAACCACAGAAACAATATGACCAAAAAACTTTTTCAGAAAATATTTGTTTTCGTTCTTGTTTCCGGCTGGATTTTTTACGGCTTGTCGGCTGGGACAAATATCGCGCGGGCGGCTATTGTCTACATAACAACTACCGGTACAAGCACATGGACTGTTCCCGAGGATTGGAATGACAACGCGAATTCTATTGAAGTAATCGGAGGCGGCGGAGGAGGGGTTAATGCGTCAAACGGACAAGGAGGATCGGGCGGCGGCGGAGGCGCGTATGCTTCAAGCACCAATATTTCTTTAACTGCGGGCGCGTCAATTACTGTTTTTGTCGGCGCGGGCGGCAATGCCGGCACAGACGGAGCCGAGGGAAACCCAGGTCAATTTACTCTTTTTAATGTTGATGGAATTACAGAGGGTTGCGCTCAAGCTGATGTTTGTGCCGCACCCGGTGGAGCCGGGACTACCGCGGCCGGAATTTCCGCGACTTCAACCGGAGGCGAAATAACGCGCAGCGTGGGGCAGAAGAAATATGCCGGAGGAGACGGAGGAATGGGAGACGGAAACGGGGACTCCGGAGGCGGAGGCGGAGGAGCGGCCGGGCCTAAAGGGGATGGCAGATACGGCGGTAAGGGAAGTAATTCAACCAGCGCAGGCGCTGGCGGAGGAGGCGGAGCAGGAGGAGGCGTCTCAACTGAAGGGAAAAGCGCGCCTGCCAACGTCGGAGGCGCCGGAGGCACGGGACCTACCGGACAGGCCGGAGGCGCCGGAGGCAACGGAGGCGCGGGAGGTGCAGGCAGTGACGGCTCCGGCGGAGGCGGCTCGGACAATGGCAACGGCCCCGCAGGCGTTGGCGGAGTCGGCGGGAACGGCACAGAATGGGATTCAACTCACGGAGCCGGAGGAGGAGGCGGAGGTGGGTCAAATACTGATAATGGCGCCGCCGGAGGGACATATGGAGGAGGAGGTGGAGGGGGAGAGACTGACGGAGGAGCAGGAGGCCAAGGAATAATCGTCATCCAATACACTCCGATTTTTGTGATTTCCGGAACTCTTTATAATGACGAGGGTTTAAATGCGGACACGAGCGGGGGAGATATAATCAAACTTGCTATCGCGACCGGAACAATTCCGGGGCTTTATGCGACCACAACAAGAACCAGCGGATTTTTTGATTTTAAAATTCCATACGGAACACAGCGGCAACCGGAGCGCCGATGGTTTTATGGCTGGACGGACAGGCGTCAAAAGCGGTCGCGGTCACAAAAGCTTCCAGCACGCAGACAATGAGCATGATTACCGGCCTCAATCTTTACAAAAACAGGGTAATCGCGAGGCACGAAGAGACTTCGGCGACTTCAACCACAATCGCGGATTTCGCAAGATACGACAGCGACAACGATTCTGACATTCCGTATTTCGCAAACAGCGGGACGCTTGAGGTAAAAGCAGGAAACGGGCTTTATATTTTTCCGGGTTCGGAGTTCGCTCCGGGAGGCGCTGTGACAATTCATGGAAACGGTTCTTCGGGAGTTTTTCCGGATGGAGTTTTGCGACTTGCGGCAAGTTCCGCGACAAGTTCCGTTATGACTTTAGGGAGCAACAATCTCA
>LCKG01000022.1 GCA_001001285.1 Parcubacteria group bacterium GW2011_GWC1_45_13
TCGTTAATCGCTACAATACCAAAATCGGGCATTCCGTACGCGGCTTTGAAAAACGACCTCCCTATCCTCCCAAATCCGTTAATCGCTATTTTTGCCATAATTTAACTATAGCAAATTAAATGAATTAAACGAGGCGAACTTAGTATGTTTTATGTCTTGCGTTTTCTATAGTAAACCCGCCATCAAATAAAAAAGGGGGGTAATACACATCATCCCTATCCTGCCGCAGGAGGCATTTTTTCGCGTTTCAGAAGATAGTTGTAGGCGGCCAAGGCGGCTTTTACGGCGTCTCCAGCCGAGATGTTGTTCTGTTTGTATGGATCGTCTGTGATGTCGCCGGCGGCAAAAATTCCCTGGTGCGAAGTTGAAGCGTGCCTCGGATCAATTTTTATCTGCCCCCATTTATCCAAATCAACTAAATCTTTTACTATTTCCGAATTTGGCGTAGAACCGACTTCTACAAACACTCCGTCAACTTGCAAAATCTTTTCTTCTCCTGTTTTTGAATTTTTATATTTTATGCCGTTTACAAATCCTTCGCCTAAAATCTCAAGTATTTCCGCATCAAAAATTATTTCTTTAAGCTTCGGATTTGTTTTGATTTTTTCCTGCTCAATCGGATCGCCCTTTAAAACGTTCCCGCGGTGAATGAGATAAATTTCCGAAGCGTAAGGAAAGAGGTCCACTGCCGCCTCCAAACCGGCGTTGCCGCCGCCGACAACCGCGACTTTTTTGCCAGAAAAAAGCGGCGCGTCGCAGGTTGAACAATATGCCACACCCTTGCCGTTGAACTTTTCTTCTCCGGGCACGCCCAGTTTTTTCCTTCGGGCGCCAATTGCCAAAATCAGCGCCTTGCTTTCGTAAATATTGCTTTGATCGGTTCTTACTTCAAAATCGCAAATCCTGTCAGAAGTTGAACATCTGACACTTTTTATTTCCACAACCTTCTCCGGCACTTTAATCTCCACAGCGTCCGGGAAGGCGCGCACATGCGCTTCAAGTTTTTGCGCGAGGTCAAATCCCGAGATATGCGGCTCGCCTATCCAATTTTGAATATCAGCCGAAACAACGGATTGCCCACCAAAAGAATCTGTTATTAAAAGTGTTTTTAATTTTTTTCTGGCTGAATATATCGCGGCCGCCGCTCCGGCCGGGCCTCCGCCAATTATTATTACGTCGTAAAGCATATTAATCCGGCACTATTTCCGGGCCGGTATTTTTATATTTTTCAATATAACTTCTGACGGCGTTTTCATCAAACGAACCGTCCACAGCCAAATCAAATTTATAAATTCTTCCCCAGCTGACCACCGCGATGTCTTTGTCATTAGCTTCACGAGGCGTCAAAATCACTTTACTGCGATAGCTTTTTGCCAGACTGATTAGTTTTTCTTTAGGCGTGGCTGGCATTGATGGTTTGTAAGAAATCCAAACCCCACCGTGCTCCAAATTGTGTATCAATTGTCCGTCAGAGATCGGCTTGTCATAGACTCCCCATTCGGCCGCTTTGGCATAATGCGATCCGGAAGATGGCGGGTTCGTGCGGTACTCCACCTTTGTGCCGTCCGACACGTGATCTCTGCCTTCTATAGGATAAATTTCTCCCATTTCCGAAACTTGAGCTACTCCTGAAAGCGCGCGGTAACCGAAATAGCCGGCTCCGCCAGTTATCAAAACTACCGCAGACCAAATAGCCCACGATTTAAGCTGTTTTTGGTGCGCCTCTCCGGTAATTTCTCTATTTTTTTCTTCGCGGCGAAGCGCGCGGCGCTCTTTTTTGGATAATTCCATTAATTTACTTTCTCAACTCTTCGTCAATCGCTTTCTGAAACACCGAAAACGGCTGGGCGCCAGAAATCATCTGGCTGTTTACAAATGTCGCCGGAGTCCCGTTTACGCCCAAAGATTTTCCTTTCGCGGTGGCGTCTTCAATCGCTTTTTTGTATTTTCCGGAATCAAAGCAGGAATTAAAAGTTGTTTCGTTCAACCCTAATGTTTTCGCGAAGCTTTTTAAATTTTGGTCGGCAAAGGCACCTTTGTTTTCACCGTTTTGATGGTTAAACAAATAATTGTGATAGTCCCAAAACTTTCCCTGTTCTCCAGCGCAACGGGCAGCCTCGGCCGCACGGAATGACTCTTCGCCCAAAAAAGCGAAGTCGCGCCACAAAAACGCGGCTTTACCTGTTTTTACGTAAGTATCCACAATCTGCTGCTCCGTGGTCTTAAAAAATCTTCCGCAAAACGGGCATTGAAAGTCGCCGTATTCAACCAAAACAACCTTAGCCGCCGGAGAACCGAGAACAAAATCGTCTTTTTGAATTTTTAAAGCATCCGCGCCCTCCTCAACACCGGGTGTTGAATCCCCAAAAACACCCGGTGTTTTCCCGGGCGCGGGCGGGATTTTAGAATATAAAAGCGCGCCTGCGACAATCACGCCGGCTAAAATAATTGCTCCAGGAATTAGAATTTTTTGATCCATAATTAAATCTCTCTAAATATCGGGCTTGTGGAATTAACATGCAACAGCACATCAACAAATTTTTCTACGATGCCACTTTTGCCTTTGATGTTAATCGTGTAATTGCCAGGCGCAGTAGATCCCGGCACAATAACTTTAAAAACGGGTCTGGAAGAATATGGAGCTAGAACGGGTGTTGCGGGCGCAAAGCTTGGCACGATGCCAGGAATATTGGGCGTTATTAATTCATAAGAAAGCGTGACTGGATTTGAAAACTCCCCTGAAGGATTGATAATGATTTGGGTTGTGTTTGAGGAGCCCGAACCAATGCCGGTCACGTTTACCGAGATATCGTTTGTCTTGCTTAAACTGAAATCGGGAGCTGGCGCGCAGTTTGCTGGAGTTGTGAAATTAGCCACGGAAGACCAATTTGACCACTCTCCTGTTGAATCTTTTACAGCAACTCTGAAATAATATTTTGTGCCTAAAGATAAAACATCGGCTGGGGTAATATAAAGATGGTCAGCGGTGTCTTTATACGGATTGTCGTTCGGATCGGAGTATTGCCAGGTAAGCTGGACTTGATGCGATGGGCAGAAAAAACCAGTATCAGATGAAATCTGATCGGCTGTAGGAGAAGTTGTTGAAGGGCAAATTGATGGGCTCTCGCAACCGCCACCGCCGCCACCGCCACCACCACCGCCGCCGCCGCCGCCGCCGCCGTCTCCTCCGCCTCCGCAGTTGCTAGTACAAGTGTCGCCAGGTGTACCCACACAATTATTAGTAATATTACAGCTTGCCCCTCCGCCTCCAAAAACGCACTGATTTGACGAGTTGCATGAAAAGCCATCACCAACAACAACATTGACCGTTACCGTATCAATATTTGAAACAGCGCCTTTGTTATCCGTAATTTTAAGCACTTGATAAGTGTAGGTGCCGGGTAGGTCATTGAAAGTCCGTATACCCAGATCAATATTGCAAGAGCCCGATGAAGATGGACTCTCTATTGTTTGCTCAAAAGTCGGCGATGTTTGCTCAAGATCGGCATTCCACTCGCACTTGCCTCCATTAGAAACTCCGTTCGCTAAAGTCCACTTATCCGGATCAGAACTCTCATCAGCATAAAGCTTAACTTTTGTCGCCTCACCACGCCGCACTGTCACAGAATCACTAGGCCCACCCACACAAATACCTGTTCCGACAGGGCAAACACTGATTTTGGCATCAGCCACCGGTGGTTGGTTGGCGCCTCCCATGCAAGCGTCGCCGCTTCCTGTTACGCCGTAGCCAGAACCGCCAAAATGAATCCAACCGATAACATCAGACCCCCAAGCCCAGCCGGACCAGCCGCAACCGGAGACGGAAACGCCGTAATTTGTCCCGCGGAGGCTGATCCATCCGTCCCAGCCGCCAAGAGTCTGGCCTTCGGTAGCAACAGCGCGATAAGCCCGCGCCCAGCCGGAAACTTCGCCATTGCTTTTATTCAATTTGGGCTTGGGCTTGCATGGAACATCGGGGCACCCGCTATTTTCATTAAAACTAATCCAGCCGATAGTTTCAGCCCAAGCATAGCCGGAGATATTTCCGGCGTTATCAACATTGACGCCGTAATTGGCGCCGTTAAAATGTATCCACCCGATCGTCTCCGACCACGCGTAGCCGGAGAGATTATCCCCGGAGCCGGCCAGCGCCAGCGGCGCAAAAAGAGCGAACGACGCCGCAAGCAATATAAATATTAAAAACTTCTTCATTTTTTATTTCACGCAAATTGCGGTGCCTTTAACAGACATGTCAAAGTCTACAGCATCGACAGTACAAGTCCATCCTGTTCTTGCGGAATTCTTGGCCTGTCTCACAACCTCCACCTACCAAAGTCCAGCCAGCAGAACAAAATGCAGTGCATTCAGCAGAAAAAGCTCCCTCGACGGGTCCGCACGTTTTATACTCAACTTGGGAAAAGCCGCTTTGAGCCTGCCAGCTTGCATTGCCGCCGGAATCAGATGTCAACACCTTGCCTGTACCCGCGCCATTAGGCAACAAAAATCCTAAAGCTCTAACAGTTCCGGCAACATCAAGTTTTTGCGCCGGACTTACCGTACCGATGCCGACATTGCCGGAATCGGTTGCCAAAAACGCGCTGCCTAAGGAGCCCAAACTGCCTACCGTAAGGCCGCCTGTTTTGGTTTGCGAAACAGATCCAACGTTAACAGGCGCGGGGACATTCCCTCCGGGAGGAGCCTCGGTTGGTTCGGTAAAAGCAATGGCTTGCAAAGCGACAAGCGCCCCGCCTAGAATTGCCACTTTTGAGATTTCTTTAAAAATATTTTTCATAATTTATCGAGGCGTTAAACTTTTAATAACATCTTGTTCGGCTTTTTTGATTTGAGAGGAAGTGAGCTTGTTTTGTTCTATACTTTTTACAACCCCTTCTTCTGCTTGTTTAACCTCCGCTTCTCTTCGCAAATAAGGGTCCAGTTGGCGCTCCAGCTTGGATACGCGGGCGCTGTTTATGTAAAACCCAGCCGTAAAACCGATAACAATGGCTATGATGACATATAAAACTAAATTTGTAGTGGTTTGAGTTGGCTCCATACTTTAAGTATACAAAAGTTCCGGCGACTATCTAGCCTCGTTATCCACAACCTCATATGCGCCGCGTGTATATTTGTTCCCGGCATCCCAAGCCATCCAGCTGGTAAGCCCGGAGTCGTAGATTGCCTGAATTTGCGCCCGGACTTTTTCAGCGTCATAAGTCGCCCCCAAATCAAAATCCTGAATCCATGGGCGTAATTTTGAGGGCCCGCCTTGACTCGTCGTAGGCGAGGCAGGCGTAGAACTGGCAAGTATCAAACGCTCCACAGCTCGAGTCATTGAAAACTTCACGATCTCGTAAGGATGCGTGGCAGGATTTTTGAAACCCTGAAAGGTTGGCGGGTAGTGCGACGGATAAACCATCGGAGCAATGTAGTCAAAATGCGGCGCGATTTGCTCCAAAACCTGTCCGATATTCAAATCGTCGGTATTTGTGGTAACCATCCCAAAAACGTCGGCGGAGATAGGAACAGGAAGATTATTAAGCTGGGAATCAAGATAAGCAAAGAATTCCGACAGCACCTCAACTTTGTTTCTTTTAATGGACACAGGAAATATTATATCGGACATATTGCCGTCCGATGGAAATCTAATGTAATCAAAATTCAGCTCGTCAAAACCAATTTTCTCCGAGGCTTTGGCAACTCTTACCGTGTAGTCCCAAAATTCCAGCGCGGCAGGATCAATGTAAGACAATCCTTTTTTATCTTTCCAGAGCGTTCCGCTTTTTTTCTGCACAGCTTGCTCCGGATATTTCTTGGAGTAATAAGGATCTTGAAAAACAGTGATACGGGCAATAGTATAAATTCCGGCATCATGCAAAGTTTCCATAAAATCTTTCATATCTTTCACGCGAATCTCTTCGGAGCCCATTTCTTTAATAGAAGCGTCTCCGGTGTCAAACGAAATTCGCCCAGTATAATCTTTAACGTCAATAACAACGCTGTTAAGTTCAGATTTTTTAATAAAATTTACCAAGTCGGTTCGCCACTCTTTCGTGCCAGCCACCCAACTAGTCATATAGATCGCCTTAACCGGATCGGGGGTCGCGATATGTTTTGGTTTCGCAGGCTCGGAAATGACGGCCGGAGTTGCTCGAAACGCGCTCCCATCCACTGCCCCGTAAGTTTTTACCAA
The DNA here is from genome assembly GCA_001001285.1 of Parcubacteria group bacterium GW2011_GWC1_45_13. Classification (GTDB taxonomy): domain Bacteria; phylum Patescibacteriota; class Minisyncoccia; order UBA11713; family 2-01-FULL-45-33; genus GWA1-44-29. The sequence goes on from LCKG01000022.1 coordinate 6,191, forward strand.
AGACCAGGAAACTGCCCCGAGCGTCAAAACGCCGGCGGCTAAAAAACTTATTTTGGCGTGCCTGTTAAACTTATGAAAATATTTTAGCAACTTCATCTTTCGCGGCTCTTTGTTCAATTAATCTCACCGTCTCCATTTTATCGTTAAATCGGTTTATAAGCACGGCGCCTTTTAATTTATCTGTTTTAAAAAGCGCGCGAAGCAACGTTCCGTCTTTTGTTATTTCCAAAGTGTCGTCGAAATCTTCGGTGTCGCCAGCGAAAGTAAGCCTCTCATCCAAGCAAGATATATTGTAGGCAGAAACATTTCTAAAAGGAGTCAACCCAGCCGATGGCGGTGCAAGCATATTCAAAGCCGCGGCGCGCCCCTGCAAAAAAGAATTGGTCCAGTTACCGACGATTCTCCTGCGGCCAGCGACCACATCAAAAAATTCCGCGATGTCGCCGGCCGCGAAAATTCCGGGCCGCGACGTTTCCAGAAATTCGTTCGTTAAAATTCCCTGCCCGACCTCCAAGCCAGCGAAAGCTTCCAGATTTCGCGAAAGTCCTATGCCAGCCGCCGTCAGAGCCGATTTTATTTTTTCTCCATTCGCGATTTTGTTATGTATTATGACTCCATGCTTTTTGAAAACTTCCTCAAGCATTTCGGCGCCAGCCTGCCCCAAACGAGCTTCGCCCCAAGCGTCGTCTTTAGTCGCCAAATGCGTTTTAAATCCATTTAGAATAAAAATGCTTAGAAATTCCAGCGCGATCAAGCCCTCGCCCAAAATAAGCGCCGTTTTTTCTTTGGTATCACGTACGACTTTTTTGATTTTTTCCGCATCTTCCAATGTGTGCATTCTTAATACGCCCGGCAAAACATCCCGCGGCTTCCCGCCTGAAGCAATAAGTAATGTTTTATATGAAAAAATTAGGCCATTTTCCAAAATCGCTTCGCGCTTTTCAGAATTTATTTTTGAAACTTTGGCCGAAGGATAAAAATCAATATTTTTTTCAGCGTAGTCGGAAACTTTACGCAAAAAAAGCGCCTCCCTTTGGATTTGTCCCTTGATATATTTAGGGATAAGAACGCGCGAATATAAAACATGGGGCCCCGCTTCCAAAATAGCGATCTTGACGTGCGCGTCTTTTTCGCGCAAAACTTCCGCGGCTGATGTACCCGCAATGCCCCCGCCGATAATCAAATAATCCACTGATACCATTCGCCAGATTATAACATTTTTTGGCTTTCGGAGGCTGACCAGAAAGCCAGCACGGCTATCACGATGCCCGTGACTACCATGAGAAAAGTATGCAAGTTTTCAGACAACCCAGCGTAAGATATAAGGATTACCCAAAGACCCAAAACGCCGTTTACCCAGTGTTTCCACATGCTTCTATTATAAACCCAGCACCACTTTTGGAAAAGTGGTGCTGGGTGAATATCCGCGACTTACAGCCGGGATTAATACCGATTTCTGAAACCGCCTCCGCCTCCGCCTCCACCTCCTCGGGGAGGGCGTTCGGTCATGGGCCTGGCTTCGTTGACGGTGATTTTTCGTCCGTCCAACTCCTTGCCATTCCACATATCAATCGCTTTTTGGGCTTCGTCGTCCGAAGACATTTCCACAAAGCCAAAACCGCGTGATCGGCCGCTCATGCGGTCGATTACCACCGTGGCAGAATCAACCGAACCGGCTTGCGAGAAAGCGTTTTTCAAGCTTTCGTCGTTAGTGTCGTAGGAAAGACTCCCTACATATAACTTTTTAGCCATTTAACTGTTTAGCTAACCTGATAAACTACTGCTTTTGTAGGAAGACCAACCTACTAAAGACAATAAATCGAGTATACACCCGAACTATTTAAAAGTCAAGTAAATAAAAAAGCCCCGCGGCGCCCAAAAACCCCCGTAGCGCGGGGGTTTTTGTAAATACAAGTCGGCAATAATTACATTCCGCCTTCCGGTTTGCAATATCTGCAAGACTTGCTGTGAGTCGCGATTTCAGAAATCGCGGAAAGACCAACGAGAATATAAACCAATTTCGCTAGCGCGGAATCCATTCCGCCTAAAAGCGCACTGATGTCCCATCCGAAAAGCGCCCAAACGCCCCAATTGAGGCCGCCTACCACCAACAAAATAAATGCTATTCTGTGAAGTGCTTTCATAATAATTTTCTCTTAAAATAAGCTTAAATTCGACCTTTTAAACGCGAAATTATACACGCTTTAATTATACCAAATCATAAAAAAAGCGTTTCCACAGGCAAGAGTGGAGTAAACAATTTATCAAATTACCGGAAAGCGAATTTTTCGTGGAGCACAGGCTCTCGCCCTACGGAAAAACATTTGTTGGTTTTATCAAATCATTTCAACGCGCATAATAACATCCTTACATTCTTAAGTTTATAAGGATGTTGTGTTGCCTGTGCGACGATGGCAGCGTTATATTTTAAATATGACTAAAAATCCGGCGATCAACGCCTTAGCGGCAATAGTATATATCATCATCGTCGCGTCGGTAATGTATTACGGGCTCAAACTGGCGGGGCCGCAGAACACCGTTGCCGTCCCCATTGCCATAATTTCTCTTTTTACGCTCTCGGCAGCCGTAATGGGGTTTGTTTTTCTCTTCCAGCCAGCCCAGCTCTATCTTGACGGAGAAAAGAAAATCGCCGCTGACCTTTTTATCCGGACATTAGCCATTTTTGGAGTAATTACCGCCTTAATCCTCTTGGCGCTATTTTCCGGCGGCCTTTTGAGCAAAACATAAAAAAACAGCTGGTGCTATTAATCACTTGGGTGTCGGACACCCAAGTCAGTCTATTAGCATGGTTTCAAGCTCCTTTAACAAATCTTTTCGCTTTAAAATAGAACTTAGGGAGTTTTCTGCAAAATCCCGATACTCATCTTTGTTTTTGAACTGCTTGAAAATAATATCTTTAGCGCATAAAACTTTATCTGATGTGTCTAAATATTCCCGCCAGCTAGATCTAAATCTCTCCCCTTTTATTTTATGAACTAAATTATTTAAATTTACATACGCACTAACGTGCAATAAATATTCATTTGAATCTATATGCGCCGCCTTAAATTTGCCTTGAAATAAAGCGCCATTGCGGTGATTTTTTAAATTAAAATAATTTGTAAATCCGCCGCCTAACCGTTTCATAAATTCGCTTATACCATTTTCCTTAAGCTGTTCTAAAATTAAATGATAGTGATTCGGGTTTAAACAATAACAAATTACATTCACCAACTTCGGTGAATGTTTTTTATTTTTGTCCGCAAATGCATGCTCAAACAAACTTCCAATCGGTTCCACTGCATTAAACTCCACCATACTTTCCAAGAATCGTTCAAAATCTTGAATTTCAGAAAAAACTACACGTTTATCTACGCCGCGATTATAAATGTGATAAAATTCGCCATCAGCAAATCTCACTTTTCTCATACACCCTGTATCTTACCACTTGGGTGTCCGACACCCAAGTGGTTGACAAATATTGAGTAGGGGCGCTACGTTTTTTAAAGAATCAAGCGGCTTGAAGTCCATAAGGGGACGCCATAGGCCAAAAGCAGTCCACTTGGGTGTCCGACACCCAAGTGGGGTGTTTCCCCTTGGTTTGGGCGTCCCCTTATGGGCTTCAAACTTGTTGTCCACACCCTGTGGACAACTTGCTATTTATATCTAAAAACCCTCCGTGCTTTAATTATTACATTCTTATTCTATCTAGCTGGGGGAACCTGGGTAGTTGAAGAGTAACTATGCTATATAAAGCCCAGCATATTTATATAGTAGGGCAAGCAAACCTCCTTTTTAAGAGTGGGGTTTTTTGCTTTGTTTTTTAGAAATAAAGGTCGAACAAAAATAGTTTATAAGCATTATTAAAAAATTAATTAAAACAATGAACAAAAAAATAATTGTTAGTTTGAGCGTAGTAGCGGCGGTGGCCGCGATCACTGTGGGAGCCACCACGGCTTTCTTCAGCGACACAGAAACATCCACCGGCAACACTTTCACCGCCGGCGCGATTGATTTGAAGATTGATAACGAAAGTTATGCAATCGATTACAACATTCCGGGTTATGACGAACCGGTAGGCGCGCTTGTCGCAAGCGTTAACACTTCATGGAGTTTGACAGACTTAACCATTGAGAGGTTCTTCAACTTCATTGACTTGAAGCCGGGTGACTTTGGCGAAGACACGATTTCCATTCGCGTTGGCAGCAACGACGCATGGCTCTGTGCTTCTGCACAAATTACTTCAGATTTGGACAATACCTGTACCGACCCTGAAGATGAGACCTTGGGTGAATTATGCACGGTGGCGATACCAGAAGGTGTTGCTAATGGATTTGGTGAACTCGATAGCGAACTTAAGTTTTTATTCTGGAAAGATGATGGCGACAATGTTCTTGAAAATTGTTCTGAACAAACATTAGGGTGTGAAGACGAAACTGAAAATATCTTCATTAACGGCACGTTGAGTGATATGGGTCAGCAAGGTGGAATCGCATTAGCAGATTCTCAAGGAGGAATCCTCGGCGCAGGCAATCCAATCCCTGCCAGTGATACATTCCACATCGGCAAAGCATGGTGCTATGGTGTTCTGAGTCAGGATCCAGTCGAGCAAGATGGTTTAAGTACAGAAG
>LCKG01000023.1 GCA_001001285.1 Parcubacteria group bacterium GW2011_GWC1_45_13
AATTTTATTTTTGATCAAGATTTTTCGGAAGATACAATGCGAGGACTGCTTCTTGAGGTGGAATTGGAAAACGGACAAATAATAAAAATTATGCCCAAAACTGTTATAATCAATGGAAATTTCCAGCCGACTCAACTAAGATAAATGGACAATTTTTTAAACAGGACCACGATGTACCGCCTAGCGCTTTATTATTTGGCGTTTCTTTTGATAGTCGCTACGGCAATAAGTTTTTTAGGCTTTTTGCCGTTTAGCCCATTCGCGCTTCTGGCTTCGGCCGCCGTTATTATAATTTCCTGCGCGGTTGTGAATTACATTTTCGCGCGGGTTTTTAAAGCACCCGCCAACGTGGAATCCGTTTATATAACGGCACTGATTTTAGCGCTGATTATAAATCCTCCCCTAATTTCCAACTTTTCAGCCGGGCTTCCTTTTTTAATCTGGGCTTCGGTCTGGGCAATGGCCGGAAAATTTATTTTATCTTTCAGAAAAAAACACATTTTTAATCCGGCGGCTTTCGCGGTTGTGCTCACCGCTCTCACTATTAATCAATCGGCCAGTTGGTGGGTAGGGGATTTATATATGCTACCGTTTATCACCTTAGGCGGCTTATTGATTGTTAAAAAATTATTGAGATGGGATTTGTTTTTCAGTTTTTTCATCGCTGCCCTGATTTCCATTTTAGGGTTCACGTTTTTAAGAGAATCCGACCCCGTATCCATAGTCGGTAAAACGCTTTTTGAGTCGCCGCTTTTGTTTTTCGCTTTTATAATGCTTATCGAGCCGATTACAACCCCACCAACCAAATTTTTGCGTATTTGCTATGGAATTTTAGTAGGCTTGGCGTTTGCCCCGCAACTTCACATTGGGCCGGTTTACTCCACACCGGAGCTCGCTCTGCTTTTCGGAAACATTTTTTCTTTTTTAACGAGCCCCAAGGGAAGATACGTTTTAAAACTCAAAGAGAAAAAACTGATTGCCAAAGAAACCTATGACTTTTTATTTTCCGCGGAGAGAAGTTTGAGTTTCGAACCCGGCCAGTATTTGGAGTGGACCTTGGGGCATCGGCATTCCGACAATAGAGGAGTGAGACGCTATTTTACTATCGCGTCTTCCCCCACGGAGGAGGATGTTCGGCTCGGAGTCAAATTTTATGAAAATGCCAGTAGTTTCAAAAAATCTTTGGGCGCCTTGGAAATTGGAGACGAAGTCACGGCTTCACAACTTGCGGGAGATTTTGTTTTGCCAAAAAATAAAAATAAAAAAATAGCATTTTTGGCCGGAGGCATCGGTATTACGCCTTTTCGGAGCATGATAAAATATCTTTTGGATAAAAACGAAAAAAGAGATATCGTTTTAATTTACGCCAACAAAAGCGCGGAAGATATAGTTTACGCCTATATTTGGGATACGGCCGAAGAAAAACTTGGCATAAAAGTAGTTTGCCCGATAGGATTTATAACGAAGGAAATGATTATTCAAACAATCCCGGATTTTAAGGAAAGATTGTTTTACATCTCCGGCCCGCACGCGATGGTGACGACGTTTCAAAAAATTATAAAAAATATCGGCGTCAAAAACAGCCAAATCAAAACTGACTTCTTCCCGGGGTATGCGTAGAAAATAAAAAACCCTTGCCAACCTCTAGTCAGGCCTCTTGTTTTTTGTTATAATATTTTTGATGGGGGCATAGTTCAATGGCAGAATTGCGGTCTCCAAAACCGCTGATCTAGGTTCGAATCCTAGTGCCCCCGAATTTATTTCTTACCTTCCTTGTGGAGAGTATGTTTCCGGCACCATTTGCAGAACTTACTCAACTCAATTTTCCGTTCCACTTTTTTCTTATTTTTGCTTGACCAATAGCCCACGCGTTTGCAGGATTGGCATTGCAGTTTTATCAGGTTGTCTTGAGACATAGGGGTATTGTACAAAAATAGGAGAAATTTTGCAAACAACGCCTAACTAATATGTAGAGAATTTCTCCGGCTCTAATCCCAGGAAGGTTCTCAAGTCCCGAACGGCCGGATGGTCAACGTCGGTGTCCCAAAAACCTAGATTAAATTTTGGGCCGATTTCTTGATACGTCTCTTTATACATATCGCTGCCTTTGCTCAAAAATATTTCGTAATCAACTTCCGGAAAATACTTTTTGAATGACGCTTCAAGCGCCGCTGGATTATTAGTAAAATAAGCGGTTAATAATTCCGATTCCGGTATTTTTTCCAATAAAGCCATAACAGCCTGGACTTCCCTAAAATATCCGGAAGCGCCGGCTATTTCGTAGTCGCTTAAGTTAAAGCTTTTATATGTTAAATAGTCGGTAGTGCCTTCATTTATAAATATTGGCAATGCCAAGCTGGCGTTTGAATAATGATGGAATAGTTCATGCAATAAGGTGCTTAGATATAAAAACGCGTCTTGATCCGGAATTACGCGCATATATACGTTTTTCGTGTCAGGAGAATATAAACCGGCGGTTAGCTCGCTGTGTTGCTTTTCAAGAACGGCTGACGCCTCTTTTTCAACATCGGCTTTAAGCCGCTCAAATTCTTTATACTGGGGAGCAAGCGTCGCGTTATTTTTCCGACAAGCATCGGCCGCTTCCAGGCTTATTTTTTCATTTTCATCAACTTGTTGTTTAAACTCGCCGCAATTGGAATAATTTACTTTAAGAATGCAATTTTTCTGATAGTCGCTTTCTTGTTCGGCAACCAATTTCGCATTAGCGGCGTCCTGGGCTTTGCATTCCGATACAATTTTTTCGTTTGAGGATAAAGTGCTTTTGAAGTCGCTCAATATTTTTTGATTATGACTCAACATTTTTTGATTAATTTCATCGCGCCTTTTCTCCAAGTAAGGAGCGTAAGCTTGATCGTCAAGGTAGGTAACCGCGGCGGGTTTCCGCGTTTTTTCAAATAACGACGATACGGCGGGATTAGGATGATATTTTAAATGGTTAAAAGCCAATTCAATTATAATCGGATCGGTCCTGCCTTTGCTGAAATTTGTGTAGACAACGCTGTTGGCGCTTGGAATAAAGAACAATTTGCCTTCCGGATCTTTCCTTTTAAATTTAGCGAGCAAAGGAAGCACCGCGCCTTCATAGACAGTCAATTTTTCTTTCTTTTTAAAATTCCTTTTTGCCAGCACCGCGCCCGCTTCATCGGAAGCGTCATAAACATCAATAATCGAGCGAGAAACCTGAATACTTTTTATAATTTCTTGATCTTGAGCGATAGCTCCGTTTAAAGCCTCTTTCACGTTCATCTTTAAATCTCCGTATCCGTAGATAAACGAGGCTCCCAACGAAACGGCTAATATTAGGATAAAGCTAACAGCAAAAACTCCCGCTCCCGTCACTTGCGCCATGAGAAATCTGGGTAACATTTTTAGATTCCCTCTCTGTTCAACTTTCCGCAATTTGAATAATCTGACAATAGAAAAAGCTTCTACGGTTAAAAGATGGGCCAAGGAACATACCAAAACAATTGTGATCAAGCCGCCGGAAGCCGGAATCGCGGACAAAAACATAAAGACGATAATTTCCCAAAACGCCGCCTTTCCGAGCGGAGAAGAGTTTAAGTATGTTACGTCCCCAAAGTTGAAGATATAGATTATTGAGATTATAACCGAAAGCGCGAATGCCACCGGCAACCAAAGAGTAAAAAGCTTTTTTTGATGTTCCACATTTTTAATTTTAACCGGCTATTTCAAAAGTTCCAGAAATGGCGTTAAAACAGTTGCAAATGGGCTTAGCATGGGCGCTTGAGAGCTCGGCGGAGCAAATTGCTGGCACGCCGGATCCTGGTAATTTTGAGTGCAGTAAATTCTGCATTCTTCCGGAGTTTTACATCCTCCAGGTCCTTGGTATTGCTGCTGATATTGTTGTTGATACTGCTGCTCTGATGAGCCGACGCATTTGCCGTTGCCGCCGGCGTTAAAAATGGCTTGAACCTCGGACGCGCTTAGCGCCCTATTGTATACGGAAGCATCATCAATCAGACCGGAGAAAAGCTCTGTCACACCGAACCGATCGTCCCACGCACCAAGCGTGAATGGAGCCGCGCTTGTCGTATTGGCGTTTGCGGCTTCGGCGGTGCCTTTTAACTGACCATTTATATACAAACTCATTGTGTCATTGCTACTTCTTGTGACGGCGGTGTGGTACCAAACCCCGGAACTAATTGGTAGAGAAACACTGCCTCTGGGTTTGCCGGGGTTGCCGACAGTTTCTCCCGCAAAAAATTCCAGCGTGCTGTTATCTTTTCCTATAGCTAGCCAATAACCGGCCCCGTCGCCGCTCACCGGATAATTTGCTTTTCTGATGATATTGCCTTTGGACGACCCGCCGCCGTCCCAGTTGAACCAAACTTCCAATGAAAATGGTCCGGTCCCAAAATTTAATTGTTCGGAATTTTCATCTTTAACATAACCGCCGGACGCGTCAAATTTTACGGCTTTCCCAACTTTTCCTAGAGCGAGGGTTACGCCGCCACTAGCATCCGACAAAGTATTGTCATCATCTAACCAGCTGACTAAGCCCGATGGAAGCGGGGCGCAGCTTTGAGTTTGAGTCGGAGGTGTCGGCGATGGAGGAGGCGGCGGCATTACACCGCATTCATTGGGATGCTCTTGGCAATAAGCCTCGCATTCTTCTCGGCTTTGACACCCGCCTGGGCCTCCTCTTCCACCTCCGCCAAAGTCCTCAACTGTGCAAACGCCTTCATGCTTTACTCCTCCGCCCCTTTCTTCGGCATGACATGCGCTTACCCATGTATTGTTGTCATTTCCGCAAACCGGATCCGCGATATCCGAGCATATTGGTTCCTGTCCTTTACATACGCCTTCATGGAGAATCTCAACGCCCTGTTGTTTTGCGTGGCACTCATTAAAATACGTTGTTTCAACTCCATGCGGCGTGCCTCTACCATTTATTCCGCAGACATAAGAGGCGCTCATACCTTTACTTACGCACTCCAAAAAACTCGTACCAGGGTCGGTGGGAAAATCGCCACCCGGACCGCCTCCTCCGCCTTGGTCTCCGCCGCCACTAAAGCCGCAAGCTTCCGGATTTGATGTGCAGTATGCCTCGCACTCCTCGCGCGAATTGCAACCTCCCGGACCGTTAAATTGCCCGTTTTCACCAAATTCAAATTGGCCTTCCATGCCCTCCGGAATCATTTTTTCAAAACATTCCCGCATTTTCTCTCCAAGCTCCGGTCCGCCAGCAAATCCTCCTTGTTCCAATTGATTTATGTCTATCACAGATTTAAGGCATTCTTGAATTTCCGGAGGCCCGCTTTCAATCTGTTCGCGTAAAATACGCTTGCCTTCTTCCATTCTCTCTAAATCTTCGTCCGAAATAAGACCATACTCCTTGCCGAATTCAAAACACGCTTGTTGGTTCGCCGGATTTTCGCAAAACGTCTGGCATGCCCTTCCGCGGCAACCGCCCGGGCCTTTGCCTCCGGTTTTTCGCATTATCTCAAGGTCCTTTTCGGACACTAGCCCGGCTTTTTCCGCAAACGCGACACATTCGTCAAAATTGCCTTCATCTTCGCAGTACGCCTCGCACGATTCTTTTGATGTACATCCGCCGGGCATCTGGCCGCTTTTCATAAGCGGAAGAATCTTTTCCATTTCTTTTAATTCCTCTTCGCTTATAAACCCGGCTTCTTTGGCGAAAGCGACACATTCGTCCGCGTGCTCCGGAGTTTTGCAGTAAAGCTCGCACACGGCCCGGTTTGTACAGTTGCCTGGAAATTTAGTCCCGCGCTTGACTGCGTTTTGAATTTTTTTCATCTCCTCCAACTCCGCGCCGGAAACGAGCCCGCTGTTTTCCGCGAATTGCACGCATTCATCAAGCCTCCCGACTTCGCTGCAGTAATCTTTACAGGAGGCTTCTGTTTTACAGCTCCCGGGCCCGCCGCCTAATTTTATTATTTCAGCAAATTTTTTACCGCGTTCAATTTCGCCTTTCGTTAAGAGGCCGTTTGTCTCGGCGAAAGCAACGCAGCGCTCAACGTTTGTCGAAGCATCGCAATAAGTTTTGCAGGCTTCCGCGCTCTCGCATCCGCCAAGTTCTTTGATCGGATATTGTAAAGTTGCCGGTGTGGCTGGGGCGGCCCCGACGCCCTCCGGGGTCGGGGCTCCGACACCGCCCTCGGGGGCGGTCGTCGGAGGAGGCAGAGGCAGCTCAACTTTTTTCACTTGGGCTATTCCGTTTTGCGGCTGGGAAATTTCAAATTCGGTTTCTTCTCCACGGCAGTCAACAATGACGGCTTTCAGTGATGGATTGAAATCGGAAGTTTCGTTTATTAAAATGTTATCTATTTTGCGGCTTGGGGGACATTCGCTCAAGTCTCCGCTGTAGGGGAGCTTTTCCGTCGGGAAAACCAAAGCGAAGCTGCGAATACCTTGGGAGTCGCGCATATTCAACACGAAAAGGTCCGTGCTTTTGTCTTTTTGAAGAGTAAGGTTGCCTCCGGAAGCGGCGCTTACCTGCATCGCGGCGATTAATAATCCCGCCAAAATTATCGCTTTTTTCATATTATCAAAATTATTCAAAGGGATTTTTATAAGCGTCTTTAAAAGGATTCGCGCGGTCAATCGGATTCAGCTCCGGGATTTTATTTTGAACCGGGTTTGACGGCACCTCCAGAGTCGGCGTTGTTACCGCTTCAATGACATCTTTAGCCGTTTTGATTGGCTCGGGCCGGCTATACCAATACCACAGCCCCCCGGCTATAACTATAACCAGGACGGTCCCCAGAACCAGTTTTGTTTTAATATCCGGAACCTCCATATTACTCTGATTTTAGCATTGGGTGTTAATATTACAAATATGGCACTTGTGGACGAACTTATCACAAAAGGCGTGTTAAAAAGTAAAAGGCTGATTGAGGCTTTTTATGCAGTGGACAGAAAAAATTTTTTGCCGGAAAATTTAAAAGAATCCGCCTATCTTGACGAACCCCTGCCGATAGGCGAAGGACAGACGATTTCCCAGCCGTGGACGGTGGCTTTTATGCTGGAACTTTTAAGCCCGGAGCCCGGGGAGAATATTATGGAAATCGGTTACGGCTCGGGCTGGCAGACGGCGCTTTTGGCGGCAACTGGAGCGAATGTTTACGCGATTGAACTGGTGCCGGAACTTTGTAAATTCGGAAAAGAAAATTTTAAGAAGTTTGGGAGAGGGAAGGTAAGGTTTTATTGCCAAGATGGCACATTGGGCCTGCCTGAAATCGCCGAGCGTATAGGTGGGTTTGATAAGATTATTGTCGCAGCCGCGCTTGGCGCGGCGAAGATCCCGACACACGTCGGGACCGCGGATTTACTGCCTCCAGCCTGGAAAGACCAGCTTAAAGCCGGAGGGAGAATCGTAACTCCCATCGGGCACAAGCGTTTTGATTTTGGCGCTTTTTGTTTTTTATGCTCTAATTAAACTGCCGGGATACATCAAAAGAAAAACGATGGAAAAAACGGTAGCCAACGAGGTTGCCGTAATCGTTCCCGAGGGGTTGAACGTCAGCCAAATAGGGGAAATTTTGGAACACGCGGGGCTTTTTTCGCAAAATGAATTTGCCAAAATCGCAGAAAAGGAAGAAGGGTATCTTTTTCCGGATACCTACAGATTTTATAAAACTTCAAGTGCGCCGCAGGTTGTGGCGCGCATGCGGGAAAATTTTGACAAAAAACTGACGCCGGAAATTTTAAACGAAATTAAAAAACAGAATAAAACTTTGCAGGACGTAATCATTATGGCCCATGGGCCTGAATGTGGATTCGGCACCCGATACCTACCGCTACAAAGGCTTGCCGACAGACCCGATTTCTAATCCGGGCATGGACGCGATTTTGACCGCGGTTTATTCAGAGCCCTCGCCTTATTTGTATTATCTTTCCGGACAAGACGGTAAAACACATTATGCCAAAACCCTGGAAGAGCATTCTCTTAACAAATTCAGATATCTGAAAAAGAATTGACATATTTTTTATATTAATATAAACTTATCTCTATGCTGATAATTCGCATGCAAAGAGTGGGGCGGAAAAATATTCCCAGTTTCAGGATGGTGATTACGGAAAAAAAACGCGCTCCCAAAAGCGGGGCTTATTTGGAAGTGCTTGGCTCATACAATCCTCAAACAAAAAAAACCGAACTGAAAAATGAGCGCATCAAGCATTGGATTATGCAAGGCGCGCAGATTTCAATTAATAAAGCAAAAGGTCGAGAATCTATAATTACCGGAAATTAACGCAATCTAAAATGGCTGCAAAAGCATCTAGCGCGTATTCTGACGAAGCTTTTCTGGAGTATGTAGTTAAAGCGCTCGTGGACAAGCCTGAAGCGGTAGAAGTAAACCGAAAGGTTGATGAAATGGGCGTGCTCTTGTCTGTGAAAGTAGACAAAGAGGACGTCGGCAAACTCATTGGCCGGCTGGGGAACACCGCCAAAGCTCTCCGCACCCTGCTTCGCGTCGTGGGCATAAAAAACCACGCGCGCGTGAACCTCAAAATTGAGGAACCGGAAGGCGGAACCCATGTTCCAAGAAGCCGGGAGATGGACGACATGGTTGGTGATTTAAAACTTTAATTTAGCGTTTAGCTAAAGCAAAAACCGTGCTACGATGGTAGTGCGGTTTTTGCTTTAACAACACTATGCGCTTTGATATAATCACAATCTTCCCCAAGATTTTTGATTCCTATTTTTCGGAATCAATCATCAAGCGGGCAGTAGAAACCAAAAAAATCCGGATAAAAGTCTGGAATCTTAGGGATTTTACGAAAGATGAGCACAAGAAAATTGACAACAAACCTTATGGCGGCGGGCCGGGAATGGTAATTGGAGTAGAAGCTTTTGCGCGGGTTTTAAATAAAATAAAAAAACCAAAATCAAAACTGATTTTGCTATCTGCTAGAGGCAAACAACTTACATCAAAAATAGCAGGTGAATGGGCAACAAAATATAAAAATATCATCTTAATAGCAGGAAGGTATGAAGGGGTTGATGAAAGAGTAAAAGACATATTTAAAGCAGAAGAAATATCCATCGGCCCCTATGTGCTTACGGGTGGGGAGATTCCGGTTATGGCTGTAGTGGACGCGGTTTCTAGGCATATTCCGGAAGTTTTAGGAAAATCAGAATCCTTGGAGGAAAAGCGCTACGGCGTCGGCGTCCCGGTTTACACCAGACCGGAGGTTTTTATTTACAAAAATAAAAAATATAAAGTTCCCGAAGTGTTGCTCTCCGGCGACCACACAAAAATAGAAAATTGGCGGATAAAACATAAAAAATGAATCTTGAAACAGCCACCCAACTGCTCATCCATTACCGCTATCTCATACTTTTTCCTTTGGCGGCGTTTGAAGGGCCGATTATCGCGTTTGTGGTTGGAATTTTAACCGCAGCGGGATATTTTAATCCTTTCATAGCTTACGCAATACTTTTATTCGGCGATATTATACCGGACTCAATTTATTATTTTATCGGCAGGCATGGGGAAAGAAAAACATTTGTCGCCAGATACGGCGCGAAGGTCGGGATTACAGAAGCGCGTTTTGATATCATAAAAAAACTCTGGCACCGGCATGGTTTTAAAACAATGTTCATAAGTAAGCTTGCCTACGGCTTGAGCACACCTTTTTTAGTGGCCGCAGGATTTGCCGGGATCACGGCAAGAAAATTTTATGAATACGTCTTACCGGTCACAATTATCCAATACGCCATTTTAATGGCGCTTGGATTT
>LCKG01000024.1 GCA_001001285.1 Parcubacteria group bacterium GW2011_GWC1_45_13
ATTGCCATTTTGTGGTCGGTGGTGTGGAAGGGTCTTGCCCTGTGGCACTCGGCGCGCCGCGGGCAGTACTGGTGGTTTGTAATTTTGCTCGTAGTCAACACACTCGGGGTCCTCGAAATCATCTATCTGTTCTTTGTGGCGAAGCTAAAATTTAAAGAGCTCTTTTCGGGGCACTCGCACGGCCACGACCACCATTAGCTCACCCGCGCTTCACGCGGGGGCTTATACAGTTATTTCCATTAGCCGGTAACTACATAATTTCTATGGCATTGGACATTAATGTTGCTTCGGCAGAAGAGTTGGCCCGTTTGCCGGGCGTGGGCCCGGAGCTTGCGGAAGGCATTGTCGAGTATCGCGATGAGAACGGAGGCCTCGGTTCGCTTGATGACCTGCGCGATATCCCCGGTTGCACTTTAGAGACGATTGCCCGGTTGGAGGAGGCGGGTGTTGTCGTGGGTTCGGGGGCCGAAACGGGGGGCGCTGATATGTAATTTGTGTAGAGCGGCCCCGCCACTTTGGTGTGCGGGGCCGCTCGTTATCCACAGACTTGTGTATATTGTGTACTTGCAGGCAAAAGTTGTGCTAAAATCAGAATCTATGGGACCCCTCAACAAATCACTTACGGGCAAACAAAAGAGGGTGCTGGACAACATCGAGCTCTATATAAAAGCCAAGGGCGAGCCGCCCACGCTCGACGAGCTACGGCAGAACCTGGGCTTTAGGTCGCTGCGCACCGTCATGCAGTACATCGAAACATTGGAGCGCAAGGGCTACATCGTGCGTCGCAGGCACGCGCGGCGCAACATCGAGTTGCGCGGAGTAGACGCCGAGGGCCGCACCGCAACACTGGTGTCGGTGCCGGTGGTGGCCAATGTCGGGTGCGACGACCTGTCGGTGTTTGCGGAGGAGCAGACCGACGAATTTTTGCAGGTGGACAAAGAAATTGTCGACAAGGCACACAACGAAATTGTTGCAGTGCGCGCAGTCGGCGACTCGATGGCCGACGCCGGGGTCAAAAGCGGCGACTACATTTTGGTGCAGTTTACCGACAAGGTCAAAAGCGGCGACAGAGTGGCCGCCATCATCGGCGACATGGTGACGGTCAAGCGCCTGGAGCGCCGGAGCGGGGTGACAATACTGTACCCCGAGAGCAAAGACCCAAAATACAAACCGATAGTGTTGCGCGACAATTTTAAAATCGCGGGGCGCGTGCTGTGCATCATCCCGGCCGCGGTCGCCGAGATGGAGGACGTGGTCCCGGTGGCAGAGGAAGATTGGCGGTAATTTAATGTTAAAGTAATTTAATGTCGTTACTACGGTTAGCCACAGCATTTAGCGGAATTGGCGCGATTGAGCACGCCTTGAAACGTATGCGCGTTAAACATGAACTAGTTTTTGCTTGCGACAATGATCCTCATGTAAAACAAAGCTACTTTGCAAATTACGATATGGATGGTTCGCGCTGGTTTGATC
Source organism: Parcubacteria group bacterium GW2011_GWC1_45_13 (assembly GCA_001001285.1). Classification (GTDB taxonomy): domain Bacteria; phylum Patescibacteriota; class Minisyncoccia; order UBA11713; family 2-01-FULL-45-33; genus GWA1-44-29. The sequence continues at coordinate 1,474 of LCKG01000024.1, forward strand.
TTGTTCAAAATATTGACGGCAAAAAATTCAAAGGAAAAGTTGATTTACTTGTGGGCGGAACACCATGCCAATCTTTTTCTCTTGTTGGAAAACGCCGAGGATTCAAAGACGCCCGCGGAACATTATTTTACGAATTTGCGCGGCTTGTTGATGAAATAAAACCAAAGGCCTTTATTTTTGAGAATGTAAAAGGACTATTAAGCCATGACAGCGGAAAGACATGGGAGGTAATTCAAAACACATTCAAAGAACTTGGATATAATTATTATTCTCAGGTTTTGAACGCTAAAGAATACGGAATACCACAAAACCGCGAACGTCTTTTTGTTGTCGGATTTCGTAAAAATAAGGATTACAAATTTCCTAACCCAGTTGAACTGAAAATCGCGATGCAAGATTTACTAGACGACAGCATTGATAGTAAATATTATCTACCGGAAAAAGGAATACAATTTGTAACCAGCCAAAAAAATCTCGACAAGAAATATACCCAAATCAATGGACGAGTTGCGCTTTGCCAAAAAGCGAACCAACAATTTAACTGGCATGGCGATTTTGTTTTTGAACCGGCTGGAAAAGTTCCTGAAAAGTACTTTCTTTCTGATAAGGTTGCAAAATATGTTATGGCAACTGGAACAAAAAACTTTTATAGCAAGCCAGAAACTGATCTTGCTGTTGCCCGCCCACTTCTTGCCACGATGGCGAAAATGCACCGCGCTGGAGTAGATAACTATGTTACGCGAAGCGGGAGAATAAGGAAATTATCTCCGCGCGAATGCTTGCGATTGATGGGTTTTGATGACACTTTCAAAATTGTTGTAAGCGATACTCAGATATACAGACAGACGGGCAACAGTATCGTCGTAAATGTTCTTATGGGTGTTTTACGGAATATGGGTATTAGTGCAACAAAAATAGATTTATAAATATGCCTAAAACAGAACAAAATTTTATAGAAATTGACAGAGAGCGTTTTGAACTTATTGATGAAATTGACAACATTCCGATTGTTGATTCTTTCGTTAAGAAAAATAAAATAGGACGCGGAAGCGGAGAAGCACGATTATACATCGGCTCTCAAAGCACGCGAGATTTTGATAGCTTTTTCAATAACTTTCGCGATAAAGGTTTCTTTTTGAAAAAAGATTTTGAAGATTATTTGAATGACGCAAAATTTGAATATGAACAGCAAGAGCAAAAGTATCAAGAGGACATATCAGCAAGCTGGCAAGAATATTATTTAAATCTTCAAAATCTTCCCAATCGCGGACTTTTTACGCTAGAAAGTGCTGTCGGCGACCAAGATATATCTCGTTATTATGTTCGCTCGTATGATGATATTTTCCGAGAGTATTTTCGGAGCATTATGCTCCCTGTCATTTCTTATGTTTCTATTCTGAAATTAAAAAATGCAAACGGCCTTTTTTTATTTCTTTTTCGTCCGTCATTGAGCTACTCGTTCAATCCATATTATCACCCCGCGAAAGAGCGTCAGGTTGAAAAGGCGATTGAACAAAAGAGGTTGCCGGAGCGAGAAAAAGAGCAACTCGTCAAAGCTCGTATTGGGCAAGGGGCATATCGTTTGAAACTTCTTGAGGAATCTTCAGAATGTATTATCACAAGGGTAAATGATGAGCGTATTCTTATGGCAAGTCATATCAAACCTTGGAGCGTTTCAAACGATGCCGAAAAAATTGACCACGATAACGGTCTTGTACTAACTCCAACTTACGACAAACTTTTTGATCAAGGATTTATTTCATTCGAGGATGATGGAACAATTATAATTTCGCCATACATCTCGCCCCTCAATGTTAAGAAAATGAATTTAGCACAAGGCCGAAGATACAGCATTCCGCCGAGCAATGGCCGTAAAAGTTATCTTACTTATCATCGCGAGCATATTTTCAAAAAATAATTTATGGCGGAAAAAAAGAAAGTTGCAAAGACAAAAGAGGTTCGCGATTTGAGCGTAACGAAAATATGCGATGTTTGTGGCACATCATATCATCCTCGCAGAAATGGTTATCAAGCGACAAGTAGATTCTGCTCGGCGGAATGTTCACAAAAAGGCAGGAAGTCAAATTGGTAATGAATTGTTTATTGAAGCGCAATATAAGAAGAATTTCATCCAGGATTAATACAATATCTTGCGCTGTCCTCATTCCTAGATGAAACAAGAACAGGCGTTACAAATTTTTAAAACCGGCGCAAATGTTTTTTTGACCGGAGAGCCGGGAGCGGGGAAGACCTATGTAACCAACCGCTACATAGAGTGGCTCCGCGAGCGCGGAGTGGAGCCCGCCATAACCGCCTCGACCGGGATAGCCGCCACGCACGTGGGCGGGATGACGGTGCACGCCTGGAGCGGCATAGGCATCAAGCGCGATTTGAGCGAGTGGGACTTGGAGGCGCTTTTGGAGCGCGAGCCCCTGGTGCGGCGCGTGCGCGGCACGGCCGTGTTGATAATCGACGAGGTTTCCATGCTCGACGCGCGCACACTCGGCATGGTCGATCGCGCCGTGCGGACGCTGCGGGGCAGCGAGCGCCCCTTTGGCGGGCTGCAGGTTGTTTTTGTGGGAGACTTTTTTCAGCTACCGCCCGTAAACAAAGAGAAAGAAAAATCACAGTTTGCTTTTGAGTCGCCCAGCTGGGAGGAGTTGAACCCGCTGTATTGCTACTTGAGCGAGCAGCATCGCCAGGAGGACGACGCGTTTTTGGAGTTGCTTGGCGCACTGCGCGCAGGCACACTGACCGACAACCACAAGAGCGCACTGCGTGCGCGTGCCGAATATCCGGAAGACGGCGACCTTTCAACAAGGCTCTACCCGCACAACGCCGACGTGGACCGCCTCAACGAGGAGGCACTTGCACAGGTCGATGCACCCTCGCGGATTTTTGAAATGCGCTCCGAGGGCGGCAAAGCGCTGGTAGAGTCGCTCAAGCGCGGGTGCCTTTCGCCGCAGACACTCGCGCTCAAAGAGGGCGCGGCGGTGATGTTTACGCGCAACAACTTCGACAAAGGGTATGTCAACGGGACACTCGGCACGGTTATAAATTTTGGCGAGAGCGGATTTCCAACCGTGCGTACGCGGGAAGGCCGTCTTATTGAAGCCGCTCCGGAAGAGTGGCGCATCGACGACCGCGCCCGCACGCTCGCAAAAATCTCTCAAATTCCACTGCGGCTCGCGTGGGCTATCACGGTGCACAAGAGCCAAGGGATGAGCCTCGACTCGGCGGTGATGGACCTCTCACAGGCATTTGAGTACGGGCAGGGGTATGTCGCGCTCTCCCGTGTGCGCAGCCTCAAGGGGCTCTATCTCGCCGGGTTCAACGAGCGCGCACTGTGCGTGCACCCCGGCGTCCTCAAGAGTGACGCCTCCTTCCGCTCGGCTTCTGCGGCGGCCGCCGCCGCCTTTGTCGCGATGCCGGCAGAGGAGCTTGCGGCGCTCCACAAGCAGTTTGTACAAAAAAGCGGCGGACACTATTTGCCTAAAAAACGGTCCAAATTTAGGCACAGAATTAAAGCACATAGAAGCCGTACATAGTTGAAAGAAGGTGAGGGTTTAATCGTCATAGCAGGGGTGCGGGATTTCCCCGCACCCTTTACCAGGTAACAAAAAACACTATGACTACTAACACTTTGAAGAAAGTCCTCGCTGGTTCGATTGCCGGGGCAATGCTCTTGCCCATGGCAGCTTCGGCGCACGGATTGGGGCTTAACTTCGGCGGGGACCTCGGTTTGGGCCTCGGCGGAGACAAGGAAAAGACGCACATCGAGGGCAACGGCAAGTTTAACGTCAATACCAACACCAAGGTTGGCGAGCGTGGCGACCGCGATGGTCGTGATGAACGCAAGGATGAGCACAAGAAGGAGGTAAAAGCGGCGGCTAGCGCCTCTACCACCGCGTCGGTCATCACCAAGGCGGGTAACCGCATCAAGGTGGTTGCCGATGTCTTGGGTTCTGTCGGCGCAACGCTCGAGACCAAACTTGCGGCCTTGGGCACCACTTCTCTCAAGGTAGCGGCAGCCACTGTCGACTACAAAGTGCAGCTCACGGGCGCCAAGACGCAGGCGCAGACGGCGATAGACGCCGCGGCCACGCTCAACGCTTCGAGCTCTACCAGCACGGTAGACGCGATACGCGCACAGGCCAAAGATGCTTTTAAGGCGGCACGCGACTTCCTCAAGGCGGCTCGCGCGGACCTCATGGTCATGTTCCGCTTCCTCGTGCAGAACTAACACTCTCCGGTAGTACCTGCTACCAGAAGAAACCCCGCTTCGGCGGGGTTTCTTCGTGCATGATAGAGGGCTGTTTTTGTGATATATTTTGGGTTCGATGTTTGCACTCCTCGCCTCGGCGTTTCTTGTAATGCTCGCCTCTCTGGTCGGGGTCGTGGGCGTGTGGCAGCGTCTGGGCCGCTTTTTGGAAAAGTATCTCGACTTTCTTATAAGTTTTTCCGCGGGGGTCTTTCTGGTCATCGCGTACCGCCTGGCAGCCGAAACGTTGGAACAGGCGCCCTCAGCCGCTGCGGGCCTTTTGTGGGTGTTTGGGGGCGCGGTCGGCATTTGGCTCCTTTTTAAATTTCTCCCCACTCTGCACCACCACGAAAGTCCGCACGAAGAGCCGCACGCGATAAACCCGCGCAGGGTGCTCTTGAGCGACGCCTTCCACAACATCGGCGACGGCATCTTGCTTGCGGCATCGTTTGCGGCCGGCCCCGCGGTGGGTGCCTCCGCCGCTATTGCGGTGTTTGTACACGAGTTGGTACAGGAGACCTCGGAGTTTTTTGTATTGCGCGGCGCGGGCTACTCGGCAAAGAAGGCGCTGTGGACAAACTTTGCGGTCTCCTCAACCATTCTTGTCGGTGCGCTCGGCGGGTACTTTGTGCTTGAGACTGTCGAGATGCTCGAAGCGCCGCTTTTGGGGCTGGCGGCGGGCATGCTCCTCGTCGTGCTGCTCGGCGACCTCATTCCTCACTCGATAAGCAGATCGCACGGCCGGCGCGCTCCACTACGGCAAACATCTTTTTTGGTTTGTCCTCGGCGTGGCTCTTATGGTCGGTGTCACCACTCTCGTTTCTGAAAGTGGGGTGGGGCTAGGGTTTTAACCGTTGACTTGCAAAACTAAAAAACCCGTTGTACGATACCCCCAGTTGTTCGTGGGGACTCTTAATAATAGCCTTATTTATCAACACTTTTTGACTATGTCTATTCTTTCTAAGCTCGCAGGTTCCGCAGTGCTCGGTCTCGCCTTGCTTGTTCCGGCGCTCGCGCTGGCCCAAACCTCGACGACCGGCCTTTTGAACGTCTACGTGCAGGTCATTAATCAGACCAATTCCTCCTACGGCCCCGGCAACTTTACCGTCGCGGTCTCCGGCCAGAACCCAAACCCGGCAACTTTTCAGGGTTCCATACAAGGCACACTGGTCACTATCAATCCCGGCACGTATTCTGTTACGCTTACCAATACCTCCGGCTTCAACACCAGCTACTCGGTTGGTTGCGACAGCACAATGCTCTCCGGCGGCACGCAGACCTGTGTCATTACGGTAAACGCCGGTTCATACAATTATTTTTCGTCCTATGTTTATCCGTACACGTACCAAGCACTGCCGTTGACTTGCCGCACCGACACTCCGGTCGTCGCTGTCGGCCAGTCGGCGCGCTTTACCGCGGTGGGCGGAGTCGGCGGCACGTACAACTGGAGGACTCCGTATAACAATTTTCCCAACAGTGGCCCCGTACTCACGACCACGCTTGATGGTTCCGGCGTGCAGAGCGTGACGGTTACCAACGCGTCACAGGTTGCGACGTGCAATGTCACGGTGTCATCGAGTTATTACCCACAACCTACCAACACCTTTTATCAAGAAGCTCCGTATCAAACACAAAGCTACTATCCGCGCTTCCCGAACACCGGCTTTGCTCCGTCCAACGGCGCCGAGGCTGCCTTTGCGGTCGTGTTGCTGATGGGTGCCGCAATCGCCGTGTACCCCTATGCAAGAAAAGCCTTTGCTCTTGCCGTCCGCTAAGACGGCTGTTTGGGTCCGGCCCGGAGCGGGCTACGCGCACTACGTGCGCACGGGTGCCATTGGTATCGGGCTTTTGTGCGTGCTTGTCGGCGCGGCCGACGTGACGGCGCGCCTTGCCGCTGTGGTCGCGGGCGACAACGCCGCGCTTGTTGCTTTTGGGCCGGCGGCGGCGCTGCAGCGCCCGGGCCTCTTTGCCACCTCCTCGCCCGGAGTACTCACTCCCGCGCGGCTCAAAATCCCGTCGCTCGGCGTCAACGCCGCAGTCGAAACAGTGGGCATCAAGGCCGACGGCACCATGGACACGCCGAAAAACTTTGACAACGTCGGATGGTACTCGCCCGGCTCAAAGCCCGGCGAGGAAGGGTCGGCAGTGTTTGCCGGCCATGTTAATAACGGGCTTATGAAAAAGGGCGTGTTTGAAAATCTCTCTAAAATAAAAACGGGCGACTACGTAACGGTAGAGGACGCCGCGGGCCGCTCAAAAATTTATAAAGTGTCGAGTGTGCGGGAGTACCCGGCCGACGCTCCCGCGGAAGAGCTCTTTGCCCCAGGCGGGCCCTCGCGGCTGGTGCTCATTACCTGCGACGGCGAGTGGCTGCCGGCGGAGCGTACGTTTGATAAGCGGCTGGTGGTGGTTGCAGACAGTGTGCGCTAATGCTATATTTTTAAATGTTCGAGTAAGTCTCCGTAGCCAAGTGCTGGCGACAGGAGGGTCGCCTTACGAAAGAACAGAAAATAATATTGTTTCTCGTAATTCAATGGCACGCAAACTCTTTGTCGGCGGTCTTCCGTACCGCTCGACAGGTGATGAGCTTCGCGACGCCTTCGCCAAAGCCGGCGAGGTCGCCACGGCCTCTATCGTGACTGACCGCGAGACCGGCCGCTCCCGGGGCTTCGGCTTTGTGGAGATGGCGGATGATGCAGGCGCCGACGCCGCCATAGAAATGTGGAACGGCAAAGAATTCGGCGGCCGCATGCTCACGGTCTCCGACGCCCGCCCGAAAGCGTAA
>LCKG01000025.1 GCA_001001285.1 Parcubacteria group bacterium GW2011_GWC1_45_13
TCAATGATGGAGGATGGCATCATTATACTGTTACATATGATGGTTCAAGCTTTGCAAGTGGTATAAAAATCTATGAAGATGGTATATCACTTGCTCTTAATGTTGCTTCTGATAGCCTTACCGGTTCGATACTTAATAACGTTAATGTAGAAATCGGTGATAGAGATAGTGGTGCGAGTTCCTTAAACTATCCCGGCCTTATCGACGAAGTCCGCATCTACAACCGCGCGCTTTCCGGCGATGAAATCAAGCGGCTCTATAATTTGGGACGGTAGATTTTTGTTGGGAAATATGCTATAATGAACAAATGTATAACTGGTCAACCGATATAAAAAACCTTAAAAAACACCCGGAAAAATATAAAATCTGGAGGCTTGAACAGATGATAAATTTTGGTTTGAATGGTAAAAAATTGAAAGAATTTGAGCTTAATAAATATTTTAACAAACTCAAAATCGATCCGTATCGTCGTAAATTTTTAAAACTACTTTTGAATGGAAAGTAAAATTTTAGACGAAAGGCAAATTAAATTTTTAGAAGAATTTCAAAAAATACCATTTTTGAAAGATAATTTTTATCTTACCGGAGGGACGGCTCTTGCGGCTTTTTATCTCAAACATCGTTATTCGGAAGATTTGGATTTTTTTTCGGAAAAAGAAATAGATCTTTTAAATTTAGACACGTCGTTAAAAAAACTTCAGAAAACATTAAAGCCGAATAAGGTTGATTTTCAGCAAAGCTATAATCGCAACTTATTTTTTTTGAGTTTCGGAAAACATATTTTAAAAACCGAATTTACTTATTTCCCATTCCTGAGAATAGACAGCAAGGTTTCAAAAAAAGGCATTTCTGTAGATAGCTTGATAGATATCGCGGTAAATAAGCTTTTTACCATATATCAGAGGGTTGCCGCGCGGGACTATATAGATTTGTATTTTATAATTGAGCGAGAAGACTTTAAAATTAACGACTTGATTTTGAAAGCTAAAGCAAAATTTGATTGGAATGTAGATCCTATACAGTTGGGGGCGCAATTTGTTAAATCCGGAGAAGCCGAAGATTTTCCAAGAATGATTGAGAAAATCAAAACAGCTGTTTGGAGAAAATTTTTTATTGATGAAGCGAAAAAACTAAAGAGAAAAATTATTTAATGGCCTCATCGACGATGTCCGCGTCTACAACAGGGCGCTTAATGGGAACGAGATTAAGAGATTGTATAATTTGGGGAGATAGATTTTTACTCAAATGCATGCTATAATAAGGGCATGATTCCATCCAACATTAAGCGGTATTTTTGGGAAGTAGATACGGAAAAACTTAATCCCAAGAAGCGTCCGGAATATATTATTTCGCGGCTATTAGAATACGGCAGGCCCGACGCGATCCGCTGGGCATGGAGGTCTTTTTCTAAAAAAGAATGGGGAAAGGCGTTAAAATTACGTGAGGTGTCAAGGAAAAGCAAAAATTTTTGGTTGCCGTTTTTGTCTAATAAACAATGAATTTTTCTTTGGAAAATATCAGGCCCAATGTCAGGGCTCTGGCGGAAAAATTAAGCGCCAAAAGTTTTATTAGTAAGTTTTATTTGGCGGGCGGAACTGCTATCGCACTATTTTTTAATCATAGGCGTTCTGACGATTTAGACTTTTTTTCGGAAAAAATGTTTAAAGGAGTGGCTTTGATAAACAATTTAAAAAAAACAGGTAAATTCGAAACACTCAAAACAGACGAAAACACCTTAATCGGCAAATTAAATGGCGTCAAAAGTCTTGCTTATTTTAATGACGCAGAATACGATGAAATGCCAGAAATGTATATTGATATTAAATGGCGGGAGGTAAAAAATTTTTTCTTGAAACAAAAGTTGGTTTTAGCCAAAAAGTTCTTCGGAATTTAATTGTGCGAGAATCAAGCGGCTTTATAATCTCGGCCGTTAGACAAATATGAAATTTGCGTTAAAAATCATATTTATATTTCTGATTTTTGTGGCCATTCTTATTTTACTTGCTCCGGCAAAACAGAAACTTTCTTACGGAGTCACTTTTTCGCAAAAATTTTCAGAAGAGTTTGGGTTTGAATCTGCAAACGGTATGGCGGGTTGGAAGCGGAATTATCTCGCGCTTCTGGACGATTTGAAAGTTAAAGATTTGCGTCTCGTAGCATATTGGGATTTGGTAGAACCCGCCGAAAGCCAATTTAATTTTAAAGATTTGGATTGGCAAATTACCGAAGCTGAAAAACGCGGAGCAAAAATTATTTTAGTAGTAGGCAGAAAAGTGCCAAGATGGCCGGAATGTCACATTCCATCATGGGCGCGCTTTTCAACGCCACCCGGGAAGAAGTCCGACTTCTTTGGGGTTTCGAAGTCCGACTTCGAGGAGGGCGGCGTTTTCCAGCGCGCCCAATTACTAAATTACATTAAAACAACCATAGAACACTACCGCTCCAACCCCGCTATCATTGCTTGGCAGGTTGAAAACGAACCCCTGTTTCCGTTCGGCGAGTGCGGCACAATTCCAGTTTCGCTTTTAAATCAGGAAATTAAATTGGTGAAATCGTTGAGCAATAAGCCGGTTATTTTAACCGATTCCGGCGAGTTGGGGTTCGCTTGGCCGTACCTTGCCGCAAAATCCGACATCTTCGGCACTACATTATATAGATATATAAACAACAGATTTTTAGGCGATATCCGTTATTCGCTTATTCCGGCTTATTATTTTAGAATTAAAGCGCGGTGGGCTGGCAAGATTTTAGGGAAACAAATAATAATTTCTGAGCTGCAAGCCGAACCGTGGTCGCAAGTTTCCCTTGCCGAGACTTCTTTTGATGACCAAGCTAAAAGTATGAGTCCGGAAAAATTCAGAGAAATTATTGATTACGCCGAACGAAGCGGTTTTCCTAAGGCCTATCTTTGGGGCGCGGAATGGTGGTATTGGATGAAAGAAAAACAAGGGAGGCCGGAGATGTGGGAAGCGGCACGGAGCGCAATTAATAACCCGCCTGCCGGACGGGCAGGTTTCTAATTTCTAATATCTAATTTCTAATGCAGTACAAATTTCCAAAAAATTTTTTGTGGGGGGCGGCGACTGCCGCTCATCAAGTTGAGGGTTGGAATCATAATGATTGGAGTGAATGGGAAAAAGAAAATGCTAGTCGTTTAGCAGAAAATACCGAAAACAATATATCATCTTACACTAGACGCTGGAAATTGCCAGATTATATAAAAAATTCTTACCCATCGCCGTTTAGCCCAGAAAATTACATTTCCGGTCGGGCTTGTGACCATTATAATCGCTTCCGCGAGGACTTTGATATCGCTAAGTCTCTTGGCCACAATTCCCACCGTTTCTCTATTGAATGGTCTAGAATTGAACCGGAGGAGGGGAGATGGGATGAAAAAGAAATCGCTCATTATCAGGAAGTGATCAATGCGCTTAGAGAACGAGGGATTGAGCCGTTCGTGACACTTTGGCATTGGACATTGCCTGTTTGGGTCGCCAAACAAGGCGGTTGGGAAAACAAGAAAACAATAGGTAATTTCGCACGCTACGCAGAAAAAATTGTTGAATCTTATCCTGAAGTAAAGTTTTGGATTACGCTAAATGAACCGGAAATTTATACAATGAATAGTTATTTGCGCGGGAAACGGCCCCCGCAGAAAAAATCGTTTTTTAAATTCTTGAAAGTTTATAGAAACTTGGCAGAGGCGCATAAAAAAGTTTACATCATAATTCATCCCACTTGGGTGTCGGACACCCAAGTGGGAATTGCCAAAAACAACTCTTATTTTGAGGGCTGGCTCGCGCCGATTTTAAATTATCTTTGGAATAATTGGTTTTTGAACAAAATCAAAAATCATCAGGATTTTATCGGGCTAAACTATTATTTCCATAATCGCATTAAGGGTTTTAAATACAATCAAAATGAAAACAAGTGGGTATCCGATCCCGTGTGGGACGGTAATTTTTGGGAAATTTATCCGGAAGGGATTTATCATGTTTTGAAAGATTTAAAAAAACATAACAAGCCGATTTATATTACCGAAAACGGGGTTGCGGACGCGCGCGATGTTTATCGCGAAAAATTCATAAAAGAACATTTGCGCTGGGTTCACAAGGCTATTTCCGAAGGCACAGACGTGCGTGGATATTTTTATTGGTCGCTTTTGGACAATTTTGAGTGGGATAGCGGTTTTGCGCCGCGATTTGGATTGGTTGAAATGAATTACCGCACAATGGAGCGCCAGATTAGACAAAGCGCCTACGCTTATGCTAAGATAGCGAGAGAAAATTCAGTGACGGCATGATAAAAGGAATCATTTTTGATCTTGATATGTGCATATGCGATACTTTGACTGTTCCAAAAAGCGCTTTGGATCCTGCTTTAAAAATATTGCGTAACTCCGCGTTGTCGCCGCAATTGGTGGCAGAGGTTGAGACCGCTCTATGGAATACCAGCTGGGATGATATTATTCAGATTTATTCAATTCCGGAGCCAATTGCCAGCGAACTGGGAAACGCGTATGCCAACCTGGAAACGCCTGACGGAGTGAAAACCTACGGAGACGAAAACTTTATTGAAAAAATTAAACTCTACAAGATTCTCGTCACAAGCGGCTACACGCGATTCCAGGAAACCAAGATCAAAAAACTCGGAATTGCTCATCTGTTTGCCGAGATTATTATCAACGCCTCTGATCTAAAAGAAAAGCAAAAAGGGAAATTAACAATTTTCAAAGAGTTCCTGGAACGGAAAAAGTTTTCGCCGGAAGAAGTCTTAGTTGTCGGTGATAATCCCGTTTCCGAATTAGGAGCGGCCAAAAAACTTGGAATAAAAACAGTTCAAACGCTCCGCCCGACTGTAAAAAAATGGGATGGCGCCGACTATCATATTGCTTTTCTAAGCGAACTGCATAAGGCCAGATACATATTGCACTCCGTAAAGCCTCCCGCCTAAGGCGGACAAGTGAGCTTTATGGAGTTTTTTCATCACATAACATCAGATATC
>LCKG01000026.1 GCA_001001285.1 Parcubacteria group bacterium GW2011_GWC1_45_13
TTTGGCTCGAATGCTCTTTGAAAAGTGAAGAGAATAAAAGTAATTTGCGTCATGAAATTTGTGACGCAAAAGAAGTAGTAGAGCCGCATTAATATACTCAAAGCGGATAATGGATGCCTTGGATACTAGAGCCGAAGAAGGACGTCTATGGCCACGAAAGTCGTCGGGGAGCTGCCATACAGCTGTGATCCGGCGGTGTCCGAATGGGGAAACCCCTGCGTAAGCAGACCCCGCAATTGCGGGGAGGGAACGCCTCGAACTGAAACATCTAAGTAGGGGCTGGAAAATAAATCACAGAGATTTCGTAAGTAGCGGCGAGCGAAAGCGAAACAGTCTAAACCCCGCAGCAATGCGGGGGGTTGCGGGAAGTGTTGAGGGACAACAAAAGATAACTGAATTGCTTGGAATCGTAGACCAAAGAGCGTGATAGTCGCGTAAGTAAAATCAATTGTTGCCTGATGCCAATTTTCCCAAGTACCATGGGGCACATACCCTGTGGGAATCCGGGGTGACCACACTCCAAGACTAAATACTCTAGTATACCGATAGTGAACTAGTACCGTGAGGGAAAGGCGAAAAGAAGGGTGAAAAACCTAGTGAAATAGAACCTGAAATTGTCCGCTAACAAGCAGTGAGAGTCCTTCGGCCGCAAGGCTTGGGGATGATCGCGTGCCTATTGAAGAATGATCCGGCGAGTTTTCGATTACCACAAGTCTACGTCGACCAAGTCGAAGCAGGCGCAGCGAAAGCGAGTCTTAACAGGGCGATTAGTGGTGATTGGAAGACCCGAAACCTGGTGAGCTAATCATGAGCAGGGTGAGACCCGCCGAAAGGTGGGAGGAGGCCCGCACTCGTCAGAGTTACAAATCTGTGAGATGACTTGTGATTAGGGGTAATATGCCAATCGAACCAGGAGATAGCTGGCTCTCCCCGAAATATATATAGGTATAGCCTCATGTGATAATTTACGAGAGGTAGAGCACTGGATGGGTGTAGTAGCGCAAGCTATTGCTCTCAATCAAACTCCGAATTCTTGTAAGGAACCCATGGGAGTCAGAACGGCGCGGCTAAGCGCGTCGCTCTAAAGGGAAACAACCCAGATTGTCGTCTAAGGTCTCTAAATGAATACTTAGTGTAAAACGAAGTCAAATTTCTCAGACAACCAGGAGGTTGGCTCAGAAGCAGCCATCCTTTAAAGAAAGCGTAACAGCTCACTGGTCGATTTGGAAATTTGGCTGAGAGAACTTTGAAGGTCACACCGTGAGGTGGACTGGAGTGATCTCAAGTGAGAATGCCGGAATGAGTAGCGTAACCAAAGTGAGAATCTTTGGCACCGAAAACCCAAGGTTTCCCTGGCTACATTGTTTGTCCAGGGGTAAGTCGGCACCTAAGGCGAGGCCATAGTAGGCGTAGCTGATGGACGAGCCGTTGATATTCGGCTACATGGTAAGTATCGTTACCAGTTAGGGATGTACGAGAATGGAGAAACCAGATGTTGTTGTGATATATGACATCTAAGCAATAAGACAGTTGGTCTTGGAAAATCCAGACCGGCGTTTAATCGAGTTGTGACGGGGAGTTGGGGTCGCAAGGCTCTAACAACTTGGTGATCTTCAATCTTCAGGAAAAGATCCGTGACGAGATACTTATTATGCCGTACCGCAAACCGACACTGGTGGGTTGGTCGAGTAGACTAAGGTGATCGAGAGAAGGTAGTTCAAGGAACTCGGCAAAAAAGCTGGACGTAAGCTATGCAAGATGTCCTACCTGGGGTTAAACTCAGGTTACAACAAAAGATTATTCCGCGACTGTTTAACTAAAACACAGGTCCGTGCAAACTCGAAAGAGAAAGTATACGGGCTGAGACCTGCCCAGTGCTCGCAAGTCAAGGGGATGGTTGAGATTACATCAAGACTTGAACTGAAGCCCGAGTGAACGGCAGCAGTAACTATAACTGTTCGATGGTAGCGAAGTTCCTTGTCGGGTAAGTTCCGACCCGCATGAAAGGTATAACGACGGAATAACTGTCTTGAACTATCACTCGGCGAATTTGAAATGGCTGTGAAGATGCGGCCTACCTCTACTAGGACAAAAAGACCCTATGGAGCTTTACTGTAACCAGGCGCTGTCTTGGATATTAAAATAGTTTAGTGTAGGAGGGAGCCGCAAGGCAAACTTGAAACACCTCTCGTTTTGGTATCTCAAGACTCACCCATGTCAGCTGGAAACGCTGTCGGGGACAAGGTTTGGTGGGCAGTTTTACTGGGGAGGTACCCTGCTAAAAGGTAACGCAGGGGTACTAAGGTGCACTAAGCTCGGATGGAAATCGAGCAGGTCGTGTAACGGCAAAAGTGCGCTTGACTGTGAGAGCGTCGGCTCGAGCAGGTGGGAAACCAGGTCGTAGTGATCCCCCGATGCGTCGTGGGACGCGCGGGGCTTAACGGATAAAAGCTACCCTAGGGATAACAGGCTGATCGCCGCCAAGAGTTCATAACGCGGCGGTTTGGCACCTCGATGTCGGCTCACTGCATCCTGGGGGGGTAGTACCTCCCAAGGGTCCGGCTGTTCGCCGGTTAAAGCGGTACGCGAGCTGGGTTCAGAACGTCGTAAGACAGTTCGGTCTCTATCCAGTAGGGGCGTTGGGATTCTTGAGGGGGTCTGCTCTCAGTACGAGAGGACCAGAGTGGAGATACCTCTGGTGTGCCGGTTGTGACGTCAGTTGCATCGCCGGGTAGCTAAGTATCTACGGGATAACCGCTGAAAGCATCTAAGTGGGAAGCCCTACCCAAGATTAGGAATCCATGTTCTGCCGCAAGGCGGGACGAAAGACCCGGGGAAGACTACCCCGTATATAGGCTGGCGGTGTAAGGCACGCGAGTGTTTTAGCCTACCAGTACTAAATGGTCAATTATATTAACGTCGGCTCTACAAAATTTCTCTTCACTGTTCAGGGAGCATTCCTGCCTGGCAGGCAGGCCTTGAAAATTTATAATCATTTAGAAGGCAAGTATTTCTCGGTCATTTGAGCGGTGTGGAACTACCTCTTCCCATTCCGAACAGAGCCGTAAAACGCGCCAGCGCCGATAATAGTTCAGCTTCTCAGCTGAATGAAGGTAGGTCATGGCCGGGAATTACTTGCCTTTTTTGGTGCTTGTTATATAATGCCCCACATGAATGCTGAGTTGGTGATGCGGTTGAAAGAATTGGGGATTGATCCGAAAGATGTGTGGGTAAGTCGTGCCATAAGACCTTTTATGGGGTTAGTTGTAGAGGGACGGTCTGACGAAGGCCCTTGTTTTACAGTTGTATCTGGTAAGCCAGAGACCCAGCCGTTTGGGGTTTCTGATCTTGCGGATAGTCTAGTGGTAGAGGCTCTTACGACGATACTAGCTAAGGGGGCAAATTCTTTTGTGGGGGATGCCGTAAGGGTGCTACCCCTTGGAGCTGGTGTATCGATCGACGAATTAAGAGCTCAAATTTGGTACAGGAAAGAAAAATAAGTTAAGGAGCAAGGGAATTACTTGCCTTTTTTGGTGGCTTGGTGTTGACTTTCAGAGAGAGAGAGAGTTTAATTGGGGCATGTCTGGAGATGAGACTGTTGAGCGCGGCGAGTTGACGATGAAGACTATTCCTCTGAATGCGGCGTTTGACGCAGGCCGTGATTTAGTTTGGATAATTCATCGCCCCAAAGTAGACAAAACGGGAAGTAACCGAGTTTACAAGTCTAGGGGAAGAAGGGTGATGATGGAAGGTGGAGACTGGACGAGGATGTTACTTAAGGGGTATGAGGAGGGATGGGGGGAGTGGGGTAAGTGGGATGGGCATCGGGAATTTAAAGACGCTCCTGATTTTAGTTTTATTTTAGAAGAGGATCGAAAGAAAGGTTTGGAAGGCAAAGCTGTAGTTTCTGCCTTGATGCTTGAAAGGATGGGGGAGGTGTTGGGTGGGCAGATGCGCTCTAGTAAAGAGTCCCCATATATATTAAGAAAAATTAAGGTTGCTGACAAGACATTTGTTCTTGGTGAAGCTATCCGCAGGTCACATGAGGATTTCCCGCTCCTGTTGGAAGACAAAGTAGGAGGTGTTAGTGAATTTAGAGCCGAGTTGGCAAGGCAGGGGCAGACAGATGCGTTGAAACTCTTTGATACGATCTTGTCTGGTTTTGTACACGGAGCTAGAGTTCTCGTTACGAAGAAATTTCTTGGTTTAACATTTTCTGTGGATTGAATATGAATGCAGATACACAAGCTGACACGATGACTGCAAGGGCTCCGGCGTTGCGGGTTTACCAGATAGAGGGAGAGTTTAAGCGGAAGTGCGGGGATGCTGCCGGATTTGTAGCAAGGAGAAGAGTCCTTGGAATAGATAGAAAGAGTGAGGTGTGGGAGAACATTTCTGAAGCGATGGGTGGAAAAATGGAGGAGTTGATGTTTGGAGGGATTGGCGGAATGGCAGAACGACTGGCTGAAGAATATGAGAAGTCGGGAGCCAAGTGAGATTCGGAGATGGTAAGCAATTTAGATAGGGCAGTAAGTGATATCAAAGAGTTTTCTATAGACGTCTTTCAGGGAAAGTGGGGTGAGGCAAAGAAACAGGAATACATTAAAGCTCTTAAGGAAAAGCCACCGGAAGTGGTGAAGGCTGTGGCTTTGTTTCAGGGAATGGGGTGGGTTGTTGGGGTTTGGGAGCAGGGGTCTCAAGAAGGACCAGTTGCGTGGATAGAGCTAGTAGGACTTGTCGGTTTGAACAAGCGTGAGTTGGCTGGGGAAGTTTGTTTAATGGTTCGTGATGTTTTTAATGGTCTTTCAGGTGAGGAGAAAGAAGTATTAGATGGGTATGCTGGAGTGTCGGGAGAAAGATATGGCAATTTTGACACGATGGAGACGATAGCGGGGAAGACACAGACCTAATAGCTGATTTTAGAAATTACTTGCCTTTTTTGGTTTGTGATACACTGGAGTTGTGGATAGGAGAGAACTAGTGATAGCTGTGATTGAGGGGCTGGCTTTTTATCTGCTGGTGCCCCAGGTAATAATTTTGTGGTTTCATATGCTAGCGAAGCTGCATGGCTTGGGTATAGTCGGGATTCCGGATGGGTCAATTACGTATTTTGGTATGTGGTTTAGGTACATGCCAAGCAACCGCTTCTTGGTAAATGCACTTTTTTGGGCTGCTTGTTTTGTAGTTGCCTTTTGGTTGTGGGATCGATTTGTAGATTTTCTTGCTTGGAAGAAAGTTGTAGTAGTCAGATGAAAAGAAAGGGGCTGATTATTGACTGGAGGGTTATGGTTGGTATCTTAACAGTGTTTTTGGTCGGATCTAATGGCTATTGGATATGGAGAAATGGAGAACAGATGAGGGTGACCAGGGTAATTGATGGGGACACATTTGTGATAAAAACCGGTGAGAGAGTAAGATTGATTGGATTAGATGCGCCGGAAACGGGGATGTGCGGGAGCGAAGAAGCGACAAAACAATTGAGTGATATGGTTTTGAATAAAATAATAAAGATAGATCGGGGAACCAGGGATAGTTGGGGGAGGCGATTGGGGGTGGTATATACAGGGGAAATAAATGTGAATCTAGAATTAGTTAAGTCGGGGTGGGCGAGATACGATAATTTTTCAGATGAAAAATCCGCAGAAATGGCGGCGGCCGGGCAATTGGCTGAAGAACAGAAACTGGGGATGCATAATTGTAAGAAAGATACAGCTTGCGGGATTTTGGGAAACATTGATGAGTCGAGCGGGAAAAAATATTATCACTTGCCCCAATGCCCCAGTTACAGCAGGGTGAAAATAGATGGAGAAAGAGGCGAGAAGAAATTTTGCACAGAAGAAGAAGCAAAAAAGGCCGGTTTTATTCTGACCCCAGATTGTTTAAGATAGATTAATGCGTTTTGTAGAAATTGATGTCTGTGGATTAAAGAGAAAATTTCCGGTGGTGAGCATGGGGCCAAAATTGCAGGTGGTGTCCGTATCTCTGTTGGGAGATGTGGAATTGGTGGAGATTGTTTCCAAAGAGCTGGTGGAACGGATAATAATGTGGAGGCCGGAAGTATTGGTGGGACCGGAGACTAAAGTGGTGCCACTGTTACAGAAGATGAGCGAGATATTGAAGTTGCCCAGATATGTGGTTTGCCGGAAAGGAGTTCAAGCGTATATGGTTAATCCGTTGGTTGTTGAACCCAAGGAAATGCGGACTCAACGGGTGAAAGCTATGGCTATTGATGGTAGGGATAGGGAATATTTACAGGGTAAGAGAACGGTAGTGATTGATGATGTGGTGTTTACCGGAGGAAGCTTTGGTATGGTTCGCCAGCTTTTGGATAAAGCAGGGGCTAATTATGTAGGAATGGCGGCAGTGTTTAGACAAGGGGATAAGTTTGCCGAAAATTACGAGTACTTGCAAGAGCTGCCGGTGTTTGCTACTGTGTAGACACAGCAAAAATATCCCATGGTGCCGTTGGGAAATTAATTGATATAGGCACTTTTTAACACTCTTGGGGTCGCTGCTGGGGGTGTTTTTTTATGACCGAAGCTCTTTTTGAGGCAGAGATAGACGCTCGGGTTGATTATGTAAGAGATCTGCGCAGGTTTGTAGGTATGTTGTCCCCACGAGCTAAATTTTTAGTTTGGTTATTGGCTGGTGGAAGGAGTCAAGGTGAAGTGGCCAGGGTTATGAAATCGCATCGTAATTTGATACAGAGATGGGTGGCGGGCCCAAAAAGCGAGATAAAAGCGGCAGCAATAGAAGTGTGGGG
>LCKG01000027.1 GCA_001001285.1 Parcubacteria group bacterium GW2011_GWC1_45_13
GTATTCGGGCAGTGCGTGGGGCTTCAATACGGACTCGGCAAAACGAAAATCTGTTTTTCTGGGGAAAAGGATTTTTCGTTTTGCCTCGGCTGATTTCCCACCCGCAGGAGGGGTCTGGGGAGGAATGCGGGCGGGATTCCCAATTCGCTTTTTCGGAAAATTTTCAGCGACTGTTAAGTAAAGAAATGTCATAGTGGATTATAGTATAACATTGTCTGAAAGTATAACAAAGTGTAAAATGTGAATAACTCAAATATGGAAAAAATATCTGCAAAACTTAGTCAAAATATGAAGCGCATCAGGGCTAAAAAGAAGATGTCGCAAGGCGATATTTCAAGAGCCTTAGAAGTTGATAGAGGTTATATCAGCAATATTGAGAATGGAAAAAAAAATCCGACCCTTGCGACGCTTCAAAAATTGGCTGATGCGCTTGGAGTATCGCCAGATGAGTTATTGAAATAATCAACCATGAGAGATTATCAAAAAATAATTCAAGAATATGATAACCAGCATATTATCAGACATGAGTGGGGCCAAAATGCCACCGCACTTTTTAATCGTGTTGTAAAACTTTGGAATAAAATTAATGTCGGCGAAAAAATAGCAATATCATCTTATAAAAAGTTAGGAATAAAAAGTGCGGTTAAATTTCTTGAAAAAAATGGTCTCAACGCAAAAATAGTCGGAAAAGGCCCCGATAATCTACGGCTTGTAGAAATAGAAAAAGATTCTAGTAAACTTCTTGAAGTGATAGATACTCAAGAAATTATCAATTTCGATTTTAATAGTCGAGAATATCAAGTAAATGTTGGCGATGCCATTTTTTCAAAAACAGATTTAGATGCTGGAACTAGATTTTTACTTGAAACATTTTTAGAAACTAAAATTGATCTAAATAATCGTAATGTGGCTGATTTGGGTTCTGGGTGGGGAGCTATTTCACTGGTCCTAGTGAATGAATTTCCTTTGATTCAAATTACGGCATATGAAAAAGAAGATTCTTCTATCGAAGTATCGCAAATAAATCTCGAAAATTATCCGAATGTAACTATTATCAAAACAGACTTAGCACAAAAAGATTCCAGAGATATTGAGAAAAATCGAGAAAAGTTTGATTACATAGTTTCTAATCCGCCATTTCATGCAAAGAAAGACGAAAGGACGCTAATATTTGAAAACGCTAAAAAATTATTAAAAACTGGAGGAGAAATGTTTTTTGTTACGGAGGGTCATTTTGTTGGAAGATTTCGGAAAACTGCCATGAGTTTTTTCTCGATTTTAGAAGAAAAAAATAAAGACCTTTGGGTAGTTTTTCGATGTAAGAAAAATTGATATATTTTTTATGAAAAAACTCATTGTAATCTCTGGTTCACCTGGAAGCGGAAAATCCACAATATGTAGTTTACTAAAAGAGAAATTAAATTCTCCTTATATCGAGTTTAGTTCTCTACAGGAATTTCATCTCGACAACGAATGGAAAAATTGGAGCGAAGACGGAGAAAAAATGGCGTTTGAGAATTTAATTTTCGTTCTCAAAAATTATATTAAGCACGGATATAAAAATGTAATTCTTACAGACTTAAGAGATTCAAAAGTTCAGGAAATACCGAGATATTTTGAGAATGAAAATTTTGTCATTATAACTCTGACTGTCGAAAACGATGACGAACTGAAAAAACGAATTGTTGATCGAAATAGTGGTTTCAAAAACGTCCAAGAAGCGTTAGACTGGAACAAGGATGTAAAAGCTCGTCCTACTTTACAAAACGAGTATAAAATTGATAATACGCATAATCGTCCTGAACAGACATTAGAGGAAGTTTTGAAATTATTATAACAGTCGCTGAAAATTTTCCGAAAAAGCGAATTGGGAATCCCGCCCGCATTCCTCCCCAGACCCCTCCTGCGGGCGGGAAATCAGCCGAGGCAAAACGAAAAATCCTTTTCCCCAGAAAAACAGATTTTCGTTTTGCCGAGTGCGTGGGGCTTTCTCCGAATCATTTGTTTTGGAAATAGGTTCGAACTTGGTACAATAAATACACCAGATAGGAATTCGCAAGTTTAAATGGTTCGCCTCGCTTCGCTCGGCGGCTAATTTGTATTCAATTTTGGGGGTAAAAAAGAATTGGCGATTTTACGTTTTGGGGGAAGAAAATTTTTTAATCCAAAACACAAATCTAGAAAAAGCCCTAGAATAGGGGCTTTTTCTATTGAGCTTGACTTTCAAGCTCATATATGCTATATTAGTGGTGTTCAGGGTGAGATAGATTTGAAGCCATGAACATCGTTCTTTTTCAAACAAAAACCACAAAAAAGGAGGTGCTAGGTGAATACCTACCGCAAGTTGGCCAACGCCACGTTCTGGTTCCACTGGATTTGGGTGGCTATACTTCTGGGGGGGTATTCCGTTGCAATTCGCCCTCCCGTGGTATAAGCCAGTCCACTTGGTCGTGTTGACGACCACCATCGTTTCCCAGCTCTTGTGGCTCGGATGTCCGCTCGTTGCGCTCGAAAACGCGCTCCGTGCGAAGTACGACCCTAGCGTGACTTACAGTGGGTCGTTCATCTGCCACTACCTGAAGAAACGGTTCGGCATCAGCGTGTCCACGGCACTCATCACCGCACAACTCGTTGCGATGCTGGTGGTCTCCGGAATCCTGTGGATCAAATGAGCCGGTCATCGCCGGTTTATACACGAGCCCCTCGCAGAACGCAATTCTGCTTGGGGCTCTAACTTTTTCTAAGATTGAAATTTTCATAAAAATGTTTTATTATTTATGTATTCGCTCTGCGAATTCTTGGGTTGAATGCCGCCAAAGAAAAACTTGAAATTGTCAGCGGTGCGGCTTCGCCGCCTTTCCGAATTTTCGCGGGGGGATTTTTTCGGAAAAATGCGTTCGGACTAATTTAAGAATACTGCGAAAAGTATTTATGACTCCGGAAACTAAACTTGAAGAAATTTTCACAAAACTGGCGCCAAAGCAGAAATCGGCGCTGAAAAATTTAGGGCTCCGAACCGTCCGCGATTTGCTTTATCATTTCCCCTATCGCTACGAAAATCCGGCGAATTTAAAAAGAATTGGGGAAGTTTTTGAAAGCGAAAAAGTTAGAATCTGGGGCAAGGTCCAAAAAATTGACTACGAAAAAACCTGGAAGAAAAAACTTAATATCGCCTACGCCACAGTTGAAGACCCGACCGGGCGGATAAAACTTGTCTGGTTTAGGCAACCCTATATCGCAAAAATGCTCCCGGAGGGAAGTTGCGCCATTTTTTCGGGAAAAGTCGCAATGCGCAAGCAGGAAAAATATATCGCTAATCCGCTTTACGATATCGTCCCCTGCAACGCCGTGCCGGCGTTTTCGCGCGAGGATTCTGCCAAACTTCAACCGCTCTACCCCGCCGTGGCGGGACTTTCCTCGCTTTGGATATTAAAAGCGATCTCAAAAATTATTCTTGCCTCGCCGAGTCAAGGCGGGCAGCAAGTCGCAGTTCCAGAATTTCTGCCAAAAAATATTATAGAAAAATATCATCTGCCGGAACTGGAAAAAGCGCTTCGCTGGGCGCATTTTCCAAAAACCGAGGCTCATGCCTCGGCAGCCAAAAAACGCTTCGCTTTTGAGGAAGTTTTTTTGATGCAACTTTTAAGAATCGGGCAAAAAGAAGAAATTAAAAAAACCGCGGGCGCCGGGCTTAAAAATTTAAAAAAATTAAAAGAAGAATTTTTAGGCCTTTTTAATTTCCAGCCGACCAAAGCGCAGCTTCGCGCGATGGATGACGTAATTAAAGACCTTGGGTCGGGCCACCCGATGAATCGGCTTTTGGAGGGCGACGTGGGCTCCGGCAAAACCGCGGTCGCGGCATGCGCGGCGTACATTGTGGCAAAAAACGGCTTGGAGGCGGCGTACATGGCGCCCACCGAAATATTGGCGAGGCAGCACTTTGAAACTTTCACTAAACTTTT
Organism: Parcubacteria group bacterium GW2011_GWC1_45_13; assembly: GCA_001001285.1. Classification (GTDB taxonomy): domain Bacteria; phylum Patescibacteriota; class Minisyncoccia; order UBA11713; family 2-01-FULL-45-33; genus GWA1-44-29. The sequence continues at coordinate 3,963 of LCKG01000027.1, forward strand.
TAAAAACTCCGGAATAAAAATCGGCCTTTTGACTTCTTCCATTTCCAACAAATTCCCTTCTAAAGTGAACCCAGCGCTCTCCACCCATATTTCTAAAAGCCAGCTTTTAAAATGGGTGGCGAACGGAGAAATTCCGATATTAATCGGCACGCATTCTCTCATTGAAAAAAAAGTGGTTTTCAAAAAGCTGGGGCTCGCGATGGTGGACGAACAGCACAGATTTGGAGTTATGCAGCGCTCGCGGCTTTTTAAAAAGTCTTCTTTAGTTCCACATTTTTTGACTATGACCGCGACCCCTATTCCACGCACACTGGCTCTCACAATCTACGCCGACCTGGACGTTTCTTTAATTGATGAGATGCCGGCGGGGAGGAAACCGATTGAGACAAAAATTGTCCCACCAAAAGAAAGAAATCTTGCGTATGAATTTATAAGAAGCAAACTCGTGGAGGGCGATCAGGCGTTTGTAATCTGCCCGCGTCCGTAAAAGAAGAACATAAGAAGTTAAAAGAAAAAATCTTTCCGGAGTTTGAAATCGATCTGATGCACGGCAAACTGACTCCAAAAGAAAAAGAGGAAACCATGCGCCGGTTCAGAGACGGCAAAACGCAGGTTTTGGTTTCCACTTCCGTGGTTGAGGTTGGGGTGGACGTACCCAACGCGACAATCATGATGATTGAGGGCGCGGAGAGGTTCGGCTTGGCCCAGCTCCACCAATTTCGCGGTCGGGTCGGCCGGAGTGAGAAAAAATCTTACTGCTTTATTTTAGCCGGAAGCTATTCGGCAAATATTTTCAGGCGCTTAAAAGCGCTCACTACCTCCAAAACAGGATTTGAGCTTGCCGAATACGATCTGGAATTCCGCGGCGCGGGCGAGCTTTCAGGCAAAAGGCAATGGGGCATCTCCGACATCGGGATGGAGGCCCTGCGCAATTTAAAAATGGTGGAAGCCGCCCGCCTTGAAGCGCGCGCCATAATTGAATCGGCATCGCTTTCAAAATATCCATTGCTCGCCGAAAAAGTCAAAATCCTGCAAAAAGAACCATTGCATTTTGAGTAAATTATTTCCTATGTTTCGGGGTTATCCAAAAGCCCATGTATTTTCCGAGCATTAGGCGGGTTTGAGCGTCTAAAGCTGGGATCGCGCCGAAAACAATTATTGTAAACGGTACCAAAATCCATTGAATAACCATACTGGCAGTGCGGAGCTTACCATAGTGCGGTGGGCGAGGAGGAAGAAGCTGCATGGAAATTATGGCGGACGTCACAAGGCCGACCATGGCAAAAGTCATAATTGTCCTGGTAATTGCTGGGAGGTTATACGCCAAAACCAAATTATTAAAATCGCGCCCGCCCAAAAGTACCGGCAGCCACCCCAAAGCGAAAAGCAAAATTGCGTTGGTTGACCAGGACCAGTAGCCCTCTATCATATTAAAAGTGTAGTAAAGCTTTGTGCGCAAAGGTATCTTTTGATTTTTCAAAAAGCCGAAGATGACATAGGGAAAATTTTCCACTCCCCAGGCCCAGCGGCGCTGCTGGCGGTAAACGTTTTTCACCGTTTTCCAAAACGTAGGCGCCAAGTTCGCATCCATTGAAACCGGGTAAGAAAGCGGAATGGATTCGTATGCTCCATCATAATAAAGCAGGGCATTCCAGAAAATCCGCGAGTCCTCTGAAACCATGTTTGTCTGCCAAAAATCCAGATTTACGAGCGTTTTGAAACTCATTGAGTGGGAAGAAAAAGTAGTGAGCCGCTCCGGCCGCTCCTGCTGCATCATCTGCCAAAAAGTTCCGGAGGTCGCCATAACGCGGGAAAGCGCCGGCACGTCCCAGATATTGTTGTTGTAAACCGGCACAGGCTGATAGGAAGATTGGATAGGATTTTTAGCGGTAAGAAAATTCCACGCCAAAACCTCAAAGTATTTCGGGTAAATCTGCGTGTCAACATCAAACGAGGAAACTAAAATATCTTCGTAAGGAATATTTTTTGGGTCAATAAAAATTTTCTTGGCTTCTCTGGCCGCCCAGGATTCATTGGCGCCCTTCCCTGAGATTTCGCCTGAAATATTTTTGGGGTGCGCGATTATTAAAACATTTGGGAATCCTCCGCCAGAGGCGGATCCGCCTTTGGCGGAAAATTCCTCTTTTATTTTTTCGGCGATTTTTTCTCCGTGTTCCAGATAGCGCTCCTCATACGTTAAAACCAAAATCATCCTTTCTTTGGGCCAGGGACTTTTTAAAATGGCCTGTATTGTCCCCTCAACCACCGCCAAATGCTCCCGGGACATTGGCAGTATCACTAAATGCCAAAGATGCTCCCATTTAAGCTTGGATAGGCACAGGCCCCAATCAAATTGTAAATTTTCCTTCATTCTTTTGGCATTGGCGCGGAGATGCAAAGACAAAAAAACAGTTTTGACCAGCCAGTAAAGGTCAAAAATAATTATAAAAAAAGCCGCCCAGACCGGCAGAAAATAAGAAGCCGCCGCCATTCCCAAAAGCGTCGCCCAGGCCAAAGCGCCGGGAAAAATTTCTAAGAAGCGATAAATCAGCCGGTCGCCCCCCTCAAGCTCCGGCGAAAATCCGATTTTTAAATATTTTTTTTCTTTGTCCATTATGGAATTAAGAATATCAAAAAAACCCAAAATAAAAAGCCCAGCTTGTGCTGGGGCTACTGCAAAAACGCGATGGCGGGCAATTCAATCTTGCCGTTTTCTATTCCTTCCGGCAAAGGAACGTGCGCGAATACCGCCGTTTTGTTATTATAAACAACTTCCAAATCTGACATTTTCGAAAGCTTTAGATCGGCATGAAGCATTGCGTCTCTCCGAAACATATCTTCTATTAAAAGAAGCCGCTCCCAGGGATATTTTCCGTAATTAAAAAACATTTCTATTTTTTCCGCGCTTGTTTGCCGGATGCCGCCCCATGATCCTTTTTTGCTAGAAACTTTTCTTTGCACTAATTTCAGAAGACTATTGTGCAAAAAATTAATCTGGGACTCCGGGCCCTCCAAAACTATGGCTGGCCAGGAATCAAAAACATCCACCGGCGACGAAACGACAACGGAACTTCCGGGAAAAACATCCTTGAGCGCCACGCGTTGGTCGTCAGCCAGACCCAAAAAAGGCCTTGAAGCAAAGATTCTGCGTTTTCTATTTTTTAAAAGTTCGTTTAAATATACTCTGTCAAAAGCCATACCGTGCCTCCTTTCAGTTTGTCTATTTTTTAGATTACACGATACTTATCAAAAAGAAAAGAGTATTATAAGTATAGGCGCTATGGAAGAAAAAGATAAAAATGAAGCGGAAGAGGACGAAATTTTGGTAAAAAAGGCCCAGGAAAGCCCCGAGGCCTATGAAGCGCTCTATAAAAAATACGGCAAGCGCGTCTATAATTATCTCTGGTACCGTGCGGGGCGGGTGAAAGAAGTCGCCGAGGATTTAGCGCAGGAAACATTCGTAAAAGCCTATCAAAAACTGCCCAACTTCCGCCTGCGCGCCTATTCCTATTTTTCTTATCTTAAAACCATCGCCCACAACACGCTCGTAAAATATTATAAAAAGCCGAAAACCGTTTCTTTGGAAGAGCTTGGCGATATCGCCGAAGAAAGCGCTCCGGACAAATCTGAAACTAAAGAAGCATCCGAACTTCTTTGGCAGGCTATTGAAAAACTGCCCGAGGCGGAAAAAAATATTGTTCTCCTCAAATACCGCGAAGGGCGCTCTGTTAAAGAAATCGCAAAACTTGCCCAAAAAAGCGAAAATGCCGTAAAGCTGGTTTTGTCGCGCGCCAGAAAAAAACTGGCCGGCATTACGGAACTTAAACCCTGACACCTTTTCGCCCACCGGGGGTTATATATGGTAGGAACCCCAGTAAGTGCTAATTTTCATACCTTGCTACCGACAATTTAATACGAACCGCGCGTAAAAACGCCTAACCGGCGTTTGGCAAAAGGCGGGATTCGCATTCCGCCGGCCTAAAGGAAAAACTTGCGCCAGCTTGAATGTCCTTTTGGGCGAAAACAAAATGCCAAAAACCCTCCAATTTTCATACATCTGTGGGAGGGTTTTTGAGTTTTAAAAATTTTTCTTTTGTGCTATAAATTAAAAACGGCCCGTAGCTCAACGGCGGAGCACCGAGCTTATACCTCGGGGGTTGT
>LCKG01000028.1 GCA_001001285.1 Parcubacteria group bacterium GW2011_GWC1_45_13
CGTGGGCGGCCGAAACGGCCGCCCATTGAATTTTAGGCGAAGAATCAAGGCCGCTCGGCGCGCTGATGCGCGCCTCGCGGTTGGCCAAAACGAGGTTCGGCTCCCGTGCGATTTTAATTCTTTCTCGTTCTTAGTATTTGCTTTGCCAAAAGAATTTTTGCTATAATGAAAATGTATCCAGTCCCGCAAGTTGTCTTTTTTGATGGCCGTCTCGGTCAGTTCAAGGCAACTTGGATTGGATACAACCGGGGCGGCCTTTAAAGTTTCTAACATTTTCAATATGAACAACATTACTCCATCGCAAAAATTCTTTTTATACGCCCGCAAGTCCACTGATGTGGAAGATAAGCAAGTACGTTCTATCGAAGACCAGATCGCAGAATTGCGCGCCTTTGCGAAGCAAGAAAATCTTAATGTCGTTGAAATTTTTATCGAAAAACAGAGTGCCAAAATTCCGGGCCGTCCGATATTTAACGATATGCTAAAACGTGTTGAGGCCGGAGAAGCAAACGGAATTTTGGCGTGGCACGCAGACAGATTGGCGCGCAATTCTGTGGACGGCGGAAGAATAATTTACCTTTTGGATTGCGGGCGTATCCAATCGTTGAAGTTCCCAACGCTGTGGTTCGAGAATACGCCACAAGGTAAGTTCATGCTCAATATTGTTTTCGGGCAAAGCAAATACTACATTGATTCGCTTGCCGAAAATACAAAAAGAGGGTTGCGCCAAAAAGTAAAACGAGGCGAATATCCCTCGCTTGCTCCGATTGGCTACATCAACGATAAGAGGATTAAAAGTGTTGTGGTGGACAAAAAACGCGCTCCAATTATCCAAAAGGCGTTTGAGCTATACGCGCAAAACAATTCTCGCCTTGAAGACATCTCAACCTTTTTGGCGCAACACGATATCTTTTCTTCCGGCGGCAAGCGAATCAAACGAGACAGAATTTCTTTTATCCTTTCCAACCCATTCTATGTTGGGCTATTTCGCTATGCTGGTGAAATCCACGAAGGCAAGCACCAGCCGGTCGTCTCAAAGAAAATTTTTGACAAAGTTCAGGAAATTTTGAAGCAGAGAGGACGGCCGCACCACAAAACCAAGAATGAACCACAGGCGTTTTGTGGTTTACTCCATTGCGGCACTTGCGGCATGGGCATAACCGGCGAATACAAGGTTAAGCGACAAAAGAATGGAAACGAGCATTACTATACCTATTACCACTGCACGCGGAAAAACAAAACAATAAAATGTAAAGAGCCTTGTATTCGCCAAGAAAGTTTAGACCAGCAAATTTCCTCTCTGCTTCAAAAATTTTCTTTGAGAGAAGATTGGGCGGAAGGATTAACCAAAAAACTTGAAAATGGGAAGTTGGAAACCGCCCAATCTTCTGCCGCTTTTGTTCAAGAAAACAGAAATAGAATTGTGGATATTCAAATCAAACTCCAACGACTTTTAGACGGCTATTTAGAGCAGGACATAGACAAAGAAGTATATCGGGAGGAAAAGGCAAAATTATTGAGCGAAAAGAAGTCGCTGGAAGAGAAAACTAATAATCTTGAACAAAAACGGACTGGCTGGATCGAACCGATGAGAGAATGGATAAAAGAGGCAAGAAACTTGCCTAAAATCGCACGGGAGGGCAACCTTTCCTCCAAAAAGGTTGCTGCCAAAGAAATCTTTGGGTCGAACCTCGTTTTGGCCAACCGCGAGGCGCGCATCAGCGCGCCGAGCGGCCTTGATTCTTCGCCTAAAATTCAATGGGCGGCCGTTTCGGCCGCCCACGGTTAGCCACTTCGCCACGGCGCCATTCATTTATTTTTAACTTTTTCCAGCAATTTTTCAAGATCCATTGATTTATCCTCACCGTATAAAACAAATTTAATCAGCGGTATAAATTGCCGGCGCGACCGAAAAGCTATATACTTGCGGGCACTTTTTTCCATCCGTTTGATGTTGTGAAAAATCGCGGCGGCGTTTTTTCCCGGGAAAATAGAAATCAATACCTCGGCTTTGTCCGAACGCTCCCTAGTAATCACTCTGGTCACGGATATAAACGTGCCTTCATCATGCGGAGCGTTTTGCTGAAGAAATCCGGCGATTTCTTTTCTTAAAAACGACGCGAATCTTTCCTGTTGGTAGGGCATTTTATTCTCCGCCATAGGCGGATCCGCCTTTGGCGGAAAAAATTTCTAATTCGTCCCCTTCGGCTATTGATATTTTAGCGCCTGCCTGCGCAGACAGGCCAGCCAATGCCCCAAATTCTCCGCCCGCGACCACCTCGGGGATATTAAGTTTCCCTTGCTGCAGATTTTCAATATTCCCTTCGCCGATTTTTTTATTGCGTCTTAAAACGTCGAAAACTGCTCCTTTTTTCAAAACCCCTTCCGATACTTTTCCGCCGATAACCTGCCCCTGCGATTGGGTTGCTGCTTTGGCGGGAAAAATTCTTAAAATCTTCGCGCGTCCCAAAAAAATCTTATTTTCTTCCTTGGGCATGATTTCTTCAATTTTCTTTTTCAAATAATCGGCGACGTCATAAATAATTTCAAACTCTGCAATTTCCACTCCCATGCGCCGAGCCAACTCCCGGGCGGATTCGGAAATCCCGACTTTAAAAGCGATAGCCAAAGGCGCCGCTGAAGAAGCCGCCATTTTAATATCGTCTTCGGATAAATCTCCGGCTCCGGCGCGCAAAATTTTAAGTTCAAGCTTTTCGTTTTTTAGTTTTTCAATTTCGTGCAAAATCGCTTCGGCTGAGCCCAAAACGTCTGTCTTGACAACCAAGCCCAGAATAGTTGACGGGGTTTCCTTCGTGGTTTTTGTTTCACTTTGTTTTTGAGACGCGTTTTTCCCAGCTGATGCCAAAGAAGCCAACAAAGCGTCCTTTTGCGCAAAGAATGTTTTAAATTCCGCCCCAACCTGCGGGGTCTTGTCAAAACCTACAACCACCGCCGGCTGGGATGGTCCAGCCGAATCCATCACCTCGCCCTTAAAATTTTCCAAAATCCTGACTTTGGCCACAGCTTCCCCGGCCACCACATATTCGCCCTTTTTTAACGTGCCATTTATGATAAGCAAGGTTGAGGTAACGCCTCTTTTGGAATCCCTGTGCGATTCTATAACCAATCCGGAAGCAAAACTTTTTGGGTCAGCCGCGATGCTTTCCATCTCAGCCAAAAGTAAAATTACTTCCAACAGATGGTCAATTCCAATTCCTTGTTTGGCGGAAATTTCGGCGTAAGGCACCGTGCCGCCTCTCCCTTCCAAAAAAACTTGCTCTGTCGCCAATTCATTTTTTACTTTTTCCAAATCCGCAGCGGGCCTGTCTATTTTATTTATTGCCACCACGAATGGAATTTTGGCGTTTTTTATTGTTTCCAGCGCTTCTTTGGTTTGAGGCTTTACGCCGTCGTCCGCCGCCACAACCAAAATGGCGATGTCGGCGACTTTGGCACCCCTGGAGCGCATTTTAGCAAAAGCTTCGTGGCCAGGCGTGTCCAGAAAAGTTATTTTTTTCACTTGTCCCGAGCCTGTCGAAGGATGATCCACTTCATAAGCGCCAATATGCTGGGTGATGCCTCCAGCCTCGCCTGCGGCAACGCTAGGCGGGCCAACTTCCGAAGATGCGACACTGGATTTTCTAATGTAATCCAAAAGCGTGGTCTTGCCATGGTCAATATGGCCCATTATTACTACTATTGGTGGTCTACTTTGCATTTTGTATTGCTTGCTTTTCTTCTTCCGTTAATTGATACTGCGATGCGCCGCTCTCTATCGGTTTAGCGTAAACGCGATTCATCTCTCGGCCGTAAAGCGAAGATATTACTAAACCGTCATTTTTTTCATTAAGCAATGCCAAAGCGAAGCTTTGATCGCCTCCGGCGCCGGAAAAAGGATTGTATCTCACGAGTCCGATTTTGCTTAAATGTTTTGGCAAGGCTTTTTCCAAAACCTCCGTTCTCTTTTTCAATTCATCAAAATTTGCGGCTGAAATATTCTGATTTCTCCGCAGTTCCAAAAGAATTTTTTCCAGATCCACTCCGTCGGCGGCAGAATCACCGAATATTGTTCTGAAATTCCTGCGCAAGAAAAATACCCAAATCAAAATAACCGCATCAAGCACCAAAAGCCCAAGAAAAAAATAAACGCCGTATTTATCAAATAAGTTTATCAGCTGGTTCATTATGCAAAAGAGTTTAACATGTTTTGATTTTTATGGCAAAAAATGTATAATCTAAAAATTAAACCGCCCATAGCTCAATTGGCAGAGCAGGTCCCTCTTAAGGACAAGGTTGTAGGTTCAACTCCTACTGGGCGGAAAAATATTGGAGGTGTGGCTGAGTGGTCGAAAAGCGGTGTCGCCGTAAGGCGACCGGAGGTTCGAATCCTCCCACCTCCGAAATTAAAAATGATATAATAAAATAGTTATGGAAAATAAATTTGAAGCTCGCGAAAAAATTCCCGAAATTTCCAAAGAGGCGCTGGAAAACATTAAATCTGAAGTAACGAATCAACCACTTGAATATCGTGATTTTTCCATAGAGAATATAAGTTATACTTTTATACCTTGTCCCTCAAAAAATGACGAAGGTGAAACAAATGGTCAGCCGGCAGAGTATAACGCACAACTAAATGAATGGGCTATTTATATCTGGGAGGATTTATTAGAAAAGATTCAAAAAGTTTTACTATTTCATGAAATAATAGAGATCTATTTTAAGGAAAAGTATGATATGGAAACAACTCCCGCGCATAACGCGACATTGCCCTACGAGGAACAATTTAGAAAAGAAATACTTTCAGAAGATGAGGAAAGAGCTATTCAAAAATTAAGAAATAAATACAGTATCTAAAACGTTCGGATATTTTCAAATAGACACCAAAAATATAAAATAATGTGGCCTTGCTTCTTATTACTATACTTCAGCGATAGCAAAAGTATGGTACTATCTAAAAAACGGCCTTGCCAAAAAGAAAACCTCCCAATGGGAGGTTTTCTTCACTTATTAATCCGCCGGTTGGCGGACGACCTTTTCCCGATTTTTCCTCCGCGAAGCGGAGTTGAAAAATCGAGGATCCCGATTTACGTCGGGACTACCTTTTAACCGTCACGGTAGCCAAATTGGGATTCTGCGACATTACTTTAACACTCCTCCAAAGTTTTACCGCCAAACTAAATCCGATAAGTCCGGCTCCTGCCGTCAAAACCAACACCGAAGGCTCAAGTTTATTCATAGCCGAGGCGATAAAGTTCGGAATCGCCCAGGCGTTGGAACCGGCCACCTCCATAAAATTGGAAAATATTTTAGCCACAAAAAATCTTTGCGCCGTCTCTTTTAGGGCTATGCCCACAAAGAGCGCGCTGCCTCCGGCCGTCGGGATAACCCGTTTTACGAGCCAAATCCCGTAAACCCGCCTCATTATTCGCTTTTTTAGATCGTTAGCCATAAGTTTAAGCCTGCTTCATAATATCTTTTAAAACCTTGCGCGCGCGAAAAAGTTTCATCTTCAAAGCGCCTATGGAAATCCCCTGTTTTCTGGCGATTTCGGAATAAGGCCGGTCTTCCACGTAATGCGCCCGCAAAAGCTCGGCCGCTTCGGAAGGCATTTTTTCTATAGCCTCCCGCACCTCGCCGATATTTTCGTTTTTATCTAAATTATCTTCCATTGAAAAAAGCGATTCGGCTTTTTCATCGTCCGCCAAAATTTCGTCTAAATAACCCACGTCTCCGAAGCTTTTTTTGAGCTTCCTATAATGGGTAAGCGAGGTGTTTACCAAAATCCGCCAGGCCCAGCTTTTAAATTCCACGCCCGGCTGTTTTTT